>CACIGC010000035.1 GCA_902586095.1 uncultured Bacteroidota bacterium | reverse complement strand
GGGAATTAGATGGAGATAAAATATCAGGCAACATTGCTATTAGCGTAGACAGGGTTATAGACAACTCTAAAACATACGCCGTGAGCTTTGATGATGAACTTAAAAGAGTTATGGCTCATGGTTTGCTACACATTGTTGGATATAATGATAAAACAGAAAAAGAGAAACTAATTATGTCGCAAAAAGAAACGGATGCGCTAAAGATGTTTCACGTGAAACAAGTTTAATATGTTTAATGAAGAGTATGATATTATAGTGGTTGGTGCTGGTCACGCCGGAAGTGAAGCAGCGGCAGCAGCGGCAAACATGGGCTCCAAAACCCTGCTTATCACGATGAACCTCCAAAACATTGCACAAATGTCTTGCAATCCTGCCATGGGCGGAATTGCAAAGGGTCAAATAATCAAAGAAATTGATGCGCTCGGCGGTTACAGTGGAATTGTAACAGATTATTCAGCCATACAATTCAAAATGTTGAATAAGTCAAAAGGCCCAGCCGTCTGGAGTCCTCGTGCTCAATCAGACAGAATGATGTTTTCCCAAAAGTGGAGAGAATTATTAGAGGAAACCCCAAATTTAGATTTTTACCAAGACTCTGTCATTGGTTTAATTGTCGATAATAAAACCATCAAGGGTGTTGTTACGCAACTTGGTTTAAAGATAAAATCGAAAACAGTGATATTAACCAATGGAACATTCCTTAACGGCTTAATCCATGTCGGAGAAAAACAATTTGGCGGAGGTAGAGTTGGTGAAAAAGCCTCATTTGGAATTACTGAAAACTTAACTTCTTTGGGGTTTGTTTCCGGAAGAATGAAGACAGGAACACCCCCCAGGGTTGACGGGAGGACTCTTAATTATAACAAAATGGAAGAGCAACCAGGCGACATCAATCCCGGAAAATTTTCTTATCTCCCCTCCTCCCCAAAACTTTCAAAACAAAGAAGTTGTTACGTTACATATACCAACCCAAAAACCCATGATCTTCTTAGAGAAGGCTTTGATCGATCCCCAATGTTTAATGGAAGAATTCAAAGCGTTGGGCCAAGATATTGTCCATCTGTGGAGGATAAAATCAGCCGTTTCTCTGAAAAAGATAGACACCAAATATTTGTAGAGCCAGAAGGGTGGAACACGGTTGAGGTTTATGTCAACGGCTTCTCAACATCATTGCCTGAAGAGGTTCAGTATATGGCTTTAAAATCAGTTCCAGGCTTTGAAGATGTTAAATTTTTTAGACCTGGTTACGCCATTGAGTATGACTATTTCCCCCCTACACAGCTTAAACACTCATTAGAAACTAAGCTTGTTGATGGCCTTTTCTTTGCGGGACAAATAAATGGTACAACAGGGTACGAGGAAGCTGCTTCGCAAGGCCTTATGGCAGGAATAAATGCCTCACTCAAGATTTCTAACAAAAATCCATTTGTTTTAAAAAGGAACGAAGCTTACATTGGGGTTTTAATTGACGACTTAATTACTAAAGGAACTGAAGAACCCTACAGAATGTTTACATCAAGGGCCGAATTTAGAATGCTTTTGCGGCAAGATAACGCAGACCTTCGTTTGACCGAATTATCAAACAATATTGGTTTGGCATCAAATGACCGCCTATCTATTGTTTTGTCAAAAAAGAAAAAAACAGAACACATGATGTCTTTTATTAAAAATTTAAGCATCAAGCCTGAGCAAATAAATGATATACTCATAAAAAAAGGCTCTTCTCCCATATCTCAGTCTATGAAGCTTTTTAAACTTTTTTCTAGACCTCAGATCGCATTTAGTGACATATCTTCAATTGAGGCTGTTTCAAACTACATAATTGATAATGATGTAAAAAGCGAAATTATAGAACAGGTAGAAATTCAAGTCAAATATTCCGGGTATATTGACAAAGAGAGTTCAAATGCAGAAAAATTAAATGCTTTAGAAAATATTTCTATACCAACAAATTTTGACTATTCTAGACTGAAGTGTTTGTCGTCTGAAGCAAAGTCAAAACTAGACGAGATTAAACCCGTATCTCTATCTCAGGCGTCTAGGATCAGCGGTGTCTCACCGGCCGACATTAGCGCTATGCTGGTTTTTATGGGCAGATAATTGTTTCACGTGAAACAAAACTTAAAAATGATAGTTAAAGACCATTTTTTGACAGGAGAAAGTTTTGAAATAAAAAAGGTTTCAAAGGGGGTGCTCACCACCTTGCCCAAAT
>CACIGC010000034.1 GCA_902586095.1 uncultured Bacteroidota bacterium | reverse complement strand
AAATAGTGAGTTTCAAGAATTTATTAATGATGGGGGTTATCAAAATCCAACTTTCTGGGACTTCCCAATAAAAATAGGAGATAAGCTATATGAGTTTAGAGAGACAGTTTCAAATTTTAATGGAAAATTTGGAAAAAATGGACCAGCAAGTTGGTCTTATGGCAAATTCCCCAATGGTCTTGATAATCACCCTGTTAGTGGGATAAGTTGGTTTGAGGCAAGGGCGTATGCTAATTACAGGAAACAAGAGCTTCCTAATATCCACCAATGGATTTACGCCTCAAAAACATATGCCAATATTTTGGATTCTGAGGTTATGAAAAATGGTAATTTTAATTCAGACTTCACTATTCCTGTATTTGATGATTTAGGCAGTTTAGATGGTATTAACAATATAGGTGGTAATGTAAAAGAGTGGACAATAAACAAATCCGGAAACAATAAAGATAAATTTACCGCGGCAGGTGGGTCTTATTTGGAACCTTCTTATCAATTTGTAGGTCAAAACTTCCAAAACCCCAGTGATCGATCAATAGGAAATGGAATAAGACTCGTAAAAAATTTATCTAAAGACGGTGACTATAGTTTAGATGATTATTCAATCAGCCAAAGAATTTTTAGAAATATAGATGATGAACCCAAGATTAGTGATGAAATGTTTAATTACTACAAATCACAATTTAATTATTCAGCTAAAGACTTTCGTTGAAATCAATAATGATTATACAATAAATACAAATTCTGAACTCAATGGATATGGTAGGTTTTACTTGCATTTTACCAATGATATAATTCCCGAATTACCAACAGATGGGGACTTTAGGATATTCAAAATCTCCGATAATGAAGTTCGATTAATGGGTGATAGTGATAAAAATTACAATGCCAACATTTACGACTTTTCAGGAAGACTAATCAAAACGTTGAACTTTAGCTATAAGATTGATGTGAACAATCTTAAAAAAGGAATTCATGTTTTGAAGTTGTCGAGCGAGGGAGTAATTACAACAAAGAAGTTTGTGGTAGAATAGTAGTATTTATTTGATTATTCAATACCAGGTTGCTTGATTTTATAACCAGCCTCCTTTTTAGCCAAATCAACCATATTTTTGACCTCTTTCAAAAGTTTTTTGGCATCATATACAATTCCATCCTTTATTGTATACTTTACGCCACCTACTCTTGTTACATTATTGTCATCATCAAGTTTGATAGCACCTGTCCCGTACAGAACTTTTAAATTTTCCAAGGGGTTTTCATCAATTACTATGAGATCGGCAAATTTTCCAATCTCTACCGAGCCAGTTAAATCCTCTATTCCCAAAGTTTCTGCGCCGTTAAGGGTAGCAGATTGTATAACCTCCAATGGATGGAAACCAGCTTCTCTCAACAGCTCAAGTTCACGAACATATGCAAAGCCATATAACTGATAAATAAAGCCTGAGTCTGATCCTACTGTGACTCTTCCACCACGGTTTTTGAATTCATTTAAAAAAATCATCCAGAGTCGGTAATTTTCTTTCCAAGCAACTTCCTGCTCGGTGCCCCAATAGTGCCAATAAGATCCATGTGAAATTCTACTGGGTGCATAAAATCCCCACAAGCTGGGTAGAGTGTAGTCATCGTGCCATTCAGCACGTCTCGCCCTATGTAAATCTCTACTTGCTTCATAAATATTTAACGTTGGAGAAATTGTGAAGTCTAAAGAAATTAATTCGTTCATTACATTATTCCAATGATCAGAAAAAGGTTCTGCTGCCTGAGCCCACAATTTTCCTGCCTCTTCGAATCTATGCTGCTCATTTTGATAATTATAATTGGGAGGATAATTTTGAATAATTCGATTATTGAACAACGCCTCAGGCAAACCATACCAGTGTTCCATTGAAGTTAGTCCTGCCCTTGCAGAATTTAATACATTCCATTTTACAACATTGAGCTGTGCATGGTGAGCTGTTGACCTTAATCCGATTTTTTTATTTTCCTTAATGGCAGCCTCCATTATCTCTGGAGGAGCACCAAAAAATTTTATACCGTCTGAGCCCTCTTTTGCATTTTTTCGAACCCACTCTCTAGCCTCATCAGGGGATTTTACTCTTGAATTAAAGGTTGAAAAGGAAATTATTCTAGGAGCAATTATCTCATTCTTGCTACTCTTATTTTTTAATTCTAATTTGAGATTTTGGGAAAGTGATCCACCGGGCTCTCTAATCGTGGTTATTCCATGAGCCATCCATAAGTTAAAAACATATTCAGGGTTAGCCCCCTGA
>CACIGC010000033.1 GCA_902586095.1 uncultured Bacteroidota bacterium | reverse complement strand
TTTAAAAATCCTGTTCCATAGTAATATTCATTTTCGGAGGATTGGGTATTTAGTGCTAGTAGATTATTAGATTCAATTTTAAAATCTAAATACCAATCTTTTAGCCTGTTGTGGGATATTTTTCCACTCATTATTCCACTGGTATTTGATTTTTTTTCATTTAAAATAAAATCGTTAATGTTAATAGTCTGATTGCTAAGAGTAAAAGTTGGGTCATCTACAAAACCATAACGTAGACCTAGATATGGAACATCGAAGCTAGAATTTACTGCATTAATTTTACCCTCAAAAACAGGCTTAAAGAAAGTTCCTTTTACATCAATATCAGAGTTAAAATAACCTTCAAAATTTTGAAGAACATTTTCTCCAATTGCTGAGAATGGTGCAATATTAAAATTTCTTGTAATTAATTTAAAGTTCATAGGATAATCATCATCTTCAATTTTAAAAATACCAGCTAGATCAAAAATATTTTTACTTTTATTTTTAATTATGAACTCCAAATTATAACTATCCTGATTTTTTGAATTGTCAATAGAGAGCATGGCATTGCCTAAAACATTACCATTTGCGGAAAAAGACTCAATAGTCACATTTGAGCTTCCAAGGTAGAGACCATCGGATTTCTCGAGCTGAATTGAACCATTAATTTTTCCTTCATAAAATATGTTTTTTGGTTTAGGTATTATTGACGAAAACTCTACATTATCAAAATCAGATGAAAAAACAAAATCGTTATCATCATCAAAGTAGTTAAACTCAATACTTTGATCTGATGAAAAAATATTCGTAGGTTTTAGTTCAGTGTACTTATCCCCGATGATTAATAAATTACTACCTCTGCCTTTAGATTGTTTTTTTAGTTGCCAATCTGTTCCATTAAATACAAATGCTAATTCTTTGATTAAAAATTCAGATCGTTGGTTAGGATTAATTGTATGCTCAAATTGAAGAGAACCAGAACTATTATCTAATTGTTTGAAATTTAGATCCACGTTGGTAAAATCTCCGCTTTTTGCTAGAGAGATTTCAATATTTTCTCCCTTAAAATAATTAGATTTTACAGCACTGATATTTATATTCCCAGAGTTATTAGAGATATTGAGTATAAAGTCATCTACTATGACTTTAGAAAATTGCAAACTCGGTGTTTGAATTTTTATGTTATAATTATCAGTATCAAATTCTCCGCTCAGGAAGGTGTTTTGGTCTATAGTAAATTTTTTACTTATAATGTTTGCAAATTTTGGCTTTAAATTCAAATTAAAACTCAAATCAAATTCACTATTATTTTTTGAAGGCAAATAATTTTTATATCCCGATAGAATTGAATTTTTCATAAGGGTTGGTAGTAGTAAAAAATTAAAGTCTCCAATAAGAATTCCTGAAACTGCATCTTCAGAGTTTATATTAAAAAATCTTTTTTCGTTGTTAATCCTTGATTGAATAGTTAAATTTTCAAATTTGTATTCATCATCGAGACCAGTTAAAATAAAATCAGTAAAAGACATATCACCTATCATTGATTGAAAATTCTCTCCAACTAGTTTTGCACTAATATTACCAAAAACAGATTGTTTCTTGACTTTACTTAGGTTAATTTCATCTAGATTTGCCTTTTTGATATTTGCATTAAAATTATATTCAACCAAATCATTGGAATAATTAATCAATCCATCGAAATTTAAATTCAAATTGTTGTCATCAACAATTAATGAGCCCGTAAACTGTTTATCACTAACATCCCCGTTAATCATGATTTTTTTATATGGATAGTTATTAATAATAACGTTATTCATTTGACCAACAACAGATGATTTTAAGTTTTCTTCATCGAAGCCCTGACCATTAATACTAAAACTAAAGTCAGACTGAAGTTCAAAAGGGAGGTTAATTATTTTTGCTAAATCAAAACTATTGCCGTTAAAACTTCCTTGGTATTTTGCAATATTTATATTTTTGAGATTAGACATTTTGATGTTATAATCAATCACACCAAATTCAGTTTTAATGTTTGCATTGGAAAGTATAATATCATCATTTTTGGTAAAAATTCCACCCATTTCTAGTTTTCCAATATTTTTAAAAGCCGAAGGAATAATTGTACCAAATAAGTCTGGAAATAAAGAATAAATAAAAGTTGTTGATGAGTCAAAACTCTTGAGATCAAATGTAATATCAGAATCATTAAAGCTTTCAGAAAATCTAAAAAATAAATCTGTAATCAATTCATTTTCTAAACTTTTAGCATTTAAATCTTTAAATTTAATCTCATAAAT
>CACIGC010000032.1 GCA_902586095.1 uncultured Bacteroidota bacterium | reverse complement strand
ACTTGCACAATTAGCCCAATAAAATATCTTGAAAGCAAACCTTTTATCGTTTCAATCGATTTTTTTATTCTCGTTTTTAATTTTTTTGGAAATAATAAAACAACATTATCCTCAAAATAAATCCCATCTTTCAGTAAAAAGAATGAGATGAAAAGTACAGAGAGAATTCCGATTGTTATTGAACCTAAAACAGAACCTATCCAATTCAATATACTTGGTATGATTTCAACACTGTTTTTAGTAAGACTTTCTAAGTTTAAAATTGATTCGTTCAGAGAAATATTAAAACCTGACAGGTATTGATTTAATTCAATATATAGAAGATTTAATTTGTCATTTAGTGAATTTGTGTTGAGTAGAGATAGATTTTTACCCTGTTCCAAAACGAGTGGGACTAAAAGAGATATTAGACCAGCTATTATCAATGAAAGAAGTAATAATGCCAATATGCTTGATAACGTGGTGTTAAATTTTAATTTATTATTAAAAATTTTAACAACTGGTCTTAAAACAAGAGATAATACACTTGCAATTAGAATATAACCAATCACAACCTTCAATTTTATCAATAAAAAAATTACAAAAACAGATAACGCAATGTAAGTTAAAAGTTTTAGTGCTAATTTTTCATTAACTGTTTTCATGATCAGCAAATATATTATTTAAAAGTTGAAAAAGCACTAGAGACTACAATCGCTGCTGTTTCTGATCTTAATCTATTGTTCCCAAGCGACAATGGTTCAAAGTCATTTTTTACTGCATAGTCAACTTCATCTTTGTTAAAATCACCCTCAGGCCCTATCAAAACCACAGTAGACTCTTGAATTTTTGTGAGATTTGAGACTGGGATTTTTTTTATGTCTTGACATGTTGATATGAATTTATATTTTTCATCGGAGTTGTTACAGAATGTTTCAAAAAGTTCCAATTCATTTAATTTTGGCATATAATATTTTAATGATTGTTTCATTGCTGAGATGATTTTATTTTTTGATCTCAATATGTTTATACCTTTTTTTAACGTATTCTTGCTGACAAGTGGTGTAATTTCTTTAATTCCAATTTCTGTTGCCTTTTCTAAAAAAAATTCAAACCGTGTTGGTGACTTCAAAAGGCATATACCAATATGTAAATTGTTCGAATGAGCTGTTTTGAAAAGCTTTTTAATTTCGAAGTGAATTTTCTTTTTTTCAATTCTTTCTATTTGACTTTCGAAGCCATAACCTTTTCCGTTAGTAAACTTAATTATATCTCCTTTTCTTTTCCTCATAACTCTGGTAATATGTTTAGAGTCTTCATCACATATAACGAAGTTCGTGGTGTTTTGATCAATTTTTGAATTATAAAAAAGTTCCATTACATTTCGTACTTTGCATCTGAGACAGCATTTAACATTCCAAAATTTTTGGTTTTATATTTTAAATATCCAACGATGGCAATCATTGCTGCATTATCTGTTGTGTATTCCAATTTTGGAAAATAATGATTAACATTTTTCATATTAGATTTGAAACGCTCTCTAATCATTGAGTTCGCTGATACGCCACCGCCATACACAATATCTTTAACATTAGTTATTTTTATTGCTTTCTCTACTTTTTGATATAAAATTTCTGAGATTGTATATTGTAGAGATGCACAAAGATTATATTTCTCTCTTTTTATAAATCCCGGCTCTTTCATGTCTTGTGTTTCGACAAACCTTTTAAAGTTTGTTTTCAGTCCGCTAAAACTGAAGTTAAGTTCTTGAACTTTCGGTATTGTAAAATAAAACTTTTTGTGATTTCCTTTCTTTGACATCCTGTCTATGGATGGTCCAGCTGGGTAACTTAGGCCAAGAATTTTACCACACTTGTCAAAAGCTTCTCCGATTGAGTCATCTATTGTTTCACCAATTATGTCCATATCGAAATAATCATTGCACTTTATAATTTGTGTATGACCACCTGAGATATTTACACCCAAAAATGGAAAATCACATTTTTGATTGCTTCCATCATGTATAAAATGTGACAATATGTGTGCTTGCATATGATGAACCTCAATCAGTGGAATATTTAAACCAATGGATAGTGATTTAGCAAAAGATCCACCAACTAATAGTGAGCCTAATAAACCCGGTCCTCTGGTGTAAGCAATTGCATCTATATCTTTTTTTCCGATATTTGCCTTATCAATGGCCTGTTGTACAACTGGAACAATATTTTTTTGATGAGCTCTTGATGCTAATTCTGGAACAACTCCTCCATAATTTTGGTGGACTTTTTGATTAGCAATTATGTTTGACAGAACCTTATTGTCCTGAGTTATAGCTGCTGATGTTTCATCACATGAAGATTCAATTCCAAGTATTGTAACAGGCATAATTGTTGTAAATTTTATTTAAAAAATTATTATCAAAAATAAAAAATCAAATATTAAAAGAATTTTTTTTTCAATACTAATAGCTCTCGTAGCAACTTCTGTTGTTGGCTTTTATTTGGTTGAAAAAAATCTGTCCTCTGTAATAGCTTCAAATATTTCATCTAATAATTTTGACTTTTCTTTGAAGGATATAAATCTAAACCTTAATGGAAAAGTCTCAGTTAATGATTTTATTATATACAATAAAGAAAAAGATACTGTGTTGTATGCCAAATCATTGAGTGCAAGTCCAACAGAACTGGTTAATTATCTCAATAATGAAAAGTCAAG
>CACIGC010000031.1 GCA_902586095.1 uncultured Bacteroidota bacterium | reverse complement strand
TTTTCACTGTATCTTTTTCGATAATGCAGGCAGTTCTAGGCACTCACTATGAAAACGACACAACTTCAAATATTGTAGGTTTATTGATCTTAGTTGGTGGAATAACGGCATGTGGGATAAACTATAAAAAAATAAACAAGGGAATAATAGATTTAAAAACTGTTCTAAAGTTAGGTACTGGAATATCTGTAGTTAATGCGCTTGTTTTTATTTTATATTTTTTATTGCTCACTAACGTGATTGAACCTACTTTTTGGGACACTGCATGGAATATCGCATATGAAGTTGCAATTGAACAAAATCCAGAGCAGATGACTAATCCTGAAAGTGGAGAATTTTGGACAAAAGAAGAGTTTATTGGTTATTTAGAATGGACTAAAAACTTGGTATATCCATTTACAATTGTATCAAATCTTTTCGTAGGCTTCATGTTTAGTTTACTCTTGGGCTTGGTTATAAAAAAATCTTAATTGAGAATGGACCTTTCTATTGTTATTCCGTTGTATAATGAATCTGAATCTCTAAATGAACTTAATCAAGCCATAATAAACTCACTAAATGGAAAAAATCTTGACTTTGAAATAATATACATCGACGATGGCAGCACAGATAATTCCTGGTCTATTATTAATGATTTATCTATCAATAATCGTGTATGTGGAATTAAGTTTCAAAGAAATTATGGAAAATCTATGGCACTCCTAGCAGGTTTCAAAAGAGCTCAAGGAAATACAGTAATCACAATGGATGCTGATTTGCAGGACGATCCAAATGAAATTTACCCACTCTTTCAAATTATCACTGAGCAAAACTTAGATTTAGTCTCTGGTTGGAAAAAAAAGAGATACGACTCAATCATCTTTAAAAACATACCATCCAAACTATTTAATTGGGCGGCAAGAAAAGCATCTGGAATTAAATTGAATGATTTCAACTGTGGAATAAAGGCATATAAATCTGAGGTTATCAAAAACATAAGTCTTACTGATGGAATGCATAGATATATTCCAGTTCTTGCAAAAAATGCTGGTTTTATTAAAATTTCTGAGAAAGAGGTTAAACACCACCCCAGAAAGTTTGGTAAAACAAAATATGGCGCTGACAGATTTATTAAAGGATTTTTAGATCTTGTAACATTGTCGTTTATTCAAAGATTTGGTAAAAGACCAATGCATTTTTTTGGATTAATTGGAACTATCATGGTTGTAATTGGATTGATTATTTCAATTTATATTGGTTATGATAAGCTTTTTTTAAACAAAACTGGAAGATTGATAACAGAAAGGCCTCTATTTTATATTTCACTAGTTACAATGTTAATGGGATTGATTTTTTTTATTGCTGGATTTCTAGGAGAATTAATACTAAGATCTAAAACAGATAATGACAATTATTCAATAGTTGAAAAAACTAAATAACCAATCGTGAATTTAGCTGAAAAAAATTTTAAAGTATGGTCTAACCAACCTTTTGATAAAGAAACGACCAAAGAAGTTCACAGACTTAAAGAAAAACTTGATCGATCAGAGTTTAATGATATTTTTCACAAAGATTTAGAATTTGGTACCGGCGGTATGAGAGGAATCATGGGTATAGGGCCAAATAGGATAAATAAATATAGCTTGGGAAAAACAACTCAGGGAATATGCAACTTTATTAATGACTTAAAAATTAAAGAACCTAAAGTTATAATTGGTTATGATAGTAGAAAAAATGGCAAGTACCTTTGTGACGTTGTATCTGATATCTTTAATGCAAATAATATAAGAACATATGTTTTTGATGAAATCAAACCAACACCCATTGTTTCATTTGGGGTCAGAAACTTATCATGTATTTGTGGTATCGTGATAACTGCTTCTCACAATCCTCCCGAATATAATGGATATAAAGTATACTGGTCAGATGGAGGTCAAATTGTTCCTCCAATCGATAAAAAATTAATGAGCTCAATATCTAGAACTAATTACGCTGATATAAATTTTCAGACGAATAAAAACTTAAAGCTCACGAACTACAATGAAATTGAAAAAGAATATTTCAAAGAGTTAGGTGATTATCTCAAAAAAATTGACATTAAAAAGGAGAAAAAAAAATTAAAAGTTGTTTTTACACCAATTCATGGCACATCCTATAAAATGATTCCATCATTGCTAGAAGATTACGGTTTTGAATATAAAACTGTAGAGTCACAAATGATCCCCGATGGAAATTTTCCCACGGTTATATCCCCAAATCCTGAGGAAGCAGAAGCTCTATCTATTGGTATTAGTTTGGCAAAAAAACTTAATTATGATATTGTAGTGGGAACAGACCCCGACTCGGACAGGTTTGGAATTGCCATTAGACAAAACAATGAGTTTATTTTACTGAATGGCAATCAAACAATGGTATTAATGCTAGACTATTTGTTAAAAAAAAATATAAATCATAAAAATTCATTTATTGCATCAACAGTTGTTTCAACACCAATGATTGAAAAGATAGCTAAGCTTAACAACATTGAAATAATGCTTTCTCTTACTGGTTTTAAATGGATTGGTAAAATGATTAATGATTTTCCTGAAAAGGATTTTGTCGCAGGAGGTGAGGAAAGTTATGGTTTTTTATTTGGTGATTTTGTTAGAGACAAAGATGCAATCGCTTCAAGCCTACTAATATGTGAAATACTTAATGAAGTAAAAGAAAAAAATAAATCCTTTTTAAATCAACTTATTGATTGTTACATTAAGTATGGATTTTACAAAGAAAAATTAGTTACAAAAAAGCTAACTGGTTTAGATGGAAGAAAAAAAATAAATTCTATCATTGATAATATAAGAAAGAATCCTCCAAAAAAAATTGGCAATAGT
>CACIGC010000030.1 GCA_902586095.1 uncultured Bacteroidota bacterium | reverse complement strand
TTTTATTTCATTAATTTCAAATTCGGTAAGATTTATTTCTGCTTTTTCAAATAAAGATTTTTTAACAATCCAATTGCTAATGAAATTATCTGTAAATTCGGCAGAATCGGATTCACTAATGTTGAAAGGAACCACATTAGCTAAATCACTTTTTTTAAGCTCATATTCCCCCACTCTAGCAACAACAGAATCATCTTTAACTTCCTTAATGTCACAAGCAATAAATAATATTAGAAGAAATAAAAATCTCAATTTATCTTGAATAGTTTGGAGACTCTTTAGTTATTGTGATATTGTGTGGGTGGCTTTCGTCTAGCCCAGCTTTGGATATTTTAACAAAACTAGATTTAGATTTTAAATCATTTATATTTTTTGCTCCACAATACCCCATACCCGAACGTAAACCTCCAATGAATTGATACATGCTTTCCATTAAATGACCTTTATAAGGTACTCTTCCAACTATACCTTCCGGAACAAGCTTATTTTTATCCTCAACTGTTGATTGAAAATATCTTTCTTTACTTCCTTTTTCCATCGCCTCAACAGAGCCCATCCCTCTGTATGTCTTAAACTTCCTGCCTTCATATATGATAGTCTCGCCAGGAGATTCGTGTGTACCAGCCAACAGTGAGCCAAGCATTACAGAATCAGCTCCAGCAGCTATAGCCTTTGTAATGTCACCAGTGTGTTTTATTCCTCCGTCAGCAATTACTGTTACCCCACTGCCATCAAGAGCTTTGCTAACATTATATATTGCAGATAATTGCGGATAGCCTACACCTGCAATTACTCTTGTTGTGCATATTGATCCGGGACCAATACCTACTTTGACACCATCTACACCTGCTTTCATTAAAAATTTAGCTGCATCATCGGTTACAATATTACCAGCAACAAGATCAATTTGAGGATAATTAGTTTTAATTTTTTTAACGATGTTCTTGACAGATTTTGTGTGGGCATGAGCTGTGTCAACAACAATTGCGTCAACTCCTGCTTTTACTAAAAGATGACACCTCTCAATCGTATCGTCAGATGTTCCTACTGCTGCAGCAACTTTTAATCGTCCATAATCATCTTTATTTGATGAGGGTTTGAGTGTTATTTTTTGAATGTCTCGGAATGTAATTAATCCTATTAGTTTTTCATTAGAGTCAATTATCGGCAATTTTTCAATTTTATTTCTTTGTAAAATTTTTTCTGCCTGTTTGAGAGTCAAATCCCTAGTTCCAGTGATGAGATTCTGCGAGGTCATAACTTTCGAAATTGATTTTTCCATCTCATTTTCGAACCTCAAATCTCTGTTAGTTACTATCCCTATTAACTTCTGTTTTTTATCAACAATCGGTATTCCTCCAATGCTGTATTCCCTCATTAAATTTAATGCATCAAGAACTTTTGCATCTTTGGTTAAGGTTATAGGATCCAATATCATTCCTGATTCAGATCTTTTAACTTTTCTAACTTTTTCACTTTGAGCCTCTGGTGATAAATTTTTGTGAATTACACCTAAACCACCTTCCTGTGCCATGGCAATTGCCATTTTACTTTCAGTAACAGTGTCCATTGCTGCTGAAACTATTGGCACTTTTATTTTTAAATTCTTAGAAAAATTTGATGAGAGATCAACGTCTGCAGGGAGAACATCAGAAAATGCTGGAACAAGTAAAACATCGTCAAATGTTAGGCCCTCTGAAAATATTTCTGTGACTGATTTGTTCATCGCAATTAAGAATTAATTGCGCACAAATATAGTCTTTTTAAATTAAAAAAAGATTTAGTAAGAGTTCCAAGAAAAACACAACATTCCAGAAGCAGCACTACCTGCATTAGGACATGATGGTTTTTTATAGTTTGAACAATTTAGACAATCTGACATTTTTGAAAAAGCTTTCTTAATTGAGTGATCTTCACATACATTATCGATCTGAACAGATACATTATGTTTAACACACTTTAACGACTCAACAAGATTTTCGCAATTTAAACAACTATTAACCGACTTAATCATAAACTTTAATTTCAGTAAATGTAAGTAGTAAAACCTTTAGAATGAATTTAAATTAGGATTTGAGACTAATTTGTAAAAAATGTGCTGCAACTTGAATCAAACTCAAGGACATCTTTTTGATTAAAGTCTAAATATATTTTGGAACCAATTTTTAGGGGTTTATCATTGAAGAAATACCAAAAGAAGTCATTTACTGTGGCTCTTATTTTATATTCTTTTCCAAAAAATTGAGATTTGACCACATTGGCTTCGTATGCAGATTTTTTTGATACAAAAATATTTTCCGGCCTGATGTAATAAGTTTTATTTTTTAAATTTAACTGGTTCAAATCACCAAGAACTTCAGCACAATAACAATTGACTGGACTACAATACATTTTGACGGGCTCATCAAACTGCTGGAGAACACCCGCCTTAAAAATTAGAATTCGATCGGATATATTGAATGTATCGGATATATCGTGAGTAACAAAAATTGTAGTGATCCCAGACTCTTTTATAATTCTATAAATTTCATCCTTAATTTTGGTTTTAATATTTGAATCCAAGTTACTGAAAGGCTCATCTAGCAGTAATAGATCAGGTTTCCTAATGAGTGAGCGTGCGATACACACCCTTTGTTTTTCACCGCCAGATAACTCATGAGGATATCTTTTTTCCAAACCATTAAGAGCTGTCAAATTCAATAACTTAGTTAGCTCATCATCGTTAATTTTATTTAAATTAAATTTAATATTTTCCAATACATTGAGATGTGGAAATAGAGGATTGTCTTGAAAAACAAAACCAATTTTTCTTTGATTTGCCTCTACAAACTTGTCGTGATCATTCAATAACCTTCCATTAAGTTCAATTAGTCCGTTATCAATATTTTCTAACCCAGCTAAGCATTTCAGAAAGGTTGTTTTACCTGAACCGCTTTCACCAATAAAAGAAATAATCTCACCTTTTTTGAGA
>CACIGC010000029.1 GCA_902586095.1 uncultured Bacteroidota bacterium | reverse complement strand
TCGGTATAGTAAGTATGCCATAAACTTCTTGTTTTTCTTGATTATTTAAATCGTTAATCACGTCGCTCATTGCAAACGGATTAGCGCTTTGAAAAAAAATATCCTCATTATTTTGCCCGAACAGTAATGAGCTTACAAAAAAGATTATTAAAAATAATCTCACACTAATAAATTTTTCTAACAATAAGTTTGTTAAAACTATTTAGATTTCTTGGTTTTGTTGTATGAATAATTGTACCATTTTCTTCCATAAAAGCATCTTCACCAAAATCTCCAATCTCATTTATATTAATGACTGAGCCATATTGATTCCATTGATTGTTTTCATACTTGAATGTTATAAGGTAATCATCATAATCAGAGGGAGCAGCGGTATCTTTCAATATAACAGTTGCATAATTACCATCATTACTTACCTCAATATCTCTTGCCTCGTAGCGAAGTTGACCCGAAAGGTATATACTAGTGTCTATACTGATTTTTTCGCGAAATGATATATCCCAATTTGATCCATTATACTTGTATATTTTTATGTAATCATTTTGACTGACGGTATTATCTGCTGCTCGTTCTATTACTCCCAATGTCAATCCATTTTGTGATAGACTTGGGAACAAGCCAGTATGTGTGCCTGAGGTTTGAGTATCCAAGTTATCACCCATTTGAACCCAATTATTTGAACTATTCTTTTGAAAAACCTTATTGGTGTATGTGTAGTTATTGTTTGTTGAATTAGCTGTCCAAGTAGTATACACAATTATTTTTCCATCAAAACTTGTATCAAAATGGTGGCCAGGTAGGTTAGCTGGTAAATTATGGTTTTCCTCATTCCAGATTCCGTTTGAATAATTGAAAATTCTCAGGTTATTATTACCATACCAAGAAAAAAATACATTTCCATCATCGCTCATTTGTGAGTATGTTACAAATGGAATAGGAATGAAAGATTCTAAAGACCACTCATTATTTTCATATGTATAAAAAAAGGTTCCTTCATTTGTTGAGCTATCATTGCTTCTGTCGACATAAATTTTGGTTCCATCATGATTCAAGCCAACCTTCCATCCTCCACCAGCTTCAATGTTACTAAAAACTCCAATTTCTTCAGTTTTGGTTCCATCTGTTTTATATACCCTTACAGCTGGATTTCCACTATATTCTGTAACAGCAAACGTTTTCCCATCATTACTCAAGTGAAAATTTCTTGGAAAGGAAAATACTCTCCAAACTTCTAAATAGTTATCAGAACCAGAAAAATTAAAACCATTTCCTGTTGAATTTTGACCATCCTGACCATCCTGACCATCCTGACCATCCTGACCATCTGACCCATTACAAACATATTTTGTCTGTGTGATTTCCTCACTATCTAATATTCCGTTACTGTTATTGTCCAAACCAACATCAATTTTAATTCCTCCGTTTTCACAGTTTATCCCAGCAATCTCTATAGTTGTGTTAATTATTGAATTAATTCCATTCTCTCCATTTTCTCCATTTTGCCCATCAGCACCATCATTTCCATCATCACCTCTATCTCCCTTAAGCGAATCAATAAAATCTTGTTCACTTCCAGAGTTGCCAGCATCTAACCATATTTGATATGCACTTTTGCCATCTAGACCATCAGTTCCATCTTCACCATCACGACCATCTTGACCTGGTGCAAATAAAGCAAATGGAACAGAGGTTAATTCTTGTGTACTTATTTCACTGAAATCACTACACGCTGCAGTCGTATCCAAATTTACTGTAAGTGATTTCGATTTCTCACTCCAAACAATTCCACTCCAATTTCCGGCGTATCCACCAGCAAAAATTCCCCCACTGCCAATCACAATGTTAACCATTCCATATTGGTCTGTTGTTACTGTCTGGTATTCAGAATACTCAATTGCACCATTCTCATCTTTGAAAATAAATTCAAGACAAATACTTGTATTAACTAATGGTGAATTTTGGTTGTTATATCCGGGAAGTTCCTCCCCGATAGGATTAATAATAAGTGCTTGGTAGCTAATTCCATTTCTTTTTTCTTGAGAAAAAATTGAAATGAAGAAAAAGATAAATAATAGTTTTAATAGATTTTTCATATTAATATAGTTGTACAATTACACCAAAATTTAATTGAGTTGTATTAAAGGATAAAGATTCACCATTAACAGCCCCTTTCATTCTAACTGACTTCATGAAATGGAACCCTCCAGATAATCCTACAGCTTCAGAAACATTAAATATTACATTTACGCCAAACTTGGGACTAATAAACAATCCTTTGAACTCATCATTCTCGATAAGATTGTATGTTGAGCCTCCTATTTTTTGATTTCCACTTAAAAGTGTTTCAAATCCAAATCCTCCATCTATTGAAGCAGTGAAATTAACATTTGACAAAACTATATACTCAACATGAGCCCTTAGTCCGAGATATTGAGTTTCCCAATCATAGTTGTCGAAGGTATTTCCACCTGTTGCGTTATATTGACTCAAAGATAATCCAGTTTTTAATTTTAGTTTAGAATATCCTCTTGAACCACCAGACCTACGATTGTCTAACGGAATCCCATATCCAATCTCAAAGTAGGATCCGTTTGATGATTCAAGATTACCATTAGTTATTCCTTGACTATTTTTATAGTCATAATTTGTCATATTATTGCCTGTATTAAAATATGCATATTGCCCTGAAAGATAGAAGCTAACAAATACGAATATTGTGGTTATAGTTTTTTTCATTTCTTGATAATTTTTGTTGAATAATTTATACCTGGTCCAATTAACCTAAATATATATTCAGTGCTGATCAGGTTTTCTAGTTTTAGTCTAAGGATTTCACCAAAATCACTCGCAAAGTAGGAATCAATATATCGTCCAGCAATATCGTAAATATCAACCCTAATTTCACTGGGTTTAATATTTTCAAACTCAAAATTCAAATCACTTTGAAAGGGATTAGGGAAAGCAAGAATATCAAAAATATGGTTTCTATCAATATCGCCATACTGTCCTAAAGGTTGTTGATAACCCTGAAATACGGTTTGTTTTTGAGAATT
>CACIGC010000028.1 GCA_902586095.1 uncultured Bacteroidota bacterium | reverse complement strand
TAAAATCACCATGCTTGGTTATTCTCTGTTTAACAACTTTGATAGATAAATTTTCATTATCAATCAATCTCATTAAGCCCTTCAGAGACATTTTTGGAATATGAGGGGAAATGTGTTGTACCACTATGGGTTTGATTTTGAAATTGGGATAACCTTTCCACTAAATAATTTTTTTCCATTTACTGAAAAGTCATGTATGTATTCAGCCATTTCCAATGGACTAACCTCGGCTTTGTAACCAGGAAATGCTTTTTCTAGCATTTTTGTTTGCACAGAACCCAAGCATAGAGAATTAAACGTTAAATCAGAATCTTTATACTCTTCTGATAGAACCTCTGTTAATACATTCAAAGCTCCTTTACTAGAGGAATAAGCAGTTAACCCTTTGAACTTAGATGAACCTATTAATCCTCCGATACTACTAATGTTTACGATATGTGCATTTGAGGAAAAAAATTCAAAAAGGTTTTTGATCAATTTTACAACACCAAACAAATTAACGTTATATATTTTTTTAAAGTCATCTACTGTTATGTCTTTGAATGTTTTGTTTATCAATAAACCTGCGTTATTGATCAAAATGTCAATTTCTATTTTATTTGTTTTACAATGATTTATCAATTTTTGATGATCATCATCGCCTGTTATGTCAAAGGGAATATGATCAATATTTTTTGATCCAATATTTACAACATTCGAAGACCTTGATAATGATATGACGTTGTAATTTTTTTTAGAGAAAATTTTTGCTAACTCAAAACCAATCCCTGTACTAGTTCCAGTTATAATGACAGTTTTCATTATACCAAAATAGTTACAGGATTTTCTAGATAACCCTTGAGTGTTTGTAAAAATAATGATCCTGTAACACCATCAATTGTTCTATGATCACAGGCTAGTGTTAGTTTCATAGTATTGCCAATCGTTATTTTATCATCAATTACAACAGGTTTTTTTATGATACTTCCAACTGAAAGTATGGCAGAATTGGGTTGATTAATGATTGATGTAAACTCTTTAATTCCGAACATTCCCAAGTTAGAAATTGTAAAGGTACTTCCCTCAATTTCATCAGGCCTTAATTTTTTTGATTTTGCTCTGACTGCAAAATCACGTACCATACTATTTATTGAATGTAATGATTCTGAATCTGCAAATTTTATAACAGGTACAACAAGTCCATCATCTACACCCACTGCAACGCCAATGTGAACATGGTTATTAAGTATTGTTTTTTCATCCGACCATTGGGAGTTAACCTTTGGGTGTTCTCTTAGCGCTATGGCACATGCTTTAATTACAATATCGTTAAAAGAAATTTTTGTGTTTGGAATAGAATTGTATTGTTCTCTGAAAGCAATGGCATTATCCATATTGAACTCAACACTCAAGTAATAATGTGGTGCAGTAAATTTTGACTGACTTAATCGCTTAGCAATTGCTTTTCTCATGGAATTATTCTCCACTTCATCAAAAGATTCTGATTTGGAAATATTTTTTGAAACTGGAACAACTGGTTGCTGTTTTTCAAACGACTCAGTAATATCTTGAGGGTGTTGTGATGTTTCAGGGCTAGGTTCGACATTGTCTAAATCACTTTTGATTATTCTACCATTATCACCAGTTCCTTTGATTGTATTTAAATCAATATTCTTTTCGGCAGCAATTTTTTTGGCGAGTGGTGAGGCAAGAATGCGTTTGTCAGAGATAATCGGAGAAATATCACTGGATTCAACAACTTCCTCTAATTCTTCACTTTTATTTTCTACAATTTCATTTTCCTCTTTCTGTGGATTAGGCGATCCTGAATTATAATTAGCTAATGCTTGTTCAGCATCAATTTCAGTTGGAGATATAATAGCGATTAATTCATCTACATTAACAGTTTCCCCTTGAGCGACACCAATATATATTAACTTACCATCATAAAAAGACTCGAATTCCATCGTGGCTTTATCCGTCTCTATTTCGGCTAATATATCACCCTCTTTAACTTCATCACCTACTTTTTTTAACCAAGATGATATCGTACCCTCCTCCATCGTATCGCTTAGACGTGGCATTGTAATATATTGAACACCTGAAAAATCCATATCTGTATCTGTCGTAGTTAATTCACTATTTTGAGTTTTAGCCTCATCAGGAACAGAATCTTTTTCTTCAGTTAATAAAACAGGTTCAAGATTTTCAGATTCCTCTTGCTCATTGATTTGATCAACTAAATCGAGTTGCTTCGGTTCTTCATCAGCTTGAACAATATACTCTGAAATATCCTCTCCATCTTCCCCTATTATGCAGAGAAGTGAGTCAACATTTGCTGTAACACCCTCTTCAAGTGCAATATGTAACAATGTACCATCGTGAAAAGACTCAAACTCCATTGTTGCCTTGTCAGTTTCAATTTCAGCCAAAATATCACCCTCGCTGACCTTATCACCTACTTTTTTGAGCCACTGAGAAACCACACCCTCTTCCATAGTGTCGCTCAGTCTGGGCATTTTAATTACTTCGGCCATTTAATCTAATTTGTGTTTTAAAAACGGATAGTCTTCTTGCTCGTAAACTGCATCATACATTACACTAATTTCTGGAAAAGGAGATTCCTCGGCAAATTTTTGACATTCTAAAACTCTTTCCTTCACTCTTGCATCAATAACTGAGATTTCTTCGTCTGAGGCATAACTATTTTGAATAAGAATATCCTTTACTTGAGTTATTGGATCAATTTTTCTGTACTCCTCAACCTCCTCTTTTGTTCTGTATTTTTGTGCATCTGACATTGAATGACCTCTATATCTATAGGTCTTCATTTCCAACAACGAAGGTCCATTCCCTGATCGAGCTCTGGTAATTGCCTCATCCAAGGCTTCAGCAACTTTTACAGGATTCATACCATCCACAGGACCACACGGCATCTCATAACCCAAACCTAGTTTCCAAATATCCGTATGGTTACTAGTACGTTTGACTGACGTTCCCATAGCATAACCATTGTTTTCAACTATAAAGACAACAGGGAGATCCCACAGCATGGCAAGGTTCAATGTTTCATGAAAAGATCCTTGTCTGACAGCTCCATCACCCATAAAGCAAAGTGTGACTGCTCCTCTGTTAAAATATTTATCTCCAAAGGCCATACCTGCACCCAATGGGATTTGTCCACCAA
>CACIGC010000027.1 GCA_902586095.1 uncultured Bacteroidota bacterium | reverse complement strand
TAATCATACATCAAAGTTTTATGTAAATAAACCAATTCATCTGATTGATTCATTAATTAACCGAGGTATTATTATAGAAAGAATTTTTGCACCGGAACATGGTTTTAGAGGAAATGTTGATAACGGAGAAAAAATTGACAATTCAGTTGATTCAAAGACTAAAATCCCCATTGTATCGCTTTACGGAAATTCAAGAAAACCTGCACCTGAGGATATTTCAGAACTAGATTTAATAATTTTTGATATTCAGGATGTTGGTGCTCGTTTCTACACCTATTTATCAACACTTCATTATATAATGGAAGCATCTGCTGAAAACAGGATTAAAGTCATTGTTTTTGACAGACCGAATCCAAATGGCCACTATATTGATGGTCCTGTATTAGAAAATAATGCAAAAAGTTTTCGTGGGATGCATAATGTTCCAATTGTCTATGGAATGACAATTGGAGAATATGCTCTTATGATAAATGGTGAAAAATGGCTAAAAAATAAAGTAGTTTGTGATCTTGAGATTATTGAGATGATTGGATATGATAGAAGAAAAAAATATAAGCTTAAAGAAAAACCTTCACCAAACCTCCCAAATGAAAAATCAATAAATCTCTATCCATCACTATGTTTTTTTGAACAAACACCTGTGAGTATTGGCAGAGGAACCAATTTTCAATTTCAAATTATTGGTCATCCCGGTTGGAGAGATCAAAATTTTAGCTTTAAGCCTGTTCCCATGGTTGGAGCAAAATACCCAAAACATAATGGCGTTTTGTGCCACGGACAAAATCTTTCCAACACTAAATACCTTAATAGAATTAGACTTGATTGGCTCATAAACTCTTACAATCAATCAAAGGATAAAGAAAATTTTTTTGGCAATAGTTTTCATGAAATTGCTGGTAATTATGATTTGGAAAAACAAATAAAAATGGGCTTAAGTCAATATGAAATAAGAAAATCCTGGATAACAGGTTTAGAAAATTTTAAAAAAATTAGAAAAAAATACTTAATCTATCCCTAAGAATTTATGAGTTTGCAGAGATAATGTCCATCTTGGGTTATTCTTTACGAAATCAACTACTTTCCCGTTTATTTTTTCAAATTTTCCCCATTCTGGTTGTAAAAATAATTTACAATTATCACTTACCTTTTTGGACTCCTCTAATGCAAATATTAAATCGTGATTATTATAGACAATAATCTTTAGTTCATTAGCCATTTGATATAAGTATTTTTTTGGTAGTTGTTGTTTTTTAGGTGATAAACAGATCCAGTCCCAATCTCCCGAAATATCATAAGCTCCTGATGTTTCTAAATGTCTTTTAAAATTTTTTTCTTTTAATTTTTTTGTTAATTCTGTCATATCCCACATTAAGGGCTCACCACCAGATACAACAACGATTTTTGTTTTTTTATCTATATTTTGAATGATTTTAGAAACTTTAAGGATGTTGTGATTACCATGATCCCAACTCTCTTTAACGTCACACCAATGACAACCAACATCACAACCACCAATTCTTATAAAAAATGCAGCTGATCCTGAATGGTAACCTTCTCCTTGTAATGAATAAAACATTTCCATAACTGGAAGATTATTTTTATCTATTTCCATCAAAACATTTAAGTTAAAGAAATATTATTAGTAATTTTATTTTAGTGAATAAATTAACACCTTTTCATTTAGCCATTCCTGTTAGTAATCTCGAAAAAAGCAGAGAGTTTTACAGAGATGTACTTGGTTGTAAAGAAGGAAGAAGTAGTGAACATTGGGTGGATTTTGATTTTTTTGGGCACCAACTTGTAATTCATTTTAAAGAAATCAAAGAAGGTGATGTCCATATAAATCCTGTTGATGGCAAGGAAGTACCAATACCACACTTTGGAGTAATTTTAGATTGGAAAACATTTCAAAAATTTTCTAAACAAATAAGGAAAAAAGATATAAATTTTATAATCGAACCCTACATAAGATTTGAGGGTAAACCTGGTGAGCAAGCAACAATGTTTTTTAAGGACCCGTCTGGAAATGCATTGGAATTCAAATCTTTCAAAGATTTTAATCAAATTTTTGCTAATTAAATTAAAAACTCAAGAATACTTGTTTTTATAGGCTTTTAAGTTGTTTTTAAGTAACATGGCGATCGTCATCGGACCCACACCGCCTGGAACGGGAGTTATATAACTACATTTTTTGGAAACATTTTCATAGTCGACATCACCGACAATTTTATAACCCTTTTCAGAATTATCTGGAATTCTTGTTATACCAACATCAACAACAACAACTCCCTGTTTTACCATATCTTCTTTTAAAAAGTTAGGTATACCGAGTGCAGAAATAATAATATCAGCTTCTAAAGATAAATTTTTAATATTGGAGGTTCTACTGTGTGCTAAGGTTACAGTTGAATTTCCTGGGTTTGTTTTAAGCCCCATCAATATACTAATTGGTTTACCAACAATATCAGATCTGCCTATAACTAAAGTATTTTTTCCCTCAGTCTGTACTTTATATCTTTTTAAAAGCTCTATAATTCCAGAGGGTGTAGCTGAAATAAAGGTTGGTAAATTTAAAGACATTTTACCAAAATTTGTAGGATGGAATCCATCAACATCTTTATCTGGATCTACAGCCATTAAGATGGTTTGAGTATCAATATGACTAGGTAGAGGTAACTGAACAATATACCCATCAATAGAATCATTTTTGTTTAATTCTTCAACTTGATTTAAAAGTTCATCTTCAGTTGTTTCTTCTGGTAATTTTATGAGTGTTGACTCGTAACCAACCTTTTCACATGCTTTCACTTTACTTCCGACATATGTCAAACTGGCACCATCATTACCAACTATAACCGCAGCAAGGTGAGGTGGACGATTAGCGGATTCAGTAATTTTTTTGACTTCCTCAGCAATTTCACTTTTAATATCATTACTGGTCTTTATTCCGTCTAAAATTATCATACTATTGTTTAAAATTTTGCATCATACTCATAAGCTTTGAGGCCCCTCCTGATTGCACCATTTTCATCATCTTTGACATTTGCTCAAATTGTTTTAACAAACCATTTAACTCTGATATGTCCCTTCCAGCACCTTTTGCAATTCGCTTTTTTCTGCTGTGATCTATAATTTTTGGATTACTTCTTTCAAGAGGTGTCATTGAATGTATCATTGCCTCTATGTATTTAAAAGAATCATTATCAATATCAATATTTTTCATCTGACTCATACCAGGAATCATATTCATAGTATCTTTTAAATTTCCCATTTTTTTGATTTGATTTATTTGATTAAGAAAATCATCAAATCCAAATTTATTCTTGGCAATTTTTTTACTTAGCTCTCTAGCTTTTTTTTCATCATACACCTCTTGAGCTTTTTCAACTAACGAAACAACATCACCCATGCCAAGTATACGCTCAGCCATTCTTTCAGGGTAAAAAA
>CACIGC010000026.1 GCA_902586095.1 uncultured Bacteroidota bacterium | reverse complement strand
AAAACACCATTTCTGTTTAGTACCCTATGGGCAGGAATATCAGAATTTTGGTGGGAAGAATTCATAGCCCATCCAACAGTTCTTGCACTTTTCCTTGAACCTATATAATTAGCTATAGCTCCATATGTTGTAACCCTGCCATATGGTACTTTTTTTACAACATCATAAACCTTTAAAAAAAAGTCCATTTTTTCCATCACTTAATTTTAAAACACATGTATGTTATTTTTTTATCAGAGAATTTTTTTTCGTAAAATGTTTGAATATTTATTGCATCTGTAGGTGCATTTCTATTTGAATATATATCATGATTGGATTTGACAATTTCTAAACCCATACCCTCAGCTATCCCAAGAGTGTATCCGTGTAAAAATTCACTATCTGTCTTTAAATGAATAAGTGAGTTTTTTTTCAAAATCTTTTTATAAAGTTTTACAAAATTAGTGTTAAGTAACCTGTGCTTTCTCCGTTGGAACTTTATCTCTGGATCGGGAAATGTCAACCAAATTTCACTAATTTCACCCACATCAAAAACTTTATCTATCAATTCAATCTGACACCTTAGAAAACAAACGTTTTTTAAATTTTCAGAGATTGAATCTTTTGCACCTTTCCAAATTCTGGCGCCTTTAATATCAATACCAATAAAATTTTGATTTGGATACTTAGTGGCCAATGAAAATGTATATTCACCTTTTCCACATCCGAGTTCTAGAATAATTGGATTATCATTTTTAAAAAAATTTGACCATTTACCCTTTAATTTAAATTTGTTATTAACTAAATCATCTCGATTAGGTTGCAGTAAATTATCAAACGATAAATTTTCTTTAAATCTTTTTAGCTTATTCCCTCCCAAATTTATTGTAAAGATTTTTCAAGTGTGAAAGAAAATTCTGAACCCACACCAAATTCACTTTCTATATATATTTTTTCATCATGGGCATCCATTATGTGCTTAACTATTGCCAATCCCAGTCCTGAGCCGCCTCCTTTTCTACTTCCTGACTGATCAACTCTGTAAAATCTTTCAAAAAGTCTGTTGAAATGTTTTTCCTTGATACCCAGCCCATTGTCTGTAACTCTTACAATAATTTTATTTTCAGTCAATTCCTGTATAACCAATTCAGTAGTACCATTTTCTTTTCCATATTTTATGGAATTTTCAATCAAATTTGTTAAAACTTGTTGAATTTTCTCATTATCAGCATTTACTCTAAGCGGCAATTTATCGTTGAATTCTAATATTAATTTTATATTTCTTTTTGAAGCTGTGATTTCTAGCATTTCAAAAACATTTTGTGCTAAATTAATAATGTCAAAGTCGGTTCTTTGAATTTCAAATTCACCACTTTCAATTTTTGTGATTAGATCTAAGTCTTTAACTATTAAGTTTAACCTATGTATGGCTTTCCCTGCAATTTTTAAATATTTTTTGTTAACCTCATCATCATCAATGGCGCCATCAAGTAAGGTCAAAATATAACTTTCACTTGTGAAGAGGGGTGTTTTGAGTTCATGAGCAAGATTACCAATAAATTCTCTTCTAAAAGTTTCTTGTTTTTTCATTTCAGAAATTTCAGATTTTTGATCATCATCATACTGTCTAATTTTCCTTAATAAATCTTCCATGTTTGTCGTAACTGTTGGGTCAACATCGGATTGGAAAATTTCATCAGAAATCACCCTTACACTGTTATAAAGAAAAAATTTTACGAAAAATGCTCCAATTACATATACAACTGTTGAACATAAAATAAATAATAAGAGAAAATTTAAACTAAAGATAGATTCAATTGAAAATTCTCCGAAAATAGCTGATGCAATTAAACAAATTACAATTGATATTACAATCGAATAAAAAAGAGATTGAAATCGAATCTTCTGACGTATTGACATTTAGGCTTTAAATTTGTAGCCTACTCCCTTTCTTGTTTTTATATAGTTTTCACCCAGTTTTTCTCTCAATTTTCTTACATGAACATCAATTGTTCTGTCCCCAACAATAACTTGGCTTCCCCAAACCTTATTCATAATTTCATCTCTAGAAAAAACTTTTCCGGGCTTAGACGCTAATAAAAATAATAATTCAAACTCTTTTCTTGGTAAAATTATTTCTGTTTTATTTCTTGTAACTAAATATTCCTCTCTATTGATTTTTAAATCAGATACCTTAATAAAAGTATCACCATTTTCGACAGAATTTAATCTTTTGGCAATATTTGTAATCTTTTTAAGAAGAATTCTAGGTTTAATGGGTTTATTAATGTAATCATCTGCACCCGCATCAAATGCTGCAATTTGTGTGTAATCTTCTCCCCTAGCAGAAAGAAATATAATTTGGACATTCTTTAAATTACCTATATTTCTTATTTCTGTACATGCCTCTATACCATTCATTTCAGGCATCATGACGTCCATTAAAATAATATCTGGTTTGAATTTTTTCGATTTTTTTACTGCTTGAATACCATTGTATGCTACTTTTACTTCAAAACCAGAATTTGAAAGATTGTATTTTAATATTTCTACAATTTCTGGGTCATCGTCTACTACTAAAATTTTGGCAGATGTTTTTTTCATTTAAAACTTTAATTTAGGGATTTTAAAAAAAAAAAATAGTTCAATTAACAATTATTTAATATGCATCGGTACTTAGGTAGTATTTTTAATGAGTCTGAAATTCAAACGGCGATACAAGACGCTTTTAAGTTTAATTATTACAATTGTGATCTATACAAAGAATATTGTGATTCAATAAATAAAAATTACTCTGAAGATATTAAGATAGAGGATATACCATTTTTACCAATCAGTTTTTTTAAAAACCATAAAATCCAATCTAATCAAAAAATAAAAAGTAAACTATTTTTGAGTAGCGGAACTACTGGAAAAAAAAGCAAACACTATGTAACGGATTTAAATATTTATAACCATAGTCTACTAAACTCGTTTAAATATGCCTTTGGAGACCCAAAAAAGTTTCATTTCATTGGAATAACACCTAGTCCTGAAAAAAGAAAAAATTCATCTTTGATTTATATGATTGATAAATTACAGAGTTATTCAAAAAACGAAGGATTTTTTTCATCTAATAGCGATGAATTTAAAATCAAAATAAAAAAAATTCAAAAAACTAAATCTGAAATTATAGTATTTGGTTTATCACATATGTTATTAGAATTTATTGAGAATAAAAAAATCAAATTAAACAATTGTATTGTGATTGAAACAGGTGGTATGAAAGGGAATAGAGAAGAAATAGAAAAGAAAAAACTCCATGAAGTTTTATCTTATGGGTATGGGACTGACAAAATTTTTTCAGAGTATGGAATGACTGAACTATTATCTCAAAGTTATACCGTGAAGGATGATATATTTCGTCCGCCACCATGGAAAAAAGTTTTAATCAGAGATTTTAACGATCCTTTTAAAATTAAGAAAATAGGGAGGGGAATTATAAATATTATTGATTTGTCGAATATTAATTCGTGCTGTTTTATATCTACGGAAGACATTGGTGAAGTATTCAAAGATGGTTCATTTAA
>CACIGC010000025.1 GCA_902586095.1 uncultured Bacteroidota bacterium | reverse complement strand
TCTAAGTGATATTTTAAAAGTGACAAAAAAATTCCCCAATTACAGGTTCATAATAGCTGGTGTTTCTCACATTGATAAAGAATTTTATGAAAAAATATTAAATGGAAATAATACAGAGATTATTTTCAATAAAACTTATAAACTACTTAATTCATCTTCATTCTCAATAGTTGCAAGCGGTACTGCAACATTAGAAACTGCTCTTTTTAATGTTCCTCAAATCGTTTGTTACAAAACAAATTTCATAAATTATTTTCTTGCGAAATTTATTGTAAAAATTAAGTTCATCTCATTGGTCAACATAATAACGGGAAGGGAAGTTGTAAATGAACTTATTCAAAATGATGTTAATCCAAAAAAAATAGAAATGGAATTGTCTAATTTATTAAACAACAGTAAAATTAAGGATGATTATAAGAAATTGAGAAACATTATTGGCCAGAACAATGCCACAAAGAGTATCGTTTCTCACATCCAAAAAAACTAAAAGACAATATTGATTATTTTATTTTTAACAAAAATGATTTTTTTTATTTTTTTCCCATTCAAATAACTACTCACTTTTTCATTATGAGATAATTCTTTTTCGATATCGCTGTACTCACAGTCTAACTTAAAAATCATTTTAAACCTCAACTTGCCATTAAATGAAATCGGATACTCAAATTTATCTTCAATTAGAAATGACTCATTATGAATGGGGAAATCTTGATTTGATATAGAATCAGACTTGCCAAACTTTGACCAAATTTCTTCACAGATATGTGGAGCAAACGGCGACATTAATAAACACAAATTTCTAAGAACCAAAGATGATTTTTCATTTAAAGATGATAATTCATTTACGCAAATCATGAAAGCACTAACACATGTATTAAATGAGAAGCTTTCAATGTCTGAGTTAACTTTTTTAATTGTCTTGTGTAAAATTTTTAATGAATTTTCATTTGGTTTTGTATCTAAAACATTAAATCCACTTTCATCATGAAATAAATTCCAAAATTTTTTTAAGAAATTATGAACGCCTGTTATTCCATCCATATTCCAGGGCTTAGATTGTTCTAATGGACCCAAAAACATTTCATACATCCTCAGTGTATCAGCACCATATTTATCACATATTTTATCAGGACTCACAACATTAAATTTTGATTTAGACATTTTTTCAACCTCTCTAAGCACAATGAACTTTTCATTGAACATATATTCAGCATTTTTGAACTTAATATCTGAATTTTTAAGTGTTTCTATATTAAGCTCATTATTATTAGTCAACAAGTCAATATCAACATTGATTTTTTGAACATCATATTCATCTATTAGATCGTATGAGATGTATGTGTTGGTATTTTTTATTCTATGAATGAATGCACTATTACCAAGGATCATACCTTGATTAACAAGTTTTTTAAAGGGTTCCGGTCCTGAAACATGTCCTAGATCGTATAATACCTTATGCCAAAATCTTGCGTAAAGAAGATGTAATACAGCGTGTTCAGCCCCTCCAATATAAACATCGACTGGCATCCAATAGTCAATTTTATTTTTTTCAGCAAATGATTTACTGTTACGAGGATCTAAAAATCTTAGAAAATACCAACATGAACCGGCCCATTGTGGCATTGTGTTGGTTTCTCTTTCATATTTTTTTCCATTCAATAAAACATTTTTCCATGATTTATTTCTAGCCAGTGGGGATGACCCATCACTTGCTGGTTTGAAGGACTCAACTTCAGGTAACTCAAGTGGAAGAGCACTCTCACTTACAGGAATTTTAATTTTACCATCAAACATTATTGGAATTGGCTCTCCCCAATATCTTTGTCTAGTAAAGATCCAATCTCTTAACTTATAATTGATAGTTTTTTCACCCAACTTAAGCTCCCGTAATTTATCGCATACAATTTTTTTAAATTTTTGATTATCCAATCCATTAAACTTACCAGAGTTTATAATTTTTCCATTTCCAGTGTAACACTCACCTTCATTTTTATGATGGATAACACTAATGATTTTTAGGTTAAATTTTTTTGCAAATTCGTAGTCTCTTTCATCGTGTCCTGGCACGGCCATAACAGCACCAGTTCCATATCCAGATAATACATAATCTGCAATCCATATTGGAATTTTTTCTTTGGATATTGGATTGATTGCATAGGATCCAGTAAAAACTCCTGTTTTATCTTTAACATTTTCTTGTCTTTCCAGATCACTTTTTTGAGAGGATTTAGTTATATAATCATCAACTATACTCTTATTTTTTTTTGTTGTCAATTTAATTGACAAGTCATTTTCTGGTGCTAAAACAAGGTATGTAGCTCCAAAGATGGTATCGGGACGGGTTGTGAACACATCAACAAAAGCATTTTTATCAATTACAAATCTTATTTTTGCCCCCTCTGACTTTCCTATCCAATTTTTTTGGGATAATTTTATTGATTCTGGCCAATCCAAAGTTTTTAAATCATCTAACAATCTTTCAGCATATGCTGTTATCCTCATTACCCATTGTCGCATAGGTCTTCTGACAACAGGGTGACCGCCCCTTTCACTTAGACCTCCAATAACCTCTTCATTTGAAAGAACTGTTCCAAGTTCCTCACACCAATTTACATGTATGTTATCTAGGTATGCCAATCTTTTTGAGTCGATAAATTGCATTTTTTCATTTTCATTTAAACCATTTGGAATTTCCAACTGTGAAATATCTTTTGCTTTGTTTTCATTGACGTCAAAAAAAGAGTTATATAGTTTTAAAAAGATCCATTGAGTCCATTTATAATAGCTTGAATCACTAGTTTTTATTTCACGATCCCAATCATATGACAAACCAAGTTTGTTTAGTTGTTTTTTAAATCTTTCTATATTTATATCTGTTGTGAGTTTAGGATGTTTACCCGTCTTTATTGCATATTGCTCAGCGGGTAGACCAAAAGAGTCGAAACCCATTGGGTGTAATACATTAAACCCTTTCTTTCTTTTAAATCTCGAAATTATATCAGATGCAATATATCCCAATGGATGACCTACATGAAGGCCGGAACCACTTGGATAAGGAAACATATCTAAAACGTAATATTTAGGCTTGCTCTGATCCATCTCAGTTTTAAAAGTCTTATTTTTTGACCAGTAGTTTTGCCACTTACTTTCGATGGATTTGAAGTCGTAAACCATAACGCGTTAATTTGATAAAAATAATACTATTGTTTGATAACAAAAAAGTTATAATTAAACTTAAATCACAAACCTTTAGTAATTTTATAAAAAAAACGATTGAAAAAAATTACAAACAGCAAAATATTTTCAAACTACATACTGGTCATAATTAGTATTACTGTTGTTTTATTTTTTCTTTCATCCTTTTTGATAACAATATTAAATTCTGAAAAGATCATTAATGATTTGAAGGAAAAAATTCCGGTTGTAGTTTTTTTAAAAGAAAACATTACAACAATAGAGTTAACTCAATTTGAAAAAAAATTAAAAATTGACGAAAAAGTAAAGTCTTTTGATTTTATAACCAAAGGTGAAGCCGCTGAAAACTTAAGTAAAAATATTGGTGAAGATTTCTTAGAGTTTTTGGGATATAATCCTTTACTAGATTCATTTGATATTTTTTTCTTCTCTGATTATATAGACTCATTTACAGTAGATGAAATTGTCAACAAATTTAAAAGTGAAGATTTTATTGATGACGTAACCTATGATGC
>CACIGC010000024.1 GCA_902586095.1 uncultured Bacteroidota bacterium | reverse complement strand
GGGGTTCAGCTATAACAACATTAAAGCATTGCTTAAAGTTAGATAATGATTCAGTTGTAAAGCAAATCGTATAATTACCTGCTTCAATGTTAGTCTTTGACCAAGTATCGGACTGTATCAGTTCTGGTGTAAAGTTAAAATCGTTTGGACCACCCTCTATTGAAATTGTAAACTTCATATTTTCAGGGATAACTTCAGAATCTATTGAAAGATTTATAGAACCATCATCAGAGCTTCTACATGTTTCATCTTTTATATTTAAACTAAATACATTCTGGGGGATAGGATTTGGATCACAAACATCTCCAATTTGATCATTGTCAATATCAGATTGTAGTGGATTCGGTGTTTCTGGGCAATTATCTACATCATTTAATATACCATCATTATCATTATCGTCAGATGTAATTTTAAGAGTGATTTCTAACTCTCTTGATTTAGATGAAGATACTGCCTTAAATTTTAAATCATATATACCTATTTCTGCATCATTCCCAACCTCAATTTCAACATTTAAGTTGCCATTAGTGTCAATCACATATTTATTGCTCGGATCATAACTGATATTGACATTGTCAGGTAATCCATCAATTGAAAACTCAACTTCTTGATTAAATTCATTGTATACGTTATAAGAAATATCAAAGTTTTTCTTTTCACCTTTTAAAATTTCCAAATAGGTCGTATTGGAAGATATAGTAAAAGTTGGTTCGCTGTTTTGAAAAGTACCAGAAAAGATCCCTAAGCCATATGTTGATATAAATACTTTATTATCTCCTTTTCGCATATCCATGTCAGTTACTCTTAAGTCTTTCATGCCTGCATTAGCTTGTCTCCAGTTTGGATTATTTGAGCTAAAGTTATTTGTAAACCAAACTCCAAGCTCGGTTCCGATAATTACCTCATCCTCATCAAGTGGGCTTTGTAAAATGTTATAGACTGGAATATCAGGAAGATTTCCCTCTTTTTTTGACCAATTTTCACCACCATCTGAACTGTAGAAAATGCTTTCTACACCATAGTTGTAAAATGTCACAAAAATATGATTCTCATCCTTACCAAACTCTATATCTGATACACTACCAATAAACTCATCACCTGTCAAATTAACTCTTGTTTGTCCATTAGGATTGTCAGCATTTAAAACCTTCCACAATTGACCTATATCATTTCCGACAAAAAGTGTAGATGTAGATCCTGCAACTTGAGACGGTGATGTATTTAATGCAGTTGCACTGCTTCCCAAACCATTAATCAAAAAGGTTTCAGCTAAACTTCCCTGTGATTGTGAAAAGCTATCCCAAGAATGATAAACTCTAACGTTACCTGATCCTGCATTCATATAAATTACGCCTCTGTTTGAATCTAAAGTTCCTCTATTTATGAAGTCTCCTTCGCCATCATCATTGTCAGAAATTCTCCATGAGTAACTCCTTTTATTTTCATTAGGATTATTCATGTTTAAAACCCTTACTTGATTATTGTAGACATAATTGTAAACAACATACTTATTGTCTAATTTTTGTGAAAACATAGTGGCAGCTCCATCACCACCGCTAAAGTCATTGCCTTCAGAAAACCCATTTTCATTATCGATTTGAATTGATGTTCCATTGTCTTGCATACCACCTGCGAAAACATCTGAGTGACCATTAATATTTGTTATTTTATTATACACATAACTACCAGCACCATCATCGGCAGTGGGATCCCATCTTCCTTTCAGTGGATCAAAACCATATATATTAGTTTCATAATTATCAAACATTCCCAAGGGAGCAACAGCCAAAGAATAATATTGCGAGGTATGATAATTTTTATTTCTTGTGACAATGTTTCCGCCATTACTGGTGTAACCAACCCCACCGTCATTTCCAAACAATACCTTGTTGTTATCATTTTCATTAAAAATAACAGAGTGTTGATCTGCATGTAAATATTGATTATATCGTCCTTGCCAATGAGAAATTTGTCCCCAATCTTGTCCACCGGAATTCGATTGGAATAAATCTATGCCACCAATGTAAATTTTATTTTTATCACTTGGGCTAGCTCCTAAAGATATACTGTAATAACCCTGACCACGAGCAAAATCATATTCTTGGATACCAGAATCTTCATCATTGGGCTTGGATAATTCAGTAAAATTTCCACTAATCCACTGGGGGATATTTCCTTTGTATATCCTTGGTACATATCGGCCAACACCAGGAAATCTTTCAACCGCATAACACATCAAAATAAGTTGATTGTCGGCAGTAAAAGAAATTTCTGTTCTTCTTCCTGGATAGTCTCTGCTGTTAAAGTTTGTCTTTATTTCGGCAATAAAAGTTGCAGACTCACCTTCTTCATTAAGTCTATACAATTTGCCACCTCCAGTACCAGGATCGTCCCAAATATCATTAGTAGTGTATTCAGGGCTAAGGGTGGTCGATGCCCATACTCTGTTATCATTGTCAATTTCTAAATCCATTGGAACAACGGTTGTATTGTAAATACTGTTGTAAGAGTCAATCGGATGATAGAGCTCGATCTTTGTCCAATTTTGACCATCAGTTGACTTGTAGATAGCATCATGTGCAGAACCTAAAACAATTTCCTGATCATCACTCCTAGTCCCTAATACTCTATTCCATTTGGTTGATCCAGCTGCGACATATATTTCTGAATTACCATCAACATTTCTAACGATAACATCGTTTATAAAAAACAAACCAGGTAAAATATCTACCCCAGAAACGGATAGGTTTGTTTTTCTTTCAATTCTAATTGATGTGGTTTCAGATTCAACAAATTCTTTTAATTTGTTTCCATCGCTTGCCTTAATAAACAAAGACGGTATTTGTATAGCAGAGGAATCGTCACCTGCTTCAATGTTCATTGTAATTAAATCATCACTCCAATCAGCATTACCTGTGTTTTTGTTATAAACAATAACAGCTTTAGCACCAGCATTTTGACCTTCTAAAACTTTTTTATAATGACTGCAATTTGATGCTGAAAGAGAACCATCCTCTATTAAAACAATTTTATCCTTTATAGCTTCACTGTTAGATAGTGTTGAACAACCATCCAAGGGGCTGGCAATAACTATACTATCTTCAAGATATTTGAGTGGCGGTCCAGGTAAATTGGGACCAAATGCAGACTTACTAAAGAAAATTGGATTTTCATCAGACTTCGAAGTGATTTTTATTTCATTTATAATGCTTTTAAAAACTTCATCAGAGTCTGACCTTCCACCAAAAATATTTTCCCATGAACTTCCACCATCTGTAGATCTCCACAACCCATTTCCAATTGCATCACCACCTGTATAAATTTCACCAGTGCCTGCATAAAATGTGTTGGTGTTATTTGGATCATATGTTAGAACAGAGATTGGTAAGTTTCTGGGAACGCCAGAAACCATTCTCCATTCAGAGTTTTCATCATCAATGTTATCATTCACAAAAATACCACCACTTACACCTCCTGCAAATACTTTTTTATTTGACGAATCGTTCGGATCAAACATTAATCCATTTGTCCTTCCCCCTATGTTTACAGGCCCACGAGCTACCCATGCCATATCGGGATTTTCGCCAGGAACTCCTTGTGTTCTATTTTTTGATAATTTTTCTAATTCCTCTTGAATTTGAAAAATATTTTCGGTCTTAGGCCTACCAAGAATAGGGTCCATTGTTAATTCCCAAATCCTATTATTGTAAGGGTTGGGTGGCAATTGCAATCCTCTTCTTTCATTTTTTGAAAGTTTTTTAGTATTGCTGTAAGGGCTATTTTTTAAATTTTCAATATGTTGTTTTCTAATAAAATCAGAATCAGCAATTGAATCTGAGTTGTTTGGTATAAAAAATAAAGTAGCTACTAAAGCTAAAA
>CACIGC010000023.1 GCA_902586095.1 uncultured Bacteroidota bacterium | reverse complement strand
TAAATGAACCCTCTTTAATTTTCCGTGGCCATGTAACAAAAGAAGGAACCCTTATCCCTCCCTCATAAAGAGATTGTTTTACCATGTCATTATCATCACTAAACATAGCACTACTATTAAAAAATCCACTATCAACTTGGTCAAGATAAGTCACGCCATTATCACTTGTAAACATTATTATAGTATTTTCAAATTGATTGATCTCTTTTAATTTTTGAGTTAAACTACCCACAATTTCATCCAAATATGAAATCATTGCAGCATATGTTGCCTTAGGATAACGATTTGGATAGTACGTATAAGCAGGATAATATGGCTTTTCATCACCAAATTTTTCTACATAATAATCAACCCATTTTTTTGGTGCTTGTAAAGGTAAATGAGGAATTACAGAAGCATAGTAAAGAAAGAAATTATCATGTTTGTTTTTCTCAATAAAATTCAACGCCTCCTTCAGCATCAAAGTTGGGGCATAGTCATTTTGATAATAATCTACATAACTATTAGGATCGAGTGGGTCAAGACCCTCTTTTAAAGCTTGTTTTTTATCTACGATATAATTATTTAAATATTCTCTTTCTTGATTTTTCCAAAGATGAGTTGGATAATAAGTATGAGCTTGTCTTTGACAATTGTATCCATAAAAAAAATCAAATCCCATTTTATTAGGTATGCTATTGGTGTTAGGAGCACCGAGTCCCCATTTACCTACCATTCCAGTTTTGTATCCTTGACTTTTAAAAATATGAGCAACAGTTCTAGTGGTATCTGGTAAAGGTCTTTGTCCTTCTAAACTTGGATCATCAAGCATTGCTTTAAAGCTCCATACATCTCCCCTTTCAGCCCATTCACTATTATTTCTAATGTGGTTTTTTCCTGTATGAATTCCAGTAACAAAAACTGCACGAGTTGGAGCACAAACACCAGCTCCAGAATAATGATTAGAAAAAATCATTCCTTTTCTAGCCAAATAATCAATGTTTGGTGTCTCAATTAATCTTTGACCATTAAAACCAACATCACCATAACCCAAATCATCAGCAAGTATATAGATAACATTGGGTAATTCTTTATTTGGATTCGAGCAACAAACTAGAAATAATGAAAAAAAAATTAAAAGAAATAAATTGATTTGCTTCATTAATAATTCCTAAAATATAATAAGTAAGTTTTTAAATTAAAAATCTTACAATAGTTATCTTTACGATTGTAATGCAAAGTGGTTTCTCTAAGTTAACTAAAAAGGAAAAAATCAATTGGGTGGTAGACAAGCTATTCTCTAATAATATTGAAGCTAAAAAACTGCTTGAACAATATCACTTAAGTAACTCTGAGCTGCAAAAAATTCATGATGATTTTTCAGAAAATACTTTATCGAACTTTCTATTGCCACTTGGCGTAGCACCAAATTTTTTAATTGATGGTAAAGATTTAACAATACCAATGGTAGTTGAAGAAAGTTCTGTTGTTGCTGCTGCGTGTAATTCAGCAAAGTTTTGGTATAAAAGAGGTGGATTTAAAACAAAGATAATTGGAACTAAAAAAACAGGTCAAGTTCATTTTTTATTTGATGGAAACAAAAAAGATTTTATAATTTTTTTCGATAAGATTAAGACAAAATTGATAAATAGTTGCAATGATATAACTGCCAGTATGAAAAAAAGAGGAGGAGGAATAGTTTCATTAAATGTTCTTGACAAAACAATAGAAATTGACAATTATTATCAAATAAATGCTGAATTTGAAACCGTCGATTCAATGGGTGCAAATTTTATAAATTCTTGCCTGGAACAGTTTTCTAAAACATTGGTAATCGAATTTAATTCTGATCCAAGATTTAACCATAATAATTTAGAAATTATCATGTCTATTTTATCAAATTATACTCCGCATTGTAAAGTTATTGCAGAGGTTGAATGCGAAATAGATGATTTGATTGATAAAGATATTAAAGATTCCAGCTTATTTGCTAAAAAATTTAAGACCGCTGTTGAAATTGCCAAGAAAGATATACCAAGAGCGGTGACTCACAACAAGGGTATTATGAATGGGGTAGATTCAGTCGTAATAGCTACTGGAAATGATTTTAGAGCCGTTGAGGCTTGCGCCCATTCATACGCATCAAGAGATGGAAAATACAAAAGCTTGACTCATGTTGAAATAAGTAAAAATAAATTCAAATATTGGATTGAGCTTCCAATATCAATTGGCACGGTTGGAGGATTAACAAATTTACATCCGCTTGTTAATTGGTCACTCAAACTATTGGGTAGCCCTAGTGCTGTAAACCTTATGAAAATAATCGCAGTTTCAGGTTTGGCTCAAAACTTTGCTGCCATAAAATCTTTAATTACCACTGGAATTCAAAAAGGTCACATGAAAATGCATTTGTCAAATATTTTAAATCTGCTTGACGCTGATGATAATGAAAGGATACTACTTGTTAAATTTTTCGATGATAAGGTCGTGAGCCACAGTTTAGTAAAAAATAAATTGAAAGAAATTAGAAATGGCTGAAGTATTCAAAAGCCACGGTAAGTTGATGATAACAGGTGAATACTTTGTTCTGCATGGGGCAAAATCATTACTGTTGCCAACTAAATTTTTTCAGGACATGACTGTATCAACATTTAATGAGGAAGCTTTAGTTTTGTGGGAAAGTTACGATCAAAATAACAACAAATGGTTCTCAGCTGAGTTTGATTTACCTAATCTTTCAATTCGAGGCAGTGAAACAAAAGAAAAAATTTTTTTAAAAAAAATTTTAGATTTTGTAGCAAAAAAAAAACCAAACATATTTGAGAATATTTCTGGATTAAATATTAAAACAAGGATGGATTTTAACCGAAGCTGGGGACTTGGATCCTCTGCAATCCTTATAAATAATTTATCAAATTATTTTGGGTTAGACCCATTTGAAGTTTCAAAAAATGTTACGAACAGTAGCGGTGCTGATATTGCATCAACAAAAATATCAAAACCAATAATTTTTTCTGTTAACGATAAAAAACCATACTACAAAGAAGTTCATTTTAATCCACCTTTCTCAAAAAATTTACTATTTGTTTATCTTAATAAAAAACAAAGTAGCGAAAAAGAAGTTGAAAAATTTAAAAAAATAAGAATTGAAGATGATGAAATCCGTACAATCAGTGAGATTACAAATCAGGTTCTGAGATGTAAAAAAATTGATGATTTTAACGATTTGATTGAAAAACACGAATCAATCATATCTAGTAAAATAAAGAAAGAGACAGTAAAGAATTCACTTTTCAAAGACTTTAATGGATCCATAAAAAGCTTAGGAGCTTGGGGCGGTGATTTTGTGCTTGCTTGTGGACGTAATAATCTGAAAAATTATTTTAAAAACAAGGGCTTTGGTATTTCATATCGTTTTAATGAGATGTTAAAATAGTATTAAAAAAAAAGTTTGGCACGATTCATGTATTTTAAATAGTACAGAAAGTAATAATATTTTTTGGTTAGTTGTTGTTTTAAAATGCTCGTACAAACTCAAACGTACGAGCATTTTTTCTTTTTAGTCACTCACAACAGTTCTAAAACCAGTATGCAACGAACTTGAATCAGGTGTAGTTTTCATCCTAGCAGAATTTCTATATCCACTACAATAAGAGTCGTTACATAGGAAGCTTCCTCCTCTGATAACTTTTTTTTCACTAAAAGGCTCCATTGGATCATAGCTAGTTTCAGGGCCTTTTGGATCTTTTAACTTTTTATCACCGATCATTGAGTAATAATTTGAATGATACCAATCTGAGCACCATTCCCAAACATTTCCTGCAAGATCATAAATACCGTAATCGTTTGGGGAAAACGAACCTACGGGAGCAGAATAATAAAATTTATCTTTATTAGTATTTAAAGAAGGGAAATTTCCATTCCAACTATTAGCTTTATATTGATTTTCTTCAATTCCCTCATTTCCCCAACTATATTTTGTATTTTTTTTTCCTGATCTAATTGCGTATTCAAACTCAGCTTCAGTAGGCAATCTTTTTCCCGACCAATTGCAATATGCAACTGCATCCTCCCAACTTACATGAACTACTGGATAATCATCTTTATTTATGATATCACTTCCTGGACCAAAAGGTTGTTTCCAATTTGCATTTCTTACTAAGGACCACCAGTTACTGTAATTTTGTAAATTATCAGTTTTAATTTCTTTAAAGACAAGTGATGCAGGCTCCAATAAACTATCGTGAGGTTTTGGAGTACCTGGGGGGACAAATTCTTTAATTTCGTCCCAGTTTATAATCCTTTCAGCAGTGGTAACATATCCTGTTTCATCAACAAATTTTTTAAATTGTTTATTGGTTACCTCACTTATGTCCATCCAAAAAGAACTCACTTCAACAACGTGTGAGGGGAATTCATCCTCTCTAGACTCATCATCACCAGCTCCCATTAAAAAAGTACCACCTTTAATGAAAACCATTCCATCTTTAGAAACTTGATTTGTATTTAATTCTTTCTTACACGAAATAAAAAATAGTAACGTTAA
>CACIGC010000022.1 GCA_902586095.1 uncultured Bacteroidota bacterium | reverse complement strand
GGCATTGCTGATGGTGTAGGCAGATTTTTAGAACCAATAATTTTGTACGTCAGAGATGAAATTGCAATTCCTGGAATTGGACATAAAAAGTACAAAAACTACATGAGTTACCTTTTAACGGTCTTCTTCTTTATTTGGTTTTTGAATATGCTAGGACTAACACCTTTAGGCGTTAATGTTACCGGAAACATAGCTGTTACATTTTCTTTAGCTTTATTAACTTTTTTGCTAACTAATTTAACCGCTAATAAAAATTACTGGGGTCATATTTTTTGGATGCCAGGTGTGCCAATACCATTAAAAATAATATTGGCACCAATCGAATTTTTGGGTCTATTTATAAAACCCTTTTCACTACTAATACGTTTATATGCAAACATTCAAGCTGGACACATTGTATTATATAGCTTAATTGGATTAATGTTTGTTTTTCAAAATTGGATTGGAAGTAGCTTGTCTTTTGTGCTTGCATTTTTTATATCAATTATTGAGATCTTAGTAGCGTTATTACAAGCGTACATTTTTACCATGTTATCCGCCTTATATTTTGGATTTGCTGTAGAGGACCATGGTGAAACTGAACATTAAAATGAATAAATTTAAATTAAATATATAATTATGGAAATACCTTTAATAGTAGGCGGAGGCCTAGTCGTAATCGGAGTTGGAATTGGAATTGGTCAAATTGGAAAAGGAGCAATGGAAGCTATCGGCCGTCAGCCTGAAGCTAGCGGAAAGATACAGGTAGCGGGAATTATTTTTGCTGCATTGATAGAGGGAATCGGTTTTGCTGCTTTATTCGCACTTTAATAATTTTTAGTTTTTATGGAAAAATTAATTGAAGAATTTTCAATTGGTTTGTTTTTTTGGCAAACTGTTATCTTTTTGTTGTTAATCTGGTTATTAAAAAAATATGCTTGGACACCCATCTTGAATACAATTAATGACAGAGAAGAGGGTATAAAAAACGCTTTAGAATCTGCTGAAAAAGCAAGAGAGGAAATAAAGACATTAAAGGCTAGTAACGACAAGGTGCTTAAAGAAGCAAAAATTGAACGTGATAATATTTTAAAAGAAGCTAGTGTACTTAAAAAGTCAATTCTGGAAGAAGCTAAGACCGAAGCTAAAACCGAAGCCCAAAAAATCATTGACAACGCCAATGATTCTATCAAAAATGAAAAAGAAGCTGCTGTTTCGGAAATTAAAAAACAAGTTGCTACGCTATCGATTGAAATTGCTGAAAAGCTTATAAAGGAAAAGCTTTCGGACGATGACAAACAAATGGAGATTGTTAAAGAATTAATAAAAGACGTTAAACTTAAATGATTAATACAAGGGCTGCAAATAGATATGCAAAAGCTTTCTTGAGCATTACAAAATCAGAAAATGACTTGAATATAATGTTTAAAGATATGAGCTCAGTGAAAAAAGCCTTTGAACAGTCACAGGAGTTAAAGCTATTTATTGACTCAAAAGTTATAAAAGAGACAGACAAAGTGGAAGCCCTAAAAATGGTATTCCCTGATTTGTCAACCTATTCAACGAATTTGCTTACCCATATTATGAACAGCGGGCGTATTGACTTGTTTGATGATATAGCTAAATGTTTTGTTGAAATTTATAATGAAAAAATGGGCAACCAGGATGTTACTTTGATTTCCGCATCTAAGCTGTCAGAACCTATACTTACAGAAATCAAATCTAAAGTAAAATCTTTAACATCTAAAAATGTTTATATTACCAATAAAGTAGATAAAAACCTAATTGGAGGTTTTATACTTAAGGTTGGGGACAAGCAATACGATGCTAGCTTCAAACAACAATTGAAGAATTTAGAGCAAGAGTTTTTCAATACATCAATACAATAAATTATGGCAGATATAAAACCAGCTGAAATATCAGCAATTATAAAAAAACAATTAACAGGATCAGATATTGGCCCCTCACTTGCAGAAGTAGGAACCGTTTTACAAGTAGGAGATGGAATAGCTAGGGTTTATGGCCTTTCAAATGTACAATACGGCGAATTGGTAAAATTTGAAAATGGCATGGAGGGCATAGTCCTAAATCTTGAGGAAGACAATGTAGGTGTAGTACTATTAGGTCCATCTAAAGATGTAAAAGAAGGAGATACTGTAAAAAGAACCGAAAGGATTGCTTCAATTGATGTAGGTGATGGAGTTGTTGGAAGAGTAGTTAATACACTCGGTGAACCAATTGATGGTAAGGGTAAAATAAAAGGGAAAATGTATGAGATGCCATTGGAAAGAAAAGCTCCAGGTGTTATATATAGACAGCCGGTTAATGAGCCTTTGCAGACGGGAATAAAATCGATCGATGCAATGATACCTGTTGGCAGAGGTCAGAGAGAGTTAGTTATTGGAGATAGGCAAACCGGCAAAACAACTGTCTGTATAGACACCATAATTAATCAAAAAGAATTTTTTGATGCTGGAGAACCCGTTTATTGTATATACGTTGCAATTGGCCAAAAAGCTTCTACCGTAGCTGGAATAGCAAAAACCCTTGAAGAAAAAGGAGCACTTTCATATACAACCATAGTAGCCGCAAATGCCTCTGATCCAGCTCCAATGCAAGTTTATGCCCCATTCGCTGGAGCTGCAATAGGAGAGTATTTCAGAGACACTGGAAGACCTGCACTAATTATTTATGACGACTTATCAAAACAAGCTGTTGCATATAGGGAGGTTTCACTTCTTTTAAGAAGACCACCAGGTCGTGAAGCTTACCCTGGAGATGTTTTCTACTTGCACTCAAGACTGCTTGAGAGATCAGCAAAGGTTATCAATGATGATGGTATTGCAAAAAAAATGAATGACCTCCCAGAAAGCTTAAAACCTGTAGTCAAGGGAGGCGGTTCATTGACTGCATTACCAATAATTGAAACACAAGCAGGAGATGTATCCGCTTATATACCCACAAATGTTATATCCATTACAGATGGACAAATCTTTCTTGAATCAGACCTTTTCAACTCTGGAGTAAGACCTGCAATTAATGTAGGTATCTCGGTTTCAAGAGTTGGTGGATCTGCTCAGATTAAATCAATGAAAAAGGTTGCAGGTACTTTAAAGCTTGATCAGGCTCAATTCAGAGAACTACAAGCCTTTGCAAAATTCGGATCGGATTTGGACCCAGTAACATTAAGCGTAATTGAAAAAGGAAAAAGAAATGTTGAAATTTTAAAGCAAGCACAAAATGACCCATTTACTGTCGAGGATCAGGTTGCTATCATATATCTTGGCTCAAAAAATCTTTTAAAATCAGTTCCTGTTGACAAGGTCAAAGAGTTTGAAAAAAAGTTTTTGGACTTAATGAATTTAAAACACAGAAAAACCTTGGATATAATTAAAGAAGGTAAGCTTACAGATGATGTTTTGTCTACTTTAGAAAGTGTAGCTGCAGACCTTACATCTTCTTATGAATAATTGATATGCCCAATTTAAAAGAAATAAGAAATCGAATTTCATCAGTAACCTCAACAATGAAGATAACTAGTGCTATGAAAATGGTTTCGGCCGCTAAGCTTAAGAAAGCACAAGACGCAGTTACTGCGATGAGGCCTTATTCCGAAAAACTAGGAGAACTTATGTCAAGCTTTTATGAGATAATTTCAACCTCTAGTGTATCTCAATTATCAGAAACTAGGGATATAAAAAATGTTCTTTTAATTCCAATTTGCTCAAATAAAGGTCTTTGCGGTGCATTTAATTCTAATGTCATCAAAAAAGCTATTTCTATGAAAAATGAACAAAATTTTTCCAGAGCAAATTTTAGTTTTTTGATCATTGGAAAAAAAGCTAATGATATAATTTCTAAAACTGAAAATGTGATATCAAACCACAGTAATATTTTTGAAAATATTAATTATGATGACACAGCATCTGTAGTAGAGAGTATAATAGAATTATTTTCAAATGGTGAATTCGATCATGTGGAGCTTATTTACAACACCTTTAAAAATGCTGCCAATCAAACGACTATTACTGAGCAATTTTTGCCAATATCTAAAACAGATGATACGGAGGTTTTATCCGACTATATCTTCGAGCCTTCTATGGAGCAAATTGTCTCAGATTTGGTTCCCAAGTCATTAAAAATTCAACTATATAAAGCAATAAGGGACTCATTTGCTGGTGAACATGGAGCAAGAATGACAGCAATGCATAAAGCTACAGATAATGCAAGTGAGTTGAAAAGTGAATTGGTTTTGACATATAACAAGGCCAGACAAGCTGCTATTACTAATGAGATTCTTGAAATAGTTTCTGGAGCCGAAGCCCTGAGCGGTTAATGAAAATCAGAATAACTAACAAGTCTAATAATCAAAACCCCTCTTATCAAACAAGTGGATCCTCAGGTATGGATCTTAGGGCCTTCATACCAGCCTCAATTGTCTTACATCCGGATCAGAGAATACTAGTGCCGACAGGAATATATTTAGAAATTCCACAAGATTGTGAGGCTCAGGTTCGATCAAGAAGTGGCCTTGCATTAAAAAAAGGTATCATAGTTTTAAATTCACCTGGAACAATTGATGCAGATTATCGAGGCGAGATAGGTGTTATTTTATTTAATTCTTCAAAAAACCCCTATGAAATAAAGCCATCTGAAAGAATTGCGCAGCTTGTTTTCGCAAGAATAGTAAAAGTTAATTTAGAAAATTCATCAGCACTTGATAAAACAGAAAGATCGTCTGGTGGGTTTGGTAGTACCGGGACTAATTGATATATTGATAGATTCGA
>CACIGC010000021.1 GCA_902586095.1 uncultured Bacteroidota bacterium | reverse complement strand
ATAATAGGTATTTCCACTAATTTAAATCCATTTGAATGAGCTTTAAACTTCATTTCAATTTGAAATGCATATCCATTAAATCTTATGTTTTCTTTCAATATTTGTTTTAAAACATCCACTTTGTAACCAACAAATCCAGATGTGAGATCTTTAACTGGAACGCCTGTTATCAATCTTGCATAGATTGAAGCAAAGTATGAAAGTAAAACTCTTTGGATTGGCCAATTAACAACGTTTACACCAGACACATATCTGGATCCAATAACAACATCGTAACCATCATTATCCAAAAAAACATTCATCCTTAATAAATCTTTTGGGTCATGAGAGTAATCTGCATCCATTTCAAAAATCCTTTCATAACCATTGTCAATTGCCCATTTAAATCCCTCCAAATATGCAGTACCAAGCCCAGATTTCTTTTCTCTCTTGATTAAAAATATTTTTTTTGGATTTTTTATAATCTCTTCCTCAACAAGCTCATAAGTTTTATCAGGTGAATTATCATCAACAATCAACAGATGGAAAGTTTCCTTTTGAATTAAAACGTCATTGATGATATCAACAATATTTTCAGCCTCGTTATATGATGGTATAATTATTAGAGAATTACCCTGATACATTAATCAAAATTATAATTAAATTTTAATTCATTTTAAAATCTAGAGCTATTTCTATATAATAAATAAAATGAATTTGTAAATTTGCAACCCCAATTTGTTTGCTGATTCTATGAAAGTTAAGTCAATTTTGATTTCACAACCAAAACCAGAGTTGAAAAACTCCCCATACAATTTAATTGCAAAAAAATGGAAACTAAAAATTGATTTTAGACCATTCATACATGTTGAGGGTAAGACAAGTAGAGAAGTCAGACAACAAAAAATTGATTTATCGAAATACTCTGCAATTATATTAACGAGTAGAAATTCAGTTGATCATTTTTTTAGAATAGCTGAGGAAATGCGCTTTCCAATTCCAAATGCATTAAAATATTTTTGTCTTTCAGAAGCCGTTGCTTTTTACTTACAGAAATATGTTGTTTATAGAAAAAGGAAAATTTATGTTGGTGGAAGAACATTTGATGATCTTATAGAAGTTATAAAAAAATATCCTGATGAAAGTTATATTTTACCAGGACCCGATGTACTATCCCCTGCAATAGAAGAAAAACTTGATAAACTTGAAATCAGGTGGAAAAAAGGTGTTTTTTATAAGACAGTCATCAGCGACCTTTCTGACTTGAAAAATGTTTTTTATGACATTTTAGTTTTTTTTAGCCCATCTGGAATAGAATCATTATTTAAAAATTTCCCTGATTTCAAACAGAATGATACCATCATTGCTGCTTTTGGTAAGAATACAGTCAAGGCAGCTGAAAACAAGGGATTAAAAATAGACATAGAAGCGCCTCGTAAAAGAGTTTCATCAATGTCAAGAGCTTTAGAAATATTTATTGAAGATTCTAGAAAAAAAAGCTAGCTTTTAAACATACTGTTCAGACCGGATAAAAACTCTCTGAATTCATCTTGATTAGTTACACTTAGATACTTATCTCCCAAAAATAAGTTGAGGTAGACTTCAATTTGAGTCGGACCTTGATATCCTCTTATTGGCGCAATTGGTTTGGAATTTTTATCAAAGAATACAATTGTTGGGTATGAGTAAATACCTAAATATCTTGAAAAATCATGTGAGGAGTTTCGAATTCTTCCACTTTTAAAATTAGGATTGCCATAAACTTTGCCATTGTAAGAAACCTTCTCAGTCCCTTCGGCATTAAATTTAACTGCATAGAAATTATCATTTAAGAATTTAGCTATTAAAGGGTTCTCAAATGTATTTTTATCCATCATTTTACAAGGACCACACCATACAGTGTATACATCCATCATGATATTTTTAGGATTGGTTTTTTGTAATTCTACTGCTTCCTCAAATGAAACCCAATTTACTTTTTGTGAATAAGTAAATTGAATTGAGAATATTAAAATTAAGATAGGTAACTTATTTAATACCATGCATCATTCTTTTAATCTTTCCATTTAATAAAAACATTATCAATCCGGCGCCTATAGGTACTAAAGCAAAAATGGCAAAAAATCCATTCAACCCAATCTCACTGGAAATAGCGTCAATATAACTTCCTGTTTTTCCAGCTAAATAATTCGCAATAGCGCTTGACAATAACCAAATACCAAACATTAGGCCAATTAATCTTTCGGGTGCAAGCTTGCTGACGTAAGATAAGCCTACAGGCGACAGGCAGAGTTCACCGAGAGTGTGAAAAAGATAAGCGTAAACCAACCACATCACGCTGACACTTGCAGTCTGGGCACCTGCTGGTATTCCTAAGGAACCATAGGCTACAAATAAATATCCAACACCTAATAAAATTAGACCTATACCAAATTTTATTGGACCAGATGGATTATATTTTGATGCCCATATTTTTGAAAATACTGGAGCTAATAAAATTATAAACAATGAATTAAGAACTGAAAACCATGAAGCAGGAATTTCAGATGTTTCTTGTCCAATCTCGGCATTTAACATATAAATAACAATACCCCAAATTATTGCAAAACTTAAACCGAGGAAAAAATTTGAAATAAAATAACTCTGAAAAATATTCTGAAAGAGTTTAATAAGTACATAAGTAATAACAACCATTGGAACAATTGTTATTACAGTATTTATGGTGTTAAAAATAAGGGCAGAATTTCCTGATAATTCTCTATCTGTGTAATCATTAGCAAATATGGTCATAGACCCGCCAGCCTGTTCAAAAGCCCACCAGAAAAAAATAGTTGCAATAGAGAATATAACAATAACAAAAATTCGGTCTCTTTCAATTTTTTTACGATTTGCATGAGCTGATACTTTTACTGTATTTTCGTTAGAGTTTGATGTATTACTTTTATTTATTGGCTTAACACCAATTGATCCAAAAATACCTTGTGCAAAATAAAACTGGAGCATTCCAAAAAACATAAAAATTCCAGCTAGACCAAAACCATAATGCCATCCAACTTTTTCTCCTAAATAGCCACATAAAAGTATACCCAGAAATGCACCAGCATTGATGCCCATGTAAAAAATTGTGTATGCACCGTCTTTTCTTAGGTCATCAGCTTTATATAATTGACCAACGATGGAGGAGATATTAGGTTTAAATAATCCATTGCCGATGACTAAAAGCCCCAAACCCAGATAAAAGAAATTTTGTTCAATTCCCTCGAGGGCCAGGGAACCATGCCCAAGTGCCATTATTAGTGCACCTAATACTACAGCATTTCTGTAACCCAAAAGCTTGTCCGCCAAAATTCCACCCAATAATGGGGTCAAATAAACTAATGAGGTGTAAGCTGCAAAAAGTTCTAAAGCATCTTGCCGTTCCCAACCCCAACCTTCATTCATTATGGAGGATGTTAGAAAAAGTACTAAAATAGCACGCATTCCATAATAACTAAACCTTTCCCACATTTCTGTAAAAAATAAAACAAAAAGACCTGAAGGGTGATCAAATATTGTTTTTTGATTTAGATCAGATCCGTTAAAAATTCGTTCCATAGATTTGTAAAAATATACATTAATTATAACACTCCAACGATTTTTTTTCCGTGATAAAATTTAGCAGATAATTTTTGATTTATTTTATTGATATTTTCCGATGTTATTTTTCCAGCAATGATGAGTTCAAAATTAATTGGACAAATGTCTAGCATCTTTTTTAAAAGTTTGACACCATCTTCCGCTTTTTTAAAACCTCCTGATGTTAAAACACCATCAATATTTGAATTTTTTATCAAATTTTTCAAAGATTTTAATGGGTCACTAGTTATATCTATAGCCTTATGAAAAATTACTTTTAAAGGCTTCGCCTTTTCAACCAACAGATTTATTTTTTTTAGATCAATTTCATCATCTTTATTTAAGCAACCTATTAGAACACCATCAATATCGATCTTTTTAAAAGTAGATATATCTCTCAACATTATTGAGATATCTTTTTCTGAGTAATTGAAAGATTTGGAATGTGGCCTAATCATAATCCTAAGTGGAATATTAATATTTTTTAATAAATATTTTACATCCTCTATGTCTGGCGTTAAACCCTCTTCACTCAGCTTTGAGCAATACTCAATGCGGTTAGCTCCTAAATCAACTGCTCGCATAGCATCCTTAATATTATCAACGCACACTTCTTTACAAAACTCTTGCATTGTTTAAAAAAGTTTTTTGGAGTAAAGAAATAAGAGAATTGAAAACACAATTGCAAAAAAAAGAAATACAAATGCTTCGAATGTAAATCCATATATGAAATAGCCAGTTGAAAAAAGTGCTGAATAAATCATAAGACAACCTAATATCATACACAATATTCCTGAGGGAACTATCCATTTCTCTTCTTTGTTATCAATATTGTCTAATTTTTTAATAAAACTCCACCCAGGACCCCCAGGTTTTGTTTTTTTGTAAAAATTTATGAGAGTTTCATTGTCGTCTGCAGGTGTAATAAATGTAACTGCAAGCCAAATAATTGTAGTAATGAGAACAATTAATGGAAATTTCATGTAAAGTGGTAAACCATACTCATAAAAAATTAGGCTAAATATTTTTTCATTGGTCAATGCAATTGATACAATTCCAGAGCTGATCATCGCAGCAATTTCACTCCAGGCATTTATTCTCCACCAAAACCACCGTAATATAAAAATTAAGCCTGTTCCTGCTCCAAACATCAAGATAATATCAAAAAGTTGATATGCATTTGTAAGTAATAATGCAATAATTGAACTTATGATCATCAAAACTACTACCGAAAATCTTCCGACTTTTACCAACTCTTTCTCTGAAGCTTTTTGATTTATTAATTGCTTATAGAAATCATTAACAACATAGGACGATCCCCAATTTAGATGAGTTGAAATTGTTGACATATATGCTGAGACTAGAGATGCTAAAACTAATCCAAGTAGTCCAGTTGGTAAAAAAGTAAGCATTGCAGGGTACGCTAAATCATGACCCAGTTTATTTTTTTCAATGTTTGGAAAGGCTTGACTAATGGATTCAACATCTGGAAAAACAACAAGTGATGCTAATGCAACAATAATCCAAGGCCAAGGTCTCAAAGCGTAATGCATAACATTAAAAAAAAGTGTAGCACCTAATGCATGATTTTCATTTTTTGCAGCCAACATTCTTTGTGCAATGTAACCACCTCCACCGGGTTCGGCACCTGGATACCATGAACTCCACCATTGTACTGCAAGAGGAATAATTAATAATGTCCATAAAGTTTCTTTATTGGATAAATCTGGAAATAATGAAATTTTATTATTAATACTTTCGTTATTAATTATACTATCGATTCCGCCTACATCTGGTAAATTAACTATATAAATTGCTGCACCAATTGAACCAGCCATCGCAGTAAAAAATAAGATGAAATCTGTATATACTACTCCTCTAAATCCACCAACTGCACTAAATATCAATGTAACACTACCAGCATAAAAAATAGTTTCAATTGCAGATAAATCCAGCATGATTGCTCCTATTTTAATTGCTGCTAGAGTTACTCCAGACATTGCTAAAACATTGAAAATTATGCCCAGATAAACTGATCTAAATCCTCTCAAAAATCTACCTGCTTTTCCACTATACCTCAACTCATAAAACTCCATATCGGTTGAAACATCCGACCTTCTCCAAAGTTTAGCATAAACAAATACCGTAAGTAGACCAGTTAAAAGAAAAATCCACCAAACCCAATTTCCTGAAACCCCATTGGTCCTAACTATATCTGTAACTAAATTGGGTGTATCAGTTGAAAAAGTTGTTGCTACCATAGAAATTCCCAATAGCCACCAGGGCATAGTTCTACCTGACAAAAAGTATTGAGAAGTATTTTTAGATGAAGTTTTAGATACTGCAAATCCAATTACGAGTACCAGTAACAAAAAAAATACAATTATTACTGAGTCAATAAATGATAATTCAACCACTATTTAAAAATATAAAACATTCAAAAAAGATCTTTAAGTAATTAGCTTTTCAAGAATTGCGATATCCTTTTTTGATGTTAAATCTGGAACATGTTCAGCAATAGGTACTGCCTTCATGTAAGAATCCGAGCTGGTGATCATATTCATTATAGCAGATGGTAATTCTTTTTCATTGCGAAGGGGGTTTATCGGACAATTTATGATAAAATTAGATGAAGACTTTCCCGAAAATTTAAAAATATTCATACTAACCCTAATTTTACCATTTTCATCAAGGTTTTTATCAACTTGATCTTTGGTTGGTTTTTCAATAAAATTCAACAAATTCATTTCAGAATTCATTGTCAGAATCGAAAATGAAGATACCCTGTCAGGTGGAAATTCTAAGGTGTCTCTGTCATAGGCTAAAACAGCATTTTCAAAATCATTTTCCCTTATCAACTTTAAAGCATTTACAGAATATAAATTATCACTGTTGCAAACACAATATGACTCTGATTTTAAATGTGGAAATTGATCTATGGCTTGGGCTACTGCATCTGCTGTTCCAAAAGGCTTAACTCTGTCAGAAGGAATTTTTTGAATGGCAAATGAAATTTTAAGATGATTTGAACCCTTGTATTTATTAATATTTTGTTCAAAATCAGAATAATCTTTTCCAACAACTAAAATCAAATTCTTGTAACCAGCTTTTATTATATTATCCAATAAGAAATAAATAAATGGTTTGTCATCTTTTCCAAATGAAATCAAAGATTTACTTTTTTTATTTGCTTCATCAATTTTTGATTTATTTAATTCATCTGACTCAGATTTCTTCATTCTTGAAGACATCCCTGCAGCTAGTATCATTATAGTTTCTGTCATAATTTAAAAATCTAATCCTTTTATGTAAAAGTTTTTTAAAGTTGGTGTTGTTCTTGCCTCTTTAAAAATTGTTTCTATTTGACTAATAACATCCATATTTGATTTGGAAACATTGTTTTTTTCCTTCGAATCTAAAGTTAAATCAAAAAGTTCAATCTCTTTATTTCCAGTTGCAATATTTCTTCTGATTGCTTTCCATTTATCCATTCTTAGAGCTTGTTGACCTTGTCTTGAATTTGTT
>CACIGC010000020.1 GCA_902586095.1 uncultured Bacteroidota bacterium | reverse complement strand
CCCCCACCTCAAATTCAAACTCCAATGATTGTTTCCGATCCTGCTCCCGTTGTTCAATCACCACCTCAGTCTACAACTCCTGACTCTGATATATCAAATCATATTACAATTAAATCTCCTATAATTGGAACTTTTTATAGAAAGCCTTCACCCGATAAGGATAACTTTGTCAATGTTGGAGATGAGATTAGCGAAGGACAGACTTTATGTGTCATTGAAGCGATGAAGCTCTTTAATGAAATAGAATCTGATATTTCTGGTAAAATAGTAAAAATATTAGTTGACGATGCTTCACCGGTTGAATTCGATCAACCTTTGTTTGTAATTGAACCTAATTAATTTTCATGTTCAAAAAAGTATTAATTGCTAATCGAGGGGAAATAGCCTTACGTGTCATTAGAACATGCAAGGAAATGGGTATTAAAACCGTTGCCGTCTACTCAAAAGCTGATGAAGAAAGCCTTCATGTAAAATTTGCTGACGAAGCCGTTTGTATTGGTCCTGCACCTAGTAGTGATTCCTATTTAAAAATATCAAATATTATTGCCGCTGCCGAAATCACCAACGCAGATGCTATTCATCCCGGATATGGTTTTTTATCAGAGAATGCTAAGTTTTCGAAAATTTGTGGTGAACACAAAATTAAATTTATTGGTCCATCACCTGAAATGATAGAAAAAATGGGGGATAAAGCAACAGCAGTATCAACGATGCAACAAGCAAAAGTTCCAACAATACCTGGTTCAGGTGGAGCAGTTGATGATGTTGAAAAAGCATTCAAAATTGCTGTCAAGATTGGATTTCCGGTAATGATAAAAGCATCAGCTGGTGGTGGAGGTAAGGGTATGAGGGCAGTATTTAAAAGAAATGATTTCAAAAAGAATTGGGATAGTGCAAAGAAAGAAGCCAAGGCTGCTTTTGGTAATGACGATATGTATATTGAGAAACTAATTCAAGAACCTCGTCATATCGAAATACAAATCATTGCAGACCAGTATGGTAATGTATGCCATTTATCTGAAAGAGATTGCTCAATTCAAAGAAGACATCAGAAATTAACTGAGGAGACACCATCACCCTTCATGATAAAGAGTTTGAGAAATAAAATGGGCAATGCTGCGGTAAAAGCTGCAAAATTTATAGACTATGAGGGAGTTGGTACAGTAGAGTTCTTGGTTGATAGTCAAAGAAATTTTTACTTCATGGAGATGAACACTCGAATTCAGGTTGAGCATCCAATTACTGAACAGGTTATTGACTATGATCTAATCAAAGAACAAATTAAGGTTGCAGCTGGAGCAAAGGTATCTGGTAAACCTTATTTTCCAAAACTTCATTCAATTGAATGCAGGATAAATGCTGAAGATCCAGATAACGACTTTAGACCATCACCTGGTTTAATAACAAACTTACATTTACCTGGTGGTCATGGTATTCGAGTTGATACTCACGTTTACAGCGGTTATACCATATCACCTAATTATGATTCAATGATTGCAAAAATTATAACCACAGATCAAAAAAGAGAAGAGGCTATAAATAAGATGCGTAGAGCTCTTGACGAGTTTGTTATCGAGGGGATTAAGACAACCATACCCTTTCATAGAAAGTTAATGGATAATGAGGATTATCTCAAAGGTGTGTATACAACAAAATTCATGGAGGATTTTGAATTTTAATCAACAAATCCTTTTTCAGTCAAAAGTTGCATTATTTGTATTGTATTAGTTGCCGCTCCTTTTCTTAAATTATCACAAACAACCCACATATTTAGACTGTTTTCGCATGAGTTGTCTCTTCTAACTCTTCCAACATAAACATCATCTTTTCCTTGTGAATTTAAAGGCATTGGGTAATGATTTTCAAATGGCTTATCCTCTAAAATTACACCCTCTGAGTTTTGTATAATTTTTTTTATATCATCTATATCAAATGATTTTTCTAAAGTGATATTAATTGATTCACTATGACCCCCTGAAATTGGTAACCGAACTGCAGTTGCTGTTATTGAAATATTTGAACCAAGAATTTTATTCGTTTCGTTAACTAGTTTCATTTCCTCCTTAGTATATCCATTTTCTTCAAATTCATCACAATGAGGAATAGCATTCTTATATATTTGATGAGGATAAACTTTTTCGGTATTGGTATTATTTTCCTCACCATCCAATTGAGCAATCGCCTTTCTTCCTGTTCCTGAAATAGATTGGTAAGTTGAAACAATAATTCTTAAAATATTATACTTTCGATGAATATTATGGATTGCCATTACCATTTGTATAGTGGAGCAATTTGGATTGGGTATAATTTTATCTTCTTTCTGCAATATATGCCCATTGATTTCAGGTACTATAAGCTTTTTTGTTACATCCATTCTCCAAGCAGATGAGTTGTCAATAACATATATTCCCTCTTTAACAAAAATTGGTGCCCACTTCAACGATAATTCCTTACCTGCACTAAATATTGCAACGTCAATTTTATTTTGAAGAACATTATCAATAGATATTATTTTAATATCTGTACCCTTAAACTTTATAGACTGGCCAATAGATCTTTCAGATGCAACCGCGTAAATATTATCTACTTTAATTTTAGATTTATCAAGAATCTCGAAAATTACTTGGCCAACCAGTCCAGTTGCTCCAACTATTGCAACATCCATAATTCAAATTTAAAGCAATATTGAAATTATTTAATATAAATTCTCTTTATTCTGTTGGATAATGAGGTTAAAATCTCATATGAGATAGTGCCATTTTTTCTTGCTAGTTGATCAGCATTTTGATTGTTTGAATCAATGATGATTACTTCATCTCCCTCACTACAATTAATTTTTGAAACATCTACCATCAACATATCCATACAAACATTTCCTACAATTTTAGCTTCTTGGTTATTGATGATAAAACTTGCTTTACCATTTCCAAAACTTCTACTTATGCCATCCGCATGTCCTATAGGAATTATCCCGACTTTTGAATCCTTTGTTGCGATAAAACCCCTGTTATATCCAACAGAATCTCCTTTTTTAATTTTATGAATTTGAGACACAACAGATTTTAAATTAACAACAGGCTTAAAAAACTTGTCATAATTCTGGTCATTACCATAACCGTATAAACCTATTCCACTTCTAACCATGTCATATTGAAATTTGCTATAATTCAATATTCCTGATGTATTTAATAGGTGCTTCTTAAATTCCGATTGAAAAATAGTTGACATTTTACTTGAAATCTTTTCAAATAATTCAATCTGATTGTCAGTGAATTTCTTTTCATTTAAATCCTCAGATGCACCTAAATGAGAAAATATATATTTTATTTTAATGTTAGAAGATGATGTAATTTTTGTATGTATTTCTTCAATATCCTTAAATGAAAATCCTAGTCTGTTAAGCCCTGTATTGAATTTTAGGTGAAATGGGTATTCTTTTTCATTTTTACTTCTTTCTATAAAAGCATCTAAAACACGAAAAGAGTAAATATTGGGCTCAAGTTTATATTTAATAATATCGTCAAAGTCATCTCTTTGAGGATGTAATACTAATATAGGACTTGCAATCCCAGATTTCCTTAATTCAACTCCCTCATTGGAATATGCAACAGCCAGATAATCTACTTTGTTTTCCTCCAACTTTTTAGCTATTTCAACAGGTTCTGAGCCATATCCAAATGCTTTGACAACACATAATATTTTTGTTTTTTCTGAAATTTTACTCTTTAAAAAATTAAGATTGTGTTCCAAGTTTTTAAGGTTGACCTCTATATGTGTATTTTGAATACTCAATTTTTTTTCTTCTTCATTTTTGATACAAAAGCTTCACGACTTAGAGGCTCATACTCATTTTTTTCACCCAACATCACAGTATCATTGTTATTTGATTTTCTAAAGCTATAATTTGCAGGTTTTCCAGTTTCCGTACAAACTGCATGAACTTTAATTACGTCTTCGGCAATTGCCATTAATTTTGGCATTGGTCCAAAGGGTTTCCCTAAATAATCCATATCAAGACCTGCAATTATAACCCTAATACCTTTGTTTGCTAAAGTATCGCATACGTCAACAATATCTTCAGTGAAAAATTGAGCCTCATCAATTGCAATTACATCACAATCATTGGATTGGTTAATAATTTCACCAGCATTCTTAATATTAATTGCATCAATACTTTTATTGTTGTGAGTTTGAATTTTACTCTCCCCGCTTCTTTTATCAATTTCAGGCTTAAAGACTTTGTAATTAAGATTTGTATTGTTAAGTTTTTCGATTCTTTTAATTAACTCCTCAGTTTTTCCGGAAAACATAGAACCACATATAACTTCAATACTACCCATTTAGCTTAAATTATTAGAAAAATTAGTATTTAACAACATCATTAGTTATTATTTTAGACAAAGATAATTTTAAATGTCAAAACTATTTTTAATTCCAACTCCAATAGGGAATTTGGCTGATATTACGCAAAGATCAATTTCATTGTTATCCAGTGTTGATTATATACTTTGTGAGGATACAAGGAGAACAGTAAAACTAATGAATCACTTAAAAATTAAAAATTCTCTAAAGTCTTTTCACAAGTTTAACGAACATTCAAAAATTCAATCAATAATTGATGATCTTAAATCAGGAAAGGTTATTGGTTTAGTTTCTGATGCTGGAACACCAGGAATCTCCGACCCTGGATACCTCATTGTTAAAAATTGTATTGAAAATCAAATTGAAGTGGAGTGTTTACCTGGGCCTACAGCATTAATATCTGCCCTTGTTATAAGTGGAATCCCTTGTGAAAGATTTTCTTTTGAAGGGTTTTTACCAATTAAAAAGGGCAGAAAAAAAAGACTAGAAGATTTATCTGAAGAAAAAAGAACAATGGTTTTTTACGAATCCCCTCATAAAATTTCCAAAACCTTAAATGATTTAAAACTTTACTTTGGTGATGATAGAAAGGTATCAGTATCTAAAGAATTAACAAAAATTCATGAATCAACGATTAGAAGTACCTTAGGTACAATTAGCCTTGGAGAAGGGAAAATTCGGGGAGAATTTGTTATCGTAGTTGAGGGTTTAAAATAAAAAAACCCCCATTTCTGGGGGCTTTTTACAATAAAATACTTAAAACCTAGAATCTGTAAGTTAATCCAACGTTCCAAGTTCTTCCCCAACCAGGGAAAATTCTGTTAGCTGTGTTGATACCCATATAATTTGTAGTATCATCTGTAGCTAAGTAGTTATTTTCCATTTCTGGATAATATTCTTCATCAAATAAATTATTGATGTTTAATCTTAGGTAAGCACTATTTCCAAACAAATCGAAATTATATCCAGCACCAAAATCAAATAATTTATATGCAGGTAACTGGGCATTTCCACCATCTGGTTCATCAAAGTCCTCAGCATTTATATTAGAGAAGATGTTATCAGCACCAAAAACAGCAAGATTAAACTTGAAATCACTAGTTGGATATACACTCAAGTTAATTCTTCCAGTTGTTTGCCCACCATCTCCTACCTTTATACCATCAAGATATAGCGTAGATGATCCGATTGAGACACCATCATTGTTAGTAACATTATCATCTGTTGAGTTTCCTCCATATTCATAATTACCCAAGGTTAACATACCTTCTAGTTTAACAAATGGACTAATATTCCATACAGCATCTAGCTCGATTCCGGTGTGAAGTTGCTCAATTCCAGTATAATTTGCTTGTCCACTTTCTCCATTAATCCTTACACCTTCATATAGAAATCTATCCTTCCATGAAGTTCTAAACAAGTTAATATTCATATTGAAGTCACTCGATCTAAAACCATAACCCAATTCAAGACCTAAAACTTTTTCATTTCTTAATTCTTCATCTGGTGTTACATAATTATCATAGTCTTGGAAAACTGCGTCAAAATTTGGCGCTTTCGAATAATACCCCGTATTAACAAAAACATTGTTTTGCGCATCAAGGTTAAAGTTTGCACCAGCTTTAATTGTTCCACCTAAAATATTTTTGGTTTCACTTTTATGCATTGGGTCATCAACTTTATATCTGAAATAATCAATTCTTTGGAATCCTTGATTTGCAACAGATCCTTGAACGAATACTGAAGTTTCTTCAGTTACGTATTCAACCTGACCAAATACACCAGCCCACGAAACAATTCCATCATTGTGATAATCAATTTTTGCTTCATCATCCGTTGATTTAAAGACATTCCATAAACTAGATAAATCTGATGAATATTCTTTTTTGGCTATAAAACCACTAGGATAATTGACGTTATCAAAATCTCTATATCCATCAGCACCTAGTAGGTTGTCTAACCTTCTATAGTGTATACCTGTATAGTATCTGACATCAGCTCCAATTTGGAAAGCTAACTTATCATTGACTTGATTCTTATAATTAACAAGTCCTCCAAACCAGTTGTGAGAATTTACAGATGCTCTCCTTATAAAACCATTTCTTCTTCTACCATCTACGTAGTTGTCTGGATCATTAACAATGTACAATCCTGTTGCAACATCTGGTGCATTTGAATAACCACCACCATAACTCCAAGTACCACCAACACCACTGTTTGACTTTGCAATTTCATCCCAAAGTACTTGTCCAGTATCAGCATTTCTAAATCTACCACTACTAAAGTATGAACCGATTCTTCCAAGATCTCCTGTTCCACCACCTCTACCATATGAAGCATAAGCAGTTACTGATAGGGATTGACTAGCACTTAGTTTGCTTTCCCAGTTTAACGACGCAATTGGTTTATGGTAAAAGTTTTTTCTCATGTTAAAACTCTCACCATTATAATATCCACCATTGTAGTTATAATAAATACCATGTTCAATGTAGTCAGAAAGTCTAGCCATGTTGTAGTAGCTAGTTGTTCTTTGTCCGTGCGTTTGCGGTGCACCTGTTACAATTAATTGAACATTATTTTTATCATCTTCGCTTTTCCATCCATAACCTAAAAAGTAGGAGTAGGCTTCAAACTCGGTAAAGTCAACGATACCATCACCAGCTGTTCTACTAAAAACAAATGATAGTGCATGACCACCATCCATTACACCAGTATTATAGTTAAGTGTCTTCTTTATGTATCCATCATTACCAACTCTTACAGCAACTTTTCCACCTTTTGATAAGTCTGTAGATTTTGTTACGATATTTATTGTTCCACCAACTGATGAAATTGGTAGAGGTGAAGATCCTAATCCTCTTTGAACTTGCATTGCAGAAACAACATCAGTTAAACCAGCCCAGTTACTCCAGAAAACTCGTCCATTTTCCATGTCATTAACAGGCATTCCGTTAATAAGAACTGCGATGTTTTCCTGACGAAAACCTCTAATGTTGATTCTAGAATCACCAAATGCACCACCTTGACGAGTTGCATAAACCCCAGGTGTGGAGTTTAATAATTCAGGTAGTTCTAAGTTACCAATCCGGTCTTCGATTTCTGCTGTGGTAAGTGTTGAAACTGCGACAGGAGTTTCTCTATCTTTTGCAAGTGATACGTTTCCAAAAACTGTAACACCAGAAAGGATATTTTCACCTGGATTAAGTTCGATTGTTCCTAAATCTCCAGACTCACCAACAACTACCTCAACTGAATCATAACCTATATATGACACAACTAATGTTGCACCAGTTTCTGCACTAATTGTAAAATCACCATTAAAGTCGGTTGAAACACCATCAGATGTTCCTTTTACAACAACGGATGCTCCAGGAAGTCCAGATCCGACCTCACTATCTACAACAGTACCAGAAACAGAATTTTGACCATAACTAGTTCCAAATATGAAAACAGTTATGAAGAAAAATATTAATTTTTTCATGTATTTATTGTTTAATTTATGTGGCAGAATTTACTATTTTTTTCTGATACGATTGTTAAGTAAAATTTAATTTTATGAACATACTTTTTAAAAAAAGGACAGGAGGTTAGTAAAAGGAGTTCCTTTACTTTATTTATTGATTAATTTATCCAAAAGGTTTTTGGTTGAGGCATCGTGTTTAAGAATATTTTTTGATTCAATTTCTGTTAATAACTTACTGGCTAGAGATTTACCAAGTTCTACGCCCCACTGATCAAAACTAAATATATTGAGTATGATTCCTTGAACAAAAACTTTATGTTCATACATTGAGATAATCATTCCCAGTGACTCTGGACTAACTTTATCAAATAAAATTGTATTGGATGGACTATTTCCCTCAAATTTTCTAAATGGACTATCACCCATTGATCCTCCAACCATTAATGCCTGAGTCTGTGCAACAAAGTTTGACATAAGTTTGTTGTGTGCATCATCATTGCTGTGTAATGAAGATTTAAAACCAATAAAATCACAGGGTATTAATTTTGTTCCTTGATGAAGTAATTGAAAAAATGCATGCTGTGAGTTAGTTCCTGTCCCCCCCCAAACAACAGTCCCGGTCTGATAATCAACTTTTTCGGAAAATCTATCTACACATTTTCCATTACTTTCCATGAACATCTGCTGTAAATAGTTAGGTAAAAACTTAAGGTATTCACTGTAGGGTAAAACAGCTTCTGTTTCACAACTCATAAAATTATTATACCAAATACTAATCAATGCCAAACACACAGGAATATTTTTATCAAAACTTGATACCTTAAAATGTTCATCCATTTTATTGGCTCCTTTCAAAAACTTTTCAAAATTTTCGTACCCAACTGCTAATGAAATTGTTAATCCAACAGAACCCCAGACAGAGAATCTTCCTCCGACAAAATCATACATTTTAAAAATATTTTTCTTATCCAGACCAAATTCTAATGCATATTTAATATTGGAAGTAACTCCTATGAAATGCTTAGAAATATCATCAATTGATCTCTTTTCAAGAAATTCTTTGATCTTTTTAGCATTAGTTAATGTTTCCTGCGTTGTGAATGTTTTGGAAACAATAACAAATACAGTAGTCTCTGGGTTAACCACTTTTAAGATTTCTGAAAGGTGATCTCCATCAACATTTGATACAAAATGACAATTAAGTTCAGTTCTATAAAACTTTAAAGACTCAACAACCATGTTTGGTCCCAGATCAGATCCACCGATTCCAACATTTACTATGTCGGTTATTTTTTTATTTGTTGATCCTTTAGTTTTTCCAGATAAAATATCGCTAGTAAATTTTTTAATTTTTTGTCTATCAGAAAGAAGTTCTTTACCAATTTCAGAATTCAAATTAAAATCTCTCAATGCTGTGTGAAGAACCGATCTATTTTCAGTTTCATTGATTTTGTCACCATTGAAAAGAGAGTTTATATTTTTTTTCAATTTACAATTCTCACATAATTTAAGTAATAGTTCAAAAGTCTCTTTATCAATTATGTTTTTTGAAAAATCTAGAAACATATTTTCAAAATCAATAGAAAATTCTTCTATCCTGTTATTTGAGTTAGCAAAAAGATCAATAATTTTTGCATCAACAAGCTCCTCACTTTTTTTAAGTAGCATTTTCCATGCAGGTGTCATTGTGGGATTGATTTTAGAAAGACTCATTTTATGGTATAATACTTTTTAAATTTGATCCAAAGTTAGTTGATTTCATTTTATCTAACTTGGCTTTGACAGGTTTCATGTATGCAAGATACTCTTCCTTAAGTTTATTTGATATCGGCTTTGCCTCTGGAAGTTTTTGTTTTAAAGGGTCTACTTGCTTACCATTTTTCCAGAATCTATAGCATACGTGTGGCCCCGAGGTATATCCAGTCATTCCAACCCTTCCGATTCTATCCCCTTGATTAACATATGTCCCTACCTTTAAGCCTCTCTCTCTCATGTGTAAATATTGTGTTGAATAAGTTGCGTTGTGTTTAATTGTTACATAATACCCATTCCCCCTAGTGTAGCCTGACTTAACGACTCGTCCAGCTGCCGTAGCTCTAATTTCAGTTCCAACTGGTGCAGCGAAATCGGTACCATAATGAGGTTTGATTTTTCCGTAATACGCAATTTTTCTTCTCAGGTTAAATCTTGATGAAATTCTGCTAAATTGAACTGGCGAAAGAAGAAAAGCTCTTCTCAAATTTTTTCCATTTTCATCAAAATATTCATAGATATTTCTCAAACTGTCAGTCTTAAATTCAATAGCATAAAATGGTTTTCCCCTGTGTTCAAAAAATGCATTGTGTATTCTGTTTAAGCCTATATAGACTGAGTCATTAACGTATCTTGAAGTATACATTATTTTAAAATTATCTCCCTTTTCAAGTCTAAAAAAATCAATATTCCATGCATAGATTTCTGAGAGCTCATTTGTTAAAAGCGGGCTTAATTTTAAGCTTTCCATAGTTTCTGAAAGTGAACTGAAGATTGTTCCGGATGCTTCAAATTCTTTTAATTCAATTTTTTTTTGCCTTTTCTCAGCCCATATAGAATCAGATAATGAAACAACAACATAATCCACAGGATTAGGCTGGTAGATGAATACTTTTGGTATTTCAAGAGAATCTTTTGAGTAAAGAACTGTGTAAGGCCTACCAATATTAATTTTTCTAATATTGAATACCTTGTTTGTGGCTTG
>CACIGC010000019.1 GCA_902586095.1 uncultured Bacteroidota bacterium | reverse complement strand
CCTGAAAAGATTAAAAGTTGAAGAAGATAAAAGAAACCCAAACGAATATTTAGGTGATGCTTACCTTGGCGATGTATCAACAGTTTCAAAAAAAGCCAATATTGTATGCAGAGACTTTGAATACATGGATGGCGATCGTGTCTCTATTTTAGTTAATGATGAAGTTATAGTTGAAAATCTAACCCTAACATATGAGTTTCGTGGTATAAATTTAAAATTGAAAGAGGGATTTAATAAAATTGATTTTGTTGCATTAAATCAAGGTTCATCTGGACCAAATACTGCTGAATTACGAATTTATGATGATTCCGAAAACTTATTATCTGCTAACCAATGGAATTTAGCTACCGGTTCAACTGCTACTCTCATTATTGTTAAAAAGTAGTCCTAAAACTTTTCTAAAAGTTCAGATTGTTTTTTTATAGATTCGATAAATTCACTTTTAAGATTTTTCACCAAATCTTTAACACTTGGACAGTTGCTAATACTTGTTACACCGTGACCTGCAGACCATATTGTCTTCCAAGCTTTGGCCTCGGCCTCTGCAGCACTTAATTCCTTGCCAAAATCAATTTTCTTGGTGTTTTTCCACATTTCTTCGGTAATTCCCATTGCTTCTAGGCTTGGTTTTAAAAAATTAGCATTGACTCCGGATACAGCTGCAGTATATACAATATCATTGGCATCAGAATTTATAATCATTTCCTTGTAGCCGTCATCAGCTAGACTCTCTTGAGTATTTATGAATCGAGTTCCCATATATGCAAAATCTGCCCCCATTTGCAAGGCAGCAGCAGCATCTACACCAGTACTAATACAGCCTGATAATATTATTGTTTTGTTAAAAACTTTCTTGACCTCAGAAATTAATGACATCGGGTTAAGTGTTCCTCCGTGTCCACCAGCCCCTGCTGAAACAAGAATCAATCCATCCACACCAGCTTCGGATGCTTTTTCAGCATGTCTTTTTTTAATAATATCATGATATACCAATCCGCCATATGAATGAACAGCCCCGACAAGTTGTGAAACAGCTCCAAGTGAGGTTATCACAATTGGTACTTTATGCTTTACACAAATTTTTAAATCTGCACGAATTCGTGGATTTGTATTGTGAACAATAAGATTCACACCAAAGGGTGCAGCTTTCTTCCCTGTTTCTTTCTCAAAATTAGAAAGTTCCTCTTTGATTTGAATCACCCATTGTTCAAACCCTTCTGTTGTTCTGTGGTTTAGAGCTGGAAAAGTTCCTACTATTCCGTTTTTACAACACTCAATAACCAATTTTGGACCAGAAATTAAAAAAAGAGGTGCAGCAATTATAGGGATCGAAAGGTCATTGTAAAAACTTGGTTTACTCATATTATGGTTTTTTCCACCTTGGTTTTCTTTTTTCCCGAAGGGATTCAATGCCTTCAATGAAATCATCAGATTTTTTTAATTTTTGTAATTCATCATTTAATTTAACAATGATTTTTTTATTCACATAAATATTTTCAAAAGATTTTAACCCGCTAGCGATGGCATTGGGAGATTTACTTATTATTGTACTAATCCAATCGTTTATACTTTCTTCCATATTGTTGTCATTTAGTTCATCAATCACATTCATATTTAAACAATCTTTGGCATCCACTGACAAGCCGCGTAAACACCAGTCCAATGCTTTTTTTGCTGGCATTACTTTCATTAATGCATCCATTACCTGGAATGGAAATAAGCCTCTGTCAACCTCAGGAAGACAAAGTTTGACGTTTGATTTAGAAAGAACATAATTACAGCAAAGTATCAGCAAAACCCCACCTCCATAGGCGTCTCCTTCCACTACAGCAAGTTTGGGTTTGTGAAGATGATTAAAAACATTAGAAAGTGCATTTGTAATATTATTTTCTTTAAAATCATACAAGTCTAATCCTGCGCAAAAAACATTCCCAGTTGACTTGTATACAACAGCTCTCACTGAATGGTTCTTATTTGCATAATCAGTACAACTCATTAATTCTTTTAACATTTCAGAATTAATTGCGTTTTTTTTGTCTGGACGATTTAAAATAATTTCAAGGACAAAATTATTTTCTTTAACAATTAAATATTTATAATTTTCAAAATCACTCATATTAATTTACATTCTAAAAGTACCAAATGAATCACTTCCCTTTATATCTTCTTTGTAAATAATCTCAAGACATAATCTTAGATATTCCCTTGTTTTTCTTGGGTCAATTACTGAGTCATCCATTACGTTTGACGTTGTATGCCAAATTGATGCTTTTTTCTCTGAATCAGCAATCAATAGTTTTTTTTCTCTGCTTAGCTTGCGTTTATCAATTTTTTTGTTCGCTTTTAAAGCTGAGTTAAGTTTTATAATTTCCATCACACCGGCTAATTGTTCAGCACCCATTACACCAGATTTTACATTTGGATATGAGAACAAAAACCTAGGATTAAATGATCTTCCACACATTGCATAATTTCCAGCACCGTAAGAATTTCCAACAAGTAATGTGATGTGAGGGACTTCACTTCCAGCAACAGCGTGAATTAATTGGGATCCATAATTTATTATTCCAATTTGTTCATGTCTCTTGCCAACCATGAATCCTGTTGTATTTTGGATAAACAACAATGGAATATCTGATTTGTTGGCAAGTTGAATAAATTGAGTAGCTTTTTTTGCAGATTCACTGAAAATAACCCCATTGCTGGCTAGAATTCCAATCTTTTTGTTATTAATCTTTGACCAACCACAAACCAATGTCGGACCATAATTTTCCTTGAATTCAAAAAACTCAGAATTATCTACAAATCTTACAATTAAATCTCTGATATCAAATGGTGTTTTTAAGTTGAATGGTATAATCCCTAAAATTTCATTTTTATCAAATTTTGGTGGATTAATATCTTCAAACTTATTGTGGTTTTTATCTTTTATATTAAATTCTACAATTTTTCTAGCCATTTTAATAGCTTCATCTTCAGACCCTGCTAGAAAATCTGAAACACCAGAAACATTACTATGCATTTTTGCACCACCTAATTCTTCTTCATTGGAGTCCTCATTTGTAGCCATTTTAACAAGGGGGGGGCCTGCTAAAAAAACTTTTGCTTGATCCTCTTGCATTATGGTGTAATCAGACATGCCAGGAAAATAAGCACCTCCTGCAGTTGCATTTCCAAATACAACTGAAATCGTTTGAATGCCATTTTTACTTCTGGATGACATTTCTTTAAATATCTTACCATAATTGTTAAATACAGTATCCTGATCTGGTAAATTTGCACCACCACTTTCAACTAAGTTTATGGTTGTTAGTTTATTTTCTTTAGCTATTTCGCATAATCGAAGGTTTTTTAGGCTTGTTGCGTAATCAACTACACCACCCTTTTTTGTCCCAATATTTGCATTTATAATGCATAGTTTTCTCGAGACAAAACCTATTCCACAAATGGTTGTGCCGCCTGGACCAAAACCATTTTCATGATTTAGTCCTGCCAGAGGCATCAGTTCTACAAATGGACTATCTGGGTCGATAAGTTTCTTGATCTTTTCGTTAGCCAGAGATTTACCACCTTTTTTTGCTCTTTCAATTGAAATTTCTGAACCTAAAATCTTGGTTTTATTGAGGTGATTATTTAGCTCATCAACGAGTTGTAACATTGCCTTTTTATTGGACTTAAATGATGCACTCCTGTTGTTAATCGATGATTTAAATGAATCCATAAACATCTACTAAGATAGCTAATATATCAGTAAATTATCAATGAACTAAGCGTTATAAATTATCTCAAAAATAAATTACTATATTTAATTATATGAGTGATAAATTTTATGATTTTCCATTTTATAAATGGGAAAAAGAAAAAGCAAATGATCCATTTTTAAGACAACCCTTTGGTGATAATTGGGAGGAGTATACGTGGGCTGAGGTTGGAATAATGGCTAGAAAATTAGCAACAGCTATCAAAAAATACAATTTTCCAGTGAAGTCACATATTGGGTTGATTTCAAAAAATTGTCGTGAGTGGGTCATCGCAGACCTTGCAATCATGATGTCAGGTCATATTTCCGTTCCTTTCTTTCCAACTTTAAAATCATATGAGCTTGAGAATCTGATAGATTTTGGAGAAGTTAAATTACTTTTTGCTGGAAAATTAGAGAATTGGGAAGAACAAGTAAACGGTGTTAAAAATGTTCCATTGGTATCTTTTCCAACTTATGAAAACCATTCTGAAATTAAAAATTCAGTCAAGTGGGAGGATATAATGAACGAAAATGAACCTATGAATGAAGATTATTATCCTGAAATGGATGACATATGGACAATAATTTTCACTTCTGGAACAACTGGTGATCCAAAAGGTGCTGTACTGGACTATCGAACTGTTTTTTTAACAAAGATTATTATTGAAAGTGAAGTTAACCCTCTTGCTGTTGATAAAAATGGTAACAATACATTCATTTCATACATGCCTTTGAATCACATATTTGAGAGGGTAGTTATAGAATTTTCATGTTTAAGATATGGTGGAACCATATCATTTGTTGAATCACTTGAAACTTTCGGAAAAAATCTTTCAGATGTTCAACCAACCACGTTCGCTGGAGTACCAAGGATATACAACAAATTCAGAGAAAAGGTTCTGGAAAAAATGCCACAAAATAGGTTAGATATCCTACTTAAAATACCATTTTTATCAAGTATCATAAAGAAAAAAATTAAAAAATCATTGGGTTGGTCAAGAGCAAATGCAATTGTGAGTGGTGCTGCATTTTTGCCACAAGCATTGATTGATTGGTATAAAACATTAGATGTTAATATTCTCAATGGATATGGAATGACTGAAAATTGTTGTGTATGTTCATATTTAGATACAATTAATTTAGAAGGGAAGGGTTCAGTCGGAATCCCCTGGGATGCAGTTGATATAAAGATTGGTGAGGAAGGTGAAATCTGGACTAAAAGCCCATACCTGTTAAAGGAATATTATAAAAATAAAGAACTTACTGATGAAGTAATGAAAGATGGCTGGTTTAACACAGGTGATAAGGGTTATCTGGATGATAAAGGTTATCTATTTATTACCGGAAGGGTAAAAGATATTTTCAAAACATCGAAAGGCAAATACATCGAACCATCTGTGATTGAAGCTGAGTTTGAGAAAGCCAAATTATTTCAACAAGTTTGTGTGGTTGGTTTAAATTTACCCCAACCCATTTTATTGGGTGTACCAAACGAATTAGCACTTTCAAATAAGCAGGATACAACTATAAAAATAAATGAGTTTTTAAACAAAATTAATTCTGGAATGGATAACTATAAAAGAATTGAAAAAATTGTTTTTGTTAAGGAGGAATGGACACCAGATAATAACTTAACCACCCCTACACTCAAAATCAAACGTGCTAAAATTGATGAAAGGTTTTCAGATAACTACGAATCTTGGTTCAAAGAAAAAGAGAAAGTACTCTGGGAATAAATCAATTGTATTATAAATTATTAACTTTAAACAAATAACTAACTAAAAATTATGAAAAAATTTATCTATTCTATTTTTTTTACATTGGCATTCTTGTTTACATTTTCTCAGGAAACCGAGATTGAATCCTTGGTTACCGCATCTAAAACTGAGGAAAAATTAAATGCTGTGCCTGCCTCCGTTTCAATAATGACTCTAAAAGAAATTGATGCTAGACCCACCAACAACGTATCTAGACTCTTAGAAAATATTGTTGGAGTATCAGTTGATAAACATGGTGCAAATCTATATAATATTAACCTCAGAGGTGCCAATGATTTATTTACAACCTCAACACTCATTTACAAAGATGGTATTCAGTTAAGTGGTCATGGTTTAAATAATTTCAACTCAGAAAATAGTAGTCTTTCTGGACTTGACCTAGCAAGAATTGAGGTTGTTAGAGGGTCTGTTGGCTCTATTTATGGCCTTGGTGCTGGATCAGGTGTTGTTCAATTCATCTCAAAAAATCCCTTCGATTTTCCTGGCACTTCTATTCAGGTTTCCTCTGGAGGTCTCGATAATGAAGAATCTGTTATAGCTAAAGGAAGTTGGGATATTTTAAATGTAGCCATGAGACATGCCGTTTCTAATGATGATGGAACTTTTGGTTATAAAATCAATGCAAGATATAGTGAAAATAACGAATTCAAACTTACTGATCAGGCTTATGAATCTCTTGGTCAAAGTAGTGCTATATTTGATCCAATTGGTTTTTCACCGACTGGTTATGACACCGGGGGTGATATCATTGATAAAGCACATACTTTCAATGCTGATGCGACTTTTTATTGGAGACCATCAAGTGATTTAGAACTAACAGCTCAGTTGGGTATAACAAATTCCAAAGGTCTTTTTGGAACAAAGCAAAGAGGAGCTGGTTTACGAAATACATCTGATAAATTTTTGAATATTAAAGTTCAAAAAGATAATTTTTCTTTTGCTTACAGCACCACAGACAGTGATGTGCCAGATAATGTAGCTGAGCTAGGTTTTGATTATGGAAGTGGTAGGGCTTACGGCATATCAAGTAAACAATCTCAACTCCAATTGAATTATGATTTCTCTGTTGAATCACTTTCTACATTATTTTCGGTCGGTGTTGAAAGTAAATCCACTGTTTTTAATAGCGGAGGTCGTTTATTTGGTCGTTTTGATAGCGGAGTGGGTGTCAACTCAGTTTCTGGATTAGTAGGAGGCGCTTACGAGAATCTAATTCGCTCTGGTGAAAATCAATACGGAACAGAATATAGGTCATATGGCACATATTTGAGATCCAACACCTCACTTTCTAAAAAGCTAGATTTGGTTTTAGGTGGAAGGTATGATGTTTTTTCTGTACTTGATGAAAGTACATTCTCACCACTTGCAGGTTTGATTTTAAAACCAAATGATAGTTCTTCTTTGAGATTAACTTACAATAGAGCCAACATTGCAGACGATGCACAAACACTGTTTATCGATAGAAATTTTGGACCTACGTGGTTGGTTGGTAATTCAGTTCAACAAACTTTTAGTGATAATCCAGTTGTAAATTGGAGAATACCGGGTTATGCCCAATTATCAGCAGCCAATCCGTTTCATAGTTCAGGAATGTTTCTTGATTTAGATACCATGTATTTGGGAGCTATGTTGGGAGGTCAATTCAATGCCTTCATTGGAACACCATTTCAGCTGTTTTTACCATATTTGACAAGTTCAAGTACATTCCAAGCTTTGGCTGCATTAAATCCTATAGCAACACCAGTTCTAAATAGAAATCAAGATCTGGATTCAAGTGACCTTTCCAAAATTTCAACTGAAACAACGTATGAGTTTGGTTACAGTGGAAAAGCAGGTAAAAAATTCTCATTTTCTGTAGATATTTACAAAACAAAAAAAGAAAATTTCAAGGCACTTCAAATAATTAGTCCTGAGGCTGGTTTACCGAATATTGTTGCGGAAATGCAAGGATATTTGTCGTCTGTATATTCAGCTGACTGGGGTCCTTTTATTGGACCATTGCTAGCAAGTGTTGTTTCAAGTACTTTGGCACCATTTTCACTAAATCCTCAGTTGGGTGTAGTTAATACTGAGCAAACACCAGAGGCATGGTATGGAGGATTAAATTGGGGTTTCAAAAATTACGGTGAAGTCGAATATTGGGGAGCTGACATTGCTGCCAAATATGATATTCATAGCGATTTATCAGTTTTTGCAAATTATTCTTGGCTAGATAAAACTTATTGGGATGAGTTGGATTTGGGTGAAGAGATTGGTTCAGGCAAAACATTCAACTTAAATACACCAAAACATAGAATCAGAACGGGAATACAATATTACCCCTCTAAAGGATTTTATGGTGGTTTAACCATAAAGTTTGATGATCATATACAAAATTCCCTAAGTGGACCGTACTCTTTTGTTTCACAAGGATCAGGAAAAAAGAATATTGTAGATGCTAACATTGGATACAAGTTTAGTCAAAAAGTGTCAGTTGATGTTGACTTGCAAAATTTGACTAATGACAGATACTTTACGTATGCACCATTGCCTGAAATTGGTTTTCAAACCATGGCAACGCTGACATATAAGTTTTAGTCAACCAAGTATATTAAGTTTTTGAAGAGCAACTTTAAGTTGCTCTTCTTTTTTTATAAATTCGTATTAAATTTAAAAAGATGAGAAATTTTATTTTATTAGTGGTAGTTTCCATTTTTACGTTTTCTTGTGATGTTCCTGCTAAGCAAGAGGCGGAAATGGAAAGAGCACCAGGTTTTTTAAGAGCTGGTGGAGAGCAAATTAATGCAACCGATGCTAGTCCTGAAAATTTAGATCTATGGGACAAATATATTGATGCTCATAACAATCGTGATTTGGAACTAATAGCAAGTATGAATATTGATTCCACACAGATGGGAAATTTTAGAATCTTAGCACCAAATGGTCAAGTTATAAGGGGATCAGATACTCAAATTGAGTTCCTAAAAGGATGGTTTGAAGCTGAAAATCCAACATGGCGTACCTATTTTTCTTATTCAATGAAACTAGAGGGACAAAATGGAGAATGGGTAATTTCTGGAGCTGAGGTCAAAAAGACTGTGGATGGAAAAGAAGTGACTACTTATGATGTAGCTGATGTTTATATTGAAAATGGTAAAATTGGTGCTTTTTGGGTATACCAAAGAGCTGCTGTTCCAATAGAGTAAACAACAACCAATTTTTTAAATATTGGGAGACATTTGTCTCCCTTTTTTTTAACTTGAGGGAATGAATAGAAATTCATCACTAGATGATTTTATCAATTACTTAGAAAATAGAATTGATAAGGGCGATTATAAAAACTCTGTTCATAAAATAACTTTTATGACAACCATACATGTCATAAAAAAAATAATTGGAGAAAAATAAATTATGAAAAAACTGTTACTATTTACTATATCATTTCTTGTTTTTATGGCATGTGAAAATGATAATGAGTTAAAATACTTGAATAAAGATTTAGATGTTGAGCAAAGATTAGATGATCTAATGAAAAGAATGACACTGGAAGAAAAAGTTGCTCAGATGACTCAGTTTGTTGGCTTGAACTACATAACGGATGCAGACAGAAACATGTCAGCTGAGGAAATCCTGAACAGTGATAGTCGTGCATCATATCCTGGTCTACTAAAAAGAGATATTGCTAAAATGGTTAGTGAGGGAAAAATAGGTTCTTTTTTGCACGTCTTGACACTAAAAGAGGCAAATAGACTCCAAGAATTAGCTCAAAAGTCTAGGCTTAAAATACCATTATTAATTGGAATTGACGCAATACACGGTAATGGTATGGTCGCAGGGACTACAGTTTATCCCTCTCCGATTTCATTGGCTTCTACATTTGATGAAAAAATTGCAAATCAAATTGGTAAAGAGACAGCTATTGAGGTCAGAGCTCACGGATCACATTGGTCTTTTACACCAAACATTGACGTCTTGAGAGATCCAAGATGGGGTAGAGTGGGTGAAACCTTTGGTGAAGATCCATATCTCGTTGGAAACTTTGGCGTCGAGATGATAAAAGGTTTACAATCTGATGATTTTTCAGGGTTTGATCATGTCATTGCTTGTGCAAAACATTTTGCTGCTGGATCAGAGCCAGTTAATGGATTAAACGTTTCACCAATGGATATTTCTGAAAGAACTTTAAGGGAAATATATTTAAAACCATTTAAAAGAGCAGTAGATGCAGGTGTTTACTCTGTAATGGCTGCACACAATGAAATAAATGGAATTCCATCTCACATGCACAAAGAATTATTAACTGATGTGATGAGAGATGAGTTTAAATTTGATGGATTTTATGTCAGTGACTGGCTAGATATCAACAGGATCAATAGTTTACATAGAATAGCCAAAGACTTTAAAGAAGCTATATTTTTTGCTGTTGATGCTGGGATGGATATGAATATGCATGGACCAAACTTTTTGGAAAATGTTATAAAACTTGTTGAAGAAGGAAAGCTCAGTCAAGAAAGAATTGACTTTTCTGCAAGAAAAATCCTTTATGCCAAATTTAAATTGGGGCTTTTTGAAAATCCATTTGTTGATCCTAACGATATTCAAAATAAAGTTTTCACAGAAGAACATTTAAAAACTGCACTTAATGCTGCAAGAAAGTCAATAGTGCTTTTAAAAAATGATGGGATATTACCAATTACTAAGAAAAGAGGAAAAAATATATTAGTCACAGGTCCAAATGCGAATAACCACTCTGTTTTAGGGGACTGGGTTTGGGCACAACCTGAAGATAAGGTTACAACTATATTTGAGGGTATAAGTAAACTTGGTAAAAGTAAGGGCTACAATGTTGATTTTTATGATTCCAATGAAGACATAAGGTCTATTACAGATAAAGACATTAATCGAACTGTAAATTATGCAAGAAATTATGATCAAATAGTCGTAGTTGTAGGAGATAATTCTCAGCGAAATCTCAAATCAAAGAGAACTGCGGGAGAAAATATGGGTAGAGCAAATTTAAATTTAGCAGGAAAACAACTTCAGCTTGTCAAAAAACTAAGACAAATCAATAAAAATGTTATCGTAGTTTATGTTAATGGAAAACCAATTGCTGAACCATGGATTGATGAAAATATTTCTGGTGTAATTGAATCATGGGAATCAGGAAGTACAGCTGGTACTGCTGTTGCTGAGGTTCTTTTTGGGGATGTAAACCCCGGCGGGAAATTACCACTGACATTTCCAAGAAGTGTAGGTCAATTACAAATGATTTATAACCACAAGCCATCACAATATTTTCACAAGTATGCATTTGAAAAAGTAACCCCATTATATCCTTTCGGACATGGCTTGAGTTATTCAAACTTTGAATATTCAGGGTTTGAAGTGAATGAGGGTGTCAATGAGAATATTTCCATTTCTGTTAATGTGAAAAATAACAGTAATGTCGGTGGTGAGGAGGTTGTTCAGCTTTACTTTAGAGACTCATACAGCAGTGTAACCAGACCAGTAAAAGAATTGGTTCGTTATGAGAGAGTTTTTATTAAAGCAGGTGAATCAATATCTGTTGATTTTGATGTTGAAATAAAAGATTTGGCATTTTACGATATCAACATGAACTATTGTGTTGAGAAGGGTGAGTTTGAATTTATGGTTGGGGGTTCATCAGATAATAAACACCTTGTTTCTAAAACAATTCAAGTGAATAATAGATACGAATTCTAGTTAATCAATATTAACTGTTCCGTTTATTGTCATGGAGCCACTATTGGTTAGGGTCCCATTTATATTTAAACTTCCATTGGTTCCTATTGTTAAAGAACCACCTTTATTTGACGATGATGAAACCGTATTTAAACATTGAGAATGTGCTAAACCATGAGAAAGAAAATAGCAGATAAAGATTAAAATGGTGTTTTTTAAAAATCCCACATTGAAAATTTCAATTTATAAATTACATTTCTTTACGATCCCCAGCCTGGTGTGGGAGGAGATTGCGCAGCA
>CACIGC010000018.1 GCA_902586095.1 uncultured Bacteroidota bacterium | reverse complement strand
ATTTTGATTACATGAATCAAAACATTATCATCAACCGATATTCCTCAAACTACATATATCAAAACTATGATAATCAGATAATTATGTCTAATTTTGATAGCGATTTTGATTATTTAACAATTGATTAGAATTTTATTAATATTATTTCTCTTTGTTTTTCAAAGTATTTCTGCTCAGGATGATGCAAAAAGAATGACGCAAGAAAAATTCTATGCTGAAAAAAAATTGTTTATTCTTAATGAATTAGAATTGAATGAAGATATTGAAAAAAAATTTTGGGAGGTGTATTTTAAATATGACGCACAAAGGCTAATCTTAAGCCGAGATATTGCATTGACAAACAGGAAACTTCTTCAAAATAAAATAATTGAAGATTTTGAGATTCAAGAATTGATTCAAAAAACTTATGAAAATGGTTCAAAAAGTTTAGAATTAAAAAAAAGTATGATGTCAGAACTTTCCAAAATTATAGATAATGGGAATCTTGTTAGACTCCCCTCAGTTGAGCTTAAATTCAGACAACTTATGATTTCGAGGGCTAGAAATAATAAATAATTGTTAATAAATTTTTTAGAAGTACAGTAAAATCATCACAATATGCTTATTATTTCTTTCATTTTTTAGCATACTTTTGAGTGATACTTTATGATATCATTCTTTCGAAACAACAATAACCAAATTTATGCCGTTGATAGTAAGAATCCCATTTCCCAAAATGATGTAAAAAAATTAGTATGGTTGTTTGGAAATAGTAAGTTTCTAAAAACAAAAATCATTGAATCTACTTTTATTGGCCCACGAAAAACAATGGTAACTCCCTGGTCAACTAATGCAGTTGAAATAACTAAAAATATGGGTATTGAATTTATTGATAGGATTGAATTATTTAATCCTGCCTATGAAGATGATGTGTTTGATTATATGATTTCAGAAAAATATTTAAAATTGGATCAGGAATTATTCAAAATAAGTAGAAATCCTGATAAAAGATTAAACATTAATAATATTAATCAATATAATTTGAGTGAGGGGCTTGCATTAAATGATGATGAAATAATTTACCTTGAATCATTATCTAAAAAAATTGGGAGGAAACTAACAGATTCTGAAGTATTTGGTTTTTCTCAAGTCAACTCTGAGCATTGCAGACACAAAATATTCAATGGAAGATTTATTATTGATGAAACAGAAATGGATGAGTCACTTTTTGATTTAATTAAGAAAACAACAAAACTTAATAAAAATAGTGTGGTATCTGCTTACAAAGATAATGTGGCATTTATTGAAGGGCCTGTCATTCAACAATTTGCACCCATAAAAGGCGAAACTCAGTCTGAATACAAATTGTCTAAATTTAAGTCTGTAATTTCTTTAAAGGCAGAAACTCACAATTTTCCTACCACAGTAGAACCATTCAGTGGAGCTGCCACTGGTTCGGGTGGAGAGATAAGGGACAGAATGGCTGGAGGTCAAGGTTCAATTCCCCTTGCAGGTACTGCTGTTTATATGACACCATATCCGAGATTTAATGATTCAACATTTGGGTTTAAAAAACGTGAATGGCTATACCAAAAACCTAGAGAAATACTAGTTAAGGCCTCAAATGGTGCCTCAGATTTCGGTAATAAGTTCGGACAACCTCTAATTGCAGGGTCACTATTTACATTTGAACATCAAGAAAATGGAAAATCATGGGGATATGATAAGGTTATTATGCTGGCAGGTGGAATTGGTTATGGAAAAAAAGAATATGCATTAAAGTCAAAACTGTCAAAAGGAGATTTAATAATTGTACTTGGTGGGGATAATTATAGAATAGGAATGGGGGGTGCATCCGTATCGTCTACAAACACAGGTGAGTATAGTTCTGGTATAGAACTTAATGCGGTACAGAGATCAAATCCAGAAATGCAGAAAAGAGTTTTTAATGTAATTAGATCCATACTCGAGTCTGAGGAAAATTTCATCAAATCAATTCATGATCATGGTGCTGGAGGGCACCTCAATTGTCTTTCTGAACTTGTGGAAAATGTTGGTGGTTTAATTGACATAAATAAGTTGCCAATTGGAGATAAAACACTATCCGAAAAGGAAATAATTGGCAATGAATCTCAAGAGAGAATGGGCATTGTCATTGAAGGAAAATATCTTAATAAACTTGAACAAATATGTTTGAGAGAAAATGCCCCCTACTATGTTGTAGGAGTAGTTACTGAGGATAAAAGATTCAGTGTCAAATCTTGGGATAAAGATGAATATACAATTGACTTAGAAATTGATGATTTTTTTGGAAATTCACCAAAAACCATAATGAAAGATAATTCTGAAAAGATGGTTTTTACTGACCATGAATTCAAATCCCAGAACCTCAAAAACTATTTAGATAAAATTTTAAAATTAGAATCTGTCTCATGTAAAGATTGGCTTACAAATAAAGTTGATAGATGTGTAACTGGAAAAGTTGCACTCCAGCAATGTACAGGTCCTTACCAACTTCCGCTTAATAATTGTGGAGTGGTGGCTTTAGATTACGAGTCTAAATATGGCATTGCAACCTCAATTGGACACTCGCCAACAACAGCTTTAATCAATCCTGCTGCAGGATCAAGAAATTCGGTAGGAGAAGCATTGACAAACATTATTTGGGCACCGTTAAAAAACGGGCTTAATTCTGTATCTCTGTCTGCAAATTGGATGTGGCCAGCAAACAACATTGGTGAAAATAATAGGCTTTACACAGCTGTTAAAGCATGCTCAGATTTTTGTATTGAACTTGGTATTAATGTTCCAACTGGAAAGGATTCTATGTCTATGAAGCAGAAGTATAAAACTGGTGAAGTTCTTTCACCGGGCACCGTAATAATTTCTGCAACTGCAGAAGTCAGTGATGTGAGTAAATGTGTGGAACCCTTTTTTAAAAAATTTAACTCAAATATATATTACATTGATATGTCATCTTGTGTGCTCAATTTAGGTGGTTCTGCATTGATGCAATCAAATAATAAAATTGGCAATAAATCAAATGATATACTGAATGCAAAATATTTTAAAAAGGTGTTTAATGTAATACAAAAATTAATTAGTGATGAAAAAATATATTCAGGTCATGACGTTAGCTCAGGTGGATTAATCACAACAATTCTTGAAATGTCGTTTGTTTCTAGCGGAATCGGTTTAGAATTATTTTTAAATGAATTTGATGAAAATGATTTAATTAAAATTTTATTTGCAGAGAACCATGCTCTAGTGATAGAGGCTGAAAAGACAATTGAATCCCATTTCATTGATAATAATATAAAGTTTTTAAAAATAGGAGAAACTGTCAATTCAAATGATATTAAAATTCAAAAAGATGAGAAAAATTATACTTTGGATATTGACGATTATAGAAAGAAATGGTTTGATAAATCACTAACACTAGATTCAATACAAAGTGGGTCTGAATATGCCAAAAAAAGGTATACAAATTTAAAATCAAATCAACTTAAATTTAAGTTCCCAAAATGGTTTGATGGTTTATTTAAAAAAATCAATAATAATAAAATTAAAGCAGCAATTCTGAGAGAAAAAGGTAGTAACTCAGAAAGAGAGATGGCTTATGCTATGTATGTTTCTGGTTTTAATGTTATAGATGTCCACATGACAGACTTAATGTCAGGCAGAGAGGACCTAAGCGATATAAAATTTTTGGTTGCAGTTGGAGGTTTTTCAAACTCTGATGTTCTTGGATCTGCAAAAGGATGGGCAGGGACTTTTTTATACAATGAAAAAGCAAAAAAAAGTCTTAAAAACTTTTACTCGAAAAAAAATAATTTATCATTGGGAGTTTGTAACGGATGTCAGCTATTCATGGAACTTGGTCTGATAACTGTCGATTCAAAAAGTAAAACATTCATGGGCCATAATGATTCAGGTAAATTTGAATGTGTATTTACATCTGTTGAAATTGAAAAAAATAATTCAATAATGTTTAAGAACTTTGAGGATACAAACCTAGGGATTTGGTCTGCTCATGGGGAAGGAAAATTCATTCTTCCTGGCGAAGAAACTGATTATAATATAATCGGTAAATATTCAAAAAACTCATTTCCATCTAATCCAAATGGATCCGATTTCAATACTGCAATTTTAGCAAATAAAGATGGTAGACATATTGCTATGATGCCTCACCTAGAGCGATCATTATTTCCATGGAACTGGGGATTTTATCCAAAAAATAAAAGCAGTCACACTATTTCACCTTGGATACAAGCTTTTATGAACGCCTATGAGTGGCTCAAATCCAACTAGGTTAATATTACATTAAATAATCTAAAACAAATTATAAAATACTATGCATGCATAGTATTTTTTTGTAAATTAAAGGCATGTCTGAAAAATTTGTTGAACATCAAATTAGATATACTTGGAGATCAATATATAAAATGCATAATGAACAGGCGGTTAAAGCAGGTGGAACACTTGCTCAAGCTGTTGTATTATTAAATTTAAATCCAAACAAGGGAACGCCCTCAACCTCTCTTGGTCCAAAAATGGGACTTGAATCAACAAGCTTGGGTAGAACTCTTAAATCGATGGAAAATGCTGGATTCATTTCAAGAGTGCCAAACAAAGATGATAAAAGAGGAGTTTTTATTGTATTAACAAAAAAGGGGAAAGAACTGAGAGCCATTTCAAAAAAGAATGGCAATAAATTCAACAAGGTTGTTTTAAATAAAATTGGAGAAAAAAATCTTTCTATTTTTTTTGATGTTCTAAATTCAATTAACGGAACTATTAAAGACGGTCAAATATTTAAATGAAAAGAAATATCTCTAAAGTAGCTGTTTTGGGGTCTGGAATAATGGGATCAGGTATCGCGTGCCATTTTGCCAACATTGGTGTTGAAGTACTACTACTAGATATTTGCCCGAATGAACTTAACGAAAGTGAAAAACAAAAAAAATTAAGTTTAGATTCAAAAGCTGTAAAAAATAGGATTGTTAATGAAATGTTTAACAAATGTATTAAATCAAAACCCTCTCCCATTTATTCGAAAAGCTTTATTAAAAGGATAAAACTTGGAAATTTTGATGATGACATAAGTAAAATCAAAAGTGCTGATTGGATTATTGAAGTTGTGGTAGAAAAGCTGGAAATTAAACAAAAGGTTTTTGATTTGATTGAAAAGCACAGAACACCTGGAACAATAGTAACTTCAAATACATCTGGAATACCAATCAAACTAATGAGTAAAGGAAGATCAGATGATTTTAATAAAAATTTTGCGATTACTCATTTTTTTAATCCTCCACGTTACCTTAATTTATTCGAAGTTATTCCTAGCCCTAATTGCGATAAACATCTTCTTAGTTTTTTATTAAAATATGGTGAAAAATATTTAGGTAAAACCTCCATTTTGGCTAAAGATACACCTGCATTCATAGGAAATCGAATTGGGACTTTTGGAATACAAAGCCTGTTTCACCAGGTTAAAAATGGAGATTACACCATTGAAGAAATTGACAAACTCACAGGAAGTATTATTGGTAGACCAAAATCAGCAACTTTTAGAACTGCAGATGTTGTTGGACTTGATACATTGATCAGCGTATCAAAAGGAATTTATGACTCTTGCAAAAATGATGAATCGATTGAAATTTTTAAAGAACCTGATTTTTTAAAAAAAATGGTTAAAAATAATGCATTAGGCAGCAAGACAGGCAAAGGATTCTATAAGAAGATTAAAGATAATAGCGGGAAATCCAAGATACTTCGCTTAGATTTTGATTCCATGGAATATGTTGAACAAAAAAAAGTCAATTTTGATATTCTTTCTAAAGCAAGGAAAATTAAAGCATCCAATGAAAAATTTAAATTTTTAGTCAGTGGTGATGATAAAGGATCTAATTTTTACAAAGAAAATTTCTCGAGGATGTTTCACTACATTCAAAACAGAATTCCAGAAATTTCTGATTCAATTGTTAGTATTGATGAGGCAATGAAAGCTGGATTCGGATGGAAAGATGGTCCGTTCGAAATATGGAATTATATTGGTATAAATGAGGGTAAAGAGTTGATGAAAGTATATGGTTTAGAAACTGCTAAATGGATTGATGACATGTTATCAAATGGATATAATGAATTCTACAAAGAATCTGAAGGTATTGTCCAATATTATGACTTAAAATCAAAAAAATATAAAGCAAAACCTGGTCAAGAGGGTTTTGTAATACTTAAAAATATTTTAGAAGATAAAGTCGTTTGGTCAAACTCAGAGGCCACTCTTTATGACATAGGAAGTGACATCGTAAATCTTGAGTTTTCTTCTAAAATGAATGTAATCAATCAAAATATAATCAGCTCACTAAAAAAAGGTGTTGAAATTGCGGAAAAAGACTTCAAAGGCTTAGTTATTGGTAATGAGGGTTCTCACTTTTCAGCAGGCGCTGATATCAGTATGATTTTTTTACTATCGGTTGAGCAAGAATACGATGAGCTTAATCATGTCATGAAAATTTTCCAAGACACGATGATGAGATTGAGATATTCTGCTATTCCAGTTGTTGCTGCACCTCACGGATACACTCTTGGTGGTGGGTGTGAATTATGTCTACAATGTGACGCAGTAGTACCTTACAGTGAAACCTACATAGGTTTGGTTGAAGCTGGAATCGGATTACTCCCTGGTGGGGGTGGAATGAAGGAAATGATTTTGCGTGCATCCGATAAATTCAAAAAAAATGATGTTGAAGTTAACATCTTGCAAGAATACTTTATGAATATTGGAATGGGAAAAACAGCAACATCAGGATTTGAAGGTTATGAATTAGATTACTTTATCAAAGGGAGAGATATAACAGTTATGAACAAAAAAAATCAAATAAATATTGCAAAGCAAAAGGCTTTAAATTTATTTGATGCTGGATATACAAAACCGATCGAAAGGAATGATATCAAAGTACTAGGTAAGCAAGCTTTAGGTATGCTTTATGTCGGTGTTGATTCACTGAGGGCTGGGGATTATATCTCCGATCATGATAAAAAAATAGCAAATAAAATTGCTTATGTTTTATGTGGTGGTGATCTGTCTCAACCAACAAAAGTTTCTGAGCAATATTTACTTGAACTTGAGAGAGAAGCTTTTATTTCCCTCTGCGGAGAAAGAAAAACTTTGGAGCGAATGCAGTATATGTTAAAAAACGGTAAACCATTAAGAAACTAGAATGAGAGAAGCTTATATAGTTAAAGGATTCAGAACAGCTGTTGGAAAGGCACCAAAAGGTTTTTTTAAGTTTAAAAGACCCGATGAGTTAGCTGCGGAAACAATAGAATTTTTAATTAATTCAGTTCCTGATTTTGATAAATATTGGATTGATGATTTAATTGTAGGTAATGCTGTTCCTGAAGCTGAGCAAGGGTTTAATGTTGCGAGATTAATTTCACTTATGGGTCTAAAAATTGAAGACGTTCCTGGTGTTACTGTAAACAGACTTTGTGCTTCTGGATTAGAATCTTTGGCTATTGCAAGTGCCAAAATCAAATCTGGAATGGCTGACTGCATTATTGCTGGAGGTGTTGAAAGTATGAGTTATATACCAATGACAGGGTATAAACCTGTTCCAAGTTACAATACAGTTTCTCAGGGGAAAGAAGATTACTATTGGGGTATGGGTTTAACTGCTGAGCAAGTTGCCAAAGATTTCAATATATCAAGAGAGGATCAAGATGTGTTTTCCTTTAACTCCCACATGAAAGCAATCCAAGCAATAAAAGATGGAAAATTTGATTCTCAAATTGTACCTATTACTGTTGATGAAACATATCTTGATGAGAATTTGAAAAAACAAACAAAATCAGAGATCTTTAAACAAGATCAAGGACCAAGAGCTGATACAAATCTTGATGTATTAGCTAAATTAAGACCTGTTTTCTCTGCTAATGGTAGCGTTACTGCAGGAAATTCATCTCAGATGAGTGATGGAGCATCTTTCCTAATGGTAGTTAGCGAAAAAATGTTAAAAAAGATTAAAATTGATCCAATTGCTAAACTTACAAATTATAGTGTTGCTGGATTACCTCCAAAAATTATGGGAATGGGACCAGTTAAAGCAATTCCAAAAGTTTTGAAGCAATCAGGCTTAAAAATAAATGATATTGAACTGATTGAACTAAACGAAGCTTTTGCTTCGCAATCAATTGCGGTAATAAATGAGCTAAAGCTCAATAGCGATATAATAAATGTAAACGGTGGTGCAATCGCATTAGGTCATCCTCTTGGATGTTCGGGTGCAAAATTGACCGTTCAGCTAATACACGAGATGAAAGCAAAAAATTTGAAATATGGCATGGTTACGATGTGTGTAGGTACTGGACAAGGTGCTGCTGGAATAATTGAAATAATATAATATGGACATACAAAATAAAATTTTAACAAGGGGAGGTGAATTCATTGTTCGAGAAACTAATTGTGAGGAAATATTTACACCTGAGGATTTTAATGATGAACAAAAAATGATGAGAGAAGCAGTCAAAGAATTCGCTGATAAGGAAATATGGAGTAAAAAACATGAATTTGAAAAGCACAATTATGAGTTAACGGAGAAAGTAATGGAAAAAGCAGGAAATCTAGGTTTTTTGGGAATTGGAGTTCCCGAGGAATATGGTGGTCTTGGAATGCCATTAACCTCATCTGTACTTGTTTGTGATTATTTTTCTGGAAGTTCTGGTTCAACATCAACAGCATTTGGAGCTCACACAGGAATTGGAACCATGCCAATTCTACTGTATGGAAATGAAGAACAAAAGAAAAAATACATTCCGAAATTAGCAACTGGTGAGCATATTGGTGCATATTGTTTGACTGAGCCCAACGCTGGATCAGATGCCAATAACGGTAAAACCAAAGCCGAACTTTCTGATGATGGTAAATTCTATTTTATTACCGGTCAAAAAATGTGGATTTCTAACGCAGGATTTGCTGATATTCTAACTGTTTTTGCAAGAATTGAAAATGATAAAAACATAAGCGCTTTCATTGTTGAAAATAATCCTGAAAATGGAATTGAACTAGGCAATGAGGAATCTAAGTTAGGAATACACTCTTCTTCTACCAGACAAATCTTTTTCAACAAGACTAAAGTTCCTGTTGAGAATATGCTATCAGAAAGAGGAAATGGTTTTAAAATTGCCATGAATGCTTTAAATATTGGGAGAATTAAATTAGCAGCCGCTTGTCTCGATGCTGAGAGAAGAATTGTAACTTCCTCAGTTCAATACGCCAATGAGAGGGAACAGTTTAAAACAAAAATAATAGAGTTTGGTGCAATTCAAGAAAAAATTGCGAAAATGGCAATGGATACTTATGTAGGTGAATCTGCCACATACAGAGCATCAAAAGACATTGAGGATAGAATCGAAAATCTTAAAAGTGATGGTAAAAATCACCAAGACGCTGAGTTAAGAGGTGTTGAAGAATATGCGATTGAATGCTCTATACTAAAGGTTGCGGTTTCAGAGGATGCACAAAATTGTGCTGATCAAGGAATTCAAATCTTCGGCGGTATGGGTTATTCAACAGATACACCAATGGAATCTGCATGGAGAGATGCAAGAATAGCTAGAATTTATGAGGGAACAAATGAAATTAACAGGATGGTTACAATTGGAATGTTGATTAAAAAAGCTTTTAAAGGACACGTAAACTTAATTGAAAAAGCAGAGGAGGTTGCTAATGAACTAACTGATGTTCCAACATTTGATACCCCCGAACTTGTTAATATTTTTGATCAAGAAAAAATTGTTCTAAAAAACCTAAAAAAAGTTTTTTTAATGCTTGCGGGTGCAGGAATGAAAAAATTTGGAATGGATTTGGAAAAAGAGCAAGAGGTCTTATTGGCAATTTCAGATGTTTTAATTGAAATATATATGGCTGAGTCTGCAATTCTGAGAACTGAAAAGAATTGTAAGAGATTTGGTAAGGATTCTCAGATTGGTCAAATAGCAATGAGTCAACTATATCTCTATGAAGCAAATGAATTGATTTCCAATAAAGCAAAAGAGCTGATATTCTCATTGTCTGAGGGAAGTGAACAAAAGTTTTTACTAATGGGACTAAAAAGATTTACAAAATATTATGAATATCCCAAACCAATTAAACTCAAAAGAATAATATCAAAAATTGTTTCAGCAGAAAATAGATATTGTTTTTAATCATGCAAAAGAAAACCTTAATTATTATATTATTTTTTTCCTTTTCATTAAATTACTCTCAAGATAAAATTGATAATCTAGTCTTCGAAATCATTTCAAAAGTTTCCAAAGATAACTTAGAAAAGGATATAATTAGTCTTGCAAATTTTGGTACGAGACATACTTTAAGTGATACAATATCAAAGTACAGAGGGATTGGAGCTGCCCGAAGATGGATTAAAAATTCATTTGAAAAAATCTCATCCGAGTGCGACAACTGTTTAGAGGTTTTTTATCAAAAAAATTATTTTAAAAGAAATAACATAAGGCTTATAAGAGATGTTTGGATAAATAATGTTGTTGCCATTCAAAGGGGATATAAATACCCAAATAGATATGTCATCATGAGTGGTGATATTGATAGTAGGGTATCTGACCCAAATGATTATGAATCAGAATCACCTGGAGCTAACGATAATGCATCTGGGATGGCAGGAACAATTGAAGCGGCTAGAGTTTTATCCAAATATAAATTTGAAAATTCAATTGTATATCTTGGACTTTCAGGAGAAGAGCAAGGTTTATATGGAGGCCAAGGTTTTGCTGAATTTGCAAAGAAGAATAATTGGGATATTATTGGTGTGTTAAACAATGATATGATTGGAAATATAGAAGGTGTTAATGGAATAATTGATAATAAAAGTTTCAGAATTTTTTCTGAGCCCGTGCCAGCAAATGAAACAGATCGAGAAAGATATATGAGAAGGTTTTATGGAGGTGAAATTGACGGTAATTCAAGACAATTAGCCCGATTTATTTACAGCAGTACAAAAAAATATATACCTGGAATGAAGCCAAATATGATTTACAGATTAGACCGTTTTGGTAGAGGTGGTCATCATAGACCCTTTAATGATTTAGGTTTTGCTGGTGTCAGAATAATGGAATCCAATGAGAATTACAATAGACAGCATCAGGATATCAGAATTGAAAATGGAATCAAATATGGTGATGTAATTGAGGGAGTTGATTTTAATTATGTTAAAAATTTAACATCTGTAAATATTATAAATCTTGTATTAATAGGGTCATCTCCCCCACCTCCAAAGAATCTATCAATTGGTGGTATAGTTGAACCTTCGGTCAAGTTTAAGTGGGATAAAAATAATGATGATAACATCAAGGGATATAAAATATACTGGAGAGAAACTTCTTCTCCCCACTGGCAATTCAGTAAGTATATTGGAAATGTAAATAATTACACATTAGACGATGTAATTATAGATAATTATCTTTTTTCAGTTACATCAGTTAGCGTTGATGGTTATGAAAGTATATTTGAATTTCCGTCGGAAACTTTTAGAAATTAATCAAGTTTAAAACCCTGTTTTTTCATCCACTCATCATTATAAACTTTTCCAATATATCTTGTTCCAGAGTCATGAAGTAAAACAACAACATTTTCATTTTTTTTAAAATTTGATTTTAGTTGATGTAAGCCAGCTATCGCTGCTCCACATGAATACCCCGCTAAAATACCTTCTTTTTTAGCGAGTCTTCTTGCATATATAGCTGCATTTTCATCTGTAACTTTTTCAAAGTGATCTATTGTTTTAAAATCAACATTTTCGGGCAGAATATCCTCTCCTATACCCTCTGTCAAGTATGGATATATTTCATTTTTATCAAACTCGCCTGTTTCATGATATTTTTTAAATATTGAGCCAAAAGAGTCAATACCCCAAATTTTGATTTTATTATTTTTTTCTTTCAAAAATCTTCCCACACCTGAGATTGTTCCTCCTGTACCGACTCCAACAACAAAATGATCTATCCTCCCTCCCATTTGTTCCCAAATTTCGGGACCAGTTGATAAATAATGAGCCTCTGAGTTTGATAGATTATCATATTGATTAACATACCAAGAATTTTCTATTTCTGAGCTAAGCCTTCTAGATGTAGAATAATAGGAATTTTCATCATCAGGTTCAACATTTGTTGGACATATTATGACCTCCGCTCCTACTGCTTTCAATATATCTACTTTTTCCTTAGACTGCTTATCTGTAGTTACGCAAATTAAATTATATCCTTTCACTATAGCCCCAAGTGCTAATCCCATTCCTGTATTTCCAGATGTACCTTCTACAATAGTTCCACCGGGCTTTAATTTTCCAGATATTTCAGCATCCTCAATCATTTTTATTGCCATTCTATCTTTTACTGAATTCCCAGGATTAAAGTATTCAACTTTGGCGAAAACCTCTGCTGAAATTCCGCTTACAATTTTATTAAGCTTAATCATTGGGGTATTACCAATAGTTTCTAAAATATTATTTTTAATTTTCATTTAGCTTGATCTCAATATTTTTGTTGCATTTAGTTTAGTGACTACAGATGAAGGTAAAATTAACATCAAAAAAGATGTAAAAATGACTACTACATTTAAGATAAATAAATTCATAAAATTCAAATCAACGGGAACACTATTAACATAGTAAACGGTTTGGTCCAACTTTATAATATTAAATTTAAGTTGTATGTATAACAAAGTATAAGAAATTATGTTTCCAATTACTAAACCCCTTATTAATAGAAACACTCCATTAATCAAAAAAATTTTTCTTATGCTATAATTATTAGTACCTAATACCTTAAGAATACCTATAAATTTTCGTTTTTCAAGAATTGTAATTAAAAGAGAAGTTACCATGTTTATACCACCAACGACAATCATCAAAAATATAATTAAATAGACATTTGAATCAAATAATGATATCCAATTAAATAATTCGCCAAATCTTTCTCGGTTCAACATCACTTTGAATGTTGGTGGAACAGATTCGTAGACACTGTCAAAATCACTGTTATTTAAACTAATTTCTACACCCCCAGTCTCATTTTTGTTCCAGCCGTTAATCAATCTTGATTGAGTGAAATTGCCAATAATTATTTTGCTATCATATTCATTAATACCAGTTTCATAAATACTTTTTACAATAAACTTTCGAATTTTTGGAGTTCTAGTGTTTTCTTTTGTAAAAAAGAGCAAGTTAATCGATTGGCCAACACCTATGCCAGAACGATCTGAGAAAAACTTAGAAAT
>CACIGC010000017.1 GCA_902586095.1 uncultured Bacteroidota bacterium | reverse complement strand
TTTATACAGATATTTCAATGAAATGCAGATTTTATTGAAAATTATTTTAAAAATGTATAATTTTGATGTTAAAACCTCAACAAAACAACTATGAAATTTAAATTAGACGAAATTGATTATAAAGTTCTTGATTTATTAATTGATAATTCAAGAATTCCCTATACTGATATTGCTAAAAAATTGCTTATTTCTGCTGGTACTGTGCATGTCCGTATTAAGAAAATGGAGGATGCGGGTATAATAAGCGGATCTTCACTCAAATTGGATTATAAAAAATTGGGTTATACTTTTATAGCCTATATTGGTATTTTCCTAGAGAAGACCCACCTAACAAATGAAGTTCTTGAAAGGTTAAATTCTATTCCTTTCGTAACTGTAGCACATATAACAACGGGTCGATTTAATATTTATTGCAAAATCAGGTCTAAAAATACTAATCATGCTAAAGAGATTATTTTTATGATCGATGACATTGATGGAGTATCTAGAACTGAAACGATGATTTCCCTTGAGGAAAGTATAAACGATAAAAAAAGGTTAATGCATAAAATTTTCAATGAAATAGCTTAATTTTTGATGAAAAAGCTCACAAAAAAGGAACGGTTTCAGGAAAAAGTTCTTTCAAGATATCATGTTTATAATAGTGTTTTTGCAACCCTTCCTTATGATCTAATCTCCAACACCGGACAACTTTTGCCAATTTTAGCAACTATTTGTGAAAATGGGTTTAAAAACAGGTCTGAGCCAAGAGAGATAATTGACAGCTTTTTTTCAAAATATTGTGATGATTACACAAGTGAGGAAAGAATTTCTCTGTTGTTTAGATTTATACAATACATAGAACGTCAGGTTGTACTTTTTGATGCAATTGAAGATGCGTCATTCAATGAGATTAACAATCTTGATGGAGTAGGTACTCTTAGAAATATAAAAGAAGAATTTGAAACTAATGACAGCAAAGAGGAGCTACATAAATACTTAAGTGATATAAGTGTAAGACCTGTATTAACGGCCCATCCTACCCAATTTTACCCTGGATCTGTTCTTGGAATAATCACAGACCTTTCAAAAGCAATCAAAGACAATAATTTAAAAAACATCAAAGATTTATTGTCACAACTTGGAAAAACTCCTTTTTTTAAATCAAAAAAACCAACCCCTTATGATGAGGCTGTAAATTTATGCTGGTACTTAGAAAATGTTTTTTATAATTCTATAGCTGATATTTTTAAATATGTTAAATCAAATATTTTTGAAAATGATTTTAAAAATTTCAATCTTGTTTCTCTGGGATTTTGGCCTGGTGGAGACCGGGATGGTAATCCATTTGTAACAACAAAAACAACCATAAAAACAGCTTTAAAACTTAGATCAGATATACTTAAAAATTATTATCGTGATGTTAGAAAATTAAGGAGGAGACTAACCTTTAAAAATATTGAATCTGAAATCTCAGAAATTGAAAATAAATTATATATGAGTATGAATCAAGATTCTGTTAATGTTGAACTTGATCTAAATGATTTAAAATTAAAACTTAAAAATATTCGAGAAATTTTAATCAGTGATCATCAATCCTTATTCCTGGATCAGCTAGATGATTTAATCTTAAAGGTTGAAATCTTTGGTTATCATTTTGCCACACTTGATATTAGACAAGATTCAAGAATTCACTCTTATGTCTTTAGTAAAATTATTAAGAAAATTAAACCAGATATATTCAAAAAGTATATTAGTTCTAAGTTCATTGAGAAATCTGACCTATTATCCTCACTACAGGGGGATTTTAAACCTTCTTTTTTTAGTGATGAGTTGGTTTCGTCAACATTAGGTTCAATAAGGGCCATGCAAAAAATTCAAAAATCAAATGGTGAATCAGGCTGTCACAGATATATAATTAGCAATAATCAAACAGCAATTAATATTTTGGAGGTTTTTACAATGTTTAAAATATCAGGTTGGAAAAAGAATACTTTTGACATTATACCTTTGTTTGAAACAATTTCAGATTTAGATATTGCAGTAAATATTATGGATAAGATATATTCAAATGATGATTATAGAAATCATTTGTCCTATAGAAACAATGAGCAAACAATTATGCTTGGATTCTCTGACGGAACCAAAGATGGTGGATATTTGACAGCAAATTGGAAAATTTTGATAGCTAAAGAAAAATTGACTAGAATTTCCAGAAAGCATAAAATAAAAGTTAAGTTTTTTGACGGAAGGGGAGGTCCACCTGCCAGAGGAGGAGGAAATACACATCAATTCTACAGTTCACTCGGAAATATTATTGAGTCAGATGATATTCAAGTCACAATTCAAGGACAAACAATTAGTTCAAATTTTGGTACACCTGACTCATGCAAATACAACTTGGAGCAACTTATAAGTTCAGCAATTAAAAACAAAAAAAATAGAAATGGAGATACTCTCAGCAAACAAAATAGAAAAGTAATCGAACAACTATCAACTATTAGCCATAAAGCATATCAGGAATTTAAAAACCATCCTAATTTTTTGGGTTATTTGGAAAATATGACAACGATTAAGTATTATGCTAAAACTAATATTGGAAGTAGACCCTCAAAAAGATCTGGCGATGATTCTAAGTTTGATTTTGATAGTTTAAGAGCTATTCCTTTTGTTGGTAGTTGGGCACAGTTAAAACAAAATGTTCCAGGCTTTTATGGTCTAGGATCAGCGCTCGCAAATTTTCAAGAAAAAAATAATTTCAGTCTAGTAAAAAAACTTTACAAAGAGGTTCCCTTTTTCAGAGCTTTAATTTCAAATAGTATGATGAGTTTGAATAAATCTTTTTTTGAATTAACTGCTTACATGTCCAAAAATAAAACCTATGGAGAATTTTGGAATTTGATTTATAAAGAATATTTACTAACAAAAAAGATGGTATTAAAACTTACAGGATATAACGAATTAATGCAAAATGAACCCGCAAACAAAGCATCAGTTGATGTAAGAGAAAAAATAATACTACCACTTGTAACCATTCAACAATATGCTCTTCAACAAATAAATTTTTTGAGGAAAAATCATCCTAATGAAACACATAAAATTGGTGTATTTGAAAAGATTGTTACCAGGTCTCTTTTTGGAAATATTAATGCGAGTAGAAATTCAGCTTAAATTTATTTACTGTAATATTCAAAAGCATCTAAAATATTTGAGTCAGGAACTTTAACGTCAAAAATTAACTTTCCAATGTCCGATAAAAGAACAAAATTTACCTCTTTATCTGTGTTTTTTTTATCGTATTCCATCATTTTTATAATATTATTTATAGAACTTGAATTGAATTTAATCTTATTAAAAATACTTAGGAGATGATTTTTGATTTTATCAACTTTTTCAATATCAAAACCACAGATTTCTTTAGACAAAAATGATTCGATAATAATACCAATTGCTATTGCTTCACCGTGTAATAGTTTTTTATCACTAGACATAAAGTGTGTTTCAATTGCATGACCTATCGTATGTCCAAAATTTAATCCTTTTCTTTCAATATAAATCCCTTTTTCTGTATCAACTTTTATTTTATCACCTTCATTTATAAAAAGTGGCACATTAATTTCAGCACCTGTCTCCAACTTTGCAGGTTTAGTTGCATTTGTTGCTGTATTTCCTTTAACTCCGGGTTCTGAACTTAATACCTCTAAAATTACGTTTTGAGGCATTTCAACTGAAAGAACATTGGAATTTTCAGTATTTATGATTATAGTAACCAGTAATCCTTCTTTCAAAAATTTAACACTATCAATCTGATTTCTACTTACCTCAATTTGATTGTAGTCTTCATTGTTCATAAAATGATAGGTATCTCCATCTGAGTATAAAAACTGATATTTTCTATTTTCAACTCTGATATCTTCAATTTTATGACCAGATGGAAAAGTTTTGTCAATTACTTTTCCAGTTGTTACACTCTTAATTTTTGTTCTTACAAAAGCGGGGCCCTTTCCTGGTTTGACATGGAGAAATTCTATAATCTTATATATATCAGAATTTAGTTTGATACAAAGCCCTTTTTTTATGTCAGATGTTGATGCCATTTAATTTTGAATGTATCCTTTCATTATACCCCTTTGAGAGTTTTTAATAAATAATAATATTTCATCTCTTTCTTTAGTAGCCTCAACTTCAGCCTCTATTATATTTATTGCCTGAGTGTTATTATATCTTTTTTGATAAAGAATTCTGTAAATATTTTGTATACTTTTTATCGTATCATTATCAAAACCTCTTCTTCTCAATCCCACTGAATTTATACCAACATAAGAAAGTGGTTCTCGTGCAGCTTTAACATATGGCGGAATATCCTTTCTGACAAGAGACCCACCAGCTACAAAAGAGTGTCTACCAATTGAGCAGAATTGATGAACAGCAACCATACCAGCAAGGGTTACATAATTGCCTACTGTTACGTGACCCGCTAATGTTGAATTATTTGAAAAAATACAATAATCCCCTAAAATGCAATCATGGGCAATGTGCGAATAAGCCATGATTAAGCAGTTTTTACCAATTTTAGTGCTATTTCGATATGATGTTCCTCTATTAATGGTAACGCACTCTCTGATGATAGTATTATCTCCAATTATTGCCGTGGTCTCCTCACCTTTAAATTTTAAATCTTGTGGAACTGCAGAGATAACTGCTCCTGGATATATTGAACAATTCTTTCCGATTCTTGCGCCTTCCATTATTGTAACATTGGATCCAATCCATGTACCTTCTCCAATAATAACATTATTACCAATAGTTGAATAAGGCTCAACAACTACTGTTTTTGCAATTTTAGCACCAGGATGTACATATGATAATGGTTGATTCATATTATTTTTTTAAAATTTTTGCTTTCATTTCGGCCTCAGTAACAAGCTCATCATTAACATACGCCTTTGCCATCATGTGACTAATTCCTCTTCTAATTGGTGAAATTAATTCTAATTTAAAAATAAGAACATCACCAGGTAAAACAGGACGTTTAAATTTTGCATTTTCAATTCTACCAAAGAAAGTTAGATAATTCTCAGGATTCTCGAATGTACTCAAAACTAAAACACCTCCAACTTGAGCCATTGCCTCAATTATTAAGACCCCTGGCATGACAGGTCTTCCAGGAAAATGTCCCTTAAAGTATGGTTCATTTGGAGACACATATTTCACACCAGTAATTGTATTTTCTGTCAAATCAAGAATATTATCAATAAATATGAAGGGAGGTCTGTGAGGAAGAATATTCATTATTTGTTCTTGGTTCATTAAAGCATTCTTCTTAAAAGTTTCTGTCTTGTTTTCTAACTCTTCTTGTTTTTTAATAATTCCTGATACTTTTTTTGCAAATTGTGTATTGATGTAGTGACCTGGTTTTTTAGCGATAACCTTTCCTCTTATTCTTTTACCAATCAGAGCAAGATCTCCCAAAACGTCTAACAATTTGTGTCTAGCCGCTTCGTTTTGATAGTGTAAATTTAAATTATCCAGAATACCATTTGATTTTACTGAAACTGACTTTCTGTTGAACGCCTTTTTTAATTTGTCCATTGTTTTGTCAGAAATCTTCTTGTCAACATATACAATTGCATTATTTAAATCACCACCTTTTATTAAATTATTTTCCAATAACATTTCAATTTCATGTAAAAAACTAAATGTCCTTGCATTAGCAAAATCTGTTTTGAAATCTTTGAGATCATTAAGTGTAGCATTCTGAGTTCCAAGTACTTTAGTTTCATAATCTACCATTGTTATGACCTGATAACTGTCAGATGGAATCAATGTTATTTCACTGCCGCTTTCTTCATCGAAATAATGTATTATTTCTTTAATGACAAATTCATTCCTTAACTTAGTTTGCTTCAAAATACCTACCTTCTCAAGTGCTTTTACAAAATATTTTGATGAACCATCCATAATTGGTGGTTCTTCAGCATCAATTTCGATTATCACATTATCAATCTCCAATCCAACCAAAGCGGCCAAAACGTGTTCTGTTGTTTTTAACTTTATACCATCTTTTTCCAATGTGGTCCCTCTTTTTGTCTCACATACATAATCTGAAAGAGCTCTTATTAGTGGTTTACCTGGAAGGTCAACTCTTGAAAAAACATAACCTGTGTCCTCCTTTGCTGGCTTAAAAGTGAGAGATACATCTTTTCCAGTATGAATACCAACACCATTTAACTTAATCGAGTCTTTTATTGTTGTTTGCAGGTTAGACATCTCTATTTTTTTAATAATTTGTCAATTACCTTCATGATATTCGGAAAGTTTTTAAAGTGCACATAAGACTTGTTGTAATCCATATAATTTATTGCAGGATAACCCATTACTTTACTATCAGAATCAAGATTTTTCAAAACGCCTGTTTTTGCCTGAATCTGAACCCTATCTCCAATTTTTAAATGTCCAGCAATACCAGCTTGGCCACCAATTAGACAATCACTACCTACTACTGTTGAGCCGGCAACACCAACTTGTGCAGCAATACAGGTGTTTTTACCAATTATTACATTGTGTGCTATTTGAACTAGGTTATCAATTTTAACACCATTCATAATTTTAGTTGATCCTAAAGTTGCACGATCAATTGAACAGTTTGAACCGATTTCAACATTATCCTCTATTATGACATTGCCTGAGTGAATTACCTTTAAGTTTTTTCCATTTTTATCTTTATTAAATCCAAATCCGTCAGATCCGATGACAGTTCCCGAGTGTATTATGCAATTATTTCCAATCACACTATTGTCGTAAATGTTAACATTTGAAAAAATTTTACAATTTTTTCCAATTTTGACATTTTTACCAATTGATACATTACAGCCAATTTTTGTGTTGTCATTAATCTCAACATTATCCTCAATGACAGTATATGAGCCAATGTAGATATCACTACCAATCTTAGATGATTTATTTACTTCAGCATTCTTTGAGATACCTTTTTCATCGTCCTTTTGGCTTTCAAAATATTCCAAGAGTTGTGAAAATGCTAGGTTGGGATCGTTAACTCTTATGAGTGTAGGATTAATTTCCTTTTTTTTCTCTAGATTTCTATTTACTATAATTATTGATGCTTTAGATGAGTATAGGTATCTATTATATTTTGGGTTACCTAAGAAGGAAAGTGAATTTTTATCACCGTTTTCTATCTTTGATAGCTTTGTAATTGTCGATTTTTTATCACCATCTACAACCCCACCTACAATACTTGCAACGTCTGATGCGCTTAATTTCATCTGGGCAAAAATAAAAAAATTAATTATGAAAAAAGGATAATGAAGAATTAGTAATTAATTTTGTTAATATGGAATTTATTTACAGTTATCTTGATATTCATGATTTCGCAAAAAAAATTACGCCACTTCTCAAGCATAAGTTGGTTTTTCTTGAGGGTGAATTGGGAAGTGGCAAAACAACTTTAATAAAACAAATTTGTAGGGAGTTGGGATTCAAAGATCAAGTTTCAAGCCCCACATTTCCCTTATTAAATATTTACAAGAACAATGAAAAAAACATCTATCATGCAGATCTATACAGATTAAAAAATATCGAAGAAATTAATGAATTGGGTTTTTATGAAATAATGGAAAATAACAATTGGTTTTTTGTTGAATGGCCAGAATTGTTGTATGGTTCAATCGATTTTCCATATACAAAAATAAAAATCAAAAATGTTGACGATATTAAAAGGATTGTAACTTTAACATACAATGAACTTTAATAAAAGGCTTAGACTTTACATGTTCGGATTTATCTTTGGATGCTTGTTTGTTATGTTTATATATAACAGAAAAGACTCTGAATTTAACTATCTACCAAATGACAGAGTGATTGGTGATTTTAAAAAGAAAAAAATATATTTTGATAGTAGTTTTTACGGATTAGACACAATGAAATTATTAAACAGTTCTAAAGTTATTTTTTCAAAAAGTATTATTAAAAAAAATGATTGTAATAATTATTTTCTTGAGACTTCAATTAATAAAATACAACACAATTTTATTGCAATAAGTTGTAACAAAGAAGTTAGATTTAAAAATTTAATTATTTCTCCTGAGTAACTCTTTTTTTAAATATTTGAGTTCTCGATTTGTTTGCCCTCCAACAGATGAGTTTTCCTGCGCTCTTCTAATTAAGTAGGGAATCAGATTTTTAACTGGTCCAAAAGGCAATATTTTGGCTACATTGTAACCTTTTTTTGAAAGATTAAAGGTTATATTATCGCCCATTCCATATAGTTGACAAAACCATACATTATTGGATTTGTTCTCTATTGAATGTTTATTCATCATTTCTAAAACAAGGTAATTAGAATGTTCATTGTGACTCGCTACAAAAATATCAACACCTTCAATATTATTAAATAACAACCTCAATGCTTCATTAAAATTATTATCAGTTGCCTCTTTAGTTTTACAAATTGGTGATTGGTAGTCATTTTCTTTTGCCTGTTGTCTCTCTTTTTCCATATAAGCTCCTCTCACTAACTTGAAGCCTAGCCTAAAATTACCTCTATCTACAATAAGTTTATTCAAATACTCAATTCTATCCCAACGATATAATTGAACCGTATTATATATATATGCTTCATTCCCAGTATTGTATCTCTTCATCATTTTCAATACTAATTCATCAATTGCATTTTGAACCTCATACTCCTCTGCGTCAACTAAGATTTTGACTTTCATTTTTTTTGCATATTCAAATATTCTATCAAACCTTTTTTCAATATTAAGCCAATTAGATTTTTCATTATCATTTAAAATTTCTTTGGATGACTTTTTCTTAAAGAGATTATAACTGCCAAGTGAGGTAGGTTTAAAAACTGAGAATGGAATATCATTTTCTTTGGAAAGCTTAACGATAGTTAACTTTTTTTCAAATGCATTATCGAAATCCTTTTCAGTTTCAAGTGATTCTATTGAATAATCCAAAATAGAGAAAACATTTTTTTTCTTCATTCTTTTTATAATTCCTGAACATTCACTGATGTTAACTCCACCACAAAACTGTTCATATATTGTTGCTTTTAGAAGCCATTTTATTGGTAAACCCAGTTTAAGAAAAAATAAAGTAGCTCTTGAAAGTATCCTAACTAAAAAACCTTTTGTTATTAAGCTAAATAGAAAAATAGATTTTCTAATCTGCGAGGTCTTTTTTAAATTATAGGCGACTTCTGTGTTCTGAAATAAATTTTGCATTAACTCAAATTTAAACTTAATTGTTCTTTTTTTAAAATGTTGTTTATTTGCATAATCAAAAATGAAAAAAATCTTAACAGAAAATTATGCAATTGAATTTGAATCAGGTTATGAGTCGCTAATTAAAATTATAGGTGAAAAAAAATATTCAAAAATTTTTTTATTGGTCGACGAAAACACTGAAAACTTTTGTTTGAACATTTTCAAAGATAAGACGAATTCGGACCCCAACTTAATTAAAATAAAGTCAGGCGAAGAAAATAAAAATATTCATACATGCATAAAAATTTGGAACTCACTCATTAATTTGAATGCCGACAGGAAAAGTTTATTGATTAACCTCGGAGGAGGTGTCATTACTGATATTGGGGGATTTTCAGCTAATACTTTTAACAGAGGAATTGATTTTGTTAATATTCCTACAACTTTACTTTCAATTGTTGATGCGTCTGTTGGAAGCAAGACTGGCATAAACCAAAATGGCATAAAAAATAAGATTGGTACTTTTTATGATCCTAAACTGGTAATTATTGATACTGAATACCTAAAAACACTAGAACAAAGGCAGATTAATAGCGGCTATTGTGAAATTTTTAAACACAGTTTAATATCCAAACAAAACTCAAAATTTGAATATTTAGTGGATTGTAATGAAATTGATTTCTCCCTTGATATTATAATTAACTCCATAAATATTAAAAACAACTTTGTTTCCGAAGATAAATACGAAAAAAAACGAAGAAAAGGATTAAATTTTGGACATACGATAGGTCATGCAATTGAAACACACTTTATGTCTAGTGATAAAAAACTATTACACGGTGAAGCAATAGCAATTGGTATTATTATCGAATCATTTTTGTCTAAAGAAATCTGTGGTTTTGATATTGAAAAAGTTGATAAAATCAAAAATCATCTCCTAAGTATTTTTAATAAGATTAAATTCAATTCAAGTTCTATAAATAATATTATAAAAATGATGGAATACGATAAAAAAAACACAGATAAAGAGGTAAATTTTGTTCTTTTATCGGACATTGGAAAGTTAATTTTTGACGTTAAAGTTCCTGACTCAAATATTTTAGATGCTTTTGAATATTACAGTAAATAAATTTAAGCTGAATTTCTACTCGCATTAATATTTCCAAAAAGAGACCTGGTAACAATCTTTTCAAATACACCAATTTTATGTGTTTCATTAGGATGATTTTTCCTCAAAAAATTTATTTGTTGAAGAGCATATTGTTGAATGGTTACAAGTGGTAGTATTATTTTTTCTCTTACATCAACTGATGCTTTGTTTGCGGGTTCATTTTGCATTAATTCGTTATATCCTGTAAGTTTTAATACCATCTTTTTTGTTAGTAAATATTCTTTATAAATCAAATTCCAAAATTCTCCATAGGTTTTATTTTTGGACATGTAAGCAGTTAATTCAAAAAAAGATTTATTCAAACTCATCATACTATTTGAAATTAAAGCTCTGAAAAAGGGAACCTCTTTGTAAAGTTTTTTTACTAGACTGAAATTATTTTTTTCTTGAAAATTTGCGAGCGCTGATCCTAGACCATAAAAGCCTGGAACATTTTGTTTTAACTGTGCCCAACTACCAACAAAAGGAATAGCTCTTAAACTATCAAAATCAAACTTAGAATCATCGCCAGATCTTTTTGAGGGTCTACTTCCAATATTAGTTTTAGCATAATACTTAATCGTTGTCATATTTTCCAAATAACCCAAAAAATTAGGATGGTTTTTAAATTCCTGATATGCTTTATGGCTAATAGTTGATAGTTGTTCGATTACTTTTCTATTTTGTTTGCTGAGAGTATCTCCATTTCTATTTTTTTTGTTTTTAATTGCTGAACTTATAAGTTGCTCCAAGTTGTATTTGCATGAGTCAGGTGTACCAAAATTTGAACTAATTGTTTGTCCTTGAATTGTGACTTGAATATCATCTGACTCAATAATATTTCCGAGTGAACTGTAGAATTGATGTGTATTTCCTCCTCCTCTGGCAGGTGGACCTCCCCTTCCGTCAAAAAACTTAACTTTTATTTTATGCTTTCTGGAAATTCTAGTCAATTTTTCTTTAGCTATCAAAATTTTCCAATTTGCTGTCAAATATCCACCATCTTTGGTTCCGTCAGAGAATCCAAGCATAATTGTTTGCTCATTGTTTCTATAGGACAAATGATTTCTATAATCATCATTTGAATATATCTTATCCATAATATTTACTGCAATATCTAAATCTGAAATTGTTTCAAACAAAGGTATAATGTCAAAAGTATTCTTTTTCCAACCTGATATTTTAAACATTGTAAAAACCTCCAAAATATTAATTGCTGTTTGATTATTGCTAATTATATATCTGTGACAGCCTGATTCACCATTTGATTTTTGAATTTTTTGCATGGCCCTTATTGAACCTAATGTTGACGAAACCAACTCATCACTAAAAAAAGAAGGTTTAAAATCCCCCTGTAGTGAGGATAATAGGTCAGATTTCTCAATGAACTTAGAACTAATATACTTTTTGAATATATCTGGTTTAATTTTCTTAATAATTTTACTAAAGACATAAGAGTGAATTCTTGAATCTTGTCTAATATCAAGTGTGGCAAAATGATAACCAAAGATTTCAACCTTTAAGATTAAATCATCTAGCTGATCCAGGAATAAGGATTGATGATCACTGATTAAAATTTCTCGAATATTTTTAAGTTTTAATTTTAAATCATTTAGATCAAGTTCAACATTAACAGAATCTTGATTCATACTCATATATAATTTATTTTCAATTTCTGAGATTTCAGATTCAATATTTTTAAAGGTTAGTCTCCTCCTTAATTTTCTAACATCACGATAATAATTTTTAAGTATATCTGATCTAAGTTTTAAAGCTGTTTTTATGGTTGTTTTTGTTGTTACAAATGGATTACCATCCCGGTCTCCACCAGGCCAAAATCCCAGAGAAACAAGATTGAAATTTTTAAAATCATTTTCAAAAATATTTGATTTAACATATTTAAAAATATCAGCTATAGAATTATAAAAAACATTTTCTAAGTACCAGCATAAATTTACAGCCTCATCATAAGGGGTTGGTTTTTTTGATTTAAAAAAAGGAGTTTTTCCAAGTTGTGACAATAAATCTTTGATGTTTTTTAAATTATTGTCTTTGATTGCTTTTGAAAGGTCTGTGATTATTCCAAGAACAGATCCAGGGTAAAATTGGGTAGGATGGGCCGTTAATACAGGTCTTACACTTATATCACTTAAGTATTTATGTAGCTCCTCTTTGCTGTCATTAGTTTCAAATTCTTCTTTTATATTTCTAAGAGTACCTACTCCATCAAGATTGTTAATCTCATTGAATGACGCATCTTCAATTGCATCAAAAAGTACAACCTGACGTTCTATGTATTGTATAAATCTAAACAACAGAGAAATTCTTTCCTCACTTGTGTAATCATCACAATATTTTGAAAAAAAGCTGTCAATTATCTCTCTTGGCTCAGACCTGTTTTTAAACCCATTTTCACAAATAGTTGCTAAAATTGGCAAAAGTTGTCCGGTGTTGGAGATTAGATCATAAGGAAGGGTTGCAAAAACACTATTATAAACATGATATCTTGAAAGAACTTTTTCCTGAAACCGTTCCTTTTTTGTGAGCTTTTTCATCAAAAATTAAGCTATTTCATTGAAAATTTTATGCATTAACCTTTTTTTATCGTTTATACTTTCCTCAAGGGAAATCATCGTTTCAGTTCTAGATACTCCATCAATGTCATCGATCATAAAAATAATCTCTTTAGCATGATTAGTATTTTTAGACCTGATTTTGCAATAAATATTAAATCGACCCGTTGTTATATGTGCTACAGTTACGAAAGGAATAGAATTTAACCTTTCAAGAACTTCATTTGTTAGGTGGGTCTTCTCTAGGAAAATACCAATATAGGCTATAAAAGTATAACCCAATTTTTTATAATCCAATTTGAGTGAAGATCCGCTTATTATACCCGCATCCTCCATTTTCTTAATACGGACATGCACAGTACCAGCAGAAATAAGCAATTTTTTAGCAATATCAGTATAGGGAATTCTTGAATTATCAATTAATAAATCAAGAACTTTATAATCAATTTCGTCTAATTTAAATTTCATAGTTGTTTTGTTGAGGTTTTAACATCAAAATTATACATTTTTAAAATAATTTTCAATAAAATCTGCATTTCATTGAAATATCTGTATAAA
>CACIGC010000016.1 GCA_902586095.1 uncultured Bacteroidota bacterium | reverse complement strand
TATTGTTTTCAAATAATTTATTTATTGTTATTGTGTTAAAATGGTAAAACTCAATTTTTTTAAATTTTTCAATCAGATAGTTGTTTATATTAACAAATGGCAGGTAAATATTGTTAATGTTTAGCTTAGTTAAATTATCAACAGCAATCAAATCACTTGAATCAATTGGTGTATTAAATTTTAAATAGGTTTTCTCATCACCCTTACGGTAAAGTGAATCTGGAACGAGAACATAGTAATTATTATCAAAAATTAATTTAGTTTCAGCTACAGAATAAGAATCAATTTCAATTTTTTCAAGAATTTTTTTGATATTTAATAGTAACAGTTCAGGATCAACAGTCTTTTTAAAAACCTCTTTTTTTATCAGTACTGATTTACCCGATTCGTAATATTTAATTGAAGAAATACAAAAGGTATGAGTTAGAAAAATTTCTAGTGCTACTTTACTAGATTTAATTTGTCCCGACATCGAATGTTGTTGGCCAGTTACCACTAGTGCTTACATCTGTAAGTGATCCCAAAATTAGATCTGGGCCATTAACCCCGTCAACTGACATTGTTTCCTTTTCTTGACTTAACAAATCTTTATTTTGGTCGAAAAGAATAACATCTTTAGAAACTCTGACTTCAAACACGGGGACATTATAACCATTTTTATCAATTATATCGGCCTTTAGAGAAAATAAGCTCTCCAATCCATCGATAGGAACTGAGGCCATATTTTTATAATCCAAATTATTTGCAAATAATGAATCTTTAACAGAGACGAAACCAAGCGTATCTGTTACAATAACTTCTCTTAGCATATCGATTCTGTAAATTCTATCATATTCCATGTAACTTGAATCTCTTTTTTGAGTTATAGTGAACTCAGCAGAGTCAATAAATTGTATAAGTTCTTCAAAATCATTTGAATAAACACCATTCACACTTTTGAAAGCAATCTGTGCATTTCGGATATCTTTTAACCTTTCAATGACTTTTGAATATCTTTCATTCTTTACTTCATTAAATTTTATAGGGGAGTTGATTGATCTAAAAATCAGAAAAACTAAAACTGATGAAAGAAAGTAAAGCACATAAGTGGTTATTTTTCTATTTTTTTCAGTTAATTCAAATTTTTTCATCGACAAACAAAACTACAATTTTTTTTAAATTAACAAAGATTAATATTTAATTTTGGACAGTGTCAATCGTTGCTTTAATTCCGGCAAGACTGGACTCCACCAGATTACAAAAAAAAAATGTTAAAAAAAATTGGTGGAACCCCGTTAATTGTAACAACATATAAAAATCTCATAAATTTTAATCTTTTTGATGAGGTTGCAGTAATTACCGACTCTTTGGAAATTTCCAAAGTACTTGATAATTATTCAATAAAACACTCTATAAGTAAAAAAACACACGAAACAGGAACAGACAGAATAGCTGAATTTGCCAATAGTTTTGATTGTGAAATTATTATTAATGTTCAGGGTGATGAGCCATTCTTAAAAAAAAATCAAATTGAAAAAATAATTGAAGTTTTCAACGATGACCGTGAAAATGAAATTGATGTTGTTTCACTAATGATTAAAATTGATAAAGACATAGCTAAGAAAAGTAGTGTAGTCAAAGTGAATACTGACACAAATCGATTTGCTGTTCAATTTACTAGACAATTTAACCCTAAAAGAAAAAACTATTTCAAGCATATTGGCGTTTATGCATTTAGAAAATCAGCTTTGAAAAGATTTTCTTCTACAACCCAAACAATTAATGAAAAGAATGAAAAAATAGAAGCTATTAGGCTTGTTGAAAAAAATTTCAAGTTTAAAATGATCCAGGTTTATGATGAAACAATTTCGATCGATACTCCATCTGACTTAGAAAATGCCAACAAATATTTTGAAAATGACTAAATTTTTATTTTCCAGAGTTTTTAAATGGAACATATCCGGTAATTATCAATCTTTGCCAAATAAATGTGTAATAATTGTAGCTCCTCACACACATTGGTTTGATTTTTTTATTGGTATTGTGGTTAGAAGAATTTATAATTTAAAAATTAATTTTATTGGTAAGAAAGAATTGTTCTTTTTTCCTCTGAATTTATTTATGAGATATATGGGGGGATATCCTGTAAGCAGAAATAGTAAGTCAAATACTGTTGATCAAATAGCTGAAATTTATTCAACAAATACTGAATTTAGATTAGCCTTGTCTCCAGAAGGAACCAGAAAAAAAGTAAAAAAATGGAAGTCAGGTTTTTATTTTATTGCTAAAAAAGCCAAAGTTCCGATAATTTGTGTATCACTAAATTACATAGATAAGAATGTAAATTTTTCTGAACCTTATGAGATATCAGATGATTTTGAAAAAGATTTAAAAAAATTAAAAAGTTTTTTTAAAGGAATTAAGGGCAAAGTTGCAGAATACTCATAGTTGTAGATTGTGTGATATTTTCTGGATATCCTCATCTTCGTTGCAAATTTCAATGAACTTATTGAATGTTAGAAGCTCCTTCTCATTTAAATTTTTGTAATTCAAGGGTATTCGATCAAAATCCGATTCTATAATTTCAATATTCCTTTTTTCTAGTTCTTGAAAAATTTCACCATATGAATCAAACTCGCCATAAATAATAAAATGATTTAAATCATTATCATGTTCTAACGCCATGAGACCATGATCAATAAATTCTAATTCAAGTTCATCTTTATTTCCGTCAAATTTTATTTTAAAAAAACATACTTTATTGAAGATGAACTCAACAGATCCATTTGTTGCTAAGTTTCCGTTTGTTTTGTTGAAATAGCTTCGTACGTTTCCTACTGTTCTATTGTTGTTATCACTGATACAATCTAAGATGACTGCAACTCCTCCAATTGAATAACCCTCAAGAACAACTTCCTTGTAGTTTTCAAAATTTTTGTTACTGGCATTTTTTATAGCTCTTTCAATATTGTCCTTTGGCATATTTGCAGCCTTTGCATTTTGAATAATGGATCTTAATTTGAAATTTGAATCAATATTAGGCCCACCATCTTTTACAGCAATCGCAATATCTTTTGATATTCTTGTGAATGTTTTTGCCATTGTAGCCCATCTTTTGAGTTTTCTGGCTTTTCTAAACTCAAATGCTCTACCCATGAATAGGAAGTTTTACTATCACGATTCTTAAGAATTTATCTCTAATTTTAACAAATATATTCTCACAATTATTTTCATTAACATATCCAATACCAATTCCAATTTTGGACGATGGAGAGAAAGTGCCTGATGTTACATATCCAATTTTAATTTTTTCAGAATTAAATAACTCATTTCCTTTTCTTGGCACTCCTCTGTCAACCATTTTAAAGTTTATCATTCTTTTATTTGATTTGTTTATGGTGTCTAATAATTTATCTTTTCCAATGAAATCTTTATTTAAGTTCGTAGCCCACATTAAATTCGCTTCATATGGTGTTGTATTTTCGTTTATATCGTTTCCATACAAACAATAGCCCATTTCTAACCTAAGTGTATCTCTAGCTCCAAGCCCTGCAGCCATGAGATTATATTTATTATTTAAATTTAGAAGTTGATTCCATAGTACAGTAATGTCCTCATTGTCGATATATATTTCATACCCTTCAGATCCGGTATATCCTGTTTTTGAAATAATAATTTCATTTTTGTAATGATCTTTATCTTCAATTTTTTTGAAGCCAAACCTCGTGATTTCATCAATATTCACATCCATAAAAATTTCGTCTAAGAGTTTTGTTGAGTTGGGACCCTGTACGGAAATCAAACCTAAATCATCAGATCTATCATTTATCTCACAGTTAAAGCCACTTATATTTTTTTTTATCCAATCATAATCTTTTTTAATATTAGCAGCATTTACAACTAACATGTATTCAAAACTGGATGTTTTGTACACAATAAGATCGTCAATTATTCCTCCATTTTTATTAATAAGTAAATTATATTGAGCTTTTCCGATTTTTATGTTTTCAATTTTATTTGAACATATATAATTTAAGAACTGTTCTGACTCAGGACCATAAATTATAAACTCTCCCATATGTGAAACATCAAAAATGCCAACATTATCTCTTACATTAAGGTGCTCAGCAGTAATACCAGTGTATTGAATCGGCATTTTATAACCAGCAAAATCAACCATTTTTGCACCCAACTTGACATGATTGTTATAGAGTGGGGTAGTTTTAATCAATGTTTTGGTTTTGAAAATGTTTAGATCTTTTTTATTTCTAATTGATCCTTATTGGTGGTGATATTAATTTTATCTCCTTTTTTGAAGTTGTTTTGTACAATCTCTTTTGCAATAACATCCTCTAAGTGTTTTTGGATTGCACGTTTTATAGGTCTTGCTCCGTATTCTTTATCATATCCTTCCTTTGCAATAAACTTTATTGCTTTGTTGTCAATTTTGATTAAGTAATCAATTTCCTTCAATCTTTCAACGAATTTTGTAATCTCAATTTTAGCTATTTTTTCTATATTTTCTTCGCTTAAGTGATTGAAAACAACAATTTCATCAATTCTGTTTAAAAACTCAGGTGAAAATTTTTTACTTAAACTTTTCTTTAGAACGTCTTGAGTGTTTTTATTTTCTGAGTCTTTCATGTAGTTGGTGTCGAAGCCAACGCCATTTCCAAAATCTTTTAATTTTCTTGTTCCGATGTTGGAAGTCATAATGATAACAGTGTTTTTAAAATCAACCTTTCTTCCCACACTGTCTGTTAAAAAACCATCATCAAGTACTTGTAATAGCATATTAAATACATCAGGATGAGCTTTTTCAATCTCATCTAATAGTATAATTGAGTAGGGTTGTCTTCTTACTCTTTCACTAAGTTGGCCCCCTTCCTCATATCCCACATATCCAGGTGGAGCTCCAATTAATCTGCTGATAGAAAATTTTTCCATATACTCACTCATATCTACCCTTATTAGTGAATCTTTCTTTTTAAAAAGTTCAAGTCCAAGACATTTAGCAAGTTGTGTTTTTCCAACTCCAGTTTGGCCTAGAAATATAAATGATCCAATTGGCTTGTTGGGATCTTTTAAACCTGTTTGATTTCTCTGTATTGCATTCACAACAGATTTGATAGCTTTATCTTGACCTATTATACTATTTTTAAGATTTTTTTCAAGATTAATTTCAAGTTCATGACTTTCATCTTTAGAACTAGTTATCGGAACACCAGAAATCAGTGAAATAACCTCAATAATATTTTCTTCGTCAACTATTTCTCTTTTTTTCTTCAGTTCATTATCCCATTCCTCCTGCTCGGTTAGCAACTCTTTTTCAATTCTTTTTTCATCATCTCTTAGCCTTGCTGCTTCTTCATACTTTTGATTTTTAACAACAGAATTCTTTTTCTCTCTTACCTCCTCCAATTTTTTCTCGAGGCTAATGATTTTCTCAGGAACATCCATGTTGGTAATATGTACTCTCGAACCAGCTTCATCCATCGCGTCAATCGCCTTGTCTGGTAAATTACGATCATTAACATATCTGTCTGTTAATTTGACACACGCTTCAATAGCAGAATCAGTATATTTTACATTATGATGATCTTCATATCTGTCTTTGATATTAGTTAAAATTTCAATTGTTTCACTAATACTCGTTGGTTCTACAATAATCTTTTGAAACCTTCTCTCAAGAGCACCGTCTTTCTCGATATATTTTCTGTATTCATCTAGTGTGGTTGCTCCAATGCATTGGATTTCTCCTCTTGCAAGTGCCGGTTTAAACATATTAGATGCATCTAAACTTCCCATCGCTCCACCTGCACCCACTATGGTATGAATTTCATCTATAAACAATATAACATCTTTGTTTTTTTCAAGCTCATTCATAACAGCTTTCATTCTTTCTTCAAATTGACCTCTATATTTAGTTCCTGCGACAACACTAGCAAGGTCAAGGGAAATAACTCTTTTGTTATATAATAATCTAGAAACTTTGCGTTCGACAATTCGCAATGCTAATCCTTCAGCAATGGCTGATTTTCCGACTCCTGGCTCACCAATTAGCAAGGGATTATTTTTCTTTCTTCTACTCAGAATTTGAGAAACACGCTCAATCTCTTTTTCCCTACCAATAATTGGATCAAGCTTTCCTTCCGAAGCAAAAGCTGTTAAATCACGACCAAAATTATCTAATACAGGAGTTTTGGATTTTTTGTTTTTATTTGGTGCTGACTTAACTGTAAAAGGATTTTCTTCAATAGAATCATCATTGTTTTCAGATTCATCATCAAAAGTTTGTGATGCACTTGGTTCTTCGTATGATTCAGTAGTTTCAGACATTAACTCTTTAAATAAATCTTTTACTGATTCATAATTAATATTAAGTTTTTCAAGCAATTTTGTTGTCGGATCATTTTCATTCCTGAGAATACAGAGCAGAAGATGGGCTGTATTGATAGAATTGCCTTGAAATAATTTTGCTTCTAAAAAGGTTGTTTTTAGAGCTCTTTCAGCCTGCCTAGTTAAATGAAGATTTTTTCTAAGGTTTTCTTCATAATTCATTATTGGGTTGGGAGGGCTTAAAATTTCAATTTTTCGTTTTAAAAAATCAAGATCAATCTCTAAAGATTTCAAAATTTTAATAGCTTTTCCGCCACCATCTCTCAGAATTCCTAGAAGCAAGTGTTCAGTTCCAATAAAGTCATGACCAAGTCTAATGGCCTCTTCTTTACTGTATGTAATTACATCTTTTACTCTTGATGAAAAATTATCATCCATATTACTTAATATTCAAAACTTATACCAAACAAAACGTATGTCATAATGACACACATTCTAAAATTAACAATTATATATTATTCAGATAAATTTTTAATAAAATTTAAGTCTAAAATGTTAATAAGTTTGTGAAATTACGATTTAATTGTAGAGTCGTTTTCCTCTATAGATATTTATCTTTGTAAAAATTTAACAACTAATGGCAGAAAGAGAAAAATTAATCCCGATAAATATAGAAGAAGCCATGAAATCAGCATACATTGATTATTCAATGTCTGTTATAGTTTCAAGAGCTCTTCCGGATGTCAGAGATGGATTGAAACCAGTACATAGAAGAGTTCTATTCGGAATGAGTGAATTAGGGTTAAGGTCCAATAGTAAGTACAAAAAATCAGCTTTCATTGTCGGAGAGGTTCTGGGTAAATATCATCCACATGGTGATAGCTCAGTGTATGATACAATGGTAAGGATGGCACAAGAGTGGAGTTTAAGATACATGCTTGTTGATGGTCAAGGAAATTTTGGTTCAATTGATGGTGATAGTCCAGCTGCCATGAGATATACCGAAGCAAGACTTAAAAAGATTTCTGAAGATATGGTTCAAGATCTTGATAAGGACACGGTTGATTTTCAACTCAACTATGACGATTCTTTAAAGGAGCCAACAGTGCTTCCAACAAAAATTCCGAATCTTCTTGTAAATGGAGCATCTGGTATTGCTGTAGGAATGGCTACTAACATGCCACCACATAATTTAAGTGAAGTTATTGACGGTACAATAGCATATATAGATAATAATGATATTGAAATTTCTGAGTTAATCAATCACATAAAGGCACCAGATTTTCCAACAGGCGGTGTTATTTATGGATATGATGGTGTCAAAGAGGCTTTTGAAACAGGACGAGGTAAAGTTGTGATGAGAGGGAAGGCCATTTTTGAAGAAGTAAATGGAAGAGAGTGTATTATCGTTACAGAAATACCCTACTTGGTTAATAAATCAGATATGATTCAAAAAACAGCCCAATTAATCAATGATAAAAAAATTGATGGGATATCAAATATAAGAGATGAGTCTGATAGAAAGGGTATGAGAATCGTATACGTTTTAAAGAAAGATGCAATTCCAAATATCGTATTGAATAAACTTTTTAAACATACTTCACTACAATCTTCATTTAGTGTAAATAATATTGCATTAGTTAATGGCAGACCAAAGCTTCTAAATTTAAAAGAAATGATTGTTCACTTTGTTGAACACAGGCATGAGGTTGTAGTTAGAAGAACAAAATTTGAATTAAAAAAAGCGGAGGACAGAGCACATATCCTTGAGGGATTAATTATAGCATCAGATAATATTGACGACATGATAAGTATAATTAAGGCCTCGAAAAATGCTGATGATGCAAGGGAAAATTTAATTAAGAAATATGATTTGTCAGAAAATCAGTCAAAAGCCATAGTTGAGATGAGATTAAGGCAGTTGACTGGTCTTGAACAAGATAAATTAAGAAATGAATACGATGATCTAGTCAATCTCATAAAAGATCTAAAGGATATTCTAGCTAACAAAGACAGAAGGATGTCTATAATTAAAGATGAATTATCGGAGATAAAAAACTCTTACGGAGACGAAAGAAAATCAATTATTGAATTTTCTGGTGGAGAATTAAGTATTGAAGATATGATTCCAGATGAAAAAGTTGTGTTAACAATATCTCACGCTGGATATATAAAAAGAACTTCACTTTCCGAATATAAAACACAAAACAGGGGAGGTGTTGGCCAAAGGGGGTCAACAACAAGAAGTGAAGATTTTCTTGAGCATCTTTTTGTAGGTACTAATCATCAATATATGTTATTCTTTACTCAAAAAGGAAAATGCTTTTGGATGAGAGTTTATGAAATTCCTGAAGGCAGTAAAATTTCGAAGGGAAGAGCAATTCAAAATTTAATTAATATTGAGCCAGATGATAAAGTAAAAGCATTTATATGTACCCAAGATTTAAAAAATCAAGATTATATAAATGATCATTTTGTCATCATGTGTACTAAAAAGGGACAAGTTAAGAAGACATCTCTTGAGCAATATTCTAGACCTCGATCAAATGGTATAAATGCAATTACCATCAAGGAAGATGATGAATTGTTAGAAGCTAAATTAACCAACGGAAACTCTCAAATTTTGATCGCTGTCAAATCTGGAAAATGTATAAGGTTTGAGGAAAATAAAACGAGACCAATGGGTAGAAATGCTTCAGGTGTTAGAGGAGTTAGGTTAAAAGATCAAAAGGATGAGGTAGTTGGAATGATCTCTGTAAATGATATGGATAGTGATATATTAGTTGTTTCTGAAAATGGTTATGGTAAAAGATCAAAATTGGAAGATTATAGGATTACAAACAGAGGAGGTAAGGGGGTTAAAACAATTTCCATTACAGAAAAAACAGGGACTTTGGTCTCTTTAAAAAACGTTTCTGATGGAGATGACTTAATGATAATTAACAAATCAGGAATAGCAATTAGAATGGAAGTCAACACTCTTAGAGTTATGGGTCGGGCAACTCAAGGTGTCAGATTGATTAATATCAAAGATAATGATTCAATTGCCGCAGTTGCAAAAGTTGTTTTGGATGATCAAGAGGTAACAGATATTGAAGAAATAGATGTTGTTGAGGACTAATACAATTAATATTAATTAAAATTATGAGATCAATTTTTATATATATAGCAGTTTTGTTTTATGTTTTTTCATTTGGGCAAAAAAAAGAACTTAGACAAATTAAGAAACTAGTTGATGAGAAGTTTTTTCAAGAGGCGGAGTCAATTTTAGAGATTAACAAAGATTTGCTATTATCTGGAGACAGCAAAACAGATGCACAGTATTATTATTATGCAACAAAAATATTTACTGAGATAAAGTCTTTTGAATCAGCAACAAAATCTCTTGAGAAACTATTGTCAATTAATGATTCTTTTTACAATTCTGAAATAAAACTCAACTACAAAAATTTGGAAGATAATCTTGTTGTTGCACTAGTAAATTCTGCAGTTTCAGATAATTCAGAGAAGAAATGGATGGATGGAGTTAATAAGTTGTTGTTAGCATATGAGATGGACAAAGAAAAAAATATTGATTATCTCTATTTCGCTGCTAGTGGCGCAATCAATGCGCAAGAATATGATAAGGCTCTTGAATTTTATTTATTGTTAAAAGAAATAAATTATACCGGAGTTAAAGATGAATTTTTTATTACAAATATTGAAACCGGTTTGGAAGAAAAAGTAACTGAGACTGAATATAAAATATATCAATCATCCAAAGAGTATGCTAATCCAAGAATTGGGCAAACTGAATCCAGATACCCAGAAATTGTTAAAAATATTGCTTTGATATATGTCAGAAAAGGCGATGATGACTTGGCTATTGAAGCGATAAATGAGGCAAGATCTATACAGCCTGATGATCTTTATTTATTACTAAATGAAGCGGATTTGTACATCAGACTAAGTAACAATGCAGAAGATGATAATTTGAGATCTCAATATAGACAAAAGTTTAAAGAAATAATGAAACTAGCTGTTGAGAAAGATCCCGAAAATGGAATTTTATACTATAACTTAGGGATAATTTCATCAGAACAAGGTGAATCATTGGATGCTAGATCGTACTTTGAAAAAGCAATTGAGTATAAACCAGATTATGTTGATTCTTATGTAGCAATTGTTAATATAATTTTACAGGAACAAACAAAAATTATTGAGGAGATGGATAAAATTGCAATGTCAAATAAGAGAAGTGATATTTTAAAATACGATGCTTTAAAGGATGATTTAAATAGTGTTTGGAGCAGTTGTATTCCATATTGTGAGGCTGCTCTTGAATATGCACCTAATGATTTAGAGGTTCTTAAATTATTGTCTCAATTTTATTATAAACTTGACAATATTGATGGTTACAAGGAAATTAATGCAAGGATCGAAACTCTATCCAATTAAATTACACGTCTTATCGATTGTAGTTTATGGGTAATATCATTTGAATCATAATTTAGAATTCCTAATTGTACCAATTTATCAATTCTGACCTTTCCTGATGAATGTATTATTTTGTTTTCTGAAATTATAATTCCTACATGTGTTATTTTTTTTAATGTTTTTCCAAAAAAAGCAAGGTCACCAGGTTTAGATTTTGAAATATTTGATAGCTTGAAGCCCTCACGTGCTTGTTGATTGGCATCACGCGGGAGAATTTTTCCATAAATTTTAAAAACTGTTTGTACAAAACCAGAGCAATCTATACCAAACTTAGTTTTTCCACCCCACAGATATGGTGAATTTATAAAACTCATACTAATTTCCTCCAAATCATTAATCAACACGTTCTTTAAATCATAACTGTAACCTAAGTATTTGCAATTGCTAATTAGACTGCCTGATGGAACTGTACAATTAATCTTTTCTTCGTTCTGTATTAACAACTCAGAATGACAAAATCTTTTCTTTTGACTAATTAATTTAGAATAATCTTTATCGGATATTGGTAAAAATTGAGAACTTCTTATCCATCCCTCATAATTATCAATCTTAGAAACAACAAGGCTCCAATTATCTTTTTTTGAAATAACTTTAATTAATTCTCCAAAAAAAAATTGTGAAATCATTTCTGATTTTGCACTGTTCTTTTTTCTGACCGCAATTAAATTTAGATTAATAATTCCGTATTGCACATTATAAAATTAATTTAAAAAAAGAATAATTGAACTTTCTTGTTAGTTTTGTAAAATGGTAATAGAGCAAATATATACATCTTGTCTTTCTCAAGCATCATATTTCATTTCAAGTAATGGTGAGTCTGCTGTAATTGATCCCATAAGAGACGCAGACATATATATAGAAAAAGCCGAAAAAATGAAATCAAAAATAAAATATGTTTTTCAAACACATTTTCATGCAGATTTTGTTAGTGGACATTTGAACCTATCTAAAAAAACAAATGCTCCGGTTGTTTATGGCCCCAATGCAGATCCCAAATATGATTGTATCATCTCAAATGATAATAAAACTTTTAATTTGGGAGATCTAAAAATAAAACTTATTCACACGCCAGGACACACATTAGAAAGCTCATCTTACCTTTTAATTGATAGTAACAATAATCCACACTCCATATTTACTGGAGACACCCTCTTTCTTGGTGATGTTGGAATACCTGATGTTGCACAGAGATATGAGGGTATTAGTAAAGAAAAACTCGCAGAGATGTTATTTGATTCTATCAATAATAAAATAAAACCTTTGGACGACAATATTATTGTTTATCCTGGACATGGAGCGGGTTCAGCCTGTGGAAAAAATATGATGAAAGAGACTGTTGATACTTTGGCAAATCAAAAAAAAGTAAATTATAGTTTAAATGGAAAGTTTTCAAAAAATGATTTTGTATTAGAATTGGTAAAAGATTTACCTGAACCACCTGCCTATTTCCCACAAAATGTAAAATTAAATAGAGAAGGTTATCGAGGTAGTGATGAAATTCTAAATGATAATTTAAAAAATTTAACAGCAGATTATGTTTTTGAAAAGATAAAATCAGAGAATGTTGTATTAGTGGACACTCGAAAACCCTCGGATTATTGTAATGAACACATTCCTGGCTCAATTTTTATTGGATTAAGCGGAAGATTTGCACCTTGGGTTGGTGAAATTTTAAAGGATATAAACCAGGAAATTATTTTAATTGTTGAAAACGGAAAAGAGGAAGAGGCTATAACAAGACTCTCTAGAGTCGGTTTTGATAATTGTATTGGATATTTAGATTCAGGAATTGAAAGTTGGAAATCTGCAGGATATTCAACTGAAAATATTCGTTCAATTGACCCTGCACAATTTGTTAACGAATTTTCACAAGACTCACAAATTATTGATGTAAGAGAAAAATCTGAACTCATCAATGGAAAGTTTAAATTTTCAAAAAATATTCCCCTTTCAAAAATAGATTCACATAAAAATATATATAAAAACTTAACATCTTATGTGTACTGTGCTGGTGGATATAGAAGCGTAATTGCATGTTCATTACTAAAAAGATACAAGTTTAAAGAACTTGTGAATGTTGAATCTGGTTTTAGTGGAATCAGTAAACTAATTTAAAATGAAAAAGCTAACCCTATTATACTTACTTATAATTTTCTTGTCCTGTGATTCAAAAAGTGATTTAAAGGTAGATAAAGCAATTGAACAAACATTCTCTAATTATGTTGAATATTGGAGTGAGGGAGATTTTGATAAAATAGTAAACGAAATTTATGGAGTTCCGTTTGTATTATATACCCAAGAGAGTACAATGGTTATGAATACAGAAAAAGAGGTTAAAGATTTCTTAATCTCAGCATTTGAAACCCTAGATTCTAATAATTACGGATATTCAATAAGAAACAAATGGGAGCATTTTAAATCCGATAAAAATCTTTCTATAATTGAGATGAATTTTACTAGATATTTAAAAGACAGTACAATTATGGGCGCTAGTGAAAGAAGCGCATCATATATATTAAGAAAATATAATGAAAATCATAAAATAGTTGGAATGATTCCACATACACCAATAGGTGAATAGAATATGAAAAAACTTATTATTTTATTTTTTTTAAACTCAATATTTTCACAGCAACAAATCTTCGATATTGATTATAAAAAGATGTCTGAAATTATAGAAAATGAATCAACTGTAGTTGTTGACGTTAGGACTGCTGATGAGTTTAATTCTTTTAGAATTAAAAATTCAATTAATATTGACTACTATAGCAAAAATTTTCTGGATTCTATATCTTCATACAGAGAGAAAAAAAATATTATTTTATATTGTAGGTCAGGCAGAAGGAGCTATTACGCTGCAAAACTCATGCAAGAAAAAGGCTTCAACAAAATTTACAATCTGAAGGGTGGTGTTTTGGAGGTTAAAAAGAAAAACTTAGACTTTAAATCCCTCAATAACTAATGTCCCTTTCCATTCTTTTGTTCTATTAAAAAAGTATTTACTTACATTTTTAAAACCGCTTTTTTCGAAAAATTTAATCCATACATCTGAACTAAAAAGTTCCATTGTGTCGACTCCAGTTTTTTCTTTCCAATTATGACATCTTTCATTTTCCAAATAAAAATCAATTCCCATTATAAAAACTCCGTTTTTTTTTATCCAGTTCTTAAATATATGTTTAATAATATTTTCTGGTTCTTTAAAGTAATACATTACCTCCATTGATATAACAACGTCAACCTTATCATTAGGTTTCCAAAATGCAAGTTCAGAGCAGATATAATTATTTTTATGATCTAAACTCTTTGCTTTCGCAATCATCTGTTTAGACCCATCAACCCCAGTAATATCTGTGTATTTTTTATTTTCATCGAAATGGCGAATTAGCCATCCATTTCCACATCCCGCATCAATAATTGAAGGATTTTTATATTTATTTTCAAATAATTCAATCATTTTCATTACTGGCTTAAAATGATTGTCCTTCATTCCCTCATCTTTTCCAGATATTGCCCAATCTGAAAAAACTTTAATAGGGGACTTCATTCAAATAAATTTTTTTGTTGATATTACGTAAAGAGTATATGTGAATAGAATCACAATTATTTCCCAGAAAAATATATAGTATGGCCAATCGCCGATTAGTAGGGGGTTATCAACATTAGGTGGTGATGCTAGATACATGTAATTTGAGTCAATTTGAAAATTCAATGGCATAATAAAAGCGATAATTATATTTAGATAGACCCAAACTCTAAACCAAGAGAACTTTGTTATAGAATATTTTAGATTTGTTAATAGAAAAATTGGAATCAAAATTATTCCTGCATGTGATGTGTGGTATGAAATATATTCAAAAGTTGAACCATCAAAATTATTTATTTGAGGGGTCAAAAAAGCCTGTATTCCTCCTATAATTCCCGCGAAGTAAAAAAACTCAAAAACTCTTTTATTTAATTTTGTAAATAAGACTGAACATGCAATTAAATTGGTTAAACCACACATATGCAGGGGAAGATTATCTGAAACATTCCACAGTCCATTGATGATATTTCTTGAATGATCGGTAATTGTCATAATAATCATGAGTAGAGAAAGAATTTTTACAATTTTTAATTTCTGATCTTTATTAAAAAAATTATTTGACATAAAAAGGATTATAAACATGAGGCATACAGAAATGCTTGTATTCCTAATCCATTCATTCGACATAAATTCAATAATATAGTTTTGAGTATCCATTAATCTATGTAATTTATCATATTCATCAGAACAATTTCAGCAACAGGGTCGTATCCTATATTTTGAATTAATTTTAGTGTAGATAGAATAATTTTTCCATCCCCATGCTTTACAATTGAAAGATCTGACCCTGACCACACGTCTCCGGATCCAATATAGTTTCTTTTCATGATATTTCCGTTTGGAATCCTGTCAAATGCAACAGTATTAACTAAATTTTCTGCATCAATCCCCCTTAACGTTATAGTTGGTGCTATGTTCTCATATGTGCCACTCATGTTGACATTAATAGGTAAATTTTTAAAAATTTTGTGATTGGAATTAATATGTAGTATTCCATCCCACAATCCTTGTGAAATATTTTTAACAAACTTAACAGGTAAATAGTTTTCTCCTTCGTCAATAAAAGTAAGGTTTGGTCCTTTCCTGACTCTTGTTTTTCCAGGTACTGATAGATAAATTACATTTCCCCCTTTGTGAACAAAACTGTTCAACTCAGTTATTCTAGACTTAAGTTGACTGTTTTTTGAATTTGATGAAGGTCCACTAGGTGAGAGAAGATTATCTTGATTATCTTCATTTTTAACAACGTTTCCATCACTCGAACTAACAAATTCTGCTTTTTCATTACTAAATATTACAGGAATATCGATTTTTTGTTTTTTATCAAAATTTATTACTTCAAATCCTTTTTCAATTAGAAATTTTTCAAGTCTTTTATCTTTATTAGCAAGAGCAATTATTTTTCCATTTTGTTTTGATTTCGAGTGATAGACACTGAATTCAATCGTTGATAATAATTCAGTCTTTTTTGAACTGAAATTAGCTTCAATGATGTAATTTCCTTCATCTAAATTTATTGTGTTATCATGAATTAGGGATATTCCTTTTTCAAGCTTTGTCTTTGTTTTATTCTCATAAAGTACCTTATTATTTTTCTTAGATTTAACTTTTACATAAAGGTTTCCGTACAAAACACTTTTGTCATTTATGCCTTTTATTTCAGTTTTGATAGACTCGCCTTGATAATAATTTCTTTTATCAGTTCTAATAACAATAATTCTATCCTCATTGGCTTCTTTTGTCAAATCATATGCTTTCCCTTTCGGATTACGCCAGAGATCAAGTAATCCAGCTCCAATAATCCAATCTCCCGCTGTTAGAGCATGTACACAATAACCAATAACAGTAGGGTTGGACCTTATAGCCTCCAACATTCTTTTATTAGCAATTCCATGAATTTCTTGCTGTTTTATGTAGAAATCAGTAGCAGATTTAAAAATTTTATCCAAACCTGTTTCTTTTAAAGCTTTTTTTATGTCTCTGTTGTAATTAATATGGTAGATATAAGGGTATGTTATTGGGTTCCCTTTTTCTTTAAATAAAGCTTCATTATTCTCCAAATCAGGTAAACTTCCATATCCTATTTCAGAAACATAAGATGATATGTTGGGTACCACATTTCTTCCAGGTGTTCTTGCATTTAGCCCTAACTCAATATTTTTCTCTTTGGTATTACCTATCGTTAAAAAACCATCAAATTTGTTATTTGTAATATTTGGACCAGGATAATTATGGATGTCGTTAAATTTAAATGCTTTGTTTGAAAAAGGCAAATATAAGTTGGCACCATATGCCCAACCTCCTGACTCATCGAGGATCATTCTAGTTGGGTCCAATTCTCTAGCTTTTAGTGACATTGGTACTAACATGTTGGCTAGTACAGGTCTTCGTATTTCGTTAAACAATTCCCATTGTACAATTGAGGGGTGATTCCTGTCTCTAAGGATTGCTTCTGTTATTTCATTTTCAACTCTTTGTGGGAGGTAAGGAGATTCTATTGGCATATCCATACATTCTATTGCCATACTACCAATTGTTAATACTCCTATAGAATCAGCCAAATGAAGCCATTCTTTTGGTGGTGGTTTTCTCCATGGTCTAATCATATTAAAACCTGCTTCTTTAGCCAATAAAATCTCTTTAATCATCATGTCCCTGGAATCTGGATATGAGAGTTTAATTGGATATAAACCTTCAAAAAACGCTGCTTTTAAATAAATTGGTTTACCATTCAAATAAAACCGTTCATTATCAACTGTAAACTCTCTAAATCCAAATTTTTCTTTGACATGATCGAGTTCTGTATATACAGTCCCTTGTTCATTTTCTGTAACCTTATCTAAAAAAATTTCTAACTCATAAATTTGTGGGTCTTCAGGTGACCATAATTTATGATTTTTAATTTGGTGATTTATATTAAAATCAACTAATAAATTTGAGTTTTGAATCGTTAACTCCTTTTCATAGGTTGTTTTTTCAGCAAGATTATTTAAATTATTGATGGAATATCTATATCTGTATTTACCGTCTCCTAATCCATTCAATATTTTATTTTTTAATTCCACATTTCCATTTTTATAGTTCGCAATGATAAAAACATCCTCAATGTGAGTTTGCGCTGTAAATGAGAGAAAAATATCTTGCCATATTCCACCTGTATATGATCCTCTCCACTGTGGGGTTTCCATTTGACCAATTCCGTCTATAACCTTGTCTTGAATTGTTATTGGACCCATAACTTTTACTATTAAAGTATTCTCATTTTCAAAATCAAGGACATGTTCAATATTGAAAGAGAATGGAGAGAAACCTCCTTCATGAAATCCTATTGAATTATCATTAACATATACCTCAGTTATATAATTTGAAGCGTTAAAGTTTAAATGAACTTTTTTGTTTTCCGCTGATTTGGGAACTTTAAACTTTCTTCTGTAGTAAACAACACCCTCATAATCTTTCTTATATCTTTCCCAAACACTTGGTACATAAATTTTTTCAATTAATCCATTATCAAAGCCATCAATAGAATGATATTTATTCTTTTTTCCATCATTATTTTCATCGTATATTATTTCCCATTCTCCGTTAAGCATTTGATTGTTAAACCTTTCTTGAG
>CACIGC010000015.1 GCA_902586095.1 uncultured Bacteroidota bacterium | reverse complement strand
CCAGTGTCATAAATGAAAATGTTCGCAGCACTGAATTTGACAATGAGACAATGGGAAGAGCTATTAGATTTGTATCTGCACATGAGGTAGGTCATACTATAGGACTCCCTCACAATTTTGGAAGCAGTAGTGCGTATCCAGTCGATTCAATTCGGTCAAAAACGTTTACAAAGAAATTCGGAATAGCTCCATCAATTATGGATTATGCTAGATTCAATTACATTGCACAACCTGGTGATGAAGGTGTATCGCTTGTTATTGATGTTGGACCATACGATAAATACTCAACTATGTGGGGATATAAACCAATTCTTAACAAAACGGCGGAGGAAGAGAAAGTAATACTCAACAAATGGATAACTGAAAGAGCTGATGATCTTATGTTTAGATTTGGTAGTTCAAGTATCGATCCAAGCTCTCAAACTGAAGATTTAGGAAATGACGCGATTAAGGCCAGTAATTATGGAATAGCAAACCTAAAAAGAATAGTTCCAAATCTAATTGAATGGACAACAGAAGATGGTGAAAATTATGATGAGCTACAATATCTTTATGGTCAAGTTTTATCACAATTTAGAAGATACTTAGGGCATATATCTACAAATATCGGTGGTGTTTATCAGTATTACAAAACATCCGATCAAGAGGGAGCTGTTTACACTCATGTTGAAAAAAGTCATCAAAAAAACTGTATAAAATTCCTCAACAAAAACTTATTTGAAACTCCAACATGGATGATTGATAAAAACATATTAGATAAAATTCAGTTTGCTGGTGCTGTGGATCAAGTTAGAGGACTTCAATCAAGTTATCTTAATAGAATTCTTGATTTTGGAAGACTAGCCAGAGTAATTGAAAATGAAGCGTTGAATGGTTCAGAGGCTTACTCATTGGACGAGTTAATGTCAGATTTAAAGAATGGTATTTTTAGTGAATTAAAAAACAATTCAAATATTGATATTTACAGACGAAATATTCAAAGAGCCTTTATTCAAAGATTAGGATATTTAATGAAAGAAAATCAAAATTTTCCCTCCTTCTTTAGATCATCCTCAAGCATAACTAGGATTAAAGTTGATGAGTCAGATATTAGGTCTTCTACTTTAGGTGTTTTAATAGATTTGAGAAGTGAGTTAAACAAAGCTCAGAAAAAATATTCTTCAAACAAGTCTGTTAAAAATCACTTAATGTATTGCGTAGGATTAATAAATAACATTTTAAAAGGTTAAATTTTAATTTTTGTATTTTAGTTCTTGGCCAATACTGATCTGGTTATTTTTTAGATTATTAATTTTCATGATCTTTTCTATGGAGATGTTATACTTTTTAGAAATTGAATATAAAGTGTCCCCTCTTTCGACAGTATGAACGTCTTTTAATTCCTTTGATTTTTTTCGTTTCATCGGTTTTTTTGAGCCATCAAATTTCCAAAGATCATTTTCTTCAATAGTTCTAATTAATTTTTTTGGATAATTTGGGTCTGTTGCATAACCTGCTTTCTTCAAACCATTTGCCCATTCAACATAATTGTTTTTAGGAAGTCTGAAAAGAAAAGAGTAGCGTCCTCTGGTTGTTAAAAATTCTGAATGGTCTTTATAGCTTTCTATTGGTGAATTGTACTTTCTAAAACATTCGCCTTTTTCATCATCATCATGATATACTCTTTTACCTCTCCACTCCTGATGGCATTTAATACCAAAATGATTATTTGATTTTAAAGCTAAATTACTTGAACCTGATGCTGACTCAACCATTCCTTGTGCTAGAATGATACTCGCTGGAATTTTATATTTTTTCATTTGTTGTGTAGCTAATTCAGAGTATGTTTTTATATACCATTTTTTTCTCTCCTCAGAGCTAAGGTTTTTTATGAATTTTTCATACTGATTTGAATTAGCATTTGGCTTTTTGGTTATTGACCTTTTTATATTGAGTGGTACTTTAAGAATTTTCCCAGGCAGCTTCAATAGACTACATGATGATATTAAAAAGGAAAAAACTAAAATTAAATAGATTTTACTACCAACCCTCATATTTCAAAAATATTAATAAGTTTTTAAAGGAAGTTTTTTAGGCATAATTATTGTAATTTTGAGTATAATGAGATATACGCTGTTTTTGGTTTCATTTTTATTTATTTCATGTGGTTCTGTGAGAGTTGCATACGATTATGATTCTGATTCAGATTTTTCATCATACAAGACTTATGCTTTTTCAAAAGAGCAAATTGAAAATCTTGAAATTTCTGACATAGATAAAAAAGAATATTAAGCTCTGTTGAAAATTACTTAAATTCAAAAGGATACAACTTTTCAAAAAATCCTGATTTAATTGTTTCTATTGATACGAAAGCAAAAGAAAATGTATACATAAATAGGTATAACAATTATGATTATATGGGTTGGTATTACCCATATTATGGTTATGGATCAACTTATAAACCCTTTACAAAGACTGTTGGTCTACTTTACATTGATATTGTTGATTCCAAAACTGGGAAGTTGATATGGCAAGGTAGCGGCTCAGGATCTTTATCTTCAAACAAACTCACAAGGGATCAATTGATTTCCAATTTTGTTTCTAGGGTAATGGAATCTTATCCCCCGACAGATAACTAAAAGCTATCTTTTAATTTCAATATAATTGATTCTATCTCTTTTGTCTTTGGTCCTGAACCAGCAGCAAACTTTGCTTGACCACCACCTCCTCCTCCGATTGAGTCACATATATTTTTAATAATTTCTGATGCAGATATATTTGAGGTTTCAACAATAGACTCTGAAACAGAAGAAAAAATACTGAACCTATTATTGGATTCCGTTAGCAAAATTATGATATGATTTTCAATACTTCTACCAAGGCCTATGCACAATGATTTTACAAAAGATGGTTCAAAGTTCAATCTTTTAAATAAAAAATTAAATGAATTAATTTTTTCAGTTTGATTTGACCATGAATCAATATAAAAGTCAATTAATTTAATTTGACTTGATTTAAGATCCTTTGATATTTGAATATTCTGGTCTTTTATATTTTGTATAGAGTCAATCAAATTTGATTTGCTTGACAACATGTTTGAAATGTCTTTAATTTCTTTGTTTTTTCCTCTGAGATATTTTAAAGCTGAAGGTCCAGAAATAGCCTCAATCCTTCTAATTCCAGATGCAATAGAGCTTTCAGAGGTTACGACAAAGTTTCTGATTTGGATTGTGTTTTTGACATGTGTTCCTCCACATAGTTCATAGGAATTTCCAAATTTTACGGATCGAACAGTCTTGCCATATTTTTCATTAAACAATGCAACAACACCTTTTTTTATAGCATCTTCATAATTTTCAGTTCTATTTTCTATTAACTCAATTGATTCATCAATTTTATTATTAACAAACTCCTCAATTTGATTCAATTCAGTTTCCTCTATTTTTTTAAAGTGAGAAAAATCAAATCTTAAATATTTATCTGAAACCATTGAACCCTTTTGCTCAACGTGATTACCAAGTATCTCTCTTAATGCTTGATGCAACAAATGTGTTGCAGTGTGGTTGGCTGAACATTTTTTTCTAATGTCAATATCAACATTAGCTGTCAATTCTGATTTTAAATCAAACTCACCAGAATCAACAAAATGTAAAATTTCATCATTTTCTTTTTTTGTATCAAAAACTTTAACTTTTTTTCCATCATTTAAATCAAAATATCCAGAATCTCCAATTTGACCACCACCCTCAGGGTAAAAAGGTGTTTCATGCAAAACCACTTGAAAAAATTGTTTGTCTTTATTAAATACTTTTCTGTACTTATTTATTTTAGTTTTTAATGATACTTTTTCATATCCTCTAAAAATACTTGAAGCAGTTTTGTTAATAACAACCCAGTCCTCAGTTTTCATATCAGAAGCAGATCTTGATCTTGATTTTTGCTTTTCCAGTTCTGATTCATATTCATTTTCATTAAAATTTAAATTTTTTTCTTTTAAGATTAATGATGTCAAATCCACAGGAAAGCCATAAGTATCATACAATTCAAAAATCACTTTTCCTGAAACTATATTTGATTTTAAATTACTTGTAATAGAATCAAGTCTCAGTATACCCTCAGAAAGGGTTTTTAAAAATGAAGATTCTTCTTCTTTTACTATTGTTTTAACAAGTTCCTTGTTTTTAGCAATCTCAGGAAAAAAATCATAAAACTGTTCTGATACTGGATCAACCAATTTATAGATGAAAGGATCCTTCATTTTCAAAAATGAATATCCATATCTAACAGCCCTTCTTAATATTCTTCTTATTACGTATCCAGCTCCATTATTTCCTGGAATTTGTCCATCACAAATACAAAAAGCAACAGCTCTGATATGATCTGAAATTACCCTCATCGCTATATCTGCCTTAAAATTAGATCCATATTTCTTATTGGAAAGTGATTCAATAGTTTGTATCAATGGGGAAAAAATATCAGTATCATAGTTTGATTGTTTTCGTTGAATAACTCGAACGAGTCTCTCAAATCCCATTCCTGTATCAATATGTTTTTGAGGAAGTTCAACTAACTTACCATTTGACAATCTGTTAAACTGAATAAATACTAAATTCCATAGCTCGATTACATTGGGATGATCCATATTAACTAACTGCTTACCCGGAATTTTAGATTTTTCAAAGTCAGATCTTAAGTCAATATGTATTTCTGAGCATGGACCACATGGACCGGTATCACCCATCTCCCAAAAATTGTCTTTTTTATTTCCTAAAATAATTTTTTCAGTAGGAACTATTTTTGACCATATCTTATACGCTTCATCATCCTTTGATGTATTGTCTTTTTTGTCTCCTTCAAAAACAGAGACATATAAGTCTTCTGAATTTAATCCATAGGTTTTTGTTAGTAGTTCGTAACTCCAATTAATGATTTCTTGTTTAAAATAATCTCCGAAACTCCAATTTCCTAGCATTTCAAACATAGTGTGGTGATAATGATCGATACCAACTTCTTCAAGATCATTGTGCTTTCCAGAAACTCTCAAACATTTTTGAGAATTAACAACTCTTTTTAAAGTATTATCATTGTTCTCTCCAAGAAAAATACTTTTAAATTGATTCATCCCTGCATTGGTGAACATTAAGGTTGGATCATTTTTTGCAACAATAGGGGATGAGGGAACAACTGAGTGATTTTTATCTTTAAAAAAGTTGATAAATTTTTCTCTTATTTCTGATGCTTTCATTCAGGTGTTCTTAATAAATAGAATTTTTATATTTACAAAGTAAAAAAATAAATATCTAGTACTCAACCAAAAATAAATTTTTTATGAGTAAGTCAAAATATTATTACGACAAAGAATCCTTATCCTATAAAAAAATTAATGCATCTAGTAAAGAGAGATTTTTAGGTGCTTTATCTTTTATTTTAACATCATTTTTCTTTGGAACTATTACACTTCTCATTATAATTAATACCCCTGCAATAAATACCCCAACTGAACTTTCACAATCTAGAGAATTAAAAAATTATGAAATTCAAATTGGGCTTCTCAATAAAAAATTAGAACAACTTGAAATTGTACTCAATAATATTGAGGAGAGAGATAACAACATATACAGGGTTTTATTCGAGGTAAATCCTATCGACGAAGACATTAGGAAAGCTGGCTTTGGTGGTGTTAACAGATACTCTGAACTTGAAGGTTATGAAAATTCTGATATTATTATTGAGACTACAAAAAAACTTGAAATTTTGACAAAGCAACTTGTTATTCAATCTAAATCCCTCGATGAAATTGAAAAACTCGTTAAGGACAAACAAGAAATGCTTGCCGCAATCCCTTCTATTCAACCGATAAGAAATGATGATTTGACTAGAATTGCCTCGGGTTTTGGAATGAGAACTGATCCATTTGACAAGTCTCGTAAAATGCATCAAGGTCTTGATTTTTCTGCTCCAAGGAACACGCCTATTTATGCTGCATCAAACGGAACAATTACAAGAGCTGATAGCAGATCCTCAGGCTATGGAAAACATATTAGAATTAATCACGGCTATGGTTATCAAACAATCTACGCGCATCTGGATTCGTATAATGTTAGGAGAGGACAAAGAGTTAAAAAAGGTGATGTGATTGGCTATGTTGGAAATACAGGAAGATCCAAAGGTTTTCACCTTCATTATGAAGTTTTAAAAGATGGCAAAAGAGTAAACCCAGTTAATTATTTTTATGGAAATCTGACCGCTGATGAGTTTGATGAGATATTAAAAATAGCAAGTCAAGAGAATCAATCATTAGATTAATATGAATTTAGATTTACCTGAGAAGTTGTATTACAGCATAGGTGAAATTGCCGAAGCTTTTAACGTAAAGACATCCTTACTTAGGTTTTGGGAAAAGGAATTTGAATTATTAAAACCAAAAAAGAATCTTAAAGGAACTAGAAGGTACAGTAAAGTAGATGTTGAAAATATTAATTTAATTTATAGTTTGGTTAAAAAAAGGGGGTTTACTATTGATGGTGCCAAAGAAAAAATCAAATATGATTCTGATAAAATCAGCGTCCTAAAAAAACTTCAGAAATTAAAAAACACCTTAGAGTCGATAAGAAAAGAATTGTAGTCATTTTTTTCTAAAATATATCGTAATTGGGACTCCTTCAAAATCGTAAAGATTTCTAATTTTATTTTCAATAAATCTTTTATATGGATCCTTAACGTATTTTGGTAAGTTACAATAGAAAACAAATTGAGGATAATAGCCTGGCAACTGATTACAAAACTTAATTTTAACAAATTTTCCTTTATTTGATGGAGGTGGATTTTTTGAAATCATCTCTAATAAATCATCATTAAGTTTACTAGTTTTGATCTTTCTGGATCTATTCTCATATACTTTTATTGCAAGTTCTAAGGCTTTAAAAATTCTTTGTTTTTTTAAAGTTGAAATAAAAATTATTGGTACATCAACAAAGGGCTCTATTTCTAATCTTATTTTTTTTTCATAGTCTTTTGTTGATATATTATTTTTATCAACTAAATCCCACTTATTTACAAGTATTACAATCCCTTTATTTCTTCTGTGAGCTAGCCAAAAAATATTTTTTATTTGACTATCAAAACTTCTGCTTGCATCAATCATTAATAAACTGACATCACTTTTTTCAATTGACTTGATTGATCTCACAACAGAATAGAATTCAAGATCATTATTAATTTTAGATTTCTTCCTAATACCTGCTGTATCAACAAGATTAAAATCAAATCCATATTTATTGTATCGAGTATCAATACTATCTCTGGTTGTTCCAGGTTCATCTTTTACAATATTTCTTTCTTCTCCAATTAATGAATTGATAAAAGATGATTTACCTGCGTTTGGTCTACCCACTACGGCAAAAGATGGTATTTCTATATCAGGCAATTCGTTGTCCAAACTAAAATCTTTAACAAGTTCATCAAGAAAATCCCCGGTTCCAAGTCCATTAATTGCAGAAAGAGAGTAAATTTTTTCAAAGCCAAGTGAATAAAATTCCAATGAATCCTTAATCATTGTGTTTTTATCTACCTTATTCACCACTAAAAAAATACTTTTGTCAGTTTTATGTAAAATTTTTGCAATTTCTTGGTCAGATGAGTTAATTCCATCTAAAACATCTACAACAAAAATTACTGAGTCACACTCCTCTAGTGCTATCATGACTTGATCATCAATCTCTTTTTCATAGCTGTCACTACCACCCGTTACATAACCCCCTGTATCAATAATTGTAAAAGTTTTACCGTTCCAGTCTGAAGTTGAATAGTGACGATCTCTTGTTACTCCACTATGAGAATCAACAATTGCTTGATTGCTTTTAGCCAATCGATTAAATAAAGTTGACTTTCCAACATTTGGTCTTCCGACTATTGCAACTATTTTATTCATATTTAGTTATAACCAAAATTTTTAAGTTGATATGCTTTCTTCCTCCAGTCCTTCAAAACTTTTACATTTATTTCTAAAAAAACTTTTTGATTAAAAAATTTTTCAAGTTCAACTCTTGATTGTGATGCCAAATTTTTTAACGATAAACCTTTATTTCCAATAATTATTGCTTTTTGAGAATTTCTCTCGACAACTATCGAACAATAGATACGAAATATTTTATTTCTGTACTTAAACTTTTCTGTAATTACCTCTGATGAATAAGGAATTTCATCCTTGTAATTTTTAAATATTTTTTCTCTTATAATTTCATTAACAAAAAATCTCTCTGATTTGTCAGTCCATTGGTCATCAGGAAAATATTTTGGTCCTTCAGGTAGTAATTTTAAAATTCTTTCCTTTAAGTGTTGAATATTAAAATTTTTTAAAGCTGATATTGTCCAAATCTCTGCATTATTAAACTCTTTTATCCACCAATTTGAAACATTTTCTAAAATTTGTTGATCTACTTTATCAATTTTGTTGAGTACGACGATCAAGGGAACCTTAATTTTTTTCAATTTATTATTTAAATCATCGTAATTAATAGACTTTGAACTTAAATCAACCACATATAATATAATATCACCATCTGTTATTGATTCTTTTACCTTTTTATTCATGTACTCATGAACAATATTTGCGGGTTTTGTAAAACCTGGATTGTCAGTAAATATTAATTGGTAATTATCAGTATTTTCAATCCCAAGTATTTTATGTCTGGTTGTTTGAGCTTTCTCTGTGATAATAGATAACTTATCATTCAAAAGGGCGTTTATCAACGTTGACTTTCCTGCATTTGGATATCCAATAATATTTACAAAACCCGATTTAAACACGAGGCAAATTTAACTTCTTCAGGGTAATACTCAAGATTTTTTGTAATAAAATCAAAAAATTGTAAATTCGTCCTCCATTTCGCGGGATAGAGCAGTAGGTAGCTCGTCGGGCTCATAACCCGAAGGTCGCAGGTTCGAGTCCTGCTCCCGCTACTATAAGCCCTTAAAATTAAGGGCTTTTTTGTTTTATTTCTTTTATTGAAATAATTGATAATATTATGCTATAAGCACAGTCTTTAGTAATTTTACAGTAACAAATTTTCTATGGTGTTTGATTTAGAAATGATAAAAAAAATTTATTCCTCCATGAGGGAAAAAGTTGATCATGCTAAAAGTATATGCAAACACCCTCTTACCCTCTCTGAAAAAATACTTTATTCTCATTTATGGTCAAATATTGAGAAACGATTTGAAAGAGGAGTTGACTATGTAGATTTTGCACCAGATAGAATTGCTTGCCAGGATGCAACCGCTCAAATGGCCTTGTTACAGTTCATGCAAGCAGGAAAAAAGAAGGTTGCTGTACCAACTACGGTTCACTGTGACCACCTTATTCAAGCAAAAATAGGTGCAACAACCGACCTTCAAAAAGCAATAAATACAAGTAATGAAGTTTTTAATTTCTTAGAATCTGTTTCTAATAAATATGGGATTGGTTTCTGGAAACCAGGTGCTGGAATAATTCATCAAGTTGTACTTGAAAATTATGCTTTTCCCGGTGGAATGATGATTGGTACAGATTCGCATACCGTAAACGCGGGTGGTCTTGGTATGGTTGCAATTGGTGTTGGAGGTGCTGATGCTGTTGATGTTATGGCAGGAATGGCCTGGGAATTAAAATTTCCAAAACTAATTGGAGTGAAACTCACAGGAAAACTTTCAGGATGGACATCAGCAAAAGATGTCATTTTAAAAGTAGCAGGAATTCTTACGGTTAAAGGTGGAACAGGTGCTATAATTGAATATTTTGGTCCTGGAGCTGAAAATTTATCATGTACTGGAAAAGGTACTATTTGCAATATGGGAGCTGAAGTTGGAGCAACAACATCAACATTTGGTTACGATAGTTCTATGGAAAAATATTTAAGAGCCACGGGAAGAGGTGAGGTTGCTGATGAGGCTAACAATATCAAAGATTACTTAACAGGTGACCCAGATGTATATAAACATCCTGAGAAATATTTTGATCAAGTTATTGAAATAAATTTGTCAGAACTTGAACCTCACATTAACGGACCTTTTTCACCTGACATTGCAACGCCAATCAGTAAAATGAAGGATGTTTTAAAAGAAAATGATTGGCCAAGAAAAATTGATTGGGGATTAATAGGTTCATGTACAAATTCCTCCTATGAGGACCTTTCAAGAGCATCATCCATTGCTAATCAAGCAGTAAACAAAAATCTTTCTACTAAGGCTTTTTTTGGTATCAATCCGGGTTCGGAGCAAGTGAGGTTTACAGCTGAAAGAGATGGTTTTTTAGAGATTTTTGAAAAACTAGATGCAAAAATTTTTACTAATGCATGTGGCCCTTGTATTGGACAGTGGGCAAGGAAAGGAGCAGAAAAAGAGGAAAAGAATTCGATAATCCATTCTTTCAATAGAAATTTTGCAAAGAGAGCGGATGGCAATCCTAATACTCACGCATTTGTTGCATCACCCGAAATAGTTGCTGCTATTGCTATTTCAGGTGACTTGGCTTTCAACCCTCAAAATGATTTATTGACCAACGATAAAGGACAGGAAGTAATGCTTGATGAACCAAAAGGATGGGAATTACCACCTGATGGATTTGATGTGGATGATAACGGTTATATAGAACCAATAGAGGATGGATCTAATGTTGAGGTTGTTATAAATCCTAACTCAAAAAGACTCGAAAAATTAACGCCCTTTGAGCCTTGGGACGGGAAAAATATTTTAGGAGCAAAACTTTTAATTAAAGCTTTTGGTAAATGTACAACAGATCATATTTCAATGGCAGGTCCTTGGTTGAGGTACAGAGGTCATTTGGATAATATATCAAACAATTGTCTAATAGGCGCAGTGAATGCTTTTAATAAAAAAACAAATTTAATTAAGAATCAAATAGACTCTGAATATGGAAGTGTTCCAGATATTCAAAGAGAATACAAAAAAAATAAAATTGATACCGTGGTAGTTGGCGATCATAACTATGGTGAAGGTTCATCAAGAGAACATGCAGCAATGGAACCAAGACATCTTGGCGTTAAAGTTGTAATAGTAAAATCCTTTGCTAGAATTCATGAAACCAACTTAAAAAAACAAGGCATGCTTGCTCTTACTTTTGACAATGAAAATGATTATGATTTAGTTCAGGAAGATGATACTTTCAATTTTGTAGACTTACAAGATTTCTCACCAAATAAACAAATTACAGTTGAACTTGTGCACAGAAATGGAAAAGTAGATATTATAAAAACCAATCATACTTATAACGAACAGCAAATAGAATGGTATAAAGAAGGATCAGCTCTCAACCTAATAAAAAAAGGGGCATAAAGCCCCTTTCAAATCTATATTTTTGTTATTTATTGAAGTTTTAGGAAAATATCTCCTCTATCAAAAAATTCATAAATAACAGTTTGTAGTCCAGATTCATCAAACTCACTTACAGAGTAATATTTAGTCGAAAATTCTGTACCACTAGCTTTATGATTGTACTTCCAAACACCGTATGCTCTTACAGAACCGTTTGGTAAATAAAGTGAATCATCAACACCTGGGAAGTATTGCCTTTCAGTAAATTGGAAATTTTCAAATTCTGAATGCCAACCTTTCATTCCCAAGACATAATCATCTTTTGAAAGAGAATCAACATGAGGAGGATTCCATATTAAATCATCACTTACTAAAGCGAATAAGCCATCTAAATCACCAGATTCAAAAGTATCAAATCCTTTGTCAGCCAATTCTTTATTTTTTTCAAATTTTTCAATACCACTCACAAATTGATTGGCACCATCAATTTTTGCTTTATCCTCATTAGAGACACAAGCAAAAAACAGAAATATTGAAAATGTAAAAAGTATTTTTTTCATAATGTAATATTTAAATATTAGTATTATTCTGAAGCAGCCATATACGATTCAATAGCAGCATTAATATTTACAGAATCAAAAAATTGATATTCTGTTTCAATTTTTCCCTCAGTGTTCCAAACATAAACAATATGGGCAGGAACTGAAATAGTTTCACCAGTTAACTTAGAAGTACCGTGCCAAGTAAACCATGCTTGAGTTACATTGGCGGCCTCATTAGCTGGTCCTGCTGGATAATTTGTAGATTCTACCCACACTCCAATGTCTTCTCCACCTTTCTCTTGAGACCAAGATATAGTTATAGGATCAAAAGTTGAATGTTGAGCTTCAAGTAAAGGTCTAATTTCATCTGGTGAGATTGATTCCTCACTATTTATATAAATTTCAGCATTATCAGCAGCAAGTGCCATTAATGAATCCATATCACCATCTACATAATGTTGTAAATGTTGTCTAATTGTGTTTGAATTTTCATCGTCAAATGTTACTTGAACACCAGAAGATGCACAGCCAACAAACAAGGCTGCTGTAAATAATAATATAAAATGTTTCATAATTTAATTTTGACTTGATTTAAGATAATTTTCAATCTGAACTTGCATACCATGGTAATCCATATAATCACTAAATCCATATATTTTTCCTTCTTCATTAAAATTGATTAATCCATACCATTTATTTCCACCTTCAGCTCCAGATTCTGTGTGCTTCCACTTCCAAACACCATAAACTCTCAACCCACTAGGATCGTCAGTTGGGGTTGCACTTGAATATAAAGACCCAGACCAAAAGGCAGTATTAGCATCTGCACTAAGAGCTGGACCTAGATTAGGGCCCTCCCCCTCCAAAAACTGTACATAATCGAAAGTTTCAATATAACCTTTCAATGCCTCAACAAAGCCATCATATCCAATAGTCTCTCCACCGTTATATACTGGGGGACTCCACTGAATATCATCAGAAATAACGCTCATTGTCAATTCTAAATCCTTTTTGCTAATCCCTTCAGTGAATGTTCTGAAAGACTGTATTTGCTGTTCAAATTTTGCTTGATTTTCCTCAGATACTCCATTATTTACAGGTGATTCGCATGAAATAATGAGTACTAAAGAAAATATAAATAATATTCTTTTCATTTTTTTAAGTTAATTAACTAAAATATAAAATTAATCTGGAATACCTCGAGAAATTATCTGATTAATGTAAATGAACCATTTTTTTCAATCAAATTTCCTGTGTAAGTTGTAGCAGAAACTTGATAGAAGAAGTTTCCATTTTCAGCTTTTTTCCCATTGATTGTTCCATCCCAGCCTATCATTTCATTTTCTGTTGAATCCTCGTAATAAATAAGTGTTCCCCAGGTATCATACACAGTTAGTCTGATGCTTGTAATTCCATAGTAGACTGGTCTGAATGTTTCATTTATATTGTCAAGATTTGGAGTAAACGCATTTGGTATAACCATTTCATAATCATCTCCTATATATAAAGTTTTAGTAATTGAGTATGAGCAACCTAAAATAAATTCAACAGTAAGAGTTACATCATACCATCCCCTAACAGAATATGTGTGTGTTGGGTTTTCTTCAGTTGATGTATTTCCATCTCCAAAATCCCATAGCACAGAAAAATACTCTTGAGTTGATTGGTTTGTGAATGTGATTGGATCATTAATTGATAATCCACCGTAATTTGTAAAATAAAATGATGTGTAATCAAACTCGGGATATCCAATATCAGGTAAATTCACATTAAAAATCAATGACTCGCTACAACCAAGAAAGTCGGTAACAGTAACTTCATATGAACCTTCAACATTTGTGTCCATTATTTCACCATTTGTTCCTGTAACAACACCATTTGACCATGCTATTGTGTATGGGGCAACCCCACCAGAAAATGAAACAGTACTTTTCTGGAAGACTTCTCTTGTATCACAAATTGCAAATAATTCTGTATCCAAAATAATCTGTAAATCGTCCTGTCTTGTTATTTCAAATTCCTTTTCAGAAATACAACCATTAGAATCTGTAACAGTAACTAAATAGTTGTTTGCAGGGACATTTGTAAGATCTTCAGTTGTTGAGCCGTTGGACCATAAGAATGTGTAGGGGGCAGTCCCACCAGCAACTTGCAAATCAATGGAGCCGCTATTGGGTTCAATACAATCAATTGCATTTGTGATTATTCCGGTAATTTCAATTTCTTGAGGTTCAATAATTGTGAAGTCTCTTTCAATAGTACATGACGATTCGTCCGTAATTAAAACTGAGTAAACTCCAGGAGATAAATTGTTTCTATTTACACCAGCAGTCGTGTCATCAGTCCACTGAACATTTACATTTCCAACACCACCAACAAAATTTAATTCAATACTTCCATCATTTGCTCCAAAGCAGCTGATTTGAGTTATCACTGGATCTACATCAAATAATTCAGCATTTGCAATAACAATATCAACTGTTTCCTCACATTCGTTTGCATCTTTAACTATGACGGAATACGTTCCTGCGGCAAGATTATCTCTTGAGCTTCCATTTCCTAAATCGCTCCAGGTATATGTATAAGGTGATACTCCACCTGATGCAGTTACAGTTATTGTACCATCATTGGAGTTGTAGCAACTAAGGTCTGTTTTATTAAATGACAATAATAAATCTGCTGGCTCGGTAATTTCAACAGGTGGCAATGTTGCACTACATTGATTAGAGTCCGTTACAGTTAAGGTATATGTTCCAGCTGGAATATTTGATAAGTCACCTGAGTTAAAGACATTCCCAATATCTCTGTTGTAGGTGTTTCCAAAATTATCTACCCATACGTAATTATAAGGTTGTGTTCCACCAGAAACAGTAACAGATATTTTTCCAGTACTATCTCCGAAACATAAAACATTTTGGACTTCATCAAGTGTAATTTCTAGTTCTCCAGGCGATCTGATTGTGTAATTATACTCTAGAGTTGTACATGAGTCAGATAAAATCAATTTATAATCACCAGGACTTAGTCCAGATTGGTCTTGCTTGCCTTGAACCAGTCCGCTCCCGTTAGTGGTTGACCAATCGTATGTGTAAACACCTGTACCGTCAGTCACTGAAATTTCAATTGCTCCATCATCATCTCCAAAACACGTAATATCTTGTTTTCTATCCAATACATAATTCAATGGTTGTGCCTGAGTTAAAGTAAAGGATTGGGTTGCTGTACAATTATTCTCGTCTGTTACAGAAACCGTATATGTTCCTGGGCCCAATCCAGATTGGTCTTCCTCACCTTGAATTAAACCACTTCCATCTGTGGTTGACCACACGTAAGTGTAATTTGCATTTCCTGCAACATTACCACCTGAAACTGTAATATCGATTGAACCATCGTTATCAGTCTGACAACCAACATTAAAATTACCATATGTTGACAAAACAGCTGTAACAATTAGAGGGGTTTCAGGCTGGGTAATTTCTTTAATACCTGTTGTAGTAGAATTTCCGTTACCATCAGTAACTGTTATCTGATACTTACCGGCCACTAGGCCAGTAAAGGTGTAAGTAAGCAGATCAATATTGTCAACTCTATTTAGGTAAGGATCACCAGTGTAAGTAGTACCAAAGATTTCATAAGTATATGGTCCTACAGAGGCTTGATCGATATCAATTTTAATTTTTCCTGTGTTTCCTTCGAAACATGCAATATTTGAGACAACACTATTGTCAATCGAAATCAGCAGCGCAGTTGGTTCTTCTAATGTGTAAGTTTTTGTAACAGAGCATCCGTTTGAATCAGTAACAACAACTGTGTATGTGCCAGCAGAAAGACCACTCTGATTTTTTTGATTTACAACCAGGCCACTCCCATCATTTGTTGACCATTGGTAAGTAAAACTATTTGTGCCGCCAACTACATTCAATAATATAGTACCATCACTCCCACCTGAGGTGCTAACTTGATAACCACTGTAGTCAGATATATTTTCAGTAATTGTAATTTCTGTTGGCTCATCCAATACAATCTCTTGCTGAATACTACATCCATTATCATCACTCACAATTAAATTATATGTTCCTGCAGTAAGACCATTTTGATTCAATGAACTTAGATCAAGACCTGAACCGTCACTTGTAGACCATGAGAATGTGTAGTCAGTACTATTTGTTGTTCCTCCAGCAAGTGAAATATTTATTGAACCATTGCTAGAATCTACACAACTTACACTAAAGCCATTATAATCAGAAACTTGATAGTCTATTGTAATTGCATCAGGCTGGGTGATTGTTAGTGGGAGTTCTTTGAAACAATTATTTCTGTCCGATACTCTTATTGTGTACACCCCAGCTTTAACAGTATTAAATACAGCATCCAAATCGGATACAACTAATGAACTTGAACTCAAAGAAACAGGCTGATTGTTGTAATCAATTCCAACTAATGTGAACACATAAGGACCAACAGATGGCTGACTAACATCGACTTGAATGTTTGCATTTCCATCATAACAACCAATAGCTGATAAAACTGATGAAGAAATTAGTAATTCATCTGGTTCAGAAATAGTAAATGTCTCAGAAGAATTACAGCTATTTGCATCGGTTACATTTATCTGGTATGTACCAGGTGATAAGTCCGATAAATCATCTGTTGAACTGCTGTACAGAGCATCACCTGTTTTAGTCCAAGAATAAACATAAGGACTGGTTCCTCCAGTAACTGACAGGTCAATTGCTCCATCATCGGCACCATTACATGTAATTTCAAAACCGTTGTGTGAGGATTTGTTTCCAGAAACAACCAATAGCGCTGGTTCTGTAATTGTATATTGTTCTGAGGTTGAACACTCATTGGCATCTGTTATTGTAACTGTATATGTTCCAGGTGCTAAGTTGGATAACTCCTCAGAAGATGCTCCATTAGACCACTGATATGTGTAAGCTCCTGTACCACCTGAAACTACTAGATCAATTGAGCCATCATCAGCTCCAAAACAAGAAATATTTTTAATGGTAGAGGTATCAATTGAAAGTGGAGCATCAGGCTGAGTAAGGGTAATGTTTTCCTCAGCCAATTGACAACCATTAGCATCAGTTACAGAAACGGTATAAGTTCCTGCTTTAACAACAAATGTTGTGCTTAAGTTATTGACATCTGAAAGTGTAACACCCACTGGTGTAATTGTATTGTTGTTAAAGTCGGTTCCACTTATTCTAAATACATATGGGCCATCAGATTGTTTTGTAATCTCGGCTTTTATTGACCCGTCATCGCCATAGCATAATATTTCTGTTAAAATAGACGCCTGCATTTCTAGGGTATCTGGTTCTTCAATTGTAAATGATCTAGAAATCGAACAATCATTGGCGTCTGTGATCGTAACATTGTATGTTCCAGGTGATAAGTCACTCAAATCATCACTTGATGCAGAATATGAAGCATCACCTGTTTTAGTCCAAGAATAAGTAAATGGGGAGGTTCCACCAGCAACGACTAAATTAATGGCACCATCATCATCACCCTTACATGTAATACCTTTTATCGTTGATTGAGCAGTTGTTATTGGATCAGGCTCAGTAATTTCAAACTCCTGAAAACTTCGCTCACACAAAATTGTTTTAGTACTATCATAAGGATCATTTGCAACAGTTTCTCCAACTGTCAATTGATATTTACCAGCAGGAAGGTTATTAAAACATGTTTGATAGCCATCTTGATTTCCACTGCTATCAAAGTGATTGGTTACACTGCCTGAATTATATCCTTGTCCTGTTGTTAAATTTAAAAGTGTAAAAGAGTATGGGGCTCCCCAGGCATCTGTGTTAATTGAATTACCATCCCACGGCTCAGTCCAACCACCAGATGCTTTGAAGCATAATTTACCATTTGTGTCTCCATGACATAATAATTGATCGACTGCACCATCTAAAGGGCTTGCAGTAATTGGGACTGACTTTTCAATCGTGATTTGTTTCTCCTCAGTACATCCGTTGGCATCTTCAAAATAAAAAGTATAGGTACCCTCAGGTAGTCCAAGAATTTCTATGGCTAAATCTACAACTCCGTAATCAAAAGGAGGTCCTCCACCCTGATTGGATGAATAATTCGACTGTCCAGTATTTGTGCCGTTGCTTCTGATTATATCACCATTAGCATTTGTTAGACTCCATTTAATTTGTCCATTCAATTCACCACCTTGGAATACTTGAGCGCCTTTAATTTGTACCACAACTCGCCCACTGTTATCATCAAAACATTGAAATCCTTCAAAAAGAATATCTACTGAGAATGTGTATGCATCACGAATATCAATCAGATAATTTTCAATAACCTGACCACAACTGTCCGTAACATCTGCTTGATATTGACCAATATCAAGATCTAAATTCCAAGTGTTGTTGTCTTGTGTATTTTCATAAATTGGTCCAGCGTCTTTTTCATTTAGTCTGTAAACTTTAATCGTATAAGGGGAACAAGCAGATTCATTATTTCCATCAATCGTTTCACTTACTGAAAGTATAAATCTACTCACACAGGCATTCCAGATTCCATTACCAATTTTAAATTTATCTCTTATATATAGAGTAAGATTCACATTACCAAGATTCGAAATCTCAGTACCTGTATTTTTATCAAAAACTTTTATTCTTATGGTGAAAGTATTATTTGGGTTTTCAGATCCAGTACAATATTTAAAGGTTTTACCATCTGAGGATAATTCACTTCCAGGTGAGGGTAAATTGGTAATTTCAAAATCCCAATTATCAGGAATCGGTTGGTAGCTATTTCCATCACCCAAATCATATCCATAGTAGTTTCCATTTTGATCTTGGAATGACATCATATTTAAGTCAACTGTTATGTTGATACACTCATTATTTCCTATGAAAAAAACCACATTTTTTGTAGCATCAGTGTCATATGTTCGGTTTTGGCTAATATTATTAACCTGAGATTGAATATTCAAAGAGAACATAAAACTCCAAAGAGCAAAAATTATTAGCGATATGTTTCTAAAATTCTTCATTTCTATTACATACATTCACACGGATTAGGTCCTCTATTTCCAAAAAGTGAATCAAACTTGTAGGAAATTGAAATTTCAAAAACTCCCTTTGTATTCCTCAGTTCACTTACATTTAAGTCGTATGAATAACCAAATCTAAATCTGTTAAAATCCATATTTCCAACTATATTAAATGATGTCAACTTATGAGATCTCCCCGTAACATCTGTTGGGGCAACAACACCAAAAACTCCCAAGCTAAAATCATTGTACTTAACTCGAGTTCCTATATCAAAACGATCATAATTACCTTGTCTCATATAATTCAAATCAATGTTTAGATCCAAATCTTCACGAATGCTTCTGTTGCTCAAATCCCATTTATAACCACCATGAACCGAAAGGAAATGATCCAATTTAATTGTACCATCACCCGTAAATGATATTTTTGGGTTAGTAAGGTGTTTTAAGCTAGCTCCAAACCATATATTTTCTGTGTAAAATAGTAATCCGGCTGACATGTCAAAAAAAGATAAACTATCATTCAGGAGAATTGGATCATTTGAATTTGCATTTATTATTCCTTGAAAAATTAAAATTTGATCTTCTAACAAATAATCAAAAGTATAATCCTTTACTCCTAAACCAACTGTTAGACTTGGATTAAAATACCATTCATTGGATAATTTTAAATGATGGGCATAATTTAGATTGACCTGAGTAAAATTATATCTTGTCACACTTTCGTGATGATTCATGATGTTTAAACCTAAACCTATTCCTGTCTCAGCATCGTCACCAAAATAATTATCAATGAAGAAAAATTGTGAATTTAGGCCATAGTTTAAACCAAACCATTGAGTTCGATTTATAATTCCAACTTTCGTTCCCTTTGAAAACCCAGTAAATGATGGATTCAAATAATCTGGAATATTGTAAAATTGTGTGAAAACGGGGTCTTGAGAATAAGACTTAAGACCTAGACATGAGACAACAAGCAATAGAGAGTAGAAATTGATAATATTGCGTTTCATGAGTTTTCATTCTTAGTAACCCCACATGTCAATTTCAAAGTCTAGAATTTCTTTCTTTATTCTTTCGGATTCCATAACAATTCTAGTTTGCCACTGAGCATATGATTCATTATCTCTCTGTCTGATATAATCTCTAATTTCTCGATCACCATACACATTATCATATTTGTAAATGTATGAGCTAAACCTTCTGTTAATTAATAGTTCATCAAATGAGATTCTGTTATTGTTGTTTTTATCATTAAAAACTAAATGATCATCTAGTATTTCTCTTATGGATGGGTACCATATCCAAAAATATCCAGTCTCTGTTTCTTCACCATCAACAGATGTCTTAAGGTCAGTTCCGTAGGGCTGAATCGCCAACAACCTGTATCTAAGCTCAGCATGTATTTTATCAAAATACCATATGCCTTTGATCACGTAACCAAAGATATCCGCGGATGAAGCAACCTCTCTTGGAACAAATGATTCTGGTACATATTTGGACTTGTATATATCTGTTATATTATAATTTTTATAAATATTAGCTTCTAAGTCAGTACTGTCTTTTCCTATTATTCTTGAAGCTTCAGTAAAATTGTCATTGTTGGAGTCATAGACCTCACTGATTTTTCCGTTTTCAATATTCTCCCTTATGACTCTCCAGAGTGATTTTCTCGTATCATCGTATTTGGTGTCATTTACTGGAAAAAGCAGAGGAAAATTTAGTCTTTCATTTAAATCAATAAACTCATAAACAACTTTAGACCAAAGAATATCCTTGTCATCTACATTTTCATAATCTACAAATTCATTGATTGCCTTACTTGACGCTGAGGAATCACCAATTTCTGATGGATTTTTGGCATTTAATAAGTTTGCCTGACTAAAAGATTCGTTAGCCAAGAAAATCAATAAAATAAGTAAAAAAGATTTTTTCATTTTATCTTAAAGTTAAAACAAATGGTTCAACTACGGTTGGTGATTTAAAATCACCATCAATTTTTTCAGCATCTAGTATAGTAATTACAACACTTGTGCCAGAGCTCGCTGCATCGATATCTGCTAAAGCTGATGCGTTTGCATTTACTCTGTCTCCCACAATGTCTCTTGTATTGAAGTTTCCAACTTTTATTTGAAATCTTTTGACATTAATTGCATAATCATACAAGAAAGCGGGTGGTTTTTCTCCTCTTATTTGACCAAACTTCAAATTATTCTTAGTAATACCGTCTGTATTAACAAAACTCTCTACACCAGTAAATACAGAGCCTCTACCAGGGGGTGCCTCGGCAACATCAAAAGGTACTACACTTGTAACAGTTTCATCATTGGTCTTACCCGAAACTAATACATCCATACTGGTGACACCTGCATCAGGCGCTGCATAATATTTTCCATTTTGTCTAATTACTTGACCATTATTAGCAGAAACATTGATCGAAGTCAGGTCTGCTACACCAGGGAAAGCGACTTTTATTTCGTTTCTTAAACCAATGTAGAATACTTGCATATTGATTGGTGATACAACAGCTTCATTCGGTTTGGGAATAACATAAAATTGGGTATCAACAAGTAGACTATCAGTGTTTCCATTGTTATCAAAAAATAAATAACCAAATATCTTTTTTATTCCAGGGGAAGAAAATCTTTTGTTAAGCTTAATCTTACCATCGACAACATCAAATTCTGAATCTCTAAGCGAAACATTATCAACTTTTAAATCAACTCTATCAGGCTTAAAGCTTGAATCAGTGTTTCCAACCACAACTTTTGCATCGACAATACTGTTTGTGTAATAAGCCTGTCTATCTGTTTCTAATAGCGTACTTTTTGAGTCAAAACTCAATTGGCGATCCTTAGTTTTGCTGACAAGAGAGTTTAATATTTCATATTCAACAGATCTAATGTCTGCTTGAATCTTAGTGATTTTTGCAAGGGAAGCAACCAAAGGAAATTTTTCATAATTATAATAAATCCAATCTTCCTTGATCCCGTCTCTGTTGACAACCTGATTATCTTCCGGATAATCAAACCTTAATGACAAATTAGATAATGCTGCAGAAAAGCCGTAATTGGATTGAACAGTTCTTGCGTCTCTTTGTTTAATAGAATCTAAAACAGTTTCAACTTTGCCTGAAAAACCCTTAAAATAGTCAATAAACTCTTGTCCCCTCTCACTTACACCATCACTTATAAAAAATATTTCATCTAGGTAATTACTTTTATCCATAACCTGATAATCTCTTCTTTGACTCACTTTTTCCTCCCCATTTTCATCTACATACTCAACATCAATCATGTAATTATTGTCATCCATGCCAATTAAAGAATCTTTCAAGCTCTGAAGAAAATTAAAATACTCATCTGTTGCACTTTTCAAATTAGGCAGCTCCTCAGATGGAATTTTATAATAATCTTGATTGCTGTTTTGATCAATGATAGTGTACGCATTATCAATAGAAATTTTAAGTTCAGCCGTAGATTTCTCCATATCTTCGCTTAAAATCCCTAAAGTAGCTAAGACTTCTTTACTTATTTGCAACGCAAGCATAGCAATAAACACGAGGTACATCATGTTTATCATTTTCTGACGAGATTGTTGACTTCTCGTTTGTTTTCCTGAAGATCCTGCCATTTTTATTTGTTCATTGCGCCAAGCATAGCTTCGTACTTAGCATTCAACTCTTTGATTGTGTTTTTCATTTTCTCTAACTCTTCACCAATTCCGTCTGGAATATCTAAAGCATTTGTCGCTGAATTTACCTGAGATAATGATTTTCCTAAGTTTTGATACAATTTATTAATTTCCTCAATACTTGAACTTGCTGATGATAGACCATCACTCACTGATTGAGCGTTTGATGACAAATCAGAGGGAACAGTAATTGACTGAGCAGCCTTTGAAGCCGATGATAAATTAGAATTTAAATCACTCAGACCTTTAACAGTTCCATCAACTGCCTTTTGAAGTGCAGCAGTTTCAACAGCTATAGTGCTTACAGCATCTTCTTCAGCACCAGGTGATGAGAGAAAATAACCCTGGATACCTGAAAGAGTAAAAATTATTGCTTCTGTTGACAAACCAGCAATTAGCCATGTGTTGGCTGAAAAAATTAGTGATGCATTAATGATTTTCAATAAAGCGCCAATAATTACAACTGCGGCTCCAACACCAAAAAATAGTTCCATGTAATTGTCGGGTATAAATTGTTTTTTCATAATTATTTATTTTTAGTTTATAGTTTTAATTAAAATATCTTATTTGGATTTTCCTGAAAACCTACATCCTCACCTAGATAACTCTGAACTGTTCTAAAACCTATGTAAGATCTTTTTGTGTTCTGGTACTCATAATCTCTAGTAGAAACCTTTAAGAAATGGGCAACATCTTTCCAGGATCCACCTCGAACAACCTTTTGGTTATTTTTTTTAGAACCTTCAACGTTGGGATTCAGCCCTGCAACTAAGTCAACTGCGTCTTTTTCAAAATTGGAATCTGTCCATTCTGCAACATTTCCTGACATATTATATAATCCAAAGTCATTGGGCCAATATGACTCAACCTCGGCAGTATATAATATTTGGTCGGCTGCATAATCTCCTCTTTCAGGTTTAAAATTGGCAAGAAAACAACCTTTTGCGTCGTAAGTATAAGGACCACCCCAAGGAAATTCAGCTCTTTCAATGCCTCCTCTTGCAGCATACTCCCATTCCGCTTCAGTTGGCAACCTAAATTCGCTAACCAATTGAATATTTTTTCTAGCTTTTCTTTGATTTTGATTTTTGTAAAATGTTCTCCAGTGTGCAAAAGCTTTTGCTTGTTCCCATGAGACACCTACCACAGGATAATCATTGTAAGCGTCATGCCAAAAATAATCATTGTGCATGGGCTCGTTATAACTAAATGCAAAATCCTTGTACCAAACAGTAGTATCCGGGTAAACCTCTATCTGTTTATAGTCAGACCATTTGTTTTGATCAATATTAAACTCTCTGTAGCTGTAAACGATTCTTTTGGTTTTAAATGCTTTTAGTCCATTAGGTGTTTTATCAGCAGGTACCATGAACCCTTCAAAACCAATGAGTGAATCATTGGTTTTAATATAGTTTTTTGCCTCTCCTTCATCATTAATTGGTTTTGGTAGTTTCTCGTAAAGTCCGGAAGTATCAGCTCCTGACCCACCTTCCAAAACAGCTGCATAGTTAGAGTCCACATAGTTTTCCACATCCCAAAAGAGATCAGCATCCCAGTTAAGTTTATAGGTAAATTTGTTATCAATGTCTAAAAATCCTAAATCATTTTGCTCAAGGTACTCTTGATATGCAGACTTTTCTTCATCATCAGAAGCAGATATTTTAGCTATCGGCATGTAATCCCAAAGAACATCCTCTTCATTTACCTCATCTCCAATTTTCTCATAGGCAGCTCTGGCAAGTTCATTTCTAACTACTGAGTCTCTGACCCAATTGACGAACTGTCTATATTCACTGTTGGAAATCTCAGTTTCGTCCATGTAAAACGCTTTGAGTGAAACTGTTTTGAGTGTTGGATTTTGGTCCATGTATGCATTTGGATTAGATGGACCCATGACAAAAGAACCTGAAGGTATTAAAACCATTCCTTGAGGTTTGTTAGGGAAAAATTTTGAAGCTTTAACACCAACTAAATCTCCTCTGTCATCCTTTGAACAGGACAAAGCAAAGAATATTAATAATAAAAAAAATAAGTTCTTTTTCATACTATATTATGTATACAATATCAAAAATTGGACCCTAAAATAATACTTTTGATTTAATTTTAGCTTATTTTATTTTTTATTCTCGACAAAATCCTGTCTGATAAAATAGAATTCTTTGACAACAAGTAATCATCTTCAACACACGGAATGTATGATTTTTCTATCTGTACAAGGTTAGTGTTTTCTAGGCTTACCCACCATCTATTTGTAATTAAACTTTTAACGAATTTTAAATCATAATTGTTAACTGTAACATTGTATACAGTGAAATTATCTGAATTAAGATCTATATTTTCAATAATAAGATTGTTAATACCATCAATTGCATACCATATGCCCTCAGAGATTAATGATGATATTGCAGAAGATTGGTAAGAGGAAGAAAAGGAAATTAAATCTAAATTTTTTGATAAGCCTGCAAATCTACTCAGATTGCAAAACTCATAAGATGTCAACCCGTTTGTAAATTCGTGAGAGTTATTAATATCCCCGGACTTAACAGACCGAACATTGATATCGATCAAATCCGAATTTCTAAAAATTGGTTCTGTATTGGCTATTTTATTTTTTATTTTTCCCAAGCTGTAGGTTTCAAACAACATATTTTTGAAAAGCTCTATTTCATCAATATTATTTATATGCTTTTGAAAACCAACGCAAGAAAATTCTCCAAGTTTACAGTTATCGTCATCTAAAATTTTTCTAATTAATGAATTGTCTGGTATTTTGTTATCAACAGAAACAATATTTAATAAATTATTGTTTTGTTTTAGTGCATGGTAATAATCAAGAGTCAAATTATTACCAAGATTTATAATTAATGTTTTTACTTTTAAAATTGATAATTGTTTTAAAATTTCATTGATTGCAAACTGGGAATCAGAGCGTTGACTTCCTAACTTAAAAATACCAAGATCTAGTATATTTAAATTCCAGCCACCACCTGATAAACTATATATCTTTTTTCTGATCTTTTTGGAGTAATCTGATAAATTTTCTGAATCAATTTCTAAATCATTGATTGAAAAAATTGCTAAATCAAATGATTGGTCTAAATCAAAATCGTTAATACCATTAATAACAATGTTTTTACCAAGCGATTTATTGTTTAGATTATGGACGAATTCTGTAAAATCAGATAGTGAAATGAAGTAATCTTTTATCACTAATATTATTTTTTTCTAAAATAACTTTTTGCAGTCTTTAAATCGATAGCTTCAATATCAATATCTTTCGAAATTGGAATTTTAGATTTTCCTTTAATAATGTAAATTTTGCCCCATCTACCTTTTTCTATTGAGATTTTCTCAGAATCCCAAACTTTTAATATTTTTTCAGCATCCTTAGCTTTTTTATCTATAATCAATTTTATACAATCAGTCTCAGATAGATTTTCAAAATCATAATTTTTATTTACATTAATAAAGGTCCCATTCCACTTTATATATGGCCCAAACCTTCCCTTCCCCTTAGTTACATCAAAACCTTCATAATTAGTTATGGGTTTGTTTTCTTTCAACTTATTTTTAATTAGTTCAACTGATTTTTCAATTGAAATTGTAAATGGTGACAAGCCTTGGGGAATTGATATAAAAGTGTTTTCATATTTTATATACGGACCATACCTTCCAATGTTAGAAATAACATCTTTACCTTCAAATTCACCAACCTTGAAGGGAAGTTCGAATAATTTTAATGCATCTTCAATTGTTACACTACTAATCTGTTGATCAGGTAATAAGCTAGCAAAAAGAGGTTTTTCTTCATCATCGACCTTTCCAATTTGGACCATTGGACCAAACTTACCCAACTTAACACTGACTTGTCTTCCAGTTTTTGGATCAGTTCCTAAAACTCTTTCGCCTGTTTCTCTCTTGGCATTTTTTTCAACCTCAGAGACTCTATCATTAAAAGGATTATAAAATTCGTTAATAATTTCTTTCCATTGTTTTTTTCCAGATGCAATTAAATCAAAGTTATTTTCAACATCAGCTGTAAAATTATAATCAATAATATTTTTAAAATTATTACATAAAAATTCGTTGACTAATTTTCCTACCTCTGAGGGTACAAGTTTTCCTTTGTTGGAATCATATGATTCCTCAATTATATTTTTTTCAACTTTATCATCAATGGCAATCTGTAATATCTCTCTTTTCTTTGCATCATTTGTGCCTTTAAAAATATATTTTCTATTGATCACGGTTGTTATTGTTGGAGCATATGTAGATGGTCTTCCAATGCCTAATTCCTCCATCTTTTTTACCAATGAGGCCTCAGTAAATCTAAAGGGCGGTCTACTATAACTCTCTGTTATCAAGATTACTTTTTTCTTTAAATTTTCTCCAGCGTTTAGATTAGGTAACTCATTTTCAAAAGGTTCATCATCAGATTCTTTTTCTTTTGAGTTATTATAAACTTTCATAAACCCATCAAAATCGATGACTTCACCTTCAGCTGAAAATAGAATATCAATTTTATTAGCCTCGATAGACACAAAGGTTTTATCGATTTTTGCATTAGACATTTGACTAGCAACAGTTCTTTTCCAAATCAAATCATATAGCTTCATTTGATCCAAGTCAACTGAAACATTTTTGTTATCAAAATTAGTCGGTCTTACTGCTTCATGTGCTTGTTGAGCGTTTTTTGATTTGTTGGTGTAGTTTCTTTCATAAAAATATTTTTCACCAAATTCATTTAAAATTTTACTTTTTACAGCTTTTTTAGCTTCATTTGATAAAGTTACGCTATCAGTTCTCATGTAAGTAATGTGTCCTTCTTCATATAATTTTTGAGCCGTACGCATAGTTTTAGAAACTGGGAATCCTAATCTTCGTGATGCCTCTTGCTGTAGTGTTGATGTGGTGAAGGGAGGAGATGGTTTTCTTGATAATGGACTTTTTCTTACATCAATTACTTTGAATGAAGAATCTTTCAGTGAATTTATTAATTTATCCAAGTCAATATTTTTGTCAATTTTTGATTTGTGTTTTGCTTTAAATATTTTTCCACCAATTGTAAAAAATTCAGCAGTTATCTTGAAAGATTTTTCAGGATTAAAACTCTCTATTTCCTTTTCTTTATCAGCAATCAGTCTTAAAGCGACTGATTGAACTCTTCCTGCTGATAAACCACCTTTAACCTTTCTCCATAAAACTGGTGAAATTTTATAGCCAACTAGTCTGTCTAAAACTCTTCTGGCTTGTTGAGCATCAACAAGACTTTCATTTATTTCTCTTGGATTTTCGATTGAATTTAATACTGCATTTTTCGTTATCTCTCTGAAAACGATCCTTTTTGCATTATTTTTATTAAGACCAAGAAGTTCATAAAGGTGCCATGCAATTGCCTCACCCTCTCTATCCTCATCACTTGCCAACCAAACCACTTCGGCTGTTTTTGAATCTTTTTTCAGCTTTCGAACAATATCTTTTTTGTCAGAACTTACAATGTATTTTGGTTCATAGTTGTTCTCAATATTAATTCCCAGTTCTTTGGATGGCAAGTCTGCAATATGTCCATTGCTTGACACGACTTTAAAGTCTTTTCCTAAAAACTTTTCAATTGTTTTCGCTTTTGCGGGTGACTCAACTATTACTAAATTTTTTGACACTACTAAAAATTGGTTGACAAATGTATACGTTTTTTTTTAAGCTTACGAAATGTCTAAACATCAAGTCTCATGCCAACTGAAAAAAAAAATATAAATCAAAAAATTAAAAAACACGACAATTTGTCAGGTTTTTTTATATTTGCCATCATATTAAAAAAATGTTAACGTCTGTTGATAATAAGAAAAAGTATTCAATTATAACCTATGGCTGTCAGATGAATTTTTCTGACTCTGAAGTCGTATCATCAATATTAAATAAGCACGGATATCAATCGTGCGATGACTTTGCAAACTCAGACATTATATTATTAAATACATGCTCCATCCGCGAAAAGGCAGAATTAACAATTAGAAAAAAACTAGAGTCTTTTAAAAAATTAAAAAAGAAGAATAGTAATCTGAAAGTGGGAGTTTTGGGTTGTATGGCCGAAAGGCTTAAAGATAAATTTTTAATTGAGGAAAAAATCGTTGATTTGGTTGTGGGGCCTGATGCTTATCGCGATATTCCAAATTTATTGGACGAAGTGGAGTTAGGAAATAATGCAGTTAATGTAATTTTATCTAAGGATGAAACTTATGGTAATATTGATCCATCAAGATTTAATTCGAATGGAATTACTGCGTTAGTATCCATAACAAGAGGCTGTGACAATATGTGTACATTTTGTGTTGTTCCATTTACAAGGGGAAGAGAAAGAAGCAGAGATCCAAAAAGTATACTCAGAGAAATTGAAGAACTAAAATCAAAAGGATACAGAGAAATAACCTTATTAGGTCAAAATGTTGATAGTTATTTGTGGTATGGTGGTGGTTTGAAAAAAGACTTCAAAAACGCAAGTGAATTGCAAAAAAAATGTTCTCTTTCATTTTCAAAACTTCTAGATTTAATTGCAAATAAGTTTAAAAATATGCGAATAAGATTTACGACATCAAATCCACAAGATATGTCAGAGAATGTATTAAACACAATGGCAAAGCACAAAAATATTTGCAATCATATTCATCTTCCAGTACAATCTGGAAGTGATAAAGTTTTAAAATTGATGAACAGAAAACACACAGTTAATGATTATAAAAAACTAATTGATAAAATAAAAGAAATCTTACCAGGATGTGGAATATCCCATGATATGATTACAGGATTCCCAAATGAAACAAACGAGGACCACAGATTAACTATAGAATTAATGAAATACGTTAAATATGATTTTGGATTTATGTTCAAATACTCTGAAAGACCTGGCACTTTAGCATATAAAAAGTTAAGTGACAATGTACCGGAAAAAATTAAACAAAAAAGACTTGAAGAAATTATTCATTTACAACAAGAACATAGTTTTATAAATTTAAAAAAGTTTATCGGTAAAAATTGTGAAGTTTTAATTGAAAAAGAGTCTAAAAAATCTGCTTCTCACTGGGCAGGACGTAATGATCAAAATATCATGGTTGTTTTTCCAAAAAAAAATCACAAACCAGGTGATTTAGTCAATGTGAAAATAAATAATAATACGTCAACAACATTAATTGGAACTAGTTAAAATTATGAATTCTGAAATACAAAATATAAAACAAAGATTTGAAATAATTGGAAACGATCATTCTTTAAATATGGCAATTGAAAAATCATTGAGAGTTTCGCCAACTGAAATTAGTGTCTTAATTATGGGTGAAAGTGGAGTTGGAAAAGAAGTGTTTCCTAAAATTATTCACCAAAATTCCCACAGAAAACACAATAAATATATTGCTGTAAACTGCGGTGCAATTCCAGAGGGAACTATTGATTCCGAACTTTTTGGACATGAAAAAGGTGCATTTACAGGAGCAACATCAAGTAGATCTGGCTACTTCGAAGTAGCTGATGGCGGAACAATATTCTTAGATGAGGTTGGTGAACTTCCACTCAGCACCCAAGTTAGATTACTAAGGGTGTTAGAGAGTGGTGAGTTTATAAGAGTAGGATCATCAAAATCACAAAAAACAGATGTTAGAATAGTTGCTGCAACCAACGTAAACATGCGTGAAGCTATTTCAAAAGGGAAATTTCGAGAAGATTTATATTACAGGCTTAGCACGGTTGAAATTAATATTCCCCCACTACGAGAAAGAGGTGAAGATATTATATTACTATTTAGAAAATTTGCTTCAGATTTCGCAAAGAAATATAAGATGCCAACTATTAGGCTTGATGAAAGAGCAGAAATTCTTTTGAAAAATTATAAATGGAATGGCAACATTAGACAACTGAAAAATATAACTGAACAATTATCAGTACTTGAAAAAAACAGATCCATTACTTATGATTTACTCAGTACTTATCTACCTGAACCAAGATCAAATCTGCCAGCATTAATAAATGGCAAACAAAATGAAAATGGTGATTTTAATAGTGAAAGAGAAATTTTATATAAAATTCTTTTCGATATGAAAAAAGATTTAAATGAGTTAAAAAAGATAACAAAATATCTCAAAACAGATGAAAAAACACCCGAAGAGATGACTGATTTTAGTGATCTTTTTACTCGAGAAGAGCAGGTTTACAATTCGAATGAAAATAATTTTGAAAGAAAAACTATTCAAAATAATAACGATAAATATTCTTATGCAGAAGAAATTGTTGAGGAAGAAACTTTATCAATCCAACATAATGAAATTGAACTGATTATGAAAGCTCTTGAAAAAAGTAAAGGCAAAAGAAAAATTGCTGCCAAAGAATTAGGTATTAGCGAAAGAACTCTTTACAGAAAAATTAAACAGTATGATAT
>CACIGC010000014.1 GCA_902586095.1 uncultured Bacteroidota bacterium | reverse complement strand
ATTAAGATTGGATTTTAACTATAATATTATTAACTTTGAAAACTATGAAAAAACTTATTTTATTTTTACTGACGATCACATTTTTTGTAGGCTGTGCAGATCTTGATCTGCAGCCGACTAACATGATTGCAGAGGATGCTGTTAAAAAGGATCCAAAATTGGTTGAAGCATTCTTAACTAAGATATATGCCAATGCCGTTTTTGAACCCAATGAAATGGCTGGTATTCCTCAGCAAAATCGTCTTACAGATGGTGTTGTGAGTGGTGAATATACTTTAATGGCTCCGTGGCAAGGTGCTGTTCATGCATCCGCCAATATACCAACAGCTTCTGGGTCACACGGCTTAATAAACAGATTTCATTATGGAAATATACGCTCAGCGAATGAAATTATTGAAATTCTAGCTGAAGCAAGTTTTGATCCAGCAACTGTTGCTTCTCAGACTGCAGAGGCTAAATTTCTAAGAGCATGGATGTATCTCGACATGGCTAAACGATACGGTGGTATGGTAATCGAAGACAAGCCAAAATCTGTTGATGCAAGTTATGATGAGCTGATGATTCCAAGATCAACTTTAAAGGAAACTTATGATTTTATCATTTCTGATTTAGATGCTGCGATTGCTGATTTACCTGGTGTAGCTCTTAATGGTAAAGCAACTAAGTGGGCTGCTCATGCATTGAAGAGTAGAGCTGCACTGTATGCTGCAAGAATTGCTAAGTATCATCCACAATCGTCAAATGGTTTAACATCAATTCCCGCTGGTGATGCCACCGCTTATTACCAAATGGCACATGCATCGGCAAGTGCTGTTATTGATGGTGGAAAGCATCCCTTACATCGGGGTGGTGGTACCTACCAAAAAACATTTGGTGAGATATTTTATCAAAAGACCAACTCAGAACATATTTTTGTTGAAGAGTATGACCTATCATTAGGAAAAACACACACATGGAGTGGTTACGGAATGCCTGATGGATTCAAAGCGGGATGGGGTTCAAACATGCACCCTTATATTCATTCTGATGCGAGATTTGAGCACAAAGATGGATCACCTGGTAATAAATACCACAATCTTTTTAACAATCGTACTTTCTTTGATTTAGAAGAGGTAATTTATACCAAGGATCCTCGATATTTGGCAACATTTTTCACACCTGAAGAAGTATTTCAGGGAAGGGAAGTGTGGTTCCACGATAATTCTATTGGAGCTGGTACTGTAAGAGGTAGAGCAGGAAATGTTGCACCTCAAAGAGCACCGCCTAGAAACAGAAACAGAGGAGGACGATTGCTCCAAAAGAGAATTGACCCAGCAATTGAGTTTCCACCATTTGGAACAGATGAAACCCCCTACATAGTTTTGAGAACTGGTGAAATGTATTTGAATGGTGCTGAAGCTGCGTTTGAAATGAATTTGCCTGTAAGAGCTAAAGAGTTAATCAACACTCTCAGAGGAAGGGTGGGTATGCCTGCAAAGGATAATCTAACACTTGACCTGATTAAAAATGAGCGATTTGTTGAATTGTTTGCTGAAAATCATCACTACTGGGACTTAAGAACCTGGAGAGACGCTGAGGCTGCTATCCATATGAGAACAAAGATGGGAACAAAATGGTTTAGAAGAAAATCTGATGGTAAGTACAAAGCAAGAATGTGGAGGTGGAATTTTTCACAAAATACTCCATTCCTCGAAAGAATGTATTGGTTGCCATATGGTCTTGGTAGAATCTCTGATAATCCAAATATTGAAGAAAACCCAGGCTACTAGATTGGATTAATTTTAGAAAAAAAAAGGACCTAATTATATTAGGTCCTTTTTTGTTTTTATGAGATTACTGTTCATTTTTTTTCTTTTTATTTTCTCATGCAATGAAAAAAAAACTCAACCCAATCTTGTATTTGTAATTGTTGATGATTTGGGTTGGAAGGATGTTGGTTATATGGGTTCAGACTTTTATGAAACACCTAACATCGACGAATTAAGCAACAATAGCACCGTATTTAACTCTGCATATTCTGCAAGTCCAGTGTGTTCTCCTACTAGAGCTTCAATTATGACTGGAAAACATCACGTTCGAGTCAATATAACCGATTGGATACCAGGCGTGGATCCAAAAGATAGACATTTAATTGGTCCTGAAGATATTCACCAACTTCCGCTAGAGGAATTCACTATTGCTGAATTATTGCAATCCAATGGATATTCAACAATGTACTCTGGTAAATGGCATTTGGGTAGCGAAGGATTTTATCCAGAGGATCAGGGATTTACAATTAATAAAGGAGGTTTTGAGAAAGGGAGTCCGATGGGTGGATATTATTCACCATATAAAAACCCAAAACTTCAAGATGGTATTCAGGGAGAGTACTTAACGGACCGTTTGACTGATGAGTCAATTGAATTTATTGATAAAAGGGATATTTCCAAACCATTTGCTGTCTTTTTATCTTTTTACAATGTTCATACCCCGATACAAGCTAATTTGAATCACATTGATTATTATGAAAATAAGCTTAAAAAATACTCAGACAATACTCTTCAAATAACAGATGAGGGTGAGGCAATCAGTGTTTTAAATCAAAGAAATCCTAAATATGCTTCAATGGTTCATTCAACTGATGAAAATATTGGCAGATTAATTTCATTTTTAAAAGAAAAAAATCTGTATGATAATACCCTAATTATTTTTACATCAGATAATGGTGGCTTATCAACTCAAGCAAGGGTAGCTCCCACATCAACAAAACCATTAAGAGCGGGTAAGGGTTGGCTTTACGAGGGTGGTATTAGAATTCCTCAGCTAATTAAATATGTTGACCAAAAACAACAATATCTAAATAATATTCCGGTTGTTTCTTATGATCTTTTTACAACGGTTGTAAGTCATTTGAAACTTAATTTCAGTGTTGATAAAATTGATGGTATTGACCTTTCAAATTTATCTAATAAAAAAAACAAAAGAGAGTATATTTTATGGCATTTTCCTCATTATCATGGAAGTCTTTGGAAGCCAGGTTCAGCAATCAGAAATGGTGATTGGAAACTACTCAAATTTTATGAGGAAAATAAGTTAGAATTATATAACTTAAAGAATGATATGAGTGAGAAAAATGACCTTTCAAGTACTTATCCTCTGATTGTAAAAAAATTAAGCAATAAAATGGATGAAATGCTTATTGAAATGGATGGTAAAGTGCCGACTATTAACCAAAATTTAAAATAAAAATTATGAAAAAATATTATCTAATTCTTTTAATCACCATTTTCGCCTGTGATAGCACAGATGATCGACCAAATATTTTATTTATAATGTCTGACGATCATGCCTATCAAGCGATTAGTGCATATGATGACAAATTAATAAATACACCAAACATTGATAGACTAGCGGATGAGGGTATACTTTTCACCAATGCTTGTGTAACAAACAGTATTTGTGCCCCGTCACGAGCAACAATTCTGACAGGAAAATTCAGTCATCTAAACGGAAAAATTGACAATCATTCTCCTTTTGACACAACACAGGTAACCTTTCCTCAGCTCTTTCAAAAAGCTGGCTATCAAACAGCCATGTATGGAAAATTACATTTTGGTAATAACCCTAAAGGGGTTGATGACTTTATGATTTTGCCTGGTCAAGGTGATTATATTAATCCAGAATTTTTAACTAAAGGATCTGATACAATTATTAAGGGATATGTGACAGATATTATTACTGACCTTACATTAGGTTGGTTAAAAGAGAAAAGAGACAAAACCAAACCTTTCATGATGATGTATTTGCACAAAGCTCCTCACAGGGCTTGGTGGCCCAGCGCTGAAAAGTTTGCCGAGTTTTATGAAAAAAAGTTTCCTGAACCTGAAACACTTTTTGATGATTATTCAAACAGGGGAACAGCGGCCAAAAGTGCAGAAATGAATTTGTTGACTCACATGCGTTACATGGAGGACAGTAAAATTAGACCAAGTACACTAATTGAAATGGGAGGTGCCAAGCCTGAAATTGCTTATGTTAGCGAAAGAAAACAGCTCATAAGAGAAAACCCAGATCAGTTCTTCAGTAGGTATAATAGAGGTGATGAAGATCAGCGAGCAGCTTACGATGTTACCCTAGATAAGATTAATGAAGATTTCAAAAAAAATTGGCCAACAATGAATGATACTGAAAAAATGAAATGGAAATATCAGAGATACATGCAAGATTATCTCGCCACCATATCATCTGTTGATGACAATGTTGGAAGAGTACTTGATTATTTGGATGAGTCTGGACTTTCGGAAAATACAATAGTTATTTACACGTCTGACCAAGGTTTCTATTTGGGAGAACATGGTTGGTTTGATAAAAGATTTATCTATGATGAGTCATTCAAAACTCCTTTGCTCGTGAGGTGGCCAAATAAAATTAAAGCTGGAATCACCAATGATGAGATGGTTCAAAATTTGGATTTTGCTCAAACGTTTTTAGAAGCAGCTGGCATTGACGCACCTAATGATATGCAAGGTGAAAGCTTAATTCCTTTACTAACTGAAAATGGAGAGGACTGGACCAGAGATGCAGTTTATTATCATTATTATGAATATCCATCGGTTCACATGGTAAAAAGACACTATGGTATAGTTAATAAAGACTATAAACTTGTTAGATTTTATTATGATGTCGATGAATGGGAACTTTATGATAGAAAGAAAGATCCTAATGAAATGAATAATGTTTATAGTGATCCAGAGTACTCGGAAATTGTTGGTGATTTAATGGCTCAACTGGCTGATCTGAGAAAAAAATATAAAGATTCAGAGGAACTGGATCAGAAATTTATTTATAAAAACTAGATTGAAAATTTATTTTTTATTATTAATTAGTTTTCTTAGTCTCAATTCGCAAATTGAGCCAAACCCTTTATTCTCTGATAATATGATCCTTCAGAGAAATTCTGATGTTAATATTTGGGGAAAGGCGTATAAAGGGGAAGATCTTTCTGTTCAAGTAGCTTGGTCAGATAAAACCTACACAACCAAAGTTAAAAGTGATGGCTCTTGGCATCTAAACATTCCTACACCTGATGCAGGAGGCCCATATCAAATTGATATACTTTGCAATGATGCTGTACTTAAAATTAAAAATGTCATGATAGGTGAGGTTTGGGTTGCATCTGGTCAATCTAATATGGAGATGACTCTTTCTGGTTTTAATAGAGAACCAGTTTTGAGATCTTTGGATATGATTGCAAAGGCCAATAATCCCAAAATTCGGTTATTAACGGTAAAGAAGACATTTAGTGATGTTAGACTCAGCAGTTTTGAAGGCAATTGGGTTGAATCAAATCACAAAACAGCTTCTGAATTTAGTGCAGTTGCCTATTCTTTTGCCAATTACCTAAATGAAGTTTTGGATATCCCGATTGGTATAATTCTTACTTCATGGGGAGGTACGCCTGCTGAGGCATGGACCCCATCAGAAACTCTTTCCAAAATATTAACAAAAAAAGAGTTAAGTTATAATCGAAAACAATCTGATGATGAGCCATCTGTCCTTTTTAATGCAATGATTAATCCCCTAATTCCATTCAATATTCGTGGTGCAATTTGGTATCAGGGAGAGGGGAATGTTGGTAGAGCACATAATTACACAATGCTAATGAACAGCATGATACAATCATGGAGAGATGAGTGGAATATTGGAGATTTCCCATTTTATTTTGTTCAAATAGCCCCAAATGGATGTTGTGGTAATATAGGGCGGTCACAACAAGCTTTTTTGAGAGAGGCTCAGCTAAAAACCATGCAAACAATGAAAAATACTGGTATGGTTGTGACTCTTGATATTGGCAGTACTTTAACAATTCACCCACCAGAAAAGTTACTGATTGGAAAGAGATTAGCTTACTGGGCTTTGGCTAAAGATTATGGATTTGATGGTCTTCCTTACTCTGGACCTGTTTTTAAATCACTGACAGTTAAAGGTGATAAAGCTTATGTAGATTTTCACTATGCTGAAACAGGAGTCACAAGTTATGGTAAAAAATTGTCTGGATTTGAGATAGCTGGTGAGGATAAAATTTTTTACAATGCTCAAGCAGATATAGATCCTCATTGGGGAGCTGGTTGGAAGCGAAGTAAATTAGTGTTGACTAGTGAAAAAGTACAAAATCCAAAATATATTAGGTACGGTTGGACGAATTATATTGAGGGAATGCTTTATAACATTCAGGGCTTACCTGCATCATCATTCAGATCTTATGATACAGATACAGATTAGTGTATTGCTAGTAACCTACTTTTGAAATTAAAGAATTAGTAAAATAGTTATTCAAATTTTATTGTTTTGATAATTAGTAACTGATTAATTACTAAACATAGTTTACCTGATTAATTTATAATTATTTTTAAAAAAAAACATTATGAAAAAAATAACAATACTAATATCAATTTTCATTTCTTTGAACTTGACAGCTCAAAATTGGATTAATGATTCGAATTGTGACAGTCAATCTTATGAAATTTTAAATGAAGCTATTAATCATCTTGCAAATTTAGAACATCTTACAGCGTTTGGGATGGCCAAGGCTGCCAAAATGAGTGATTCTGGGTGTGAATGTGCGAAGTTAGTACTAGCAGCAATATCAACTACAAACGCTGATTTAGGTTCTAGAAAAGATAAATTAGATTTGGTTAATATACAGCTTCTATCACCTGAGGAAAAAGCTTGGTATGAATTACTATTAGAAACAACAAGAGGAGAAGAAAGTACCTGGGATAACACATATTCTAATGCTATTAAAAAATTCCCAAAAAGTCCAATCATAAATTGGGTAGGAGTTGGAGGTGGAAATTGGGATGGCTATATGGATTTTTCCAAGAAATTTCCAAAAAATGCATCTGCTGCATATAATATGATTGCATATGGATATGCTTATGGCGAATATGGAGATTCGCCTGACTTTGAAGCAGCACATGATGCTATTTCAAAATCGAGAGCTTTACATGATGGACCAAATGCTTTAGATTCCAAAGCTGAAATTGCAGCTATGGAAGGTGATTTTCAAAAAGCATTTAATAGTCAATTTAAGGCTCGTGATTATGCATATTTTGCATCACCTTATGACTTCAACCTTAGAAAATATTGGAGAACTGTTAATAAGGAGAATTTATCAAATTATTTAAAGCAAGCTCAAAAAGATTTACAAAAAGCTATTACAGATGGAAATCTTGAAGAATATAAAAAGTATGTTTCAGATGATATTGATCTAGTAACAGGTGATTCAAACTTAGGTGACTTTTATGTATACACAGATGATGATGTTACAAGAGATAGAAATTTTACCTGGGAAAGTTTTGATTTAAATGATATAGAAGTTCATTTTATTCCTGATATGACAATGGCTATTTTAACCTTTTATGCCGAAGGTTCTTACACATTTATTGAAACAAAAGAAAATGTTAAGTATAGCACTAGAGCTTCATCAGTTTGGGTTGTTGCTGATGATGGAAGTTGGAAATCAGTTCATTCAAATTGGGCTCCGTCAGAAGGTGGAATTGGAATTCCCAAGCAATAGAGCTTAAACCCAATAAAAAACTCAGCCTAAGTGCTGAGTTTTTTTTTACTTTTTATTTTTATCAAAAAAAACAGCCCTGGGACAGAGGATATAAGTGCTGAAAATGTAAAAATTAATCCCACACTGGTAGCAATATCTGGACTAACGGCCGTGTTTGAGGCAAGTGTGAAAAATACATATTCTCTAATTCCAATTCCACCAAAAGAGAAAATTGATAAGACAGATGAAATCAAGAAAATGTATAAAAAAGTAAAGTAATTATTTGTAACACCAAGAGAAAATAATATCAAAACAATCGATCCAAACTGAAGTATTTGTATGATGTGTGAAATAAAAAAAGATCTTGTGTAAACGATCTCATTATCAAAAATTTTTTGCACTAAAACCTTACCAACAAAAAATAATAAAGTATATAGAGGAGCTAAAACAAATTTGAATTCTGATATAAATTTAAGATCTAAAATAAAACCACTAAAAACTAAAATTAAACATATAATAACACCAAAACCTATCAATCTGTCCAATATTAATAGTTTGTAGATCTTTTTTAAACTCCATTGAAATTTATTATTCATTAATACTCCCTTGTAAGCATCGCCTCCAACACCACCAGGTATAAAAAAATTATAAAATATTCCAACCATATATAGTTTGATGTTTTCCTTTGAAGAAATGATGAGATTATTCTCTTTCAAAATGAACCATAATCTTTCAGATGAAATTATCTGTGAAAAAAAATACATGATCGATGCAAATAGAATAAATAATAAATCAGCATTTTTGACCACTTCTAGAATTTTATGTAAACCGATTTTACTAAGTGTGTAGTATATAAAAAATACAGTTACTATGATTTGAAAAATTCCTAACAACTTATTTTTCATTGAAAAATTAATTGGAGTTTAAATATTTTTTTGGTGTTGTACCAAATTTCTTTTTGAATGCATTTATAAAGTGGCTGGCTGTACTGTATCCCAGGTGAAGTGCGACTTCATTAACATTGTAGTTTTTTGAAGATAGCATGTTTGAAGCAACATTCATTTTATGTTCAAATAAAAATCCAAATACTGTATTTCCATAAACCTGTTTAAATCCTTCCTTAAGGTTTTTCAAAGAAATATCAACTTCTTTTGCCAATTCTTTTAGTGTGGGTGGCTCAGCCATTTTTAAAATTATGATTTCTTTAGCTTGTTTTATTTTTTTTACATTTTTATCATCTGCTAAAAATGGACATTGATCTACGTCCATTTCTTTTGAAATATTAAAATACAAGCTGAGTAATTCAAAAATTTTTCCTTTGTGATAAAGTTTTCTTACATTTTTACTGATATTCTCAGTCATCATTTGTGTAAGGATTGCAGTTATTTTAGGGCTCAATGAATTCTCTTTGTAATATTTCTTATTTATGTGTTCATCGCTTAAAAACGGAATAGTATCAGCATCCTCAGAAAATAATCCATGAAGTTTTTCAATTTTAACAAGAATACTAACCAATTTGGTATTAATATCTAGAATTGCATTTACTGGGAGATTCATTATTGGGTTATAAAGTAAAATCGAATTGCCTTTTCCTACAGGAAAACTGTAAGCCCCATTATTGTATTGAAAACTCACATGTCCGCCAATACAAAAGTGAAATTGTATGTAATTATTTTCAGTTTCATAAAAAACTTTTTGTTTGGATTTATCCAAATTATGGAAATTATAATAGATTAAATCAGGATCTATTACAAGTTTATTTTCGGAACTTATTTTGATATTTTTCAATTTTTTATTGAGTATGAAAAACTAATTTATTGAGCATGCTAAAGTATGCTAATAAAATCAAATAGTGTGCCTCTTTTGCTATTTTCTGTCCAGAGCTTCCAATCTTTTAAGTAGTGGAGGATGAGAGTAATGAACAAATACATAAAGTGGGTGTGGGTATAGGTTTGTTAATGAGTCAGATGAAAGTTTTTTCAAAGCATTTTTTAAACTTTCACCATTATAAGTTTCCTTTGCATATTTATCAGCTTCATACTCATTTTTTCTACTAAAAATATTCATTCCAATTCCAATAATTATACTTAATGGACTAAATAAAAAACTGAAAGCAATAAGGCTTAAATGAAACGAACTTTCAAGACCACCAAGTGCAAGTGATAAGTTTGGTTCATTTAGGCATAATTGAAGTACATAACAAATTATTCCAACTTGTAAAATGGACAAAAGTAAACCTTGTTTTATATGATTTTTTTTGTAGTGACCTACTTCGTGGGCAAGAACTGCAACAAGTTCGTCTTCTTCGTGTTTATCAATCAGTGTATCGAAAAGTGCTATTGTTTTCTTAGGGCCTAAGCCAGAAAAAAATGCATTTGCTTTTGAGGATCTTTTTGAGCCATCGATTACGAATATTTTATCAAGAGAATATCCAATTTTTTTTGAATATTTCTCTATTTTGTTTTTCAAAGACCCTTCCTCCAGTGGACTTAACTTGTTAAAAATTGGGACAATCAGGGTTGTATAAAACATATTTGTAAAAATGATAATTGCTGATAAAAATACCCAGAGCCATAACCAAAAATTAGCTTCAAAAAAACTGTACAGTTGTATACTTATATAAAGAATAAAACCACCAATTAATAGTGAAATTATTAAGCCCTTTATTTTGTCTTTTATAAAAGTGGACAATGTAGATTTGTTAAAACCATACTTTTCCTCAATGGTAAAAATTGAGTAATAACTGATTGGAAGATTAATGATTGTACTTATCATTAAAAAGAAAAGAAAAAAACCAGCTGATTGGAGAAATGGACTGTCAAAATAATAAAGTGAGTAATCGCTTACCTTTCCATAGACTCCAGAAAAGATAAAAATAATTGTTAGTATGGTTGAAATCAGGGATGAAATTAAAGAAACTCTGTCCCTATCAAGCTTATAACTCTTGGCTTTTTTGTAATCACTTTCTTTATAAAAATCTTTTAATGAGTCAGGAACGGAATCTTTCCAATTCTTAGAATTTAGATATTCGAGAATACTTGAAAAAATAAAACCAAATAGTATTAAAAAAATAAAAATGTAAATTAGGTATTCAGACATAGTGTAAATTTAATTATAATTGAGAAATATTTAATTTTCTAATTGGTATTAAAAGGGTTATGAAAAATGTATTATTCTTAATTTTTCTTTTTTTAATGAGTTGTGGAAACTCAATAAAACAAATAGAGGTTAAGGAAATATCAGATGTTCAATTTATGGGAATTGAGGATAATCAAATAATTTTAAAATCAGAGCTAAATTTATACAATCCCAACAATAAAAATTTGAGGGCAAGTCAGGTTTATTCTAAAATTTATTTTAATGAAAAATTTTTTGGTGAATTTGAAAATCTAGATAAAATACGTCTAAAGAAGAACAATTTTACAAAAATAAATTGTTTGATTAAAATTAACACTGATGCACTCAGTTTGTCAATGATATATATGAATCAATTTGATTTGAATTTCGATGGTTTTGTCAAGATTAATTTTCCTAATAAAAAATTCAAATTTAATTTGGACTATGAATTAGATTCAAAATTGTTAACAGAAAAGTTTTTAAATAATTTATAAAAGTTTGAAAGTTCTTTAGAAAACAATGTAATTTTAAGTGTAATGTCGATAAAAATTTTACTTTATTTAATTTGTCTAAATATCATAGCTTTTTTTAGCGCAAAAACCGATAATGAAACATCCTCAGATCGTCCAAATTTTATCATTTACCTTTCAGATGACCAAGATTTTTTAGATTACAATATTTTTGGTAATGAAAATGTCCAATCAGCCAACGTTAATAAATTGGCATCTGAAGGAATCAGGTTTACAAATTTCCATACTGCCTCTGCAATCTGCACACCGAGTAGATCGCAATTGTATACAGGTTTATACCCTCTCAAAAATGGTAGCTATACAAACCATACCCATGTAAAAAAAGATACAAAAACAATTGTTCAACATTTATCTGCGATAGGTTATGAAGTTGTTTTAGCTGGAAAAAGTCACGTTGGGCCCTACAACACTTTTGCCTGGGACTATTACATTCAAAACAAGCAAAATAAGCAATTAGATCTTGAATCAATTGATAGCTATTTAAAAAATGCGGAAAAACCATTTTGTCTTGTGCTTGCAAGTGATTTTCCTCATGGGCCATACCCAAATGAAACTGATTATACATTAGATGATATTAAAATCCATCCCTACAATAATAGAGTAACACCAGAAAAGCCTGGGTATTATCAAAATATAAAATATGATGATATTCAGCTAGGGGAAATCCTAAATATGATTGATCGTAATGATTTAAAAAACAATACCATGTTTATTTATGCTTCAGATCATGGAATTTCAGGAAAGTTTACATTATATCAAAAGGGACTTAAAATTCCTGTTGTAGTTAGATGGCCAGGAAAAATTAAAAAAAATATTGAGTCAAATAGACTACTGGCCATGGTTGATATATTACCAACAATCGTAGATATTGCTGGAGGTGATCTGAATGAGTTTGACGGAAAAAGTTTTAGTGATCTATTAGTTGGAAATGACAAAAAAGTGAATGATTTTGTTTATGGTGTTTCTACAAGACAAAACGTTAGAAATGGATTTATTTTTCCCTCTAGGATGATTAGTAATGGAAAGCACAAAATGATTAAAAATTTCAATTCTATCGAAGTTTATAAAGAAAACTTAAACAAAGGAAGAGTATTAAACAAATTCATTGAAATTGGAGCCCAAAAAATGCCAAATGTTCCTTACGTGGAGTTGTATGATTTAGAATTAGATCCTTATGAGAAAAATAATATTTCAAAAAAACCTGGCTCAAAACATATTATTAGCGAATTGAGTAAAAGTCTCCATGAGTGGATGGTCTCTCAAAATGATATTGTATCATTAGGAAATATACCTCTCATAAAGCCTACTCAACATCCACTTGATGAACCTTCGAAGTGGATGAATGTTCAAAAAAATTTAATTGGTAAAATAAAAGACTCCGATTACATAAAAACCCATTATTAAAATGAAATATTTATTCTATTTAATATTCCCTCTATTAATTTTTGCTCAAGATCCAAGTTTTCATGAGCCATGGAAATTAGAAGGGGCTGGTGAGAGAATTGAAAAATACAGAAAAACCAACACGATTTTAAACTTTAATTTCCCAACTGACATCAAAAAAAAGAACGGGAAATTAAAAATTAAATTAATTAATCATGACTTTAAATTTGGTGTTGGCTTTACTCAGTTGAGGAAGATGAGAGGAAATATGTTTGATTTATATCTTGAAAGATTTAAAGAGGCTTTTAATTATGCAACCGTCGGCATGTATTGGGGACTTACAGACGAAAGAAGTAGTAGAAAACACATTGATAAATATTATGATGATATTATTAAATGGTCAATAAAAAATAATGTTCGATTAAAAGGTCATCCATTGATGTGGCATGAGGGTATGCCTGATTGGGTAAGATATTCTAAAGATTTGGATGAGCTTGAGGTCGCTATGAAAACACACATGAGGAGATTAATTGAAACTTATCCAGAAATTAATGACTGGGACGTATACAATGAACCAGTTGGACCATTTAAACCTCACATTCCATACAGTGCTATTCAAGATTGGATCAATTACAAAGGTGGAATATATCCAGCAATGGTAGAAATCTATCAGTTTGTCAACAGCGTTAATCCAGATAAGAATTATTCAAATAATCACTACCACGCAAAGGACCCCGAATATTTTAAAATAAATGAATATTACGTACAGAAAAATTTAAATTTCAGTTCAATTGGGATGCAAGCTCATATGCAGTCGAATGATAATGTCATGACTGAAAGTCAAGTTTGGGATCAGATTGAGGACTATGCAGTTTTGGGAAAAAACATTCAGTTTACAGAAATCACTGTGACAAGTTCGAAAAGATTTAATAATTGGAAAGATCACCAAGAGTTTTTAGCTAAGAGAGATGAATCACTACGAAATGGGAAAGAAATGGACTTACCAAGCCTTCCTGAATACGAAGATTACCAAGCATCTTATTTAAAAGACTTTTACACACTTGTTTTCAGTCATCCGAGTGTTAGTTCCATTACTTTTTGGAACCTAACTGATAAAAATGCATGGAGAGGACATGCCGGGGGATTGCTTTACAAAGACTTATCTCCAAAAAAATCATTTTTGACTTTGAAAAAGTTAATAAAAGAAACTTGGACAACTGAAATAAGTGAAAAAATAAACATTAGCGATTCCTTTGAATTCAGGGGATTCTATGGAGATTATGAGGGCGAAATGCTAGTAGATAAAAAAATCTATAAATTCAGTTTCTCTGTTGACAAAGAAACAGATGGGCCAATTGATTTGGTTTTAAAATAATTTCGGAGTTTTTTTAATGTAATCCTGATATTCTTTTAAATGCCCCCATTTTTCTTGACCACTTTTCTCTAACATACTCACCCCACTTATATAAACAATTAACCAATAGGTAAAAATTGGTGATATCAGAGTGATGTATTGTAATCCCTCTAGATTTGAAAATGACATTACAGAAATACCCAACCAAAGAATAATTTCTCCTAAATAGTTTGGATGCCTTGATTTTGACCACAAGCCTGACGTTATGAATTTATTCTTGTTTTCACTGATTGATCTAAATTTCGTTTTCTGATAATCTGCTATAATCTCTATAGAAAATCCAATTATAAATAGAACAAGACCCGTAAAAAAAGCGATATTTAGCTCAATAATATTTTCCGATGCGACTGCTGTCATTGCACATGCTGAGCATATTGTTACCCACATTCCTGATGTTGTCCATGCAACCAAAAATTTTGACCATGACTTTTTATATTCTCTAAATCTTTTATCCTCACCGTCTTTTTTTATTCTTAAAAATAAAAATGTACCTAATCTACCAGACCATATTATTATTGCTAAGGAAATAACAATTTCTCCTATTCCTGACCCAAAGCTTAGTGTTTTTGAGTAAAGTATGTAAGAAATCACAGAAATGTAAGCTAGACTACCTGTTAGATCATAAAATTTTTCGGTTTTAAAAATATTTGCAGGAATGTACAATACCCAGTGGATAATAAAAACCAAAATGATACCATTAATTACAATTTTATTTTGAGTAGCAAATCCTAAACCCATGCATAATAAAAAAACAATTACAATATTTGATAAATTCTTGATGTGATGTTTCATAGCTAAAATCTTTGAAAGAAGTTCCAAATCTCATTGATTAAAAAAGGATTTAAAACATTGTGTTCCCCATTTTCAATCCTTAAATACCTAATCTCTTTTCCATCATCACAGTTTTTAAATTCATAGAGAGTGTCTTCTCCAATCATTCTAATTTGAGGTTCAAAACAATTAAATTTATTTGCCCACAATTTTGCACTTTGCAAAGCATCTAAAAAAATATGTGTTCCTGGTCCAGGTCCTCCGTTGATTGGAATTATTGGATCCAAAGCTCCATTAACTTGGAAAACTGATATGGGTTGAGTTGTTGACTTTAACGGCATACTTTCCATTAATTGACTTACAATGGGTGCAATCGCTTTAAAATGATTTGTTTCTACACCCAACTTGTTGGCCATTCCAGAGCCATTTGAATTTCCAATGACATATACCTTGTTCATATTAAGATTTTGATATTTTTTTAATTCCTCAATGATTAAATTAATAAATTGAACATCATCAGCCTTCGAGGCTTCCGAGCCCAAATTCCAAGATCTTTGAATTCCTTGAGGATATATACCAACAAATTCTCCATCGTCAGTAAACCTTTTCAGTCTATTTAAAAAACCTGTATTTGTTCCACCATTACCATGTAATCCAAAAACAACAGGGTACAATTTACTCGAGTTAATATTTGACTCTGTTTGAATAATGACAGGTCTTCGCTCTAAAACACCACTTACATTTTGTTCAATAAATATAGTTTCTGTTTTTAGCTCTGTGGGGGTGTAAAAATCACTACGATTATCGTTATCTTCACACGAAACAAGTATTGATAACAACACAATTTTTGAAATAATTACCATGTATTTGATGGAAAACATAAACATTTTTAAAATTATAACATTTAAATTAAAATTATGTTTGATTTTAATCATTTTGATGTCATGCTCCAATGATCTTGACAGCATTTCCAGTTGTGAAACAATTGAATATCCAAACAAACCTTCTTTAGATTGGTTTCAATCTTATGGGGGCAGCGGTGAGGAATCTCATGGACATTTTATTCTTTCAACTAATGATGGAGGCTATATTCAAATAGGTGAAACAGGTTTTTTACCAAATAATGCTAAAATATTGGTGGTTAAGATTAATCAAAACGGTCAATTAATTTGGAAAAAAGAATATACTGATGCGGGTCACAATTTTGGAAATTCAATTATTGAATTGGATGATGGATATTTACTGTGCGGTGTTAACAATGATGATAGTTTTTTAGTTAAAGTAAATAAAGAAAATGGAGACATTTTATTTTCAAAAACCTACGACAATGGAGGAAGTGACGCATTTGAGCAATTATTATTGATAGATAATCAAATTTTTGCAGTTGGCTACACAAATTCTGAAGATAAATACAACAACTTTTATTCAGAAGGTGAATCAAGCCTACATATATTAGACTTAAAGGGCAATATCATAAAAAACATAGATATTAAAAGTTACATGTCTCATGCTTACAGAATTAAGTCTATAAATAATGATATTTATATTTCAGGTCTTACAGATGGTGCTGAAGATTATGCCTTAATTAAAATGAATCCATCAGGGGAATTAATTTGGTCCAATGTTTATGGAGGGAATGAATCTGATCATTGCTTTGCTATGGATATAAATGATGAAAATGAAATTTTCCTGAGTGGTCATACAACATCAAAAACTGCAAACTGGGATACTTATACGATGAAAATTGATTCTAATGGAAATAAGTTATGGGAATCAAAAAGAGGTAATCCGAGAGGTTTTAATGAAAATTACATACATGATGAAGTTTGGGGTGTTACATCCACTGATGATGGTGGTTGTATAATTATTGCAGGAACTGGAGACGAATATGATGAGTATTCTGCAACATGTGATAATTCATCAGAATCTTCTGATCAATGGAAAGTCTATTCTATTAAGTTTTCATCCAATGGCTCAATAGAATGGGAAGGAATTTATGGAAGAGAGAGTGAGGATTGGGCAGGAGAGGATATTGATTTATCTTTGGATGGTAAAGCAATTATTGCTGTTGATAATGGTGAATTTGGATTTTTAAAATTGAAATAAAAAAAGCCCTAAAAAGGGCTTTTTAATTTAGATAAATTAATATTTAGAAGTCAGCCAACCTTACCATCATGTAAGAGTTTACAACTTTCCTAACGCCACTGACTTTTTTAGAGTACTCTGCAAATTCAGGGCTATTATACATATCTTTTGTTCTTTTTAATGCTGATTCTAAATCAGGTGCACCAACCCATACAAAATGAGAAAAACCACCATTTTTTCCACTAATTGGGTATCCAAGACCGTATGAGTTTTCCTCATATCCCTGAGTTACAGCCATTTCTTGAGAAAAAGAAGCAAATTCTTTCACATACTTTCCTGGGTCTGAAACTTCCATTTCCCAAATCATAAATACTTGATCTGGTGTCCAGTCATTTTTAAACCATGCAGGCGTATTCAAAGCGGTCTTTACTGGGGTTATGTACTTATTAAGTTTTTCGCCAAAAACTTGAGCAACTGGTGATGCAAACCACGATAATGACCAATTTGCAAAAGATGCTTCGTCAGGGAAGCAAAATTGAACCGAGTGGGTTGCTTCTGTATTTCCATTGAATTGATAAGCAAACAAAGATTTTGTTCCATTAATATTTTTTGCCCATTCAGTTTCCATCATACCTTTAAGCGCTGAAACAACCATTTCTGGCTCATCTGTTTTAAAATCAAAAAAAGCACAGTATTGTGAAAATGAAAAAGACGAAAAAAAGATTGTAAAAAGTAAAATTATTTTTTTCATATTTTTAAAATTAAGATGTTAAATTTAAGAATATTTGCCATTTAACCAACGGATGTTTTTAATTTAAATGATAAAGATTAGTACACTAATAAAATCCTTTATAATCTTTTTGATTTTTATTTCAATTGGATGCAAGCAAACCGAAAATGAAATAAGAAAACCTAATGTAATCTTGATCATGGCTGATGATATTGGTTATGAAGGATTAGGAATTAATGGGAGTTTGTCATACAATACTCCAAACTTAGATGCATTAGCCTCAAATGGTGTAAATTTTACCAATGCAATTGCAAATCCCCTTTGTACACCATCTAGAGTCAAAATAATGACTGGAAAATATAATTACAAAAATTACGATTATTTCACTCATCTTAATGCAAGCGAAAAAACATTTGGAAATTTATTTCAAGAGAATGGTTATCAAACAGCGATAGTTGGAAAATGGCAATTGAATGGATTAAAAATTAAAGAAATAGATCAAAAAATAAAGGACGACAACACTAGACCTTACAAATTTGGTTTTGATGAATATTGCTTGTGGCAACTAACAAAAACAAAAGATTTTGGAGAAAGATTTGCAAATCCATTAATTGAACAAAACGGAAAATTTTTAGAACGTAATAACGATTTGTATGGTCCTGACATAGTATCAAACTACGCATTAGATTTTATTCAAAGAAATAAAGAAAAACCTTTTTTTCTTTATTATCCAATGCTTCTTGTTCATGACCCATTTGTTCCTACACCAGATTCAGAGGAATGGAATAATCCAGATTTAAGGTACAAAAAGAGCAATATTTTTTTTAAAGATATGGTCGAATATATGGACAAAATAGTTGGTAAAATAGCCCAAGAATTAAAGGCCCAGGGAATAGAGGATAATACATTAATAATGTTTGTTGGAGATAATGGAACCAATAGAAACTTAGTGACCAAAACTAATTTTGGAGATGTCAAGGGTGCAAAAGGAAATACTATAACACATGGTGTACATGTTCCGATGATTGCTAGTTGGCCTTCAAAAATTAAGAACCCAATTATTTATGATGGTGTTGTTGATTTGACAGATTTCTATGCTACATTTTCTGACATATTGAATTTGTCAAATGATTCGGATGGCAAAAGCTTAACGCACATTTTTTATGGGAGTAAAAAAAATGTACGTGAAACGGTAACTATTTACTATGACCCCAAGTGGTCAATTAATGTTGACAGGCACAGAAATATTTTTAGCCAGGATAAAAGGTATAAGTTGTATAAAAATGGAGAATTTTTTGATATGAAAAATGATATTTTGGAGGAAAATCCATTAAAAGAAAAAGATCTTGATGTGAATGAAAAATTAATTAAAGAAAAATTGTCAAAAGAAGTTTCAAAATTCCCATCATTGCCAATTTTAAATTAATATTCACAGTTCAGATGGTGGAGCCGGAGGGATTCGAACCCTCGTCCAAACGACTGAAACATCAGCTTTCTACAAACTTAGTTTTCATTTGTTTTTCGATGATGATCTTGCTGAAAACTACACAATCATCACTTAGCTTCTAAAGTTTCAAATAATCATTGAAGCAATAATTATTCTATGTTAACAGTATGGTGTCTCGTTAAAAGTTATTGCTAACAAAAACAACTTAGAGACATCTCGCTTTCCTGCCTGGCAGGACTAGGCTTAGACTTACTATAATTCAGTCATTAAGCAGCAAGAGCGTATTTATTTTCGCCATTTAAAGTTTTTAGTTGATATTAACGAGCTATAACTAATCGCTCGGTTTGCTTACTAACACTACTAGATCGCTGTCAAATCCAGTCGGCCCCATGATTTCAATGATCAAAATTGGAGAGCAAAAATATAAAAACTAATTAAATTGATGATTTTACTCGCACAAGTTTGGAAATAAGTTCATCCAGATCTTCAATTGGTAGCATGTTTTTTCCATCACTTTTTGCTGATTTGGGATCAGAGTGAGTTTCTATGAAAATACCATCAGCCCCAGTTACAATGCCTGCTTTTGCAATGGTTTCAATAAGATCAGGTTGTCCACCTGTGACTCCAGATTCTTGATTCGGTTTTTGTAATGAGTGTGTAACATCAAGAATAACAGGCGCATAAACTTTCATTTTGGGAATATTTCTAAAATCAACAACTAAGTCCTGATATCCAAACATACTGCCTCTCTCGGTGATCAGTACACTTTTGTTTCCTGATTGTAAAACTTTATCAACTGCATAACTCATACTTTTTGAGTCCATGAATTGACCTTTCTTGATATTTACAATTTTACCACTTTTCGCTGCAGCAACTAGTAAGTCAGTTTGTCTTGCTAAAAATGCAGGAATTTGAATAATATCTACATGCTCCTTAGCAACATCAATATCGGAAACTTCATGAACATCTGTTGTTACAGGAATTTTTAATTCATTTCCAATTTTTGAAAGGATTTTTAATGCTTTAATATCACCAATACCTGTAAAACTATCGATTTTACTTCTATTTGCTTTTTTGAAACTTCCCTTAAAAACGTACTGTACACTATGTTTTTTTGCTATTTCAATACATTTTTCAGCAATTTCAAATGCCATTTCTTCACCTTCAATTGCACATGGACCAGCTATGAGCAAAAATGGGCTTTCTTTTTGAAGTAATTCTTTTAGTGTTTTCACTTTTGCAAATGTAATTAAATAATGGACTTGCTTTTGAGCTGAAATAATCTATTATTTTCAATTCTTAGTGTTGGTTTTGGGTATTTATTAATTGTATTATAATCATGGGTTGCCATAAAGATTGCACTTCCCTCCTTGTGAATATCATTTAATAAATTCATTATTTCAGTGCTTGTTTGTGGATCTAGATTTCCAGTTGGTTCATCAGCTAAGATTAATTTTGGCTTGTTCAGTAATGCCCTTGCAATTGCTATTCTTTGTTGTTCCCCACCGGAAAGTTGGTGTGGCATCCTATTTAAACATTCTCTCATCCCCACTTTTTCCAATACCTCATAGACCCTGTCATCAATTAATTTTTTCTTATTCCAGTCAGTTGCTCTTAAGACAAATTCCAAATTTTTTGCTACCGATCTATCAGGAAGCAGCTTGAAGTCCTGAAAAATCATACCAATTTTTCGTCTTAAAAGAGGTATTTTTTTTCTTTGAATTTTAACTAAATCATCATCCAGAACTGTACAATTTCCGGTCTTAAGTTTTATGTCAGAGTAAATAGTTCTCAATATGCTACTTTTACCACTTCCTGTTTTTCCAATTAAGTAGATAAAATCATCTTCAAAAATTTCAAAACTTAAATTTTCTAATGTTTTAGTTTCGTTAATTTCAATAAAAGCATTTTCAAATACAACTAACTTTTTTTTCATTATACCCTGTAAATTTATTAAATCATTAACATTTCAAAAATACTAATTAGTCATAATTAATTGATTTAATTCAAATTTATTAATCATCTTTGCCAAAAAATTTAACATGTGTGGGATTGTATGTGCTTTAGATATCAATGAAAAAACTGAAATCTTAAGGCCTCAACTTTTGGAAATGTCTAAAAAATTAAGGCACCGTGGTCCTGATTGGAGTGGTATATTTAGTGATAAAAATGTTGTTTTAGCCCACGAAAGACTAGCAATTGTAGACCCAAAGTCTGGAAAACAGCCACTTTACAGTAAAGATGGAAGGTATGTGTTGGCTGCCAATGGTGAGATTTACAATCATTTAGAATTAAGAGAAAAATATGCTAAAAATCATGATTTCTTGACAGATTCAGATTGTGAAATTATAATCGCTCTTTACCATCTTAAAGGCAAAGACTTTTTGAACGATCTGAATGGAATTTTTGGTTTTGTTCTTTATGATTCATTTGAAAATAAATTCTTGATTTCGAGAGATCATATTGGTATCATTCCGCTATACGTTGGATGGGATAAAAAAAATACCATGTATGTTTCATCTGAGCTGAAAGCTCTTGAGGGTAAATGTCAGAAAATTGAAATTTTTCCACCTGGAAGCTTATACCACAGTGATGATAAAAATTATGTCAAATGGTACAATAAATCTTGGATGAATTTTGATACAGTTAAAAACAACGAAACAAGGATTGAGGATTTAAAAAATTCATTAGAGGATGCTGTTCATAGACAACTAATGAGTGATGTTCCATACGGTGTATTACTTTCAGGAGGACTAGATTCATCAATCACTTCAGCACTTGCAAAAAAGTTTTCTGCTAAGAGAATTGAATCAAATGACAAAGACGACGCTTGGTATCCACAATTACACTCATTTTCTGTTGGGTTAAAAGGTTCACCCGACTTGAAAGCCGCTAAAATTGTGGCAAAGCATATAGGCTCTATTCATCATGAAATTAATTTTACGGTTCAAGAAGGGCTAGATGCCTTGAGGGATGTTATTTACCACATTGAGACCTATGACGTAACAACTGTTCGAGCTTCAACACCAATGTACTTGATGGCCAGAGTTATAAAGTCAATGGGAATAAAAATGGTTTTATCTGGTGAAGGTGCTGATGAAATTTTTGGTGGTTATTTGTATTTCCACAAAGCTCCTAACTCAAAGGAATTTCACAATGAAACTGTCAGAAAAATTGAAAAACTCTATCAGTATGATTGTTTAAGGGCAAATAAATCGCTTGCAGCTTGGGGTATTGAAGGAAGGGTTCCTTTTTTAGACAAAGAGTTTATGGATGTTGCAATGAATATTAATCCTACTGATAAAATGATCAATGAAAAAAGGATGGAAAAATGGGTTTTAAGGAAGGCTTTTGAGAGTTATTTACCAAAAAAAGTAGCTTGGAGACAAAAAGAACAATTTAGTGACGGTGTAGGTTATTCGTGGATTGACAGCTTAAAAGAATTGGTAGAAAATGAGGTTTCTGATGATGATTTTAAAAATGCGAACAAAAAGTTTTCTTTTCAAACTCCAATGAGCAAAGAAGAATATTATTATAGATCAATTTTTGAGGAGCATTTTCCGTCGAAAACTGCAGCTCAAACAGTCCCTTCAGTACCCTCTGTTGCTTGTAGTAGTCCCGTTGCTTTAAAGTGGGATAAGTCATTTCAAGAATTAAATGATCCCTCCGGACGTGCTGTTCAAAATATTCACAAGGATTCCTACTAAAAAATTAACAATTTTTTGTTAATAACTTATACTATTTCCTTCCTGTTAGAGTTAAGTTTTATAGCATTATAATGAGTATATTTGTGAGCACAACAAACCCAACAAAATATGAGTTCAGAATCTACCCAAAATTATTCCGCAGATAGCATACAGGCCCTTGAGGGGATGGAACACGTTAGAAAAAGACCATCAATGTATATTGGTGATGTTGGTGTAAGAGGATTACATCACCTTGTTTATGAGGTAGTTGACAATTCTATAGATGAAGCCATGGCAGGTCATTGCAGTGAAATAAGTGTAATTATCAACGAAGATGATTCAATTACTGTAGAAGACAATGGAAGGGGAATACCAGTCGGAATTCACCAAAAAGAAGGGGTGTCTGCCCTTGAGGTAGTAATGACTAAAATTGGTGCCGGTGGAAAATTTGACAAAGATTCTTATAAGGTGTCAGGTGGATTGCACGGTGTTGGTGTTTCTGTTGTTAATGCACTGTCTGATCATTTAAAGGCTACTGTTTTCAGAGATGGTAAAATTTGGGAACAGGAATATGAAAAAGGAAAAACGTTATATCCCGTCCGAGAAAATGGAAAGAGTGATAAGACTGGTACACTTGTAACATTTAGGCCTGATGTAAGTATTTTTAAAGATGTTCAAAGTTATAATTATGAAACGCTATCTAATAGGATGAGAGAATTATCATTTTTAAATAAAGGCATTACAATAAATTTAACTGATCGAAGAAAAAAAGTAGATGATGATTTTAAGAAAGAATCTTTTCACTCTGATGAGGGACTAAAGGAGTTCATAAAGTTTTTGGATGAAAATCGAGAGCCCTTAATTCCAGAAGTTATTTCAATTGAAGGCCAAAAGAACGATGTTCCAGTCGAAATAGCTATGATTTATAATTCGTCTTTCAATGAAAATATCCACTCATATGTCAACAATATCAATACACATGAGGGGGGAACACATCTTTCGGGTTTCAGGAGAGGTTTGACATCAACCCTAAAAAAATATGCAGATTCTTCGGGTCTTCTAGATAAAATTAAATTTGAAATTTCAGGTGATGATTTTAGGGAAGGTTTAACAGCGATTATCTCTGTCAAGGTAGCTGAACCTCAATTTGAAGGGCAAACTAAAACTAAACTAGGAAACAAGGAGGTTACATCTGCCGTTTCCCAAGCTGTTTCTGAAATGCTTGAAAATTATTTAGAAGAACATCCTAACGAAGCCAAAATTATTGTTGATAAAGTAGTTTTGGCAGCACAAGCTAGACATGCAGCAAGAAAAGCCAGAGAAATGGTTCAAAGAAAAACTGTTATGGGTGGCGGAGGTTTACCAGGAAAGCTTTCTGATTGCTCTGAGCAAGATCCTGCTCAATGTGAGATATTTTTAGTTGAGGGAGACTCTGCTGGAGGAACTGCCAAGCAGGGTAGGGATAGAAATTTTCAAGCTATTTTACCGCTGAGAGGAAAAATTCTTAATGTTGAAAAGGCTATGCAGCATAAAGTATTTGAGAACCAAGAAATTATAAATATTTATACTGCACTTGGTGTAAGTGTGGGTACTGAAGAGGATAGTAAAGCTCTTAACTTAGAGAAGTTGCGATACCATAAAATAGTCATCATGTGTGATGCAGACGTTGATGGTAGTCATATTTCGACATTGATTTTGACTTTTTTCTTCAGATACATGCGTGAATTGATTGAAAATGGACATGTTTACATTGCAACACCTCCACTTTACTTAGTAAAAAAAGGGGCTAAAAAACAATACGCTTGGAATGATCCAGATCGTGATAAACTTGTTGAAGATTTCGGTAATGGTGCCTCAGTGCAAAGATATAAAGGCCTTGGTGAAATGAATGCTATTCAGTTGTGGGATACAACAATGAACCCAGAGTCTAGAACCTTTAGAAAAATTACTATTGAAAATGCGGGTGAAGCTGATAGAGTTTTTTCTATGTTAATGGGGGATGAGGTTCCACCAAGAAGAGAATTTATTGAACAAAATGCAACATATGCAAATATTGATGTGTAAAAGATGAGAGTAAGTGTAATTGGTGCTGGAAATGTTGGTGCAACTGCTGCAGATGTTATGGCTGCAAAATCGATTTGCAATGAAGTTGTTTTACTTGATATTAAAGATGGTTATGCAGAGGGAAAAGCATTAGACATTATGCAAACTTCAACTACTAGAGGATTTGATACAATTGTGAGTGGAACAACGGGAGATTACTCAAAAACAAAAAATAGTGATGTCGTTGTAATAACCTCTGGAATGCCAAGAAAACCAGGCATGAGTAGGTCAGAACTAATTGGTATAAATGCCAAAATAGTTCAATCTGTCACATCAAGTGTTCTAGAATATTCAAAAAATCCAGTTATAGTTGTTGTATCTAATCCAATGGATACCATGACTTATTTAACAATTAAAACTTGTGGTTTAGATAAAAAAAGGATCATTGGAATGGGAGGTGCACTTGATAGCTCTAGGTTTAAAACGTACATATCAAAAGCCTTAAAAAAACCCACAAACGATATTCACGGAATGGTAATCGGTGGTCATGGAGACAAAACGATGATTCCGCTAAGTAGATTTGCGAGTTACAACGGATTACCTATTTCTAATTTTTTAAAAAGTGATGAGATTGAAGATGTAGTATCATCTACTATGGTTGGCGGAGCAACGCTCACAAAACTTTTAGGGACCTCAGCTTGGTACGCACCAGGAGCGGCTATTTCTTTCCTTGTAGAATCGATTTTAAATGATTCAAAAAGGATTATACCATGTTCTGTTTATTTAGATGGAGAATATGGGCAATCAGACTTATGTATCGGCGTACCTTGTATTATTGGTAAAAATGGTGTTGAAGAAATTTTAGATTTAAAGTTGAATGATGATGAAAAATTGAAATTTAAAAATAGTGCTGATTCAGTTAGAGAAATGAATGAAAGTCTAGGACAAAACTTATAAAAATATATCACACACCAAATTTTGTTTTCTGTATTACTAAATCATATATTTGCTCCCGCTATTTAAAAAATTATGCATAATAACGGATTAGTAAAATTCATTGCCTTTTTTTTCACTTTTGTTTGTGTAATCCAGTTATCAAATACTTTTTTTACAAATAAAATTGAAAGTGATGCTGATTTGTTCTCAGAATTAGCGGTTAATGAAGATCAAGATGATTTTGTCACAAAAAGACAGGTTTCAAAAAAATCTTATTTAGACTCAATATCAAATCTTGACCAGCTTACTTTTTTGCCTAAAATTTTAAGACCAACCTATTCCTCCTTTAAATCTAAAGAGTTGAAAAGAGGCTTAGACCTTCAAGGTGGAATCAATGTTATTCTTCAAATTTCTGTTAAGGACATTCTAAAAGGTTTGGCTGAAAACACAACTGATCCTGACTTTAATAGGGCTTTAAACGAGGCAGACATTCTTCAAAAAAGCTCCAGTGATAACTATATTGAGTCGTTTTTTATTGCATTCGAAACTGTTGCACCTGATAAAAATTTAGCTTCACCTGACATATTTGCTAATAAAACACTGAGTGATGATATTAATTTTCAGATGACTAACAGCGATGTTAAGCCTATCTTAAGAACTAAAATTGATGAGTCCATCATTTCAGCCTTTGAGGTTTTGCGAAAACGAATTGATCAATTTGGTGTAAGCAGTCCAAATATTCAAAGACTTGGTAATTCAGGAAGGATATTGGTAGAACTTCCCGGGGCTAAAGATATAGATAGGGTGAAAAAATTGCTTCAAAGTACAGCGCAGTTAGAATTTTGGACCTCCGAAAAAAATCAAGAATATTTTAGATTCCTGTCAGAAGCTAATCAGGTTCTAAAAGAAATATATAATGAAGAAGTAAATACTGAACAGGATGAGAAGTCAGAAATCGATGATTTACTTGCTGATGTTGAAGTGAATGATTCTATCAATACAGAAAAAAACCCACTTCTTGATTTAATAATTGGAACTGGTTTTCAAGGTGGACCTGTACTAGCACAGTTTAACCAAAAAGACAAGGAGCTTGTAAATGAATATTTATCAAATCCAAGAGTTCGACAATTACTACCACCTAGTAAAAGATATACTAAATTTTTGTGGGGTCTCCCAGATACTGAATCAAATATAGTTGACCTTTTTGTATTAAAATCAAACAGAAGAGACGTTCCTCCTTTGAGTGGTAGTGTAGTTGTAGATGCATCACAGTCTTACGATCAATTTGGTAATCCTGCAGTTGTTATGCAAATGAATGGTACGGGTGCTAGAGTTTGGGAAGAATTAACAGGACAAGCCTATGCAAATGAGACTAATATTGCAATTGTTCTTGACGAAATGGTATATTCAGCACCTGGTGTAACTAGTGGAGCCATCTCTGGTGGAAGATCTGAAATAACAGGTAATTTCTCATTGGACGATGCTTTGGACTTAGCTAATGTCTTGAGAGCTGGTAAATTACCTGCTTCTGCAGACATTATTCAATCAGAGGTTATTGGTCCAACTCTTGGTCAAGAATCTATTACAAAAGGAACATACTCCTTTGTAATTGCCCTTATTTTAGTATTAATTTGGATGTACTTTTATTATGGTAGAGCTGGTCTTTATGCTGATGTTGCTTTATCTCTGAATATACTGCTCATCTTTGGTTTATTATCAGGCCTTGGAGCCGTTCTTACTCTACCTGGAATAGCAGGTATAGTATTAACAATTGGTATGTCTGTTGATGCAAATGTTCTAATTTTTGAAAGAGTCCGAGAGGAGATTTACAGAGAAAAGGGACAAAAACAAGCAATTGCTGACGGATTCAGTAATGCATTATCATCCATATTGGATGCAAATGCTACCACTGGTGTTACTGCTCTTGTTCTTTTTATTTTTGGTACTGGACCAATTAAAGGATTTGCTACAACATTGTTGATTGGTATATTAACCTCATTATTTACTGCGATTTTTATTACTAGAATGCTTGTTGAGTGGTATATTTCATCTGGGAAAAAATTAGAATTTTCTACACCTTTAACAAAAAATTTATTTAGAAATCTGTCCATATCTTTTCTCAGTAAAAGAAATGTTTCATATATTATTTCTGGTTCATTCATATTCATAGCCATCTTTTCATTGTTTATTAATAATTTGAATCAAGGTGTTGATTTTGTTGGGGGTAGATCATACGTTGTCAGATTTGAAAATCCTGTTAATCAACTTGAGATCCAGCAAAAACTTGCAGAATCACTTGGCAATGCTGAAGTAAAAACATTTGGAGCTGATAACCAATTAAAAATAACTACTAATTACAAAGTTGACATAGACGATTCAAGCATCGATGATGAGATAAATGGCATTTTATATTCTGACCTAAATTATTTAATTGATAGTAGCATAAACTATGATACATTCGTCAATGGAGATGAAAATAAAGCAGTTGGCATTATGTCATCTATCAAGGTTGGTCCAACCATTGCTGATGATATTAAAACGAATTCATTCATTGCTGTTATTGGTTCTTTAATTTTCGTTTTTCTTTACATACTAATCAGATTTAAGAATTGGCAGTTTTCACTCGGTGCCGTTTCTGCTGTTTTTCATGATGTAATGGTTGTTTTAGGAATATTTTCACTGGCATACAAGATTATGCCTTTTAATATGGAAATAAATCAAGCATTTATTGCAGCAGTACTAACCGTTATTGGATATTCATTAAATGATACTGTTGTTGTTTTTGACAGAATAAGGGAATACAGAAACATAAATACTTCTTGGGAAATTACTAGGGTTGTTAATACAGCTTTAAATAGCACACTAAGTAGAACATTGAACACATCATTTACTACTCTGCTTGTACTTCTAACGATCTTTATTTTTGGTGGTGAGTCAATTAGAGGTTTTATGTTTGCTCTTATTATTGGAGTTATTATTGGAACTTACTCCTCTGTTTTTGTTGCAACACCAATTATGTTTGATACACTAAAAAAATCTAGATAGATTTATTTTTTTTCAAGTGACTTCCTAACGCTTTTTGTTGAGTCAAGTAGCTTTTTTGCTTGTTCATGACTTATTTCTAATTCTTTAATCAGTATATTTTCTGCTCTTTTTATCAATTTATTATTTGAAAGTTGCATATCTATCATCTTATTGTCCTTTATTTTTCCCATTTTAATCATAAGGGTGGTAGATATAATATTAAGAACTAACTTTTGAGCTGTACCAGCTTTCATTCTCGTACTTCCAGTTATAACTTCGGGGCCAACAATGACTTCAATCGGATATTTGGTGTTTTTAGCTAAAGGTGTTTTTGAATTACAAGTAATACAACCGGTCAAAATATTTTGTTCACTGCATTTTTTTATTGCTCCAACTACGTAAGGTGTAGTTCCAGATGCAGCAATACCAATGACAGAATCTTTATTATTTATTTCATATTTCTTTAGATCTTCCCAACCTAAATCATAGTTATCCTCTGCAAATTCTTTAGACTTCCTAATTGCTTTATCTCCGCCTGCAATTAACCCAATCACTAAATTTTCTTCAACTCCAAATGTTGGTGGACATTCGGATGCATCGACTATTCCTAATCGACCACTTGTGCCAGCTCCAATGTAAAACAGTCTTCCTCCATCAATTAAATTTTTTAATATTTCATTTATAAGTATTTCAATTTTGGGTAATACTTTTTCTACAGAGTGAGCAACTGTTTTATCCTCAGCATTAATAATTTTAATTATTTCTTCTGTTGATTTATATTCTAAATCATTATAGTTTGAATCACTTTCTGTGATTTTTTCAAGACTCATCCTTTAAAATTAGTCAATCAAAATGTTTTTCAAAACATATTCATCATATTCACAAACCTTGAAATAACCAAAAACTGTTGACTCATTGTTGTTAATATTGACAATATTTCCCAAAATTGGTGCAGGTGGGGTTGAGAATGGTCCATTTTGAGTATTTGTTTGAATGACAATTTGAATCATGTACTTGAAATAATCATAATCTATTCCCTCCATACGAACAGATAATTCTCTATTTTGGGGAATATCATCTTTATTCATAAAATAAGAAAAGGTAAATGAGTTGCCATTTATGTAAAGGTCTCTTGCAGGCTGAAGATTTCCCTTTTTACCGTACTCAAATAAATAATAATTATCAAGTTCTGGTCTGTCAGTAAATGTTGTTACAATCTCAACTATATCATCACTTAACGAATTTCTCTCTCCTTGTATTACATTGTCAATTAAGCTTGAATTTGATAACTTTTCAACTGATGTAAATTGGTTATCACCATGATTTATCACTAGCTCATAATCACTCTCTGGAACAATATTGAAATCATATATTGAATATAAACCTTCGCCAAAGTGTTTTAATAAATATTCAACACCAGTTTCTTTTTCAACAATCTTAACATTTGCATCATTAACATATTCAATTATATCACTAAAATATGGTCTAGATTTGCTTATTCTAACCTCAGAAAATGCTTTATCTGAGGTGACATGTTTATTAATTTTTGCATCAATAACATACCTTTTCTCATTAAATTCTAAGTCTATTTCGACTACCTTTTCACAGCCAAAATTTAAAATTATTAAAAAGATAATAAGACTAATTTTTTTCATAAAAATTTAAAGTTATATGTTACTGAGGGAACAATACCAAAAATTGAGATTTGTACCGCTTCATTTTTTAACGTTTCATTGTTTCTTCTAAAAATAATTGAATTAGCATTATCTCTGTTATACAGATTATAAATTCCAAAGATCCATGTGCTTTCAATTTTTCTGTTATTTTTCTTAGGTTTTAAAGTTAAATTGATATCAAGACGGTGATAATGTGGAAGCCTGGATGAATTACGTTCTCCGAAGTTCGGTATATTCAAATTCATGTAATTGTATTGAGAGTTTGGATAATTTGTTGGCTGACCTGTTTGGTAAATAAAATTCCCTACAAGCTTTAATTTATCATTTATCTTATACTCGGAATTTATGCTTAAATCATGTGTTTTATCATATGGTGTATTGTACCATTTTGAAAAATTAATTCCTGTTTCAATACTATTCCGTCCTGGTGTTTTTTGTTCTGACTTAGATAAGGTATAAGCAATCCAATATTTATGTCTTCCACTAATTTTTTTTAACAAAAATTCAATTCCGAAGGCTCTAGCATTACCAGCAATAACAACGGTTTCAATATTATCATTGCCGACTAAATCAGCTCCGTCGACATAATCAAGTCTATTTTTGATTTTCTTATAAAATAGTTCAGATTCAAATCTGAGATTTTTGCCATTTTTGTAAAAACCCATTGCAAATTGATCTAGTTTTTGAGGTTTCAAATATGGTCCACTCGGAACCCATATATCTAGGGGTGTTGGTGAACTAGTATTGGAAATTAAATGTAAATATTGGTTAAGTCTATTATAACTTGCTTTCAAGCTTTGGTCTTTGAAAGAATATGAAATATTTATTCTTGGTTCTACATTGTTAAAAGTTTTAAAAACAGATGAATTGTTGTCAAAACTAGAAATCAATGGATTTGCTGGATTATATATTTTTAAATTTTCGTCAAAATCCAAGGGATCATCATCTATGTAAGATTGCAAACCTTGCTGTCTGAGTCTCAAAAATTGATTGAAGCGAAAACCGTATCTAACTGAAAGATTGGGGCTTATTTTATTAATAATATCGAAATACGCAGAGCTCTCTATTGCGTACTTAGAATTCAATTTTGAATAATTTATTCCTGAATCAGTTGTAAGAGGACTAATCTCACCTGGATTAAAATCAAAATATATTATGTTAAGTCCATAATTAAATTGGAACTCATTGGAATAGTAATTTTTGATGTCAAACTTAAGGTTCAAGTTTTTTATACTTGAATTCCAGTCAAAACCACCAAAATCAAGCTTTAATCCATAATAATAATTACTGTATATAACTGATGTATTACTGAATGTTTTCTCATTAATTAAATGATTCCATCTAAAATTGATTGTACTATTGCCGTAAGTGTTAGAAAATGTGTCTTGTAATTTAAATACATCCCTGCCAAAATATCCTGATACAAAAATTTTATTTTTATCATTAATAACAAAATTTGATTTTGTATTTAAATCATAGAAATATGCAACATTTTCGATATCCGTTAACTTTAAAAATAAATGTGCATACGAACCTCTTGATGCAAGTAGAAATGAACTCTTATTTTTTTGAATAGGACCCTCAATCAAAAATCTGCTTGATATAGAGCCAATTCCACCATTGGCTTGAAGTTTTTGGTTATTCCCATCTTTTTGGTAAACATCTAAGACAGATGATAATCTTCCACCATATGAAGAGGGTATACCACCCTTGTAAAGTTTAACTTCTTTTATTGCATCAGAATTAAATACTGAGAATAATCCAAACAGGTGTGATGAATTGTATATAATTGCCTCATCAAACAAAATTAAATTTTGATCTGCCGCTCCGCCACGAACGTTGAATCCAGATGCTCCTTCTCCAGCACTTGAAACACCAGGTAAAAGTTGAATTGTTTTTAAAAGATCAGATTCACCAAAAACTACTGGGGTTTGTCTAATTGTTTTTCCTGATAAAATATTCATACTAAGTAGTGGTAGCTCTACATCTACATCTTCAATGTTTTTACTTAAAATAACCTCATCAAGAGATTCAATTTTCTCATTGAGAAAGATATTGACTGAAATATTTTTATTAAGGCTTAAATTCAATGATTGATCTTCAAAACCAAGACTTTGAAAAATTAAATCATAGTCACCCTCGACCAGAGTCAATGAAAAAAAACCATAATTATTAGTTACTGTACCAATTTGTAATTCTTTAACTATTACACTTGCACCTATAATGAGCTCATTATTGCTATTATCTTGAACATATCCACTTATTGTGAATGAATTCTGGGTATAAATAAAATTGAAATTCAGTAGAAGAAATAGAAAAATAATTTTCCTCACCTTTATGACATCTTAGAGTCTAGACTTGTCTTTATTTCATCAAGGAATTCTTGTGTATTAAGGTAGTGTTGTCTTTTCAAATTACTCTTATGGATTAAAATTGCAAGATCTTTTGTCATTTTTCCAGATTCAACAGTCTCAATACAAACTTTTTCTAGCAGATTACAGAAAATTAGAAGCTCATTATTTTTATCCAACTCTGCTCTGTGAATTAAACCTCTGGTCCAAGCAAATATAGATGCAATAGGGTTGGTAGATGTCTCTTTTCCCTTTTGGTGAAGACGATAATGCCTAGTAACTGTTCCATGAGCTGCCTCTGCCTCCATTGTTTTGCCGTCAGGTGTTAGAAGAGTGGATGTCATTAAGCCAAGTGACCCAAATCCCTGAGCAACTGTATCGGATTGTACATCACCATCGTAATTTTTACAGGCCCAAACAAAGCCACCTTCCCATTTCATTGCTGCAGCAACCATATCATCAATTAGTCGATGTTCATAGGTTATGCCAACTTCTTTAAATTTATCCTTGAATTCATTTTCATATACTTCATGAAATATATCCTTGAATCTGCCATCATATGCTTTTAAGATTGTATTTTTTGTGGAAAGGTATAGTGGCCAACCCTTGGAAACAGCCCTATTCATGCAGGACCTGGCAAAGCCATAAATTGATGATTCTATATTATACATACCCATGGCAATTCCATCTTCTTGGAAATTATATATTTCCCAACTTTTAGGCTTATCTCCATTTTCTGGTGTAAAAGTCATTGTTAGTTTTCCTTTTCCATGAGTTAAAAAGTCTGTTGCACGGTATTGATCACCAAACGCATGTCTTCCTATACAGATTGGTTTGACCCATCCTTGGACGTAACGAGGAATATTTTTCATTATGATGGGTTCCCTAAAAACAGTACCTCCTATTATATTTCTTATGGTACCATTGGGTGATTTCCACATTTTTTTTAGTGTATACTCCTTAACTCGCTGCTCATCAGGTGTGATGGTGGCACATTTAATACCAACATTATATTTTTTAATTGCTTCAGCAGCGTCTACGGTAATTTGGTCGTCAGTAAAATCTCTATTCTTAATACCAAGGTCAAAGTATTTAATTTCTAAGTCTAGATAGGGAAGAATAAGTTTTTGTTTGATAAAATCCCAGATAACCCTAGTCATTTCATCGCCGTCAAGCTCAACAACTGGATTATTCACTTTAATCTTACTCATTCAATTATGTTTTGGCTTCTTTTAACCTAGCTTTTTTACCTCTAAGATTTTTGAAATAATAAATCCTAGATCTTCT
>CACIGC010000013.1 GCA_902586095.1 uncultured Bacteroidota bacterium | reverse complement strand
TCATCTTTCAAATAAATTTTACATTTGTAAACAAATGAAAATGAATGAACGTATACAAAAAGTATTAAAAAGCAGTGGTCTTTCTGCTTCAGAATTTTCAAAAAAATTAGACATTCAAAGATCAAGACTCTCCCACATATTGAGTGGAAGAAACAACGCAAGTCTAGATGTTATAAAAAAAATAAACTACAATTTTCCTGAACATACGCTTGAATGGCTAATTAATGGAGAGGAGAAGCCCCTCCTCTACTCAGAAACACAATTACCTGAAAAAAAAACTGTGAAAAAACACACAAAATCAATGATTAAAAAAATAAATAAGGTTATATTGTTTTACGACGATGACACTTTTGAAACATTTACAAACTAAATTTTTTTTAATATTTGTTGTTTTACTACTATTATCTTGTGGTATTCCTGAAAAAAATTGCTCTCAGTTTAAAACTGGAGAATTCAGTTTTGAATCCAAAACAGAAAATGGAGTTTATAATTCCAGGTCAATAAGGAATGATTCAATTGAAATTGAGCTCTTCGGATCATCAATAGATACCTCAAGAATTACCTGGGTCTCTGAATGTGAATATCTTTTAAGAAAGTTAAGGCCTAAAAGCCTATCTGAGGAAAAAGCTGTTTCTGTTAAAATAATCAATACATCTGACAAAGGATATTTGTTTGAATATTCATTTGTTGGTGATAGAGAGAATCGAGCAAGAGGAAACGCCCTTAAGATTGATTAAAACCAATAGCCCTAAAAATCACTAAAACAAGGTTAAGAAGCACATAAATTATAATAGAGATACTAAAAAAACTTAATAAATCTATTTTAGCAATTATCAACCCAAGAGAAACTATTCCATACAGTATCAATAAAAAAAACAAAAACCTTCTGTTTTCTCTTATGTTTATCTTAATTGAATAAAATTTTATACTGCTTACCATCAAAAATGAAAAAATGATAATCAGTGTTATTATAATGGTATGCGTTAAATCAATTGGCAGTAATGGTAAACCCATGAAAAATAAACCTACAGCAGGTGTAGGTAATCCCTGAAAATTAATCATTGGAATACTATCATTAAATCTTGCCAATCTATACATTGCAAATGGAATTAGCAGAAACGAAAAATAAGGTGTCAATGACCCCTCCTCTATCATTGAGCTCATGAATCTTTCACTATTTTGCATTACATCGAACATCAAAAAACTGGGGGCAAGAGAGAATGATATTAAATCTGAGAAAGAATCAAGCTGTAATCCAATTTTTGATGAACTATTCGTCAGTCTAGCTACAAACCCATCCAAAAAATCAAAAATACATGCAGTAAAGCTTAATAAAAATGCAATAAAGTAACTAACTTCTTTTGGAAAGGAGTGATCCAAATAATCTGCAATAAATACTATTGATAACACACCACATATTCCATTAGATATGGTTAAAATATTTGGTAATAAGCTAATTAATTTCAAATGTTATTATTAGTTTTATTTAGTTGCTAAATTAATCAGTTTTAATTGAATTATAGAAATTCCTTTTTTTTAAGCATTTTATCTGGTTTAATGCTTGGAATATCGTGGCCAACATATGGTTTTTATTTTTTGATATTTATTGCCTTTACGCCATTAATTCACCTTCTACAATCAAATAAATCCGAAAATAATTTCAAATTAACATTCTTCTCATTCATAACATTTTTGGTATGGAATGTCATAACCACACACTGGCTTTATTATGCTACATTGACAGGAATGTTATTTGCCATAATCGTTAATTCTTTTTTAATGAGTTCAATTGTTCTGATTTCTTTATTTATTTGGAAGAGATTAGGCAATAAATTATCAATTATTTTTTTTATTTCTCTCTGGATATGTTTTGAAAAATTTCATTTAAATTGGGATTTTTCATGGCCTTGGCTTAACCTAGGAAATGTTTTTTCTGAAAACGTGAATATTATACAATGGTATGAGTATACAGGTGTTTTCGGTGGGAGTCTATGGATCTTAATATCGAATTTCGTTAGTTACAATTTGCAAAAAAAAGTAATTGATAATGATAATTATAAATTAGACATCATTTATTTATCAACTATTATTTTAATCCCCATAATTGTCTCCCTCATAATTTTTACAAACATTGAGATTGAGGAAAAAGAAATTAAATCAGTAATAATTCAACCAAATATAGATCCATACAATGAAAAGTTTAACAGATCTAATGAGCAAAATCTAAAATACCTAGAATCCGTACTTGATGATGTAAAAAATAGAAATTCCTTAGTTATTTTACCAGAAACGTATTTTAGTGACGGTTCACTGATTAGCTCACTTAACTATTCATCACTAATTAATAAACTTTATATAATAAAAGAAAAATATGACACTGAAATCTTGGCGGGAATTGAACTGTATGAGGTTTTTAGTGACTCAAATAAAGTGATGAGCTATTCCAATAAACTTGAAAATAATAGATGGCTTGATTTATTCAATGCATCCATATTCATTTCTGATGAAATTGATATATATAAAAAATCCAAACTTGTTGTTGGAATAGAAAAAATGCCTTATAAGAGTTTTTTAGAACCATTATTAGGGTCCCTTTTAATGGATTTTGGAGGGCTATCATACTCAAGAGGATATCAGGATTACAGAAGTGTATTCAAATCAAAAAAAGGAACAAATATTGCTCCCATAATTTGTTATGAATCTATCTATGGTGAATATGTAAGTGATTATGTAAGAAATGGAGCAAATTTATTGGCAATAGTCACAAATGATGGCTGGTGGAACAACACTGAGGGCCACAAACAACACCTCTCATATGCAAGGTTGAGATCCATAGAAACAAGAAAAAATATCGTGAGAAGTGCGAACACTGGCATATCCTCTGTAATAAATTATAGAGGGGAAATTGTTAAAACAATTGGATATGAAAAAGAGGGCCTGATAAATTATAATGTTGGAGTGAATAACATAATAACATTTTACTCCATGTATGGAGATTACATATACCGACTGTGTTTATTTTTTTTAATTATGATATCTGCTTTTTACTGTGCTAATTACTTGATTAAAAAAAAATAAATTTTTTATTATTTTTTTAACAAATTATTGCATAAAAAAATTAAAAAATTATTTTTGCAAAAAATTATTTCTAATGTATTGGACACTCGAACTAGCACAATATCTAAGCGATGCGCCCTGGCCAGCAAACAAAGACGAACTTATTGATTATGCCATAAGGACTGGTGCCCCTCTTGAAGTAGTAGAAAATCTACAAGCAATAGAAGATGAGGAGGGCGAAACATATGATTCAATTCAGGATATTTGGCCTGACTACCCAACACAAGAAGATTATCTTTGGAACGAGGAAGAATACTAATATCGTATTCCTCTATTTTACTAGACCTTTTTTCATTAAATTTATCATAATTAATTGATGAGTTTACTAAATTCCATTCTTAAAGTATTTATACCAAATAAATCAAAAAAAGATTTAAAGGAAGCTGAACCCATAATAAAGCAAATTCATGAAAAAGAGTCTAATTTAGAAAAGCTCAGCAATGATCAACTAAGGTCAATCAAAACAGATTTAAAAAAACAAATTACAGAATTAAAAAAACCATTTCAAGATAAAATAGATGAAATTAAAGATATTATTTCAAAATCCAATGATATTGATGAGAATGAAAAAAATTACACTGAAATTGATAAAATTGAGAACAACTATCTAGATCAACTAGATATATTTCTTGATAAAATTTTACCCACTGCTTTTGCGCTTGTCAAGGAAACCGCAAAAAGATTTGCCACAAATGATTACATTGAAGTTTCTTGCTCAGAAATGGATGCAAAACTTTCTAGCACTAAAAATTATATTACAATTAAAGGCGAAAAGGCAATTTGGACTAATTCATGGGATGCTGCTGGAAAAAAGATTGTGTGGGATATGGTCCATTACGATGTACAATTAATTGGGGGAATTGGTCTACATAAAGGAAAGATAGCAGAAATGCAAACCGGGGAAGGAAAAACACTAGTTGCAACACTACCCGTTTTTCTGAATGCATTAACTGGAAATGGTGTGCATCTGGTTACGGTAAATGATTATTTAGCTAAAAGAGACTGCACTTGGATGGCTCCAATTTTTGAGTTTCATGGATTAACAATTGATTGTATTGATAGATATAAACCACATTCAAAGGAAAGAAAAGACGCTTATTTAGCTGATATAACCTATGGTACAAATAACGAATTTGGCTTTGATTATTTGCGAGATAACATGGCAAACAGAGAACAAGATAGAGTGCAAAGAAAACACAGTTATGCAATTGTAGATGAAGTAGATTCTGTATTAATTGATGACGCCAGAACTCCATTAATTATCTCTGGTCCTGTACCAAAGGGGGATGATCATGAGTTTGATATTCTAAAACCAAAAATTTCTTCTCTTGTACAAATTCAAAAACAGCTTGTTACACAAATCTTGGCTGAGTCAAAAAAACTAATTTACTCAGGTGATAACGAAAATGGAGGGTTTAAACTTTTGCAAGCTTATCGCGGATTACCAAAAAACAAAGCTCTAATAAAATTTTTGAGTGAAGAAGGTGTAAAACAGACACTTTTAAAAACAGAAAATTTCTACATGCAAGATAACAATAGGGAAATGCCAAAAGTTGATGCTGACCTATACTTCACCATAGATGAAAAGAATAACCAAATTGAATTAACAGATAAAGGAATTGATCATTTATCTGAAAATGTAAATGACTCTAATTTCTTCATTCTACCGGATTTGTCATCTGAAATATCAAGAATCGAAAATGAAAATTTATCAAATGAGGAAGAGGCAAGCAAAAAAGATAAAGTTTTTAGTGATTTTAATGAAAAGAGTCAGAGAATTCATACAATGAATCAGCTTTTAAAAGCTTACACTCTATTTGAAAAGGATATTGAATATGTTTTAATGGACAATAAAGTAATGATTGTTGACGAGCAAACCGGGAGAATTATGGAAGGCAGAAGATATTCTGACGGGCTACATCAAGCAATTGAGGCTAAAGAAAATGTAAAAATCGAGGATGCTACACAAACTTTTGCAACTATTACGTTGCAAAATTATTTCAGGATGTATAGAAAACTGTCAGGAATGACAGGAACAGCAGTAACAGAAGAAGGTGAATTTTGGGATATTTACAAGCTAGAAGTTACAGAAATACCAACAAATAAGCCCGTAATTCGTGATGACAGAAATGATTTGGTTTACAAAACCAAACGAGAGAAATACAATGCTGTTATTGAAAATGTAGCGAAATTGTCTAACTCTGGAAGACCGGTCCTAATAGGGACAACATCTGTAGAAATTTCAGAATTACTTTCAAGAATGTTAACAAGAAGAAAAATATACCACAATGTTTTAAACGCAAAACTTCATAAAAAAGAAGCTGATATTGTTGCCGAGGCTGGAAAAAGTGGAATAGTTACAATCGCTACTAATATGGCTGGACGTGGAACCGACATAAAAATTTCCGAAGAAATTAAAAATAAGGGTGGTTTAGCGATTATTGGAACTGAAAGACATGATTCAAGAAGAGTTGATAGACAACTGCGAGGAAGATCTGGTAGACAGGGTGACCCCGGAAGCTCACAATTTTTTGTTTCGCTTGAAGATAATTTAATGAGGTTATTTGGAACTGATAGAGTATCAAAAATGATGGATAGAATGGGACATAAAGAGGGTGATGTGCTTGAACATTCAATGATGAATTCAGTTATCGAAAGGGCACAAAAAAAAGTAGAAGAAAACAACTTTGGTATTAGAAAAAGACTTCTTGAATATGACGATGTAATGAACATGCAAAGAGAGGTTATCTACAAAAAGAGAAAGAATGCTCTTGATGTAAATAGGCTGAAAGTCGATGTAGCTAATATGATTTTTGAAACTGCTGAAAGCATATATCAGGATGCGAAAAATAAAAATGAATACAAAGAGTTTGAATTTAATCTGATTCGATATTTCGGAATTACATCATCAATTGGAAAAACAGACTTTGAATCACAAGATGAGATTAAGTTAGTTAACAAACTTTACAAAGAGATTTTGGAGAACTATGAGAGAAAAAACCTAGAAAATGTAAACAAAGTTTTTCCAATAATTAAAAACGTTTACGAAAATCCCAAAAACAAATACGAGAGAATTGTAGTCCCCTTCACTGATGGTAAGAAAACAATGAACATTGTTACCAATTTAAATAACGCATATGATTCTAAAGGAAAAGAGTTAATTGATGATTTTGAAAAAAATATTACTCTCGCAATCATTGATGAAACGTGGAAAACACATTTAAGAAAAATGGATGAACTCCGACAATCTGTTCAATTGGCTGTTCATGAACAAAAAGATCCACTCTTAATATATAAGTTTGAAGCTAAAGAACTTTTTTTCTCAATGATTGACAACTTAAATAAGGATATACTTACATTTTTGATGAAAGCTGATTTACCAAGCAGAGACCCGAATCAAATAAAAGAGGATAGACAAGCAAGAAGACAACAAAACTATAAAACTAGTAAAGAAGATGTTTTAAACAGTGATGAGTTAGCTAGACGTAACAGAGATATTGGGGGAAATACATCAAAAGATAAAAGTACAGTTGAAACAATTATTCGTGAACAACGTAAAATAGGTAGAAATGAACGTGTAACAGTAAAAAATGTTCAGAATGGTGAAAAAAAAGATTTAAAGTTTAAACAAGCTCAAAATCTTATTAACTCAGGTAACTGGATTTTAGTTGAAAAATAAACAAAGAATTTTAATCATCGGTCCTCATCCCCCAATTAGAGGTGGTATCTCCGAATTTAATTATAACACTTACAAACATTTGAAAGAAATTAGTAATGTATTTGTGCTTTCAATTAAAAAAAGTTACCCAAACTTATTATTTCCTGGGAAATCACAATTTTACAATTCAAAAAATAATTATGAAAATTTTGAAAATTTTAACATCTACAATCCTTTTGAGATCAGAAAAGTATTCAAAATCATGAGAGAAAAAGAAATTAATACAATTATTACAACACACTGGAATCCTCTAGTTTCCTTTCTCTATGCTATTATTAACATCCTTAATAAAAAAACAATTAAAAAAATTGGAGTTATTCACAATGTTTTACCACATGAAAGATTTCCTCTCGACTACTTAATGCTAAAATTTTATTTAAATTCTTTGGATGCAATGATTACTTTATCTTCAAATTCGACAAACTCTCTAAATAAAATTTATTTTAACAATGCAATCATAAAGCAGTTGTATCATCCAGTTGAAAACAATAAAAAAATAAATCGTGACAAATCATTAAAGATTTTAAATTTAGACTCTAAGAATCAGTACCTATTACATTTTGGTTTAATCAGAAAATACAAGGGTCTTGGTTTGTTAATTGAATCTATGACTGAGTTAACAAAAAAAAATAAAAATTTAATTTTATTAATTGTTGGTGAATTTTACAGCGAAAAAAATAAATATTTAAAGCAAATTAATCGTTTAGGGCTTGAAAAAAATATTAAGATTGTTGATCAATATATTGAGGGAAATATGATCAATCATTGGTTTTCCGTTGCTGACGTAGTGATTCAACCAAATAAAATTTCATCTCAAAGTGGAGTAACCGCTCTGTCGATCAGTTTTGAAAAGAAAATTGTTACTACTGGGACAGGCGGGATAGGCGAAATCATTAACTCTAAAAATGGATATATATGTGAATCAAATGTTCATAGTATGAGTAAAGCAATAAATTATGCACTAAATGATAAAAATTTTAATTTTGATAAACTTAAAGAGCTAAAAGACAAATTAAGCTGGAGTAGTTTTTCGAAAAAAATAATGAATATTGTAGATGAAATTTAAGCTTCAAATTTTAATTTTTTTCTTGTTGTCAATTTCATATGGACAAAATGAAATTAAGCAAGCATATTTTGCATCTGGTTGTTTTTGGTGTGTTGAATCAATTTTTGAAAGCCTTGAGGGTGTTACTAATGTGCAATCAGGATATTCGGGGGGATGGCTTAAAAATCCTTCCTACAGCCAAGTTTTAACTGGAAAAACTGGTCACGCAGAAAGTGTAAAAGTATCTTACAAACCAAATAAAATAAGTTTTGCAAAGCTTGTTGAAGTTTTTTTCGCATCACATGATCCCACTACTTTAAACAGGCAAGGTCCCGATGTAGGAACCCATTATAGATCAATTGCTTTTTATGAATTTGATGAAGAAAAAAAAGTTATTGAACAAGAAATACAAAGGTTGTTAGATAAACAGATATACCCCGTAATTGTCACTGAAATAAAAAAATTTGAGAAGTTTTACCTAGCAGAAAGCTATCATCAGGATTATAAAATAAAAAACCCGAATAACCCATATATTTGGAATGTTTCAGTTCCTCGAATTGAAAAATTTAAATCCAATTATACTGATTTACTAAAAAAGGATTGATTTTTCAATAAATAATTATAAAAAATAAATGCTAAATATCCAGACGCTAGTCCATAAGCCCCACCTATAATAACATCTGACGGGAAATGAACCCCGCAGTAAACTCTACTGTATGCAATGATTGCTGCCCACAAAAAAAGAAATTTTCTCCACTTTTGGTAATTAGTAAATAAAAAATAAAAAAAACCAGCGATAGCAAAAGAATTTGACGCATGGGCTGAAAAAAATCCATATAAACCTCCACAACCTTCTTTAACAATTCTAATTAACCCAGATATTGATTCATCGTGACACGGTCTTAAAATTTGAAAATAATGTTTGGAAATATTACTAGACTGATCTGTAAATAAAATCATTAATCCAATAATCAAAAAAAATGAGAAAATAGATTTAGGATTTAATTTTTTTGAATTAAAGTATAAGTATATCAAATAAAAATAAAAGGGTATCCATGTATACTTATTAGTTATTAATAACCATAATAAATCAAATTGCTCAGCTCCTAAGTTATTTAAGAAGATTAACAGATCAGCATCTAAGCTTTTTAATTTTTCAAACATTAATTTTGAACACCATATTTATCGAACAAATAAACAAGTGAAGCTACAGCAGCTGATCCAAGTTCCAATTCTCTTTTATTAACATTTTCAAAAATATCAATTTCGGTGTGATGGTAATCAAAATATTTTTGTGAGTTTGGTCTCAATCCAACTAGAATATTATTAGGTTTTCTTAAATTGGAAATATCTGCCCCACTCCCACCTTTAATGAAAACATTAACATAATATGGTGCAAAAAGCTTTTTCCATTCTAAAATCTTTAAGAAGTTACCATCACTGCAGGTGAATGAAAAACCAAGGGGTCTAAAACCACCAGCATCAGATTCAATTGCAAAAATGTGATTGATTCCATCTCTGTCAGCTATCTCTTTATATTTATTGGAGCCTCTTCCTCCATTTTCTTCATTCATAAATAAAACAACTCTTATAGTTCGCTTAGGTTTATAGGAAATTTTATTAAATATATTAAGTAAATCCATGGAATGTACGACCCCTGCACCATCGTCATGTGCACCATCACCAATATCCCAAGAATCCAGATGTCCTCCAACAAGGATTACCTCATCAGGAAATTCAGAACCTTTAATTTCCGCTATCACATTGTAAGATTGTGAATCTCTCAAGGTTTTACTTTGTTGTCTAAAAAGGAATTTTAAATTGGGTTTTATTTTGAGTAAATCACTTAATTTATTAGCACCCTTAGTACTGATTGCTGCAGCAGGAATTCTTTTACTTAATGGTAAATTTCCATATGTTAGTGCTCCAGTGTGTGGATAATCATCAACCCTGAGGGTCATTGACCTAACAATTACTCCAATCGCACCATATTTGGATGCCTCTAAGGCGCCTAAAGCTCTTTGATCAACAGCAGTGCCATAAGATGTGAAAGTACTGATGTATTTGGGATCCATAGGTCTGTTAAAAAAAACAATTTTACCATCAATTTTTTCCTTTCCCAAAGCCTTGAGCTCGTCCAGGCCAAAAACCTCAATTACGCTTGCTTTTAAACCAACCGATGGAGTAGCTACCGAACCGCCTAAAGCAGTTATGTTAACGTTGAAAGTAATGCCCGGCTCTGTCTCAATCAAGGCAAATTCCTTAGGACCACGAACCCACGTTGGTACCATAACAGGCTGAAGATAGACCTTGTCAAATCCAAGTTTATCAAGTTCAGATTTTGACCATTCAACAGCTTTTTGAGCTTCAAGGGATCCCGAAAGCCTTCCACCAATTTGATTTGATATGTGATCTAGCCAATTATAAGATTTACTTTCAGTGAGTGCCGTTGAAAAAATGGAGGATATGATATCTTCATCACTTTGGGAGAAAAGACTAAAAGACAGAAAAAAAAATACTATGTATCTCATTATTTTTTTCCAGAAAATTTCTTTACATCATCTGAACTGATATTATTATTTTCAGAAAGAATGGTTAGTCTTTCTACAACATTCCTGAGTTCCCTAACATTGCCTTTCCAAGAGTAAGTAGTCAACAACTTAATCGCTTTGGAATCCATGGTAAAAATTCCATTTTCATTGGAGCTGGATAACTGCTCAAGAAAGTGATCAACCAAAAGAACTATATCATCCTTCCTTTCATCTAATTTTGGTACATTCAATTCAATAACTGCTATTCTGTGATATAAGTCCTCTCTAAATTTATTTTCTTTAATTAGAATTTTGAGATCTTTATTTGTTGCAGCTATGATTCTTGAATCAACAAAAATATCTTTCTCACTACCAACTTTTTGTATTTTACTTTCTTGAATAGCACGCAAGACTTTTGATTGAGCTGATAAACTCATATCACCAATTTCGTCCAAGAAAATTGTTCCATTATTAGCGGCCTCAAATTTACCTACCCTGTCCTTGTGGGCAGATGTGAAAGAACCTTTAAGATGTCCGAACAACTCACTTTCAATCAACTCTGAGGGGATAGCAGCACAATTTACTTCGATAAATGGTCCATCGGACCTTAAACTATTGTTATGAATTTGTCTTGCAACCAATTCCTTACCAGATCCATTCGGACCTAAAATCATTACTCTAGCGTTAGTTGGTGAAATCTTTTCAATAATTTGCTTTAGTTCTATTATTTTTTTGGATTTACCAATAATTTCATATTTCGATTGTTTTGATGGGTTTGTAGTGGTCTTTTTTACTTTTAACTTGTTTTTTAAAGACTCTCTAACAGAGGATAATAAACTGTTTAAGTCTGGTGGTTTTTCAATATAATCAAATGCCCCTTTTCTCATGGCCATCACTGCAGTCTTCAAATCACCATGACCAGAAATCATTATAATGGGGATTTTATCATCATAAGATTTTAAGAAGTTTAAAACATCTATACCATCTTTTTTTGGCATTTTAATATCACAAATTACCAGTTCAAGATTTTCAGATTTGATTTTATTTATTGCGTCAGATCCGTCTGTGGCCTCTATTATATTATTTTTACTATCGTCTTCGATGAGGACTTTTTTCAGGACCCTTCTAATGGCTTCCTCGTCTTCTACAATTAGAATATTTGGCATTGTTTTTTTTTACAAACTTAAGAAAACATATCTTTCACCTTATCAAAAAAGGATTTTTGATTTTTATCAGGGTTAGGCTTAAAATGATCATCACCTCTCATGTTTTCAAAAAAATCTTTTTGCTCTCTAGTCATTGTTTTTGGTGTCCAAACATTGACATGAACCAATAAATCACCCGTGGGCCCGTTCAAAGATTTTAAACCTTTATTTTTTAGTCTCAAAATTTTCCCAGGTTGTATACCTGGTTCCAGCTTAATTCTAACCTTACCACCAACAACATCAATTTCTTTACTAGAACCTAAAACTGCGTCTGGAATACTTATGTATAAATCATAATGAAGATTGTTACCCTCTCTTTTTAAATTAGGATCCTCCTTTTCGTCAATAAGTATCAATAGGTCTCCACTAATACCGTCGGAAACTGGTTCGTTTCCCTTTCCCGGCACTCTCAACTGCATGCCATCTTCTACTCCAGCTGGAATTTTTACATCAACTGTTTCTTCTACTAGAATCTGGCCGTTTGCATCACTGCCGGGTGGTTTTTTTGTGACTATCTTCCCTGTTCCACCACAATTATCGCATATTGATGTTGATTGCATTCTACCCAAAATTGTATTTGTTATTTTAGTAACCTGACCGGTACCATTGCAAACATGACAAGAAGAATACTCAAGTCCAGGGGCTTGAACTTTTCTTTTTACTTTTATTTTTTTGTTTGAACCGTTAGCTATTTCATCAATTGTTAATGAAACTTTGATTCTGAGGTTAGTTCCCTTTGAAGTTCTGGACCTACCTGAACCACCAAAGCCGCCAAAACCACCAAAAGCACTCCCAAATATGTCTCCAAATTGACTAAAAATATCTTCCATATCCATACCACCAGCACCAAATCCTCCCCCCTGGAATGCTGAATGCCCAAATTGATCATATTTGGATTTTTTTTCTGGATTTCCTAAAACCTCATAAGCCTCGGCAGCTTCTTTGAATTTTTCTTCAGCTTTTTTATCGCCTGGATTCTTATCGGGATGATACTTAATGGCGCATTTTCTGTAAGCTTTCTTTATTTCGGAATCTGATGCATTTTTATCTAGACCAAGTATTTTATAATAATCTTCTTTCATACTTAATTTCCAACCACAACTTTGGGATACCTTAAGATTTTATCTCCAATTAAATAACCATTTTCAACAACATCTATAATTTTTCCAACCATTTTTTTTGAAGGAGCTTTAATTTGTGTGATAGCCTCATGTTTCTCTGCATCAAACATTGTTCCTGCACTAATTTCAATTTTTGATAAGCCATTGTTAACGAGGGTATCATAAAATTTATTGTAAATCAATTTAAAACCAGTGTAATCAGCGCTGTTGTCTTTCTCGAACTCCTTCATGGCTCTGTCCATATCATCAAGGACAGGCAATAAAGCAGACATCAATTCCTTTGATGCTGTTTTAAATAGCTCAATTCTTTCCTTTGATGTTCTTTTTCTAAAATTTTCAAACTCTGCAAACAACCTCAAGTATTTATCTTTTTCAGATTCGAGATCATTATTTAATGATTTTATTTGATCTTTTAGTGTAGGTTTTTTTGAAGTAGATTTTTTATTTTTTTCCGCCATATTATATTATTTCTTCAAATTTACTGCCAATAAACCTAAATTGTCAAAATGTCATAGAATTTTATAAATCTTTTAGGTCTGTATATTTAAGTTCTGGATATACCTTATTTATTCGTTTAGAAACAACATTTTTACTTGAATTGGCTATATCTTCATAAAAATCACCAAGACATAGTAATCTGAAAAATGATTTTAAAATTAGCTCTGGAATAAATACCTTAAACTTTAACTTATATTTATTTGTAAGAATTGAAATTAAATCCAACATAGTTGTTGGATTATTATTTACCGCATGAATTAACCCATGATAATTTTTTTGGGATATTTTGTAAAAAAGTTCTGTTAGATCGTTCAAATGAATCCATGAAATTTTTTGATCGCCATTTCCAACAAAGGATAAAAATCTGGATTTTGTAATCAACCTCAAGACTTTAATGATACCCCCTAGCTCACTAAAAACCATTCCAATTCTAACTGTTGTAACATTAATTTTAAATGCTTTTAAACTTTCAATTTCTCTCTCCCACTCTTTTACCACATTAGACAAAAAAGAACTTCCTTTTTGTGTTGAATTTTCGTCAAAAATAATTTCTTTAGAGTTTGGAAAAATTCCAATTGCAGATGCAGAAATTATCTGTTTAACATTGTTAGGTTTATGGTTTATTAATTTTTTTAACAATTGTAATGATTTAACCCTCGAATCTAATATCTTTTTTTTCTTAGATTTTGTCCATAAACCAAAAATATTTTCACCTGCCAGGTTAATAATTACATCAACATCATCAATTGAATCATAATCAATTGTTTGAATTTTTGGGTTCCATTTATAGTATTTTACTCTATCAAAGCTTGATCTTTTAGTCCTTGAAAGAATATTAATATCATGGTTGTTTTGTCTTAATAATTGAACAATACTTTTGCCAATTAGTCCAGTACCTCCGCTTATTAGAAATTTCATTCTAGGTTGAATTGATACAAAGTTAATTTGTAATTTTATATCACAATATTTTTAGATGAAAATTAATCGCGTTGAGAAATCAAGAATTGATGGTGTAGATTTTGAAAATTTAACTTTTGGAAAAATTTTTACTGACCATATGTTTGTTTCTGAATATAAGAATGGCGAATGGTCATCTGGTGAAATAAAACCATATGAAAATATTTCTATAAGTCCGTCAGCAAGGGTTCTTCACTACGGACAAGCAATTTTTGAAGGAATGAAATGTTTTAAAAGTGAACAAGATGAATTATTTCTATTTAGACCTGAGGAAAATTTTAAAAGGTTTAACAAATCATCTGTGCGGCTTGCAATCCCTGAAATTGATCAAAATATTTTCTTCAATGGTTTGAAAGAATTGCTAATGATTGACTCTGAATGGGTAAAAAAAGGAATTGGAAATGCTTTATATATTAGACCTTTTGTATTTGCTTCAGAACCATCCATAAATGCATCTGAGGCAAACGAATATACTTTTATGATTATATGTAGCCCCAGCAAATCTTATTATGGTGATATGGAAATAAGTGTGAAAGTTGAAGAGAAGTATAGTAGAGCTGCCAAAGGGGGTGTTGGTTACGCCAAAGCTGCTGGAAATTATGCTGCTGCTTTTTACCCTACAAAACTTGCCATAGACCAAGGATTTCAACAGATTATATGGACTGACTCAAACAACCACAATGCAATTGAGGAAGCCGGTACAATGAATTTATTCTTTGTTATTGGAGATAAATTAATAACCTCCCCAACAAGTGATAGTATTTTGGATGGAATCACGCGTAAAAGTATAATTGAACTTGCAAAATTTCACAACATTGACGTATTGGAGAGGGAAATTACTATTGATGAAATTATAAAAGAGTACAAATCAGGAAATTTAAAAGAAATATTTGGAAGTGGAACAGCAGTTGTCGTTTTGCCAATAAAATCTTTCGGACACAGAGATCAAATGTATAGCCTCAATTCTGAAAAAAGTTCAGTATCGAGTTTTTTAAAAGAAAAATTAAACAATATTCAGTATGATATTTCCAGTGAGTTTGAAAATTGGAAATACAAAATCAACTAAAAAATTTCGTAAAGTTTGGTTTGAAGTAGTTCGGACCTTTCATTACTTTACCATCTTCACGATAAATTGGTTTTCCATCTGCTCCTAATTTGCTCATATTGCTTTTTTGAATCTCATCAAAAATATCCTCAATTATATCAGACATTCCATGCTCAATTATGGTCCCACATAAAATGTAAAGCATATCCCCTAGTGCATCGGCGACCTCAATGATATCGTTATTTCTTGCAGCTTCAATATATTCTTCATTTTCCTCCTTCATTAAATTAAATCTTAATTCAATAATTTTTTTTTCCAATTCTACAGTTGGTGAATGATTGTAACTCAACCCAAATTTATCATGGAAATCTTTAACCGCCTTCAATTGTTTTTTCATGTGAAATAATTTTTGATTATTTATAAATTTAAAATAATGGAGTGGAATATTTTGTTGATATCTTACTATTTTTTATCAAAAAATTTAAAATCCTCAAAAGTGAATTAATTAAAGATTTATTAACACCATTGTTTGCAAAAAAAAAATATATTTAGGTTAAATAAAATTTAAGTAATGAAAAATCTATACTCTCTATTAATATTATCAATTTTTGTTTTTATTTCTTGCTCCAAAGATGAAAATGGAAACCCAACCGCTGAGGATGTGACTGGTTTAACTGACGGAGGAGCAACGATTAGTGTTAAATTATTGGGACAAGATCCTGATGGCGATTCCATAATTTATTCACTCAAATCATATGCAAGTCTAGGTACTGGTTCGGTTTCTGGCGATGTTTTAACTTACACGCCAAACGACAATACTAATGGCACCGATAGTTTTACATACAGAGTATATGATGAAGAAAATAACGTAAGTAACATAGCAAACATTACAATCACAATTACTGGAAATGTGAACAACCCTCCTACTGTTGATAATATATCAGCAACATCTGACGGTTCTGCGATAACAGTTACCTTAACAGGAACTGACCCTGAAGGAGATACCATCACATTTTCAATTGTTGGACAACCCTCCAAAGGTTCAGTAAGTTTAAGTGGGAGCACTGCTACCTATACACCCAGTGCCAATGCATATGGGACTGATACATTTACGTACAAAGCTAACGATGGTGAATACGACAGCAACATAGGAACTGTATCCATTACTTTGCCAGATGCACCGGATCCAGTTGTTGAACCAAAAACAATATTTATCAGTGAATATGCTGAAGGGTCAAGTAATAACAAATACTTAGAAATTTACAATCCAACGGATGCTGAAGTTGACTTGACTCAGTATGCATTTCCAAGTGTTGCTAATGCACCAGCTACAACTGGAGAATATGAATATTGGAATGATTTCCCAGCAGGAGCTAAAATTGCGCCTGGTGGTATTTACATCATTGCTCATCCAAGTGCCGATGCCTCCATTACAGCTAAAGCAAATCACACCCATTTATATTTATCCAACGGAGACGACGGCTACAAACTCGTGAAAGGCACAAAATCTAATTTCACAGTTATCGATGTTCTTGGAGATTGGCAAGGTGATCCTGGATCTGGCTGGGATGTTGCTGGGACTAACAATGCCACAAAAGACCACACGCTTGTAAGAAAGCCAAGTATAAGTAAGGGAAATTCAAATTGGGACAATTCAAGAGGAACTGATGCAACCAACTCCGAATGGATTGTATATGACAAAGATACTTGGACATACCTCGGAACACACACGATTGATTAAAGGATCTTTTTGATGAAAAGAATATCCATTTTTGCATTGATAATATCATTTATTGCTTGTAGTGATGGTGGTGATGATAGCTCAAACAACGGGGGCAACTCCGACAATGAGGTAGTCAACCTATACTTTTCTGAATATGCTGAAGGATCCAGCAACAATAAATATGTTGAAATATACAATGCAAGCTCAACATCTGTTGATTTATCCAATTACCAAGTAAAAGGTACAAATAATGGTACTGCTTGGGGAGATAATGGAGAAAGAGAACTTTCTTTGACTGGAACTTTGGCGTCAAATTCTGTATATATTATTTCAACAGATGCTGCGGATCAATCGATATTAAATAAGGCTGATTTATCTCTTCCTTACGAAAGTCCTGTTCATTACAATGGAAACGATGCTATTGGAATATTTGGAAAAGACTCCTCAGGAAGTTTTACAGTTATCTTAGATGTCATTGGTGTTGAAAGTTCTGACCCTGGTCCAGCCGGATGGAATGTTGCTGGAGTTTCAGGGGCAACGAAAGATCACACCCTAGTTAGAAAAGCCTCTGTCATTAAAGGAAACACCAATTGGGAAAATTCAGCAGGGACAAGCTCATCTGATTCTGAATGGGAAGTTAAAGATATAGATGATTGGACTAGCTTAGGTTCAAGATAAATATACATAATGTATAATGTTTTCTTCAGGTCAAATGATTTTTGCTATTTTTTTTGTAATAGCATTTTCAATCATAATTACTTACATGTATAGGAAAGATATAAAGTTCCTTAAAAATACATACAGAGGTGTTCATTGGGTCTTAATCGGTTTCATCGTTTTTTTCTCATTGCTGTTGTTTTTAAAAAAAATGGTCAATGATTAAAAATATCCTTTTAATTTTTGTGGGTGGTGGATTGGGTTCAGTATGCAGATACTTGATTTCTCAAATAGCTTATTTTAAAAAATTCCATTTTCCCTACCCTACTTTTGTAACAAATTTGATTGGTTGCTTATTAATTGGCTTAACTCTTGGTTGGTCAATCAAAAACTCCAACTCTGACTCATCATTAGCAATAATGTTTACAATAGGTTTTTGTGGTGGCTTTACCACTTTTTCATCCTTCAGCCAAGAAAGTTTGGTATTGATTAATAATAATAATTACAACTACTTATTTTTTTATGTTTTGTTTAGTGTTTTGATAGGTATTTTATCTGTTTTTATAGGGTTAAAAATCAGTAAATACTTGTAAAACAAGGTTTTAATTACTAACAAATACCATATTTAAAATTTAAAGCCCAGATTTTTATGAATTACATAGATTTTCATTAATGAATTTATGGGATCCTTAAAAATATAACAATCAAAGACTTATCAACATTACGGATTCGATAAAAAAAATACATTTAGTATTCTAAATAATTATAATTATGAAAACACTTATTAAATACAATTTATTGCTGGTGAGCTTAATCTTTTGTTTTACTCCAGCACAAGAAGTTAAATCCCAAGATTTTGGGGCTGATGTCGTCAGTTCTTATGTTTGGCGAGGTACGCAGTTTGGTACTGGACCTCACGTTCAACCTTGGATGGAGTTAGGTGCTGGTAACCTAACCGGTGGTATCTGGGGAAGCTTTGGACTTAATGATGATGCTAGTGGAAATGAATTAGACCTTTGGGTTTCTTATGATTTTGGTCCACTTGCTGTAACAGTTACAAATTACTCCTTTCCCGGTGCTGATGGAACATATTCAGCAGGTGGTGTGTTCGACGGAGATATTGAAGTTAGTGGTTCTGCTAGCTTGGGACCAATTGACTTGACTGTTGGATATTTCACCGACCTTGAGGCTCTTTACGTTGAAGCAGGATTTCCTGTTGGGCCCGTTGGAGTTGCAGTTGGTTTTGGAAGCGATGGAGCTGATGCCTTCTATGCAGGAGGTGAAAGTGGACTGGTTAACTTATCATTCAGTGGTGAAAAAGATATCAAAATTTCTGAGGATTATGCTCTTCCAGTGTTTGGATCATTTATCTACAATCCAGATGCAGAAGCTGCATTCTTAGTATTTGGTTTTAGTTTCTAATCACAAACAATAACTATAAATAAATTAATATGGAATTATTAACTACAAACAACGTATGGATGATGGTATGTACGTTTCTTGTGTTTTTTATGCACTTAGGATTCTCATTCCTAGAAATTGGATTAACACAACAAAAAAATACTGTTAACATATTGTTCAAAAACTTTTTTGTAATCACTGCTGGAATACTTATTTATTATTTAGTAGGCTTTAATTTGATGTACCCTGGTGAATTTGTCATGGGAGATACAATTGGGTTTGCTGGATTTTTTATTGATCCAGGAGAAGGTTACGATCAATTAACTTATGCTGATGGTGGTTACACATACTGGACTGACTTTTTATTCCAAGCTATGTTTGCCGCTACTGCAGCTACTATCATTTCAGGTGCTGTTGCTGAAAGAATTAAGATTTTCTCATTCATATTGATAGCCTCATTGTATGTTGCTATTGTTTATCCAATTGTCGGTTCTTGGCAATGGGGAGGCGGATGGGCCTCTGAATTAGGTTTCTATGATTTCGCAGGTTCTACTTTGGTACACTCCGTTGGAGGTTGGGGAGCCCTAATCATAATATACTTCTTGGGTGCTAGAAAAGGTAAATTTGATAAAGATGGAAATCCAGTAGCGATTCCTGGATCAAATCTTCCTTTGTCTGCAGCTGGTGTACTAATTCTATGGTTAGGATGGTTTGGATTTAATGGAGGTTCAGTATTATCAGCTGATCCAGCATTAACATCTCTAACTCTTGTAACAACATGTTTAGCAGCGGCTGCCGGTGGTATTGCTTGTGCATTAACTGCTAAAGTAGTATATGGTACTTTAGACATTACAATGTTTATGAACGGAGTTCTGGGTGGATTGGTAGGAATTACTGCTGGTGCTGATTTGATGTCACCTGCTGAAGCCATAGCAATTGGTGCCATTGCCGGTCCTATTGTCCTTGGTGGTGTTGCCTTACTAGATAAAGCTAAATTAGATGACCCTGTTGGAGCTATCCCTGTTCACCTATTTTGTGGTATGTGGGGTACCCTCGCTGTTGGTGTCTTTGGTGCAAATCAAGGAATCGAGCAAATTGGAAAGCAAGCTGCTGTAATTGGATTAGCAGGAATTTTCTGTTGCGTTGGAGCTGTTATAATTGTACTATTAGTAAAAGCATTGGTTGGTCTTAGGGTATCTGAAGCTGAAGAAGCAGAAGGCCTTGACATTGCCGAGCATGGTACAGGTGCATATGCTGATTTCAGCATTAAATAATTAGAAAATTTATAATTTTTAGTTAGTTGTTTTAATTTTTTCTAATTATAAAGGACTGTTACTTCCCGGTAACAGTCCTTTTTTTTATTTGAACCCAATAGAGTTGTTTATTTCGTCAACTTTTTTAAGAGCTTCAAATACATAATTTTCGTCATTTCCTGCATAAATTATTGATCTCGATACATTAATCAGTATCTTTTTATTTTCTGAATTCGTACAACTATTAACTACCTCAGCAGCATCCCCACCTTGAGCACCTACACCCGGAATTAATAAGAAATTATCAGGAGCAATTTTTCTTATATTTTTTAGAAATTTAGATTTTGTAGCTCCAACCACAAACATAATTTTTTTAGCTCCTTTCACATTCTTTGATTTTGTAATAACTGACTCATAAAGATTGTTTGGCAATTGAAAGTCACTTGCTCCTTGATTTGTGGTTAGAGCAAGAAGAATCGGATATTTTTCATCATAATCAAGGAATTCGGAAACCGTATCCATACCCATATATGGAGACAGAGTGATTGAATCAAAATTTAAATTTTCAAAAAAAGCTTTGGCATACATTTTTGATGTGTTTCCTATATCACCTCTTTTGGCATCAGCAATTGTAAAGAGTTCAGGGTGATATCTATTAAGATAATTAATGGTTTTTTCCAAGGAAGTCCAACCTGCAATACCCCTACTTTCATAAAAAGCAGTATTTATTTTAACAGCAACAATTTTTTTATTTAATTGATCAATTAAATTCTTGTTGAATTCAAATACTGGATCTGAATTATTCAGCAAATGTTTTGGTATTTTGTCAATATCAGTATCAAGGCCTAAACACAAAAATGACTTTTTATTTTTTATATTATTTTCAAGTTGACTTAATTTCATTAATTATCATTATTCATTAATTGAATGTTGTTATGAAGTTTGAGTTCCTCAACAAGCTTGTCGATATCTCCATTAACAATATTTTGTAAATCATATAAAGTTAAATTTATTCTGTGGTCTGTAACTCTTCCCTGCGGATAGTTGTAGGTTCTTATCTTGGCGGATCGATCTCCAGAAGAGACCATTAAATTCCTCTTTATAGAATCCTCTTCTTTTCTTTTGCTCATCTCCAACTCATACAATCTAGATCGTAGTACTTTAAGTGCTTTTTCAAGATTTTTGTGTTGTGACTTTTGATCTTGACAACTGACAATAATACCAGTGGGTTCATGATGAAGTTTAATTGCAGAATATGTTGTATTTACTGACTGTCCGCCAGGTCCTGTTGAGGTTGTTCTTTCAATCCTAACATCCTGCATATCCAAATCTACATCAAATTCCTCTGCCTCAGGCAAGACCATGACCGTAGATGCAGAAGTGTGAACCCTGCCTTGAGTTTCTGTTTGTGGAACTCTTTGAACCCTGTGAACACCAGACTCAAATTTCATAGTTCCGTATACATTTTCACCATTAATTTCAAAAATTATCTCCTTGAAGCCGCCTGCAGTTCCTTCATTAAAATCAACAAGATTAACTTTCCATCCTTGTTTTTCAGCATACTTTGAATACATTCTAAATAAATCACCTGCAAAGATACTTGCTTCATCTCCCCCCGTTCCAGCTCTCAATTCCATAACAATATTTTTTGTATCATCAGGGTCCTTGGGGATCAATAAGATTTTCAACTGTTCCTCCAATTCTAACAAATCTTCTTTGTAAACTATCATCTCAGAGTTAGCTAGTTCAAGCATTTCTTTATCCGTTTCATTTTTGATAATATGATTTGCCTCATCTATATTTTTTAAAACATTTTCATATTCATTCTTTTTATCAATTATTTCTTTCAAATCTTTATACTCTTTACTGATTTTGATGTATTTTTTCTGGTCTGCTATGACATCAGGTTTAATAATCAAATCAGAGATTTCATTAAATTTTTTTTCTAATATTTTTAATTTTTCTAACATCAATAAACAAATTCTCCTTTATCAGAAATAATTGTAAGTTTTTTAGAATCACTCTCTTCAACTTTACCAATGACTTGTGCATCTACATTAAAACTTTTTGAAATGGATATTATATGATTTGCAAATTTTTTATCAACATATATTTCTATGCGATGTCCCATATTAAAGACTTGATACATTTCTCTCCATTGTGTCTCCGACTCTTTTTGAATCATTTCAAAAAGCGGAGGAATATCAAATAAATTGTCCTTTACAATATGTAAATTTTCAATAAAATTTAAAACTTTGGTTTGTGCACCACCACTACAATGGATAATACCATCAATAAAATCTCTACCAACTTCATCAAAGATTTTGTCAAGTACTGGTGCATATGTTCGTGTGGGTGACAGAACCAATTTACCAGCGTCAAGTTCAACCCCATCTACAGAATCAGTAAATTTTTTCGATCCAGAATAAATCAAATCTTTGGGTAGATTATTATCGTATGTTTCTGGATATTTTTTTCGATATTCATTACTGAAAACATCATGTCTGGCTGATGTTAACCCATTACTACCCATTCCCCCATTATATTCTTTTTCATATGATGATTTACCGAATGATGCAAGCCCAACAATTACATTACCACTCTTGATATTGTTCTCTATAACATCATCTCTTTTCATCCTTGTAAAAACTGTACTATCTACAATTATTGTTTTCACCAAATCCCCAACATCAGCTGTTTCACCCCCAGATGAAATGATATTTAAATTAAAAGAGTTGAGTAATTTTATTATTTCTTCATTTCCTTCAATAATTTCTTTTAAAACCGTACCAGGTATTAATTTTTTGTTCCTTCCAATAGTTGAAGAGACAACAATATTTTTTGTCGCTCCTACGCAAATGAGATCATCAATATTCATAATTAAAGAGTCTTGAGAAATACCCTTCCAAACTGAGATATCATTTGTTTCTTTCCAATATGCATAGGCCAGTGATGATTTGGTGCCTGCACCATCTGCATGCATTATTAGACACATTTCATCATCATTATCGATAATGTCAGGAATTATTTTACAGAATGAGTTCGGATATAGACCCTTATCTATATTTTTGATAGCGTCATGGACATCTTTTTTGTCAAATGAAACACCCCTGCGATCATATTTGTTATTGATATCCAAAAGATTATTAATTATTCAAAGATAGTGGTTATTGTTTTTACTAAAAATTTACCTTAATTTTTTTGTTAATTACTATTGATAAAAAGACTTATTTTACACGAATTTTCTACTAAAAAAATAATTTTTAAGTACTTAAATTATGATGTTCATAAAAACAGAAAAATTTGATATTTTGTATCAATATTTTTTTAAAAATAACTATACATTTAGATATCTAAAAAATCTATTATGAGCAAATCTAAACTTGAATATTTGTGGTTGGATGGATACAAACCAACCCAAAGCCTTAGAGGTAAAACAAAAGTTGTATCTGATTTTAGTGGAAAATTAGAGGATTGTCCTATTTGGGCTTTTGACGGTAGTTCGACTCAACAGGCACCGGGCGGATCTTCTGATTGTTTATTAAAACCCGTAGCTATATATCCTGACCCTGTCAGAAAAAATGCATTTATTGTCATGAATGAAGTCCTGAGCCCAGATGGTTCACCGCATGAATCTAATGGTAGAGCCACTATTGATGATGATGATGATGATTTTTGGTTTGGTTTTGAGCAAGAATATTTCTTGTGGGATACAGAAACTAATTTGCCATTAGGTTTTCCAAAAGATCAAACACCACAAGGCCAATTTTATTGTTCTGTCGGCGGTAAAAATGCATTTGGTAGAGAAATAATGGATAGACATTTAGATATCTGTATTGATGCTGGAATCAATATTGAGGGTACTAATGCTGAAGTTGCTGCAGGTCAATGGGAATTTCAAATTTTTGCAAAAGGTGCAGCTAAGGCTGGTGACGAAATTTGGGTAGCTCGTTATTTTCTTGAAAGATTAGCTGAAGAATACGGTCTTGCAATTGAATATCATCCAAAACCTCTTGGTGCAACTGATTGGAATGGTTCAGGAATGCATGCAAACTTTTCAAACAGTACATTGAGAACTTGCGGTTCTAAAGAAACATATGAAAAAATTTGTGAAGCCTTTCGACCCGTTGTTGATGAGCACATTGCAGTTTATGGTGCATTTAATGACCAAAGGTTAACAGGTGATCATGAGACGCAGTCAATCACTGAGTTTAGTTATGGTGTTTCTGATAGAGGTGCTTCAATAAGAATTCCGATCATAACTGTTGAAAAAGGTTATAAAGGTTGGCTTGAAGACAGAAGACCTGCATCAAATGGTGATCCTTATAAAATTGCTGCCAGGATTATCAAAACTGTAAAGTCAGCTAAAGTGTAAAGATCAACTCATATTTATTTAGAAAACACCCCAAATTGGGGTGTTTTTTTTTACAGTATTATGATGTAATACATCACAAATGAAACCAGTAAAATAATGCCATTAGTTCTTCCTAAAATTTTAGTTTTTGATAATGAATAAAAAAGAAAAAGAAGCAACATAACAAAGAACATGACAGATAAATCAAATTGAAGATTCTCTACATTAGTGATTTCCAATGGTTTCACTATTGATGTTAATCCAACAACAGCCAAAATATTGAAAATATTAGATCCAATAATATTTCCAACAGAAATATCCAACTCTTTTTTAAATACTGCAACTAATGTCGTTACAACCTCTGGAAGACTGGTCCCGATTGCTACAATTGTTAACCCTATTATTCTTTCGGAAACACCAAAATAATCTGCAAAATAAATAGATGATTCTACAAAAAATTCAGAGCCTAAATAAAGCATGATACTTGAAACAAATATTGTTAGTATTAGTTTTGAGTTTGAATTATAAATTATTTTCTTTTCGTTTTCATCGCCTTTTGATTTCTTGAAAACATAAATAAGTGATAAAATCAACAGAGAAAATAGGACACCTCCCTCAATTCTATCCACCTCAGATTTTGACAAAGCAAAAAAAGTAAATATCACACTCACTATCATAAGAAAATTCCAATCTTGATTAATTATATTCTTAGAGATTTTAATCTTGGAGAAAAAAAGTGCTAAACCAAGCACAAGTCCAAAGTTTGCAATATTTGAACCTATTACATTGGATATGGCAATATCACTAGAGTTTTTTAAAACTGAACTTATACTGATTAAAAGCTCTGGTGCAGAGGTGGCAATTGATACAACTGTAAGACCAATAACTACTTTAGATATATTATATTTTAATGATAGGTCTACGGAAGATTTTAATAAATAATTACTGCCAAAAACAAGCAGTATTAAGCCTAGTATTAAAAAAAACAGTTGAATCAACATAAGTTTTGCTAAGATAATACATGAATTGTATATTGCGATGATAATGAAAAGTATCTACCAATTATTGGCTAAATTGAATAAAATAATACTTCCGAGTTACTCAAAAAAGGGGCTTAACCTGAGTAAAGCAACTAAAATTCAGCTACTAATTATCGCATACAGGTATTTGGTAACAAAAAACTCTTTATGAAAAAATACCTTAAATTAATACCTGTCATTCTTTTTTTTTCTTGTGAAAAATCAATAAACGATTATGCAATTGTTATTCACGGAGGGGCTGGGACAGTTATTAGAGAGAATACGCCAAAAGAATTACAAAAAAAATACGAAGATAAGCTAAGAGAAGCGCTTGAGGTCGGATATTCTATTTTAGAAAATGGAGGCAGTAGCGTCGATGCTGTTGAAAAAACAATTAAAATTCTTGAGGATTCCGAATTATTCAACGCAGGCAAAGGCTCTGTGTTAACCAATGAAGAGAGTGTAGAAATGGATGCATGTATAATGATAGGAAGTGACCTGAATGCTGGTGCAGTTGCAACACTAAAAACTATTAAAAATCCTATATCGGCAGCAAGAGCAGTTATGGAAAAATCCAAACATGTTTTCTTATCTGGAAAAGGGGCAGAAAATTTTGCTGTAGATAATGGATTAGAAACAGTAAATAATAGTTACTTTATCACTGATAAGCAATTAAAGCAAATTAGAAAAATAAAAGAGAACAAATATGGAACGGTAGGATGTGTTGCACTAGATAAATCAGGAAATATAACAGCTGGCACCTCTACGGGTGGGATGATGAATAAAAAATGGAATAGAATTGGGGATGTACCGGTAATCGGAGCTGGTACTTATGCAAATAACAAAACATGTGGAGTTTCTGCCACTGGATGGGGAGAATTTTTTATTAGAAATGTAGTTGCATATGATATATCTGCAATGATGGAATATCAAAACAAAACTTTAGAAGAAGCTGCGAAAATTTCAATTTTCGAAAAAGTTGGTAAAATGGGAGCTACTGGAGGCGTTATTGGTATTGACAAAAATGGCAGCGTAATGATGGAATTTAATTCCCCTGGAATGTATCGTGGTTATAAAACTGAAAACAGCGATTATATCATTAAAATGTTTAAGAATTAGGGTCAAAAAAAGGCTCCAAAAAACTAGAGCCTTTCAATCTAAAATCTATTATAGTTAGTTGTTATTAGTTGTTTATAGAGCGAATTTTACTCCTCTATACATTCCAAAATTGCTAGATGTCTTTTGGTTATCTCTAGAAATTTTATTCGGATTATATTTAACACCTCTATATGTTAGATGTTTTTGAATAGTTAGGTTTGAAGTTTTCATACATTCATTTTATAATTAAAACATATGTAACGATTTTTCAGGATGCGTTCTCTCCACCCGCGACTATATTATAAATCCCAGTCTACACGGGACTTACCATAAATATACTTAAAATTATTGAATTAATAAAATACAGAGTATTTTTTTAATAAATTCGTAATATAAAAGCCTTAAAATAAGGATTTCACAATTTTATATCTATTCAGTATTTAAACAAAGTTTTGAAAAATGTCTTTGTAAATAGAAATTTTGGGAAGGACAAAGTAATTCTTAAATCATCAATTAAGCTCGATTCATTATCAAGAAATCTAAAGATTTTTTCAATTTTATTATTTAAAAAAAGTCTTTCAAATAAATGCGATCCAAGATGATTTTGATAATATAGAACGTCTAAAAATATTCTGTCATAGTACCAAAATCTTGTTTTTTTATTAAATTTCCTGAAATCATTTTCTATTTCCATAAAAGTTAATAATTGTGTGGATTTTTTATCAATAAATTTAAAAGTGTATCCAGTTGAGGGCTTGGTCCACCCTCCAGAAGTACCGATATTAATAAGATTTTTGTTATTATATTTTGAATAATCAAAACATGTCATTGGTATAACCCCTTTTTCATTACTTGTTATCTTGTAATCTGATATACCATTATCTCTCAGGTAATCTGAAATTTGTTGATCGTATTCAGAATCATTCAATTCTTTTTTTGAGAAAAGTGTGTATTCAATCAAAGCTTCATTTGAACTTATTGGAAGTACATAAAAAAAACGAGTCTCATCTTTTTGATCGATTGTAAAATCCATAATTGTTGCCTTCTTATCATCAAAATATTTATTCTTTGTTTTTATTGTCCATCCTTTAAAATGTTGTAATAGCATTTTTAAGTCTGAATTCTTCTTGTAAGGGGAAAAATTTGGTATGCTATTAAAAACTTTACTAGCTGTAAAAGAATGATTCTTTGTCTTTATTCTGACATTTTTTGGCTCATGATCAATTGATAAAACTTCTTCATACAAAGTTTCAACATTCATGTTCGATTCGATATCCTTTTTAACAATTTTAAAAAAATCCTGACTTTTTATCATATTATAAGTCATGTTATCCAATTTAAAATCTAAACTGATACCCAAGCTTTTAAAATTTATTTCTGACCACTTTTTTGATAAAAACCTGTTCCATTTTGAATCATTACTATCCCAAAAACACCATGTTTTGTTGACATCTTCTTTCCTATTTTCAATTATTAAAATTTTCTTGTTTAAATAATAATTGATTTTTGACATTTTAAATAGAATAACGGATGAAGAGAGACCATATCCGCAAAAAATGAAATCGTATTCTTTTTTCAAAAAAATTAATTAGTTAACAAATATATTATATTTTAAATTGAAAGAATTGCACTAATTTTGATACTAACAATTGATGGCAGTATCAATATCTTTTTTTCATTTTGAATCAAATAAATTTTGGGCATTCAAACAAATGGTTGAAGCGAAAAAATATTTTTCAAATAATGATAAACTATCATTCTATAAAATGCTCGGCACTGGTGGTAAAGGTGGGTTTATTTACCCTGATTTTTCTGTTTATTCTTTATTGTGCGTATGGAAAAAACCTGAGTTTTTAAATGAATTTATTGAGAGTAGTAATCATGCAAAAGAAATTAAAAAAAAAGCAAAGAAAAGGATAGATTACATAATGGAACCAATATTCTCGAACGGTTTGTGGGACAACATGAACCCATTTAAAGTGAACGTAAACAGAGAAACCAAAAAAGAAAATAAAATTGGTGTTATAACTAGAGGAAAAATTAAGCTAAGTAAACAAATAGACTTTTGGCTAAATGTTTCCTCCGCATCTGATGCAATTAAAAATGCTGAAGGAGTTGAATTCTACAAGGGTATTGGTGAATTGCCTCTTTTATCGCAAGCAACATTCAGTGTATGGAAAAATCACAAATCAATTAGCGATTTTGCTTACAAAAACAAGGCACATGCAGAAATTATAAAAAAAACAAAAGAAAGGAAATGGTATAGTGAAGATCTTTTCGCAAGATTTGAAATAAAAGAAATCAAAACACAAAGCTTTAAAATATGAAAGTAGCAATTATTGGATCAGGAATTGGGGGGATATGTTCGGCAATCAGGCTTAAAAAGAAGGGCTTTGATGTTGATGTGTTCGAGAAAAATGAATTTCCAGGTGGAAAGTTAAGTACTTTTAAATTAGGAGATTTCAGATTCGACGCAGGACCATCACTATTTACAATGCCTCATTTAGTTGATGAGCTATTTAGCATTTGTGATGAAAATCCTAGAAATTTCTTCAACTATAAAAAGAAAAGAATTCATTGTAAATATTTTTGGAATGATGGAAAAAAATTCACTGCATATTCTGATAAAAATAAATTTTTTAATGAAGTTGAAAAAGAATTTAATATTTCAGAGCACGTCGTTAAAAAATATCTAAACAAAGCTGAAATAAAATACAATCTCACAGAAAAAATATTTTTAAAGAAATCACTACATAAACTTTCAACCTATTTGAATACAGATACAATTAAAGCACTTTTTAGAATTAATTTTTTTCAAATAAATAAAACACTCAATGAGGTTAATCGCGTTGAGTTAAAAAATAAATATTTGGTACAAATGTTCAATAGGTATGCAACTTACAATGGTTCCTCACCATACAAAACACCTGGAATGATGAGTCTAATTCAACATTTAGAGAACCACTATGGAACGTACATCCCTGTTGGTGGAATGCACGAAATTTCAAAAAGCTTATATGAACTAGCTAATAGAATTGGAGTCAAATTTAATTTTAGAAATGAGATTACAAAACTTAAAATAAAGAATGAAAAGGTTAGTTATTTAGAGATTAATAATAAAAAAAGAGTTGAGGCTGACTATGTGATTTCTAATGTGGACACTCATCATTTTTACAACAAGCTTTTGGGAAAAAAAATTAGTCATTCTTCTCTCAATTCAGAAAGATCTAGCTCAGCAGTAATTTTTTATTGGTGCATGAAAAATACAAATACAAATTTGGACCTGCATAACATCTTTTTTGCATCTGATTACAAAAGCGAGTTTAAATCAATTTTTGAAAAAAAAGAACTGTATGATGATCCAACAATTTATGTAAATATCACATCAAAAGATGTAAAAAGTGATGCACCAAAAAATTCTGAAAACTGGTTTGTTATGGTTAATGCACCTCACAATACAAATCAAAACTGGGATTCTGAAATTAAAGTTTTGAAAAAAGCTATTATAAAAAAAATAGAAAAAATTTTAAAGATCAAAATCAAAGACAAACTGATTAAAGAAAAAATTTATAGCCCTGTTGACTTGGAAAAAAATACAAATTCATATCTGGGATCTCTTTACGGTACTTCCAGCAATGATATGTTTTCATCATTTCTTAGACATCCAAATTTTTCAAAAAAATTAAAAAATGTGTTTTTCTGCGGAGGAAGTGTTCATCCTGGTGGCGGAATTCCACTGTGTATATTATCATCAAAAATTATCTCTGACTTAATTGAAAATTAATAAAACATATTTCTCAATTTTTTTAATATGGCTTGTTCATATTTCAGGCTTGCTTGGACTATTTTTTTATGATTTTATTTTTTTTGCCTCATTTACTCCAATAAATTTATTTCTAACTAGTTTGCTTTTAATGGTGAATCAAATTAAACTTAAAAGAGTAGAACTATTTTGTATAGTTTTAATTTTTTGGACTGGGATTTTTGTAGAGTTTTTAGGTGTAAATTACGGCTTGTTATTTGGTGAATACTCATATGGAAAAAACCTTGGACCAAAATTGTTTGGAGTACCTTTCTTGATTGGAATGAACTGGGTGATTCTAACAACAATTTCAGGCAGCATATCAAGCTTCCTTTCAAAAGGAAATAAAATAATATCTATTATTCTCGGCTCAATATTGATGTTAATCATAGATTTTTTTATTGAACCAGTTGCACCGATGCTCGACTTTTGGGAATTTAGAAACTCAATTGTACCATTATCAAATTATACAGGGTGGTTAATAACTGGATTTATCACTCAATCCCTATACCAATACTTATTTAGAGAAAAGGAATTGAAATTTTCACTCAATTTGTATTTAGCAATATTTGTTTTTTTTCTGTTTTTAAACTTTAAGATTTAGTACTTCTTCTGAAATTTATCACTTTACCAATTCATATCCTTGGTTAATTCCTTTTTCCATTGGAGGGACACCCTTAGCCATCCAAACTGGCATGGCAGATCCTTTTAAATAATGGTCAAAGAACTGTTGCATTCTAATATTAAAATCCTTTCTATTTTTCATTTTTAGTGGCCAATGCCTGGCATCATTATAGTTTAACAACCAAGATGGTTTTGACAGACGTCTTAAACTCATAAAAAACTCAATACCTTGATACCAAGGTACATGACCGTCTTTGTCATTATGCATGATTAAAAGAGGAGTATTTATTTTATCAATGTTGTAGATCGGAGAGTTTTCAAAATATCTTTGAGGATATTCCCATGGATTCCCCCCTAACCTACTTTGTGTATGCTCATATTGAAATTGCCTACTTAAACCTGTGTCCCACCTTATTCCGCCATATGCACTTATCATATTAACAACAGGTGCTCCGGACTCCGCTGCTTTAAAAATATCTGTTTTTGTTACTAAATATGCAACTTGATAACCTCCCCAGCTATGACCTTGTACACCAATATTATTTTTATCAACAAACCCCTTTTCTATTAATGAAGTAATTCCTGGAATGACACAGTTAAAAGCACTTTCACCCGGGTAACCAACTCGATAATACACATCTGGGTTAAAAATTAAATAACCTCTACTGGTGTAAAAACTGTAATTAATTGATGATCTACCCGGATTTGGAGCTCTGTGAGCATGTAATCCATTTGAACTTTTCTCATAAAAATTTACTATCATTGGATATTTTTTTGATGGATCAAAATTCTCTGGCTTTATCAATATTCCTGATAATTTCAATCCATCTAATGAGGACCAACTAACCAATTCTGATGTTCCCCAATTATAATCTACTTGTTGTGGATTAGCATTACTTATTAACTTATCAGATTCAAAATCTAATTTTGATAATCTAATGTCTGGATAGTCGATAAAAGATTGTCTTGTGTAAATTATGTCATCACTTAACCTAGCTTTTTTAGGTGTAGAATATCTGTATGGCCCATCTGCAAGTTGTTTACCTTCGCTTTTTTTATGATTAAATTCATAATAACCCGAATTTTTTGTTGTTTCATTAAATGTGAGCATCAATAATTTTTCTGAGGTATCAATAAATTCAATATCATTATTTAATTTAAGAAGCCTGTAAGATGTTTTTGATTCACGACCATTCGTAAGACGTTCAATTTTTCTATTTTCTGGATTAATTTCCCAAATGTCGTAACGGTCATAAACAAGAATAGTGTTGTCATTTTTGGTCCACCCTGCAGACCCATATGAACTTGGGTAATTTGGATAATCACTCAGTTCATTATAAAATAACTTACCTTTTGTTAATTCAATGTATTTTGATGTTTTGAGATTGTAAGTATACCAGGTGCTATCAACTTGATTATATCCATATGCGTAATTTCCAGCGGGGCTTAGTCGGGCAGCGCTAGGATTGCCTTTAATTATAATTTTAGAATCACCATTATTTATATTCCTCACAGCCAAATCATGTTTAGAAAAAAGTGCAGTCCATTGAGAACTGAGCTGATATGGTTCTGGATTGCTTATTAAAGCATATTTATTGTTTCCATTATCAGACATAATTGAATTTGGAAATTCTTTCGTTGCGATTTGAATTACTTTTTCATCATTTATATGATATACAGATTTGAATGACTTTTTCCTATCATTATTCAATTGCATCTCTTGAACTGTATACAATCTGGGCTCGTCATAAGTCCATACTTCAACATCAACAATTTCCTCCTTCAACAGTAATGTATCTTGATAAATTTCAGGTAATGCTAAACCGAAATAGAGTTTGGTTTCATCATCTGAAAAATTAATTTGACCATCAGAAGAAACTTGATAGCCATCTGGTGAACTATTCCGATCAAGAATTAATTTTAAATCATTTTTTTGATTCCAAGTATATAGTTCCTTATTTCTTTCATAAGCTTTTGTAGAATCAGTATCTACAACAAATGCCAAATGTTTTCCACTGTCACTTAACTCAAGTTTATGATATTTTGTTTTAACGTGTGATTCGTAAACATGTTTTGTGGCATTATTAATTAAATCTTTAATATAGACTCCAGGTTTTACGGAATTCTTTTCGCCGCTAGTTACATATGAAATAATTTTCTGCTCTTTAGAGAATGTGTAATCCAATACAAATGGAATGGTATCTTCCTTTGCTGTATCTAAGTTTCTTATTATGAGTGGATATCCATTTCTTGAACTTGGTTTTTTGTTTGTTTTCTTTTTTTTAATTGTGTCTTTTTTATTTTTTTTTGGCAAATCATAGGTATATGCAAGATAACCTGACCACTTTTCTGGATTTTTGTAAGATTTGATATTTGATATTTTAACTAGTGATTTAGTCTGTAAATTAAATATTCCAAGAGAATCCATCGGCATTTTATCCTTTTTGACTTTTCTTCTTTTCAATTCCGTGATTGTATCATTCCACTCTTTAATTGTAAAAATTGCATATTTAGAATTGTATGAAAAAACCCCATTTACCGAACGATCATGTTCAAAAATTAAATTAGCATTTTTGTCTTTTATTTTTAAAAAACTATCCTCCTCGCCTCGTTGAATTGAATACATTATAAAATCACCACTTGAACTAATTCGTGAATTTTGAATTCTGTTCCAAATATCAAAGTCTTTGTGGTCTAGAACTTTTTTTTGAGCGTGTATATTAACCGAAATAATTAATAATATTAAAGCAAATTTTTTCATATCTATAAATGTAATAAATTCGCAAAAACAAAGGCCTCGTAGCATAACTGAATAGTGCATCTGATTACGGCTCAGAAGGTTGCAGGTTTGAATCCTGCCGAGGTCACAAAAAAAGGGAACAAACACACTTTGTTTGATCCCTTTTTTATTATAGTAAAAAGATATTATTGGTTTTGCTCAGCATACATAGCTGCTTCTTTATCAATATCTGTTGTATCAAAATAACATGCTGTGGAAATGATTTTATCGCCTTCCCACTTCCACCAGCAATGGAAATTATTTTTCTGAACTTCACCCGTTATTTTCGATTTTCCAGTCCATTCAGCCCACTGATTTGTGTAAATACTACCATCGTTGTAATACATAGTAGTGACCCAAGGAGTTAAATGTTCCATTTCGTCATATAATAATGAGTGAAAATTATACCCTGCAATAATTTCATCGTTGGTATATTCATCATTGTTGACATAATGAACTCCATCCTCCGCAAAGTAATCTTTGGCCATATCAAAATTACCTTCTGTATAGGCTTTCGCAAGTTTTTCGATAATTATTGTCTTATCATCAGTTGCCATCATAAAACCTCCTCTTTCTGATGTATCAAAAGGAATATCTCCACATGATGCAAAAAATAAAAAGACACTTAGTGTAATTATAATTGAGTTTTTCATATTGATAAATTATTCTGTTTCTTCTGGAATGTCTTGCCATGCGCCTCCAAATCTTTGGACTTTACCATCTTTAACTGCAAATCTTTCAAATACTCTCCACTTATTAATTTTACCAACGGAGTCAGTGGCAGTGTATACAACAGCAGATTGCACATAATTAAAACCATTGTTTGGGTTCAAGACAACAGAATATACATGTTTCAAATCAGCCTCTATAGATGAACCATTTGCTTCCCTAACAGAATCTTGTCTTTTCACTAGGTCTTTTACATAATCAAAATCCCTATCAACTCCATCAAAAAAAGAAAACTTAATTGAATCAGAGGCTAGAGAAGTCATTGTTTCAAAATCACGATCGTTCCATGCTTTATCAAAAGACATAGCGATTTCAATACTTTCCTCAGAACCTAAAGAAAATTTGTAATCCTTTGCTCTTTCATATGTATTGTATCCAACAGTGGGAGCTTCACAGCCCACCATAAACACTAAAGCAAGAATTGAAAAATATTTTATGTTTAGTTTTTTCATAATTAATTAATTTTTTTAAAAATAATGCAAATAAATAAGCTCTAGATTGAGATAAATCGAATCTTTGGAATAATTAATGATTTAGTAATAATAAATATTGAAAATTGAGAATGTAATAATTAATTTAATTGTTAATTATAAAATCAAAATATGAAAAATACAATTACATTATTAATTTTTAGTTTGTTCGTTACAACATCTTTTTCTCAAACACCATCATTCACTGTTTATTACTTCAATGCTGAGAGAAGTAATGAGGGTGAAATTGCTGCTGTATATGATGATTTTTTCGAAGGGGTTGAGTTTAAATCGGGTGGTGCTTATTTGGAAAGAATGGATAGAGGGAATGTTGACGGTTCACATAGACTAGTGCGTTTCGGAGATACTGAAAACTGGGGTTTAGTCGAACCAAAAACTGGAGAACAATGGGCCAAACACTTGAGTAATCTAGACCCACTTGTTGAAAGTCGTGGACCTAGATATACAGGACGAATATTAGGTTCAAATGGTGTAAACCCTGCAACTAAACCTTACATTCAGATTTATGACCTTGAGGTTTCTAATCCGGCAAAATGGTTAGCTGCATTTGCTAAACTTGTTGAGGACACTCAAGATTCTTCAAATGGAGGAATGGTTGTGTATGGGACTTATGATGTTGGTGCCCCAATGGGTGTTAACAGCGATGGCACAGCTACACACTGGGTTGCTCTTGGAGCAGATAATCTGGGTGAACTGATAATGGCAAAAGTGGAAGGTGAAAAAAAAATAGACGAGTGGGCAGAATATCATCAGACTAAAGGTGAGACTAAAATCCTAAATCACTACAGCTTAAGGATACTAAAAGATTATGGATCATTTAATTAGAAATAAGTTTTAATAGAAAAAAAGAGGCGAATCAAATTCGCCTCTTTTTTTTATCTTAATGCTTTGAAAAAGGTTTTTTTACTATTCTGTTTTATACTTATTTCTTGTGATAATGAGGTAGAAAATAAAAACTTCATTATTGTATTTGTCGATGATATGGGTTATGGAGATGTTGCTAGTTATGGTCACCCAACAATTAAAACACCAAATCTTGACATTATGGCAACTCAGGGTCAGAAATGGACTCAATTTTATTCAGCCTCTAGTGTCTGTACGCCAAGCAGAGCAGCACTTTTGACTGGGAGGTTGCCGATCAGAAATGGTATGATTGGCAATGAACATAGAGTTTTATTTCCAGACTCTGAATTTGGACTACCAGCAAGTGAAATTACAATTGCCGAAAAATTGAGAGAAAATGGTTATAAAACAGCGGCAATTGGAAAATGGCACTTGGGTCATAAGAAAGAATACTTGCCAACTAATCATGGTTTTGATTATTATTTTGGTATACCCTATTCTAACGACATGAATATGATTAATGGTGTTACTTGCTGTCCGGGAAATAATTATTGGGAACAATATCAGTCTAATGATATAAATTCTGATAATTATTATGTACCGATTATTGAAAATACTCAGATTATTGAAAGACCTGCGAATCAAAAGACAATAACAAAAAGATTTACAGAAAAGGCAATTGATTTTATTGATAAAAATAAAAATGACAATTTCTTTATATACCTAGCCCATAGCATGCCTCATACCCCACTCTACGCATCTGAAAATTTTTATGGAAAAAGTAAAGCAGGTCTATACGGCGATGTTATTGAAGAAATAGACTTTAACATGGGTAGAATAATGAAAAAACTCATCGATGAAAATCTACATAAAAATACAATAGTTGTATTTACATCAGACAATGGTCCATGGCTTCCATATGATACTCACGGAGGATCGGCTGGACTTTTAAGGGAGGGGAAAGGAACTACATGGGAAGGTGGACAAAGAGTACCTGGACTTTTTTGGGGGGGCTCTGTTAAGCCTGGAACCATAAGCGATTTGGGCTCAACACTGGACATATTCCCTACTTTTTTGGATTTTGCGGGAATAGATAATATTAATGATAGAATAATTGATGGGGTCAGTATGAAAAAGACCCTAACAAATCATGTCAGTAGCCAAAGGAAATCAATCCTATTTTATAGACAAAGGGAAATTTATGCAGCTAGACTTAATGATTTCAAAGCGCATTTTATTACACAAGGTGCGTATGATTATAATGGAAGTAATTACTACAATGCAAGGGGTTATGTGAAAAGAAATGAGAAGAAAATTTTAGATAAACCCTTGTTATATAATTTGAACGATGATCCATCAGAAAAATTTAATATTGCAAATCAACATCCTGAGGTTGTTGAAAAAATAAAAGAGTTGATTGATGATCATAATAAAAATTTAAATGCACCCATTGACCTACTATCAACTAGAACTGGAGTTGAATTCTAATTGTAATGTTTTTTAATTAATCATTTCAATCGTTTTCAGACATTTAGTATATTTATATTGGATTATGAAAAAGTTCATACAAATACTTTCTTTCTTACTTATTTCAAATATTTTTTATGCTCAAAAACAAGAGAATCCTGTTTTGAAAGAGCTCAACGAAATTATCCTCAACTCTAAGCTTTACGGAGGTTTTTACAATGGGATGACTCGGGAAGACGCAACTAATGAATATGAAACCAATAAGTACAGCAAATACTACAACATCACATTTCCAGGTGTTAATCACAAATTTAGTTTACAAAACGATCCTAGAGGCTGGGATGGTGTCGGAGAAGGAAAATTAAATCAACAATTGGGCCCGGGAGATAGACTTGGTGATCCAAATCTGAGTAGTAAGTTTCAAACCGTATCAATAATTGAAGTTGAGCTGTTTGGTAAACTTTACTACACACCCAAGGATGGATTGATTGGTGTAAAATTGTTTAGCTCAGAAGCTGGCAATTTGAATAACTATAAAGAAAGCCTTAAAGGTATTTTAGATTTTTTAAGTTCTGTCGGATACTCTGACCAAATTAGAGAGCCGATGTCCATAAATGATAAGAGAAGTAGTGAGCAAAACGACAGTCACAAAAAACTAATCAGCGGAGAATACACCATTAGTGAAGGTTTTTTTAGTGATGAAAAATCAATTGATTTGGTTTTCACATTGACAAAGGGTGATCTTAAAATTGATGTTTTACTTCACAATCCAAGCCAATCGAATGGCGGTCAAATTTCTATACTAATCTACAACAGTAAAGATTTTGATTATTTTAAACATTTGGAGGGTATAAAAGAGAATATATCCAGTGATTTCGGCTAGAATTTAATTGCTCTAGCATATCCCATAATTTAATAATATTCATCATCATTATTGAGTCTTTGGTAATATTTTCATATTTTTCAGAGACAACTAACTTTATGAAAAAATTTGTAATTATTCCATTCTTATTATCATTAGTATTTCCACTTTCATCCATAAACTCACAAACAAATGGAACGTGTCGGTGGACAGGAGCGACAGATTCAAATTGGTCAACAGCAACAAATTGGTCAGACTGTTCAGATTCATATCCTTCTGGAACAGATGCTATCGCTCAGGTGTTAATACCATCTGGAAGCAGCGAAACAATTAACGTGGATCAAGATATTGTATTAAAACAACTAAACATGCACAGTACCAGTCAGCAAGGCACTTTGACATTTTCAAATAGTTCAAACAGCTCGATCAGATTCAATGGATCAAATGCTGCAGTAATAGCCTCAAACAAAGGTGGTCTAGCTGTTATATTTAACGTAGATATCGAGGTTACTAAAGGAAATGTTGCACGAGAAATCATTGTTGGTAAAGAATGGATGAGTTCAGCCAGTACAATGACATTTAGCGAAGGTTATACAATTACTCACAATGATGAAATTGAATTTTTATTTATAGCGAACAGTGACACACAAGTTACCGATGCAGTACAACACGAACTTTTTCTCAATGGTACGGTTGTAACAACTACATATGTCAATGATGCGGGAGCTACAACACAATCTTACAGGGACATTGAATTTTTAGATGAACATAAAGTTACAATTGGTGCAAATGCTGATTTTTCCAACTTTAAAGGAGATATGATAATTTCAGGTGATAATCCCGGTGGTATTACAGTTAATGGTCATTTACAAACTAGGGGTCTAAAAATGTCAGGAACATCCAACGTAACCATTAACACTACCGGAGGTATTACAGCAACTGGAAATACAGAAACTGGCTCTGGCAATGGTAATGAAGTTGAGACAACCGGAAGTGGAAAAATTATTATCAATACCAGCAATGCCTCATCTGGATTTTTTATTGCTAAAAATGCACCCGCAGCAAATACTATCAACATTACTTTAAAAAAACCATTAGACTATCAGAACGCAAGCGGAACAGAGTGGACCTTAATTGGTATTCCTGTTGCAGGTGAAACTGTTAATGATCTGGAGGCGCAAAATGTTTTGGCAACGAACACAGTTGGTGGCGTTAGTAAAATTGGGTTAGGTACTTTTAACAATGCAACAGGCGCATGGACCACATTTAATTCCGGTTCAACTGACGCATTAACTCAAATGAAAGGATATCATGTAACCCCTTCAGGTTTTGGTGAAACTATTGAAATTCAGGGCACTCTTTTAACAAATGTATATAATACCATTTCAATTAATATAGAATCTGGAACACATGGTAATTGGGCAATTGTAGGAAATCCATTTCCATCATATTTAAGATTGAATGAAAATGCAACAGGTGTTGACGGCACCGCTACAGATTTTCTAAGTGATAATTTAACAGGCTATGTTATTGATAATTCAAGTTATGCTGCGGTTTATGCATGGGATGGAGCACAGTATGTTCCCTACACTCAGTCAACAAATTCAAAAAACTATATTGCCCCTGGTGAAGGATTCTTTGTATATCTAAGGGACGGACAAGCATCAAGAAATGTTAGGTTTAGGGAAGGTTATCAAATCAGTGGAGTTCAAGGTGCAAATTTTAATGCTGGTCTTGCGAAAGGTGATAATGAAGAAGAAAAAATAATTCTTGAACTTGGAATTAGATCATCCAATGGAAATCAATCCGATCGTACCAAGCTGTTTTTCTCAAAAAATGCAACTACAGGTCTAGACCCAGGTCAAGACCTTGGAAAATTTCCCTTTGGAAGTGGCACATACATTTCAACAAAATTAGTTAATGGAGACAACAAAAATATCAATTATATGTGGCAAGATCTTCCAAAAAATCAAATCAACAACTTGATAATTCCTTTAAATATTTCATCAAAACAAAATGAATTAATTCTTTCAATAAATCAAAGTAATTTAAGTGAACTAACAAACCTTTTTGTTGAAGACAAACAAAATAATACAATTAAAAAATTTGAAAAAAAACTCAGAATTGAATAT
>CACIGC010000012.1 GCA_902586095.1 uncultured Bacteroidota bacterium | reverse complement strand
TCGTAAGAGTGTAAAAAACCTGATCCGCTTAGCTCCACAACCCTTCCCGTACCATTATCTTGATTAAATAATGCTTGTATGTTATCAACTATTTCAGGGTAATCTTCAACAAAAGCACGTGACCCGTTTAGCCCTTGCTCTTCAGAGCCCCAATGACCCACCATTATGGTTCTTTTAGGGTTAGGATATAATTTCTTTAGTATTCTCATCGCCTCAAGCATAACAATTGAGCCGGTTCCATTATCTGTTGTTCCTTGCCCGCCATCCCAGGAATCAAAATGTGCTGAAAGTATGACATATTCATTGGGTTTTTCTACTCCTTTAATCATTCCAATTGTATTGAATGTTGGAACATCTCCATGTTCTTTGGATGTAGCGACTACTTTTAAAATAGGCTTCCGCTCATTTTCAACAAGCCTATAAAGCATGGTATAATCCTCTAAGTTTAAATCAATATTTGGTATTTTTTCGGTCTCTGCATCAAAAACTTTATTTGCACCAAAAGCTTCAGACCATTCACTTGAAATTAAACCAACAGCTCCAGCGTTTTCTATTGTTTTATTTAAGTCTCTGTATCCAACTCCAGTATTTGACAGGCTTCTATACCATTTATTTTGGTAACTCTCTCTTTCTTTTTTCATTTTTTCAAATGATTCTTCAGTTGCATACTCCTCCCATTGTGAATCTGTCCTTCCAGTAATTTCTTTTTGACTAACCAAAACAAATTTTCCTTTAACTGTTTCCAGCCACTCGCTAAATTGTTCTTTATTTTCAACTATTGGTATTCTAGTAACTTCTGCTTCAATACCCTTTTTACCAGTGGAAGGACTCCATGCTAATTGTCTTCCAACTAAAGTTCGTAATCTAGGTTCAATCAAATCAACGTGAGTGATTCCTCTTTCCCATCCTCTCCATTTACCCCACTCATGATTGTATGCCTCAATTCCCCACGATTCATACTTATCAATTGCCCAGTCATGAGCTTGTTTCATCTGGGGCGTTCCGACCAGTCTTGGCCCAATAACATCAAATAATTCGTGGGCAAGTTGCTCTAATTTTGAATTTTTTTCTACCTCATTTACGACATTATCTACAAACTCTTTTGTGGTCTGAGAAAATGCGAGAAAACAGTTTAAAATCAGCGTGATTGTTATAATTTTTTTCATAAGTGTTTAATTTATTTTAGAGTTTGTGATAAACATGACACCTCGGTTGTGATTTGGAATGTAGTAACTAAATTCATGCTTTCTTAAAACATTGTTAATTATTTTGTCTTGAAGCACTGGTGAGTTTCCTGTAATCAACTCCAAATCTAATGAATTATCAAAGGAATTTAATAAAAGGTAGTCCTCTACCAATATTAAAGCTTCTTCATGAGATTTACCATGAAGATCAATACACTTTTTCATTAATCAATAGGTTCGAAATCTTGTGTTTCTCCTATTTTTGACTCCCTTGAATTAATAATGTACCTGTCTTCATAATCAGCAGCGAATGCTACTAGTTTTAAGTTTTCCAATTTCATATTTGGAGGAATTGAATATTGAAACTCTTTAGTGTACACTTTATCGTGTCCCACATTATTTCCAGAAACAACATCCCCGAAAATATTTGAAAATGTATGTCTTAAAACATCGTTGTGAATAAAACCAAAAGCTATGACATCTACACTACCATCTGACCAAACACCTTGCCTTGTGATTTCAGGATAATATGGTGTGCTATTAATTTGATTGTAGACTAGTCCATCCTCCAATAAATATAATCCAAGTCTTATGTTTTCATAAGCATAACCCATATGCAACTTTACCTTAACAGAAACAGTCCGCCCATCAATGCTAGATTCCATTGCAACGGATGAATATGCTTTTTTGCCGATTTCGTTAGTTACCTGTGATAAATTATTAACATTATTACTCCACCTTGCTTGTCTATTAATATGAGCATATGGCCAAGAATTGATACCAAAAAATTGGCTGAGAGTTCTTTCAACTTGACCTAGGTCCATTTGATCACGGTTGTGAACCCCTAAAAAAATCACATCAGCATCTTGTTCTTTTAAAAGATCAATAGCCCATGAAACCCTTGGACACCAACGACACCACGCGCCAGTGAAATCTTCAACCCAAACATTTTTTTTAAACTCAATTGGAGTAGGATAAACATCAACGGTCTTGGTTTCAGATGTTAGGCCATTGTATTTAGCAGATACGTTGAAAGTGCCTGTTGAGGTAAAATTATATGTATTGGAAGGTATTTTATTTGAATTAATGTAAAAATCGGTCGTGCTTGTAATGTTTTGTCCTGATGAACTAAATGCAGATAGGACTACACTCTGGCCAATAAACAATTCCGTATCGGATAAGTACAAGTCAATGTAATCAGCTGGTGAATCTACTGAATCATCATCTCCACCACCACTGCATGAGATCAGCAAAAGAACGCAAAATAAAAGTGAAAACTTTGACAATAATTTTTTCATGGATGGCTAAATTAATAAATTTGAATCAAATTTTAAATATGTCTAAAAAACTTTTAATTTATTTAATTCTTTTTGTGCCACTCTTGCTTTTAAATGCACAAAAAAATATACCCAATATTCCAATTGAAACATTCAGGGGCACGTATACCACAATGAGTAAAGAACTAAATGAGGATAGTTTTTATATAATTTCGTTTTGGGCAACATGGTGTGTCCCGTGTATTAATGAACTTGATGCTATTAATGAAGTCTATGATGACTTAAGTAAAGAAATGGATTTTAAAGTGTTAGCAATCTCAACAGACGATGCACGGACAAAAAGAAGAGTTAAGCCTCTTGTAAATGGTAAAGCTTGGAAGTTCGATGTTTTACTTGATGAAAACCACGATTTAAAAAGAGCATTAAATATTTCTGGATTACCTCACACAATAATTGCCAGAAAAAATCAGATTCTTCATAGAAGGGTTGGGTATGCGCCAGGCGAAGAGTTGGGACTTTTGGATAAATTAAAAGAATATGAAATCAAATAAGCCCTTTTTATTTTTAATTTTTCTGTTTGTTCTTCCTAAAATTTATTCTCAATCTGATAGTTTTTTTTACGGTTCTTTTGAAACAAATGGGGTTTATTATCAAGAAAGTGAATCTTTGGCGTACGATAAAAAGTTTGCTTCAAATAGCTATCTAAATTTAAAATATAATCTTAATAACAAGTTTGTGTTTGATTTACAGACGGAGTCATATAATCCTCAGCCTCTTCAAAATTATTCAGATTTACTTGAAGATACATTTGTTTCAACATTCAGCATTAATTTTAATACTAACAACTTTAATATTACAACTGGAACCATCTATGAGCAATTTGGGAGCGGTGTGCTTTTAAGGACTTGGGAGGACAGGCAATTAGGCATTAATAATTCCTTGTTGGGAATAAGAACTTCTTATAAAAAACAAAACCTTAGCCTTGTTTTGCTAGGTGGATATCAAAAAAAGTCCAATACAATTTCAGAGGGAAAAGTTTTTGGATTTGATTCAGAGTTTACTGTATATGAAAACAACAATACATTTAATAATTTAGTTGTTGGTTTAAGTTATTTAGGGAGACTTGAAGCACCCCACTATGTAAGCTACCCGTTCAATGATCTAACAAATTCTTTTTCAGGAAGATTGGATTATAACTCTGATTCCTTTTATTCAAATTATGAATATGTATACAAATCTGAAGATGGAATTATCAAAGATGAAGTGCTGTCTGAAACCTTTGTAAGAAGTGGTAATGCGCACATTTTGAATTTGGGTTATTTTAAATCAGGAATTGGTCTTGATTTTACTTTTAGAAGGCTTGAAAATATGGGTTTTTACAGTGAAAGGGTGGAATTTGGAAACCCTTACTTTGAAACCACTCTAAATTATTTGCCAGCGCTTACCAAACAGCATGATTATTTATTAACCAATATCAATGTCTACCAATCCCAGCCTAATGTTTCTTTTCAAGATCCCAGCATTATGAAAGCAGGCGAAATTGGCTTTCAATTTGATGCCTATTACAATTTTAAAAAAGAAACTTTACTTGGAGGTAAATACGGAACAAAAATAAGCTTAAATATTTCCAAGTGGAATAATCTTAAGGGAAGTTATGATTATCAAAATGAAAATTATGATTTAGATTTTTTAGGTTTTGGTGTAAAGTATTTTTCTGAACAAAGTCTAGAAATTAGGAAGAAATGGTCTGAAAATTTTAGCAATATCATTTTATTTGTAAATAGGTACTACAATAAAAAGTATGTAGAGGATAGTTTTGGCGAAATTGATTCAAAGATTATAGTTTTTGATAATACACTTAAATTAAAAAATAAAAAATCTCTTCGTTTTGAATTACAACATTTATTTACTGAGGATGATAAAAAGAACTGGTTTGGATACGGGCTTGAGTATAATTTCAATTTTAATTTTAATGCATACTTCAATAGTATTGTTAATTATGAAAATGAAATTGCCGGTAAACCAACGTACTCAAATTTTGGGGTATCATACTCAAAGAATGCGAATAAGCTTATTCTGTCATATGGAAAACAAAGGGGTGGTTTAATGTGTTTTGGAGGTGTTTGTAGGTATGTTCCCGAATATAAAGGTCTTTCTTTTTCAATAATTAGCTCATTTTAATAACTTTAAACAATTATGAAAAAACTATTTATTGAGCTCTTTGGAACATATTTTCTTGTGTTAATTATTGGGTTATCATCAGGCAATCCAATTGCAGTTGGTTTTGGATTAATGGTTTTAGTGTACTGCGGAGCTCATATTTCTGGTGCTCACTATAACCCTGCTGTTACATTAGCAATGCTTCTTCAAAAAGAGATATCACCACTAGATTCCATCAAATATTTCTTATCACAAACATTAGGCTCAACATTGGCTGCTTTATCAATTTGTTTGATGAATACCAACATGCAAGTACAGCCTGTCTTAGGTGATTCAATATATCCAATATTTTTTTCCGAAATAATCTTCACTTTCTTACTGGTTTTTGTAATACTAAATGTTGCTACGCATCCAAATTTAAAAGGCAATTCTTTCTACGGTCTTGCGATTGGGTTGACTGTAATGGCTGGTATTTTTTCTGTTGGTCCAATCTCTGGTGCAGTTTTTAATCCTGCTGTATCCTTAGGGCCATCTATTATCGATATAGTTACTGGCAATGGTATTTCTCATTATTTTTTATGGTACTACATAGTATTTCCGCTAATTGGGTCAATACTAGCTGTTTTAAGTTTTAAATTTTTATTATCCAATAAATAAAAATCTAGAATTTTAATTCAAATTGGATATTTAAAAAGTCTTCCATTTTCACCAACATAAATGATGGCAATTCAATTAAGAATTCACTGGGTATCAATCTAAATTTTCCATTAATAACTATTGAATCGTCATCATCTTTTAGGGTTGAATATACCAGTATAGATTTTTTTTGACCATGAAATTCAACCTCGCCATCGAATATCAACACATCGCCCTGAGTTTTTATCTTTTCTGAGTAAAACTTAATTGTTGGGAATTTAAGCGCCTCAAGGACCTCCAATGAGTGTGCATCTCTACCAGCATTTCCGCTATCAAAGTCAACAACTTGAGCTGCAATAGCAATTTTTTCAATTTCTTGATCTTTTACAATAACTCCTTTTATATTTTCATTAATGCCTTCCCAGGCATGTAGTACGTGTTTTGCATCATACTTTATATAGGACTGATCGGCCTTAAGCATTAGTGTCTCTTGAGAGGTCAAACTGAATATACTCAGAACAAAAACTAATAATATTTGTAAAGCTTTCATCATCAAAACTTAAATACTATAACGGCTGTGGCATAACTTGCAAATGCGGTGTAGGCAGCAGCTTTGTGAGCCTTCCTATTATCATCAGCAACAACATTTGTAATGACCATTGCGCTAAAATGAATGTTGGCTAAAATTTTATGAGCTTTAATTGAGCTAAATCCTTTGGTTTTTTTATTAGTAAGAGGTGGTGGTGAAAACAAAGAGAGTGCAGCACCAGTAAAATACCCAGCGTTAACAATTTTACCCATTGTTTTATGTGTTTCATATAAATCACCCTGACCATTATAAAGTTTACCTCCTATAATTCCTTGAGCAATCATGGTTGCCAGAGTCGTGTAGCCCAGAATCTGGTGTGTTTTTAAAAATGTTCTTCTCAGTTTAAGTTCTTTTTCTCTATTTTGAATTGTTAGAGGAGAAATACCCGTGGTTCTCATTAATCCCTTCTCACCCCACAACATTCTTTGAGTAAAAATCATTCTTTCTGGCAGTAATGGTGGTGTTGCGTTTTCATCAACAACAATCAAGTCAAAAAGTTCTTTTTCCTGTGAATATGAATTTGAGAAACAAGCTAAAAAGAAAAGTATAATGATATTTCTAATTAATTTTTTCAAAATCTTTTATTGCAACGACAACCTCATTTCTACGGTTATAAAACTTGTACGGACTATCATATGAAAGATAGAGAAAATCTCCTAAAGGATTTATATCAAGTTCCTTTAATTTTTGAATTAATAATTTTCTGTGTTTAGTTCTTTTGGCATTATTGGAGTAACCAGAATAACGAACTGATGCGTAAAGACCTCCACGGTCCTCATAAATTTGAACTTGATTGGAGAGGGGCTGAGACACATTTTCAAGATTAAATTTTGATGGCAATACAAATTCCATCATTGATTTTTCATTTTCCTGCTTCATATAAACAGGCGTAGTCATAGAAATTTTTTGATTCTTCTCATTGTAACCAGATATATATCTAAAGAGCTTGCCAAAATTATCATTAGAGCCTTTTTCCGAGTAAGTTTTTGCTTTCAAAACAGGCTCATAATTTCTTACCTCAAAATTATCTTCAGAAAAAAGAGTTTCATATTTGTGAGATTCGTATGACTGTGAAAATGAGATCATAAATGATGTAATAAATAAACTTTTAAGTATTGCTTTTGAATTCATAGAGTTGATTTTATATGTAAATTCAAATATTATGCCCCATTAAAAAACTATGAACGATAAAAAAAGCCTATAGCCAACAAGAAAAAAATAAAGGCTGCTAAGAAAGACTTAAATTCTTGATAAGAATATAAACCTAATAACAAAAAAACCAAACCAAAAACAAAAGAGCACTTATTAATCAATTTTATCACAGTTTAAATATAGGTATTTGCTATTTTAAATTTATATTTTCATAATTTTAGAAGATGCGCATAGTTTTAATTTTTTTTAGCTTCATGGTGTTTAGCTGTGGCTCTAAAATTTCAAAAAAAGAGCATTCGCTTTATTGGCATAGTCAATCAGCAGAGTACAAAGCCCTTTGTATACAAGCCTACAACATTGCTAAAACAAAACTTGATAAGGAACTTTTAAAGGACCAAAATAAGCCTATCGCTATTGTCGCAGATTTAGATGAAACTGTTTTAAACAATACACCTTTTAATGAAATGTTAATAGAAAAGGACTTAACTTATAATCAAGAGCTTTGGTCAACATGGGTAAATAAAAAAATTGCTACTGCAGTACCTGGCTCAATTGAGTTTTTTAATTATGCATCCAAAAAAAATGTTGAGATAATTTATTTATCAAATAGGTTGGCAGAAAATTATCAACCAACTAAGGAAAATCTAATAGAATTGGGTTTTCCTTTTGATGCTTCAACAAAAATGTTATTAAGGGCTGATTCTAGAAACAAAGAACCAAGAAGGAATCAACTGAGTGATTATGAAATCATACTGCTACTTGGAGATAATCTTGGTGATTTTCACCAAGACTTTTTTGGTAAAGACAATCAAGGCAGATGGGATGCTACTCTAAATTACAAAAATGATTTTGGTGAAAAATTTATTTTATTTCCCAATCTAATTTATGGTAACTGGGAGGAGGGATTTGAAGAATAGATTTTGAGGTCCACAATAATCTTAACGATACTTTTTTTGTCATGCAATTATCCAGTTAATAGCTGTACAGAAGTTTACTTAATAAGGCATGCTGAAAAAGACAGAACGGATCCACTAAATAAAAATCCACACCTAAATGAAAATGGGAAAGAAAGATCTTTATTGTGGAATGAATATTTTAAAAACAATAAAATTGATGCTATATATTCTACAAATTATAACAGAACAATAGAAACAATTCTTCCTATATCCATATCCAAGGGAATTAAACCAATCATTTATTCTCCTACAAATATCAACTATGACTCGTTTTTTAGAAAAGAAAAAGGAAGAACAATTTTGGTTGTTGGACACAGCAATACAATTCCTGGATTTGTAAATGGATTAATTGAGAAAGATTACTACGAGCAGATTAATGATACTGTAAATTCAAATTTATATATTGTAAAAAAATGTCCTGAAGAAATTAATCACAATGTCATACAAGTCCATTCCTTGCAGCAATAAAATATTGCTTCTTTTTATTTTGCTTTTAGCTTTGGGGTGCGGCAGTGATCAAGATTCAAGTGATGAAACTAATGGTGATAATCAAGCTGTAGTAAAAAATAATGTTCTTTTAATTGTAGCAGATGATCTGGGTTTGGATGCCACCGTGGGATATAATATTGGTAATCAAAAACCAAGTATGCCAAATCTTCAAAAATTAATCAACAGTGGGCTTAAGTTTAATAATGTATGGTCCAACCCTGTCTGTACACCAACAAGAGGCACAATTTTAAGTGGCAAGTATGGATATCGAACATCAGTATTAAAAGTTGATGATGTGTTGTCAACATCTGAGGTTTCAATATTTAAACATCTTAAGAACAAAACAAACTATAACTCTGCATTTATAGGAAAATGGCATTTATCTGGTAAACCATCAGATCGTAATCATCCCAATAATATGGGGATTGATTACTATGCGGGTATTTTAGGTGGTGGTGTCCTTGATTATTTTAATTGGACTTTATCGAAAAATGGACAAAACTCAAATGTAAATCAATACATAACATCTTTTTTTACTGACGAAGCCATTCGCTGGATTAATAATCAGAATAGTTCCTGGTTTCTATTTCTTTCCTACAACGCCCCGCATACACCATTCCATCTAGCTCCAACAAATTTACATAGTCAAGGTGCACTTCCTGATGATAATATAAGTATTGAACAAAATCCTTTACCATATTATTTTTCAATGATAGAGGCTATGGATACTGAAATTGGCAGATTGCTTGAAAGCATTGGAAGTGATGTAGTAAACAATACCACAATTATTTTTATTGGCGACAACGGAACCCCAAATCAAGTAGCCCAACAATACAACCCAAGGCGAGTTAAAGGAACTTTGTATAAAGGTGGAATTAATGTACCAATGATTGTTTCGGGCAACAAAGTAAATAGATCAAATGATGATGATAATTCATTGATCAACACAACAGATTTGTACTCAACTATAGCAGAACTGTGTGGAATTGAAAACAGTGATGTACACGACAGCAAAAGTTTTGTTAATCTTTTTAATTCTAATTCATCCAGTAATAACAGGCAATACATTTATTCTGAGCTTGGAAATAATGAATATGCCATAAGAAACTCTACACACAAATACATATACTTTGAAGACGGTTCTGAAGCATTATTTAATTTATCAATGAATGAATTTGAACGGCCCAATTTATTGATTCAAAACCAACTTCCACTGTCTAATGTTGACAGCAAGAATAAAGATGAATTAATCAACAGGTTAAATCAAATTAGAAATTAGTATTCTTTATTGAAATTATATTATGAATAACCTGAGATTAATTTTATTTGTTTTCGTTGCTTTTACAATCAATGCTCAACAGCTGTATTTTCCAGGGCAAGATTGGGAGGAGAGGACACCACAATCTTTAGGGTTTTCAAATGAAAAAATTGTAGAAGCTATTCAATTTGCTATTGAAAATGAAAACTCGGTAAATAGGAATTTAAAGGAAGCGATTATTTCAGCATTTGGTCACGAACCAGGGTTTGAAATAAAAGGCCCAACAAAACCCCGAAAAGGTCCAAATGGATTAATAATTAAAGATGGCTATATTATTGGTAAGTGGGGTGATGTAAGCAGAGTCGACATGACATTTAGCGTTACTAAAAGCTATCTATCTACGGTTGCTGGATTGGCCTTCCAAAAGGGATTATTGAATCTTGATGAAAAACTTAAAAACTACGTAAAAGATGGAAAATTTTCATCAGACCACAATAAAGAAATTACATGGCATCACCTACTAAATCAATCCTCACAATGGAAAGGAAATTTGTTTGGAACTTTTGATTGGGCAGATAGGCCTCTTAGAAATTTAAGCGTTGAGGAGCTAAAAGCACAAGAAATTGCTAAACCTGGCAAAGCATATAAATATAACGACGTGAGAGTAAACTTGCTTTCATTTTCATTGTTAAGTGTCTTGCAAGTGCCTCTTCCCAAAGTGTTGAAAAGAGAGATTATGGATCCCATCGGAGCATCATCAAGTTGGAGGTGGTATGGTTATGAAAAATCTAAAATAGCTGTTGGTAGGTCAATTATTAGCTCAGTGAGTGGCGGTGGTCATTTTGGAGGCGGCTTATTTATTAACTCATTGGATCATGCAAGATTTGGATTATTGTTTTTGCGAAATGGTAAATGGAAAAATGAATTACTATTAAGTCCTGAATGGATTAAACTGGTTCAAAAACCTTCTGAACATAATGAATCGTATGGCTACATGTGGTGGTTGAACAAGGGGGATAGAAAGTGGAAAGATTTACCCGAAAACATTTATTATGGCGCTGGGTTTGGAGGCAATTATCTTGTTATAGTTCCTGACCACAAATTGGTAATTGTTGCAAGATGGATAGACTCATCAAAAATTGGAGAATTTGTCAAAAGGGTAATAAATTCTCAAAAAAATTAAAGCGTGAAATGATAACTAAATTTATTCATTTTGCAGTATTTCAATCAACAGCTCCTCCACAGCAATATCGTTTAAACCTATTTTCATCTCTGGATGATATAGTAATCTAATTAATTCTCGGTCAATGGGTAAGTACTCCGTAGTTTGTGTCCAAGATGATTGGAATATACTATTTGGGTATTTTTCTGAATCTTTTCCTAATCCCAAAGATTGGGTTAGCTCTTCTCTCAACAGATGCATTTGTTCTTGAGCATTAGCTCGCTGTGTATCCACATACATATGCCCATAATTCAAAACATTATCCGAGCTCCAGTATATATTGAATAAGCCCCAATTGTTTGCAACATAATTTGCCAGGTTTGGATAGATCTGTGCATATTCTTGACCTGAACCAAAGAAAATATAATAGTTAGAAGCAATAGAGTCATTGACTATACTAATTTTAAACCCGTCTTTGGCAAGGTTATTTATCTCATCTTTAATTCTATTTAGTTCTAGGTTTAAAGCTGGACTGTCTTTTCCTCCAACAAAAATTTTTAATGGAGATTTCCATTTGCGCGTAATAGCTGATGCAGTTCCAAATTCAAAGCCTAAAGCTATATCTTTAAAATAATTGATTACGTCTATTTGGTATTGTGTTAAATTAATTTGATTGTCATCACCCCCACTATCTTGATCGTCACCTAAACTTTCACTGTCACCACTACAGGCAACTATTATTAATAGTATAGTTAGATATTTTTTCACAAATTAAATATATTAATTATGACTAACACTTTGGTTGGTTATAGTCCGGTTTGGATTTAAGAGGTTCGGAAAAAGGTTCGGACAAAAAAGTCAAAAAAACAAAAACCCTCATAGTCAAGGATTTAGAGAGTTTAAGGGTGGTCCCACCTGTCCCAGAATCAGGGTTATATATCTACTGATTATCAAATAGTTAGGTGTTTAAGGTGGTTCGATAATCGAACCAGTCTAGTTCGAAGTTCGAACCAACCGAAAAATCATGATTTTTTGACTTTACCCTAGTTCAGGTTCTTTTAGGACCATTGTTTTGAATTGTCACATGTAGAAAATAAAAAACTATTCCCCCAATAATTGTCCATATTACGTCATTCCAATCAAAAACTCCTCTTCCGGGTGTATAGATTGTTATGAACTCATTTCCAATTAGACCAATCATGGAAATGATTATTGACCACTTTAATCTATTTCTGTAAAAAGATGTATTAGGTTTAAAAATCTCTGGAATAGTTACATAAAACAAACTAGGTAGACCAATACCTGGAAGGAAGTTAGGAATTACTCCAAGAAAATAAACTATTAGGTCATTTCCTCCTTCATAATTTGGTCTGATGTAATCTTGAACCAATCCGAATGTTAAAAATGAAAGTCCAAAAACTATGTAATAGGAGTATTTTCTGATCATTCCCTTTCAAAATTAAATATTTTGGTTCGATAATTGGTTCGATAATTAAATCATTTAAAACAAAAACCCTCATAGTCAAGGACTTAGAGGGTTTAAGGGTGGTCCCACCTGGGCTCGAACCAGGGACCAAATGATTATGAGTCATCTACTCTAACCAACTGAGCTATGGGACCTTAACGTTAGCAAATTTAATATTATTCATCAAATATTTAATTTGATTCAAAATTTAAATTTTTATCAAAGATTTCTTCAATAATACCATCAACTAAAGATTTGAACTGTGTCAAGTTTTTTAAATCAAATGTGGAATTGTAGCTTCTGTGTGCAATCTTTTGCTTTACAACATTTGTGCCTGAATTTATTGATTTTAAAAGAACCAACCCTGGCTCAACAGTCTTAATTTTTTTATTTGATTGAAGATAAATTAAGGAGTAACAAAGCAACTGAAAAAGTTCTTTTTTATTTTTTTCAACTATATCGTTGGGCTCTTCAAATGAAAGTGACGAGGCAACAATGCTTCCACCAGTTTTGTAATCAATTATTTTTAACTGTCCATTTTCAGTTTGAACCCTATCAATAAATCCTCTAAGATTGTATTTTATTTTAGATTTCTTTGTTGTAAAAACTGAAGAAACATGCTCTTCAATTGAAATTATTTTTATGTCGATTCCGCTTTTTATTTTTTTTATGTCTAAATCGATGAGTGTTTTTATGGCCATTTTCAAAACATCAAACACAATAAGATTTTTTCCTCTCATAAAGTTTTGTCCATATTCCTCTTCAAACCTTTTGCCTATAACTTTTTCTAACCTTTTATTGTTGCCATTTAATTGGCTTACTGTTAAACTTTTACCAACTAAAGGCTCATATAAGTCTTGAAGAGAATTATGAAAAATTCGGCCAACACCTAAAGCCTCTGGGTTTTCAATTACATTTTTTTCTTCATCGGTTTTTAATAAATAATTATCAAAAAAATTAATTGGATCATCCATGTACCTGATCAAGGATGATGGAGAAAATCCAGAATCAGAAATTTCTCGCAACTTTTTAATAACCTCACTTGATTTAGAAAAAACATAATCAATAGTTTGTTTTTTGGGCATCTCGAATTGTGCATTGTAATATTTTATCTCATAATTTTTATTATTAAGTAACTCCAATTGATAGATGAATCTGCTTTTTTCACTACTATTCACACCCTCACTAACTGAATTATAAATTAAACTTATGTTTTTAGCTTTAAACATTAATCTATAGAAGTCATATGCTTCTCTCGCATCAGCCTCATCAATTGTTGGTATATCATACTTTTTTCTCAGGTCATATGTTAACAATGAGTTTGAAAAGTTATTTTTTGGTAAAACACCTTCATTTGCAGAGCAAAAAATAACATTATCAAATTCAAGCGCTCTGGATTCTAATAGACCCATGATTTGGATGTCCGCGTTGAGGTCTCCATAAATATTTATATTTTGATTTTTTAGAATATCGTTGAATATCTCTTTTATAGATCTAAGGCTGATGTCAAAATTATAGTTGTTGTTAAACTTTTGAGTTATGAATAACACTTTGCGTATACTTAAAATTTGTTCGTAATATATTTCCATATCCAGTTTGGCTTCGCATAAATCTGTTAAGCTTAATAAATCATTAATTATTGTTTTATTTGACATGTTAAATATTTTTTCAATCTCTGATAATTTTAAAGATTTTATAAATTTTTTTGACAAGTATGTTGCGTTAAAATATTTAATCTTACCATTGAGTAGATGTATGTCTTTATGATCATCAAATATTAAATTGAAAATATTGTTCTCTGTAATTTTAAGGACATCCTTAAAGTAAAAACTACTGCCTCCCCGACCACCATATAAATGAAAGATTAAATTAAACAGTTTAATCAAAGGCATTTCACTCATCGGCATAGAAAGCGATAAGTTGAATGATACTATTTTTTTAGGAATTGCATTAAGTAGTGGAAAAACCAGTTGCTTGTTTGGCAAAATAACTGCAGTTCTGCCTTTATTGCTCTTTAATATGTTCGAAACGATATTTATCTGATTAATATTTTTTGTAGCTGGATATATATCAATCCTTTTTTTTTCATTTAGGCTCTGATGCTCATAATTGAAAGCATTTGTTTTATAATAGCTCCACTCCCTTTTGTATTTTCTAAAAAAATATCCAGCTTGACTGATTGAATTATTTGTAAATGATGAATCGCAATCCCAACAAATTTTGGTTTTATTATTTGATAATAAATATTCAATAACCTGTGCTTCAATGTTGGATAGCGAATTTAATCCAACAAATAAGAAATTGTAGTGCTGGTGAGCTTTACTATAAAGCGTAATATTTTTTTCTGCTTCAAGATGAACTAAGCCTTTATTTGAAAGATTGTTTTTTTCTAACTTTTTAATAAATACGTCCGAAATTTTAGGCAGCATTCTCCAAAAGCCTAAATTAAAGTCCTCTTCTTCATTTATCGACATTATTTTCTTAATCTCAAACATTGCAATAAAAATTTCAACAGGACAATTATTTGACATTTGAATATCCATAATATCTGTAAGAAGAACATTCGCCCATTTTCTAAACGAATTATAATCTTCCAGGTCTTTAGTGTTGGAAACCTCCATATAGCTTTCATATAAATGAAAAAGAAGAGTTGTTCTTTCTGACTCATTCTTGTCAGAAACTCTCTCCATAAAATCATCAATACTGTAAATTTCTGGCGAAAGAGATATTTTATTTAATTTTTTTTGAATTGCTTCCTTTAGAAAGATTTTTGATCTTCTGTTTGGTAATATTATAATAGTATTTTCAAGATCATCTAGGTCTAAGGATTTTTCTACAACATTTTTAAAGAAGAGATTCATTAACTTATTAAAAATAAAAAAAGCGCCAAAAATTAGGCGCTTTTTTAATTATTTATGATTGTTAGACTATAGTTTATTCAACAACCTTAAATTCTACTCTTCTATTTTCAATTCTACCATTTCTAGTAGCATTTGAAGCCTTGGGTTTGTCTTCTCCAAAACCTTTTGTTGAAAGCCTAGAGCCATCTACTCCTTTTTCAACAAGGTGATCCTTTACCTTACTTGCTCTGTCCTCAGAAAGTTTTTGATTAAAGGCTTTTGGTCCAGAAGTATCTGTATGACCTTCTATAGAGAAGTTTGTGTTTCCGTATTTAGACATAATTTCGTAAACACTGATTAACAATTCAATTGCCTCTGACCTCAAATCAGCTTTGTTAAGCTCAAATTGAACAGTAGCGCCTAACTCATTTAATGCTTCAATTGCTTCTTTGGTTGGGTTAGGGCAACCTTCGTTTTCAGATGGACCTGCAACACCAGGGCATTTGTCTTTGGGGTCAGCTATACCATCACCATCAGTGTCAGGACAACCTCTATATCTTCTTAAACCTGCAACATCAGGACAAGCGTCTTTGGCGTCCTCAATTCCATCTCCATCAGTATCTGGACAGCCTGCAAATTTCGCTAGACCAGCAACATCTGGACATTTGTCTTCAGGATCAGCAATTCCATCACCATCAGAATCTGCGCAACCATTAAACTCTGCTTGACCAGCAGTAGTTGGGCATGAGTCATTTTTATCTGGAATACCATCTCCGTCAGTGTCAGGACATCCATTAAATTCTTCCAATCCAGGTTCTAAAGGACAATCATCATATTGGTCATAAATTCCATCTGCATCTGAGTCCTTACCACCAAAATTAATGGCTAATGAGACATTGTGCTGAAAATGTGTGTGAATTCCCGGTGAATAATAAACTGTTTTAGGACCTCCATCATTATCAAATGCTTTTCTATATACCGTATTTAATTTGATGAAAGCTTTATTCCCAATTGGAAAATCAACACCAACACCGGCATTCACAGTGTATGACTGGTCATCATCAACATTAACTTGACCAAAACCTCCTTCTAAATATGGAGCAAACTTAAAGAACGTAAGCTTGGGGAGGGCCTTTGTGACAAAGACATCGGTAGATATCATTGTTTTTTCAGGACCCTTTCCATCTACGTATCCCGGAAGAGCATTGGTATTACCAATTTGATCAAATTTATTTAGAGAGGCTCTTAATCCTACAGAAAATCCATTATCAGCATATCTGGATATGCTTGCAGTGCTAAAAAAAGTTTGGATATTCCAGTATTTGTCAACCTCAAAGTAATCTTGAAATAAATCGTTACATCCAACACACAAACCTTCTTGGGCGGTACCATAAAAATTTACAGCACTTGTTCCAACGCTGATTTGCCAAGGATTATTTTTGTCTTGAGCCAATGATTTAGTTGTGAAAAGAATCACTGCAAAAGCGAAAAATATTTTTACAAAATTATTCATGTTAGTAGTTTTTTAAATCGATTTTGCCACAAACTTAATGAATTTCAATGAAATACATCAATATTTTCATCTAATACGGCGTAAATTTTATTGTAAAATCATTCAGTTTTACAACGGCTAAGATTGATAACTGACAGTTTTTCACCTATGTAGACAAGTAGCGCTTCCCGTACTTTAAATGAATTTTTCTCAAGACAAGACACGTAGTGTTTTACCTGATTTTCATCACTAATCTTAGGGTTTCCTGTTTTGTAGTCTAAGATTGAAACCTCATTTTTAGAATGAAATATTATCTTATCCGGTTTAATTACAACATTGCCGGGTAAATATATTTCTCTTTCATTAAAAATATTTTTACTTATATCAAAATAATGCTTGAGCTTAGGTTTATTAAAAACTAATTCTAGCATTTTTAAAACCTTTTTCTTCTCTAAGCTGGAAAATAGTCCTCTGCTAAAAAACTGATCTACTATCATCTTAACCTGACTCTTTCTTTCAATTTTTGATATTAAATCGTGAAAAATGCTTCCAAAATAAGTGACATTTTTAGTGTTGTTTAGAATTTTATCAATTTTTCTAAAACTGTGGGCATCTATTTTGGACAACGTTTTTATTTCTTCAATCTTACGGGTTGAATTATTTGTTGTTTTAGGGGGTTTTTTCCCATAAGTAAATTGATAAAATGATCTTGTATCATTTCTAGTGAAACCTTTCTCTTCAATAAACTTTAACAATAACGTGCTCAAATAGTCTAGATTTTCTTCTTTGGGAGTTGTAGTAATTATGTTATTTTCCTCGATAGCCCTGGATAAAGCGACGTATGTTAAATTTATGGAGTCTAAAATCATTTCATCATTTTTTTCCTTATAAAAAGCTTTTGTTTCGTTGTTAAAATAAATTAAAGACTTGTTGTAATCTGCAAGCAATGGGGTTTTGATTTTTGATGATTCGTATTGAATCCATATTTTGAAATTGTTCTGTTTAAGCTTGTATTCAAAATACGGTAAAATTACACACGGATACTCCATGCCTTTAGCACTGTGAATAGTTAGAACATTAACCGAGTCGCTTTCGTTTTTTATGTTGACTTTTAATCTTTCTTTCCTTTCATTCCAGTATTCACAGAAGTTACTTTTTCTAAATAGCGTTTTGGTTTCATAATTGAATATTTCCTCCAATAAAAATTGCACATACAGCAACTGCTTATCAAAAAAATCTAAGTTTTTAACCAAATAAATTATTGAATTGTAATCGCTGTTGTTGTAAAAATTATGGAAATCAAGATTTAGGATATTTTTAAAAAAGGATTTTAAATCACTGTCAATGTTGTTTTTAATGAAACTATATTTTGATTTAATGTTCATTTTATGAGACAAGTACTTAAGTATCTCTTTCAAATGCTGTTTGTTGTTTGGGTTTAATTTTAAACCTAAGAAATGGATCAAAATTTCAATTTCCTTGTTGCTGGAAATAGCTGAAACCTCATCTGATTTGACATTAACATTTTTTTCGATCAAAAAGGATGAAATCGAATCACACTGCGCGTTTGTCCTACACAAAACTGCAATATCCTTGTAATTGTATCCATTTTTAATTTTGTCTTTGATAATATCAAAACAGATTAAGGGCGTTAATTCTTCGTCCTCAATTTTTATGTCTTTTTCATTTAAGTATTTGTCTGTAAAGCTAAAAGTGATTTGACCGCTCAGGGATTTTTTTGGTTTTTGTTTCAAATCATAATATAGATCTGAAATTGTATTGATTTTTAGCCTTGATGAGATAAATTTGAAAAAATCATTATTAAACTCCACTATTTGTTCACAACTTCTGAAATTATCTTTGTTTGTTTTTATTTCTGGTTTTATATAAAATGGTGATATCTTTTTCAAAGAACTGAAAGTTTCAGGATTTGCTCCTCTCCATCTGTAAATGGATTGTTTTGGGTCTCCAACAATAAACATGCTTCCGGATCTTTCATTTAGCTCTTCATTTAGTATAGAGTGTGAAGAAAGCGGGATAATATTTTCCCACTGTAAAGATGATGTATCTTGAAATTCATCAATGAAATAGTCTTTAAATTTTACACTCAACTTTTCATAGATAAAAGATGCGCTTTGATCAGATAATTCCTTATTAATTTTTTTATTAAAATCAGAGATAAATAGAATGTTTGATTCATCTTGGAATTTATTTGAAAATTTAATGATTTGCACTGCGAGTATGTTCAAGTCTATATTTTTGCTTATATTATTGTAAGTGTTTAGTTTATCAACATCATGTAATATTTTTTTTACAATTGCGATAATGGATTTTAAAATTTTGTCAGTATTCTCACGATTGAAACTCTTCTTAAAAACTTCATTATTTGAAAATCTTTTTCTAAATGGATCAGTCTTAATATCCGAGGTTTTTTTTCTTAAGATGTTTTTTATAAAATTTAGTATATATAGAAAAATATGATCCTCTTTATTTTTAGTCAATTTGAAAAACTGATTTATTTTGTTGTTTATTGATTTTTTTAAACTTGTTTTTGTCTTTGATATTTCTTTTTTTAATTCATAAAAACTTAACCCTTCATCTTGTGATATCTTTAAAAAATTAGAATAGTTTGTTTCATCAAATATTAATCTAATCAGAGTTCTAAGCTCATAATCAATATCCCAACTTTTGTTCTCAAGGACTTTAGTTTTTGAATAATTTGATAGAAGTTTTAGTATTGGTTTATTTTCATCTATTTTATCCAAAAACTCGAAAATTAACAAATCAAAAAACTCATCTCTATCAACAACCAATTCAAAATCATATCCAAGCCCAAGCTCAGAGGAAAAACTCCTGATTAAACGATGATTAAATTTGTCTAGAGTAGATATTTGAAAAAAAGAAAAATTATTTAAAATATTTTTAAGAAGCCTTTTCGATTTTACTTTGGCATTTTTAATTTGATTCTCTTTAATTAGCTCATTAAAGACCAAAGACTTCTTCGGATCGATTGAAATTGTAAAAAGATCTGACAAAACAGCGCTTTTCATTTCATTAGATGCATTGTTTGTAAAAGTCAAAGCAAGGATCTCTTTGAACGAAAAGTCATCACCCGTTAGTAATTTTAAAAGAATATTTTTTCTTAAAGAAAAGGTTTTTCCAGTACCAGCACTGGCGTCAATTATTTTATACCTGTAAGACAACTTTTTTTATAATTATAATTTCATTAATTTTAAATAAAAATATAAAATACTATGAGTTTTCAACTTCCTGACCTGCCATATAATTTTGATGCACTTGAACCGCACATTGATTCCAAAACAATGCAAATTCATCATGGGAAGCATCATGCAGGCTACACTAGCAAACTAAATTCAGCAATTGAAGGGACTAATCTTAATGGCAAAACGATAGAGGCTATTTTGAAAGGCTTAGATATGAGTAACTCTGCGTTACGCAACAATGGCGGCGGATATTTCAATCACTGTCTTTTTTGGGAAATTATGGGACCTAACTGTGGTGGATCACCCACTGGAAGACTTAGCGCTGCAATTAATGATGCTTTTGGATCTTATGATGATTTCAAATCAAGTTTTTCTTCAGCGGCTGGCACACGCTTTGGGTCTGGATGGGCTTGGTTGTGTACGGACGCCCAGGGTAACTTAGAGGTTTGTTCAACTGCAAATCAAGACAATCCGTTGATGCCTGGAGAGTGTAGAAAAACTCCAATTTTAGGTCTTGATGTTTGGGAACATGCGTATTACCTAAACTATCAAAATAGAAGACCAGATTATATTTCAGCTTTTTTTGAAGTTATTAATTGGGATAAGGTCTCTGAGAAATACGATAAGGCTATTATTTAGCTAGTATGCCCGAACTTTTAAGCCCTCGTAATAATTAATAAAAGCTCTATTAACTACTTTATTGCCGCCAGGTGTGGGGTAGTCCCCAGAAAAATACCAATCGCCCAAATGATTTGGGCAGGCCTTGTGCAAATTATCAATAGACTGAAAAACAACTTCGACATCTGAGTCGATATCTTTATCCTTTAGCATTCTAGAAATTTCTTTACTAATTTGGTCATCCGTAAAAGGATTGTAAACCTCCTTGACAACATTTCTAATTTGTGTTGTCTTTTTCTTGTTTTCTTGAACACATTTTTTGTAAATCTCTTTAAGGGCATCAACCTTAAATCTTTTCTTGAATAAACTTATTGCAGCTCTAAACGCTATCAAATCGTCCATTATTGCCATATCAATTCCGTAACAGTCTGGGTATCTGATTTGAGGGGCACTTGAAACAACAACTATCTTTTTGGGCGTAAGTCTATTCAACATTTTTAAAATACTTTTTTGTAGAGTTGTGCCTCTTACAATACTGTCGTCAACAATAACAAGATTGTCTGTTTTTTTTATTGATCCATAAGTAATATCGTAAACATGTTTTACCAGCTCATCTCTGTTAATGTCGTCTGTAATGAATGTCCTAAGCTTTGCGTCTTTAATTGCAACCTTTTCTATCCTGGGCCTAAACGATAAAATGCGTTTCAGGCTGTCGTCGTTAATTTTACTTTTGTTGTCAAGTATTTTTTTTCTAGCTAAATCAATAATATATTTTTCAGCTTCATGAACAAGTCCATAAAAAGAGACTTCAGCTGTATTTGGAATATATGAAAACACGGTATTTTCAAGATCAAAATCTATAGATTCAAGTATTTGGGGAAAAACTAGTTTTCCTAATTTTTTTCTTTCATTGTATATTTCTTTGTCCGATCCCCTGGAAAAGTAAATTCTTTCAAATGAACATGATTTCTTAGAGTTTGATTTTATAACATTTTTAGTAAATACTTTTCCTGATTTTTTAATAATTAAACAATCTCCAGGGTTAATTTCTTTTATTTCATCAAAGTCAGTATTGAAAACTGTCTGTATCACTGGCCTCTCAGATGCAACAACAACAACTTCATTGTCTTTGTAAAAAAATGCAGGTCTTATTCCAGCCGGATCTCTAACTACAAATGCATCACCGTGCCCAATAAGTCCTCCAATAACGTATCCTCCATCCCAATCTTTTGATGCTTTTTTAATTATTTTTTGTAGGTCAATCCTTTCTGCAATTATGGGAGAAGCATCAATTTTTGAAACCCCTTCTTTTTTTAACCTTTTATAAATTCTAGAAACAGAATCGTCAAGAAAATGGCCAATTCTTTCCATTATAGTAACTGTATCAGACATTTCTTTTGGGTGCTGCCCAAGATCAACAAGGTCTTGGAACATCTGGTTATTGTTCGTCATATTAAAATTTCCAGCAACAATCAAGTTTCTATGCATCCAATTATTTTGTCTTAAGAAAGGGTGTACAGCGTCTTTGCTGTTTTGACCAAAAGTGCCATAACGAACATGTCCTAAAAAAAGCTCTGAAACATGTGGGACATTTTTTTTAAGGTTGACAATGTCTCCTTTAAATTTTGAATTTTCTTTTGTGTATTTTATTAGGTTTTCATTAGCCAATTTGAAGATTTCTTGAATAGGATTTTGGTTAGCAGATCTTTCCCGGTGCATAAATCTTTGGCCGGGCTTCATGTTGAGTTTTACACTTGCAAACCCTGCACCATCTTGGCCTCTATTATGTTGCTTTTCAAGCATTAAATAAAGTTTATTGAGGCCATAAGAAACTGAACCATATTTTTTTTGGTAAAATTCTAGGGGCTTTAATAATCTTATAAGTGCTAAACCGCACTCATGATTCAACCTATCACTCATGAGTCATTGAGTAAACAAAATAAAGAAAATAATTCTGAAAATTATAGTAAATATTCGTTGAATGTTAGCATTCTTTCATTTACGTTTTCGGCGCTAAGTTTTTGTAGCCCTGCAACACCAAATTCTTGAATACAAAATGACGCAATTACGGTTCCATAAATCATTGAGTTATGAATTTCTAAGAAATTAATTTTTGGCCTTGAGCTCAAATAACCACAAATACCGCCAGCAAAAGAGTCACCTGCGCCTGTTGGGTCAACAACTTTTTTAATTGTAAAAGCAGGGATTACTGATTTTTGTTTTTTTGAGAAAAGCTCCGCACCCTCAGAACCTTTTTTAACTATGACATACTGTGGGCCAAAACTCATTATGTATTCTGCACACTTTTGAAGTGAATCTGATTTTCCAAGCATTTTGGACTCTTCATCGTTTATAACGATTAAGTTTGCTTTACTTATTACCTCAAATAATTTTTTTTCAGTTTTATCAATCCAATAATTCATTGTATCTAAAATGATAAACTTATCATCGTTTCTTACTTGGGATAATATCTCCATTTGAATCCCGGGCTCAAGATTCCCAAGCATAACCAGCCTAAAATCATTCAACCCTTTATTTAAGTTTGGTTTATATAATTCCAAAGCATTTAATTGAGTGTCATGAGTAACCCTGGTATTAAAATCATTTTTATATTCTCCTTTCCAAAAGAAAGACTTTTTTTCTTTTGCAATTTCAATCATTTCAGTTGATATTCCCTTGCTGTTCATTTCCTCTAAAAATGAGAGTGGAAAGTCATTACCAATGATTGAGGAAACATAAATGTTATTTGAAAAAAAAGAGGAAGAATAACTTATGTATGTAGCAGCCCCACCTATTACTCTGCCAGAACTTGCACTTTGGGTAATTATTTCGTCAAAAGCCATTGTTCCGGTAACAAGAACCCGATTTTGTTTATTGTCTTTCGTATTCATGATCAATATCTAATTTATTTGACTTGGATGCTTCGAAAGCAAGATGATCGCATCTTTCGTTTTGGGGGTGATTATTGTGACCTTTTATCCAAAAAAACTTTATTTCTTGAGTCTCATATATATTAAGAAATCTGTCCCAAAGGTCGCTATTTTTCTTCCCTTTAAATTCTTTTTTTTTCCAATTAAAAACCCATTTTTTTTCAACTGCATCTACAACGTATTTTGAGTCTGTATATATGTGCACGGTTAGGTTTTTTACAGTGATTTTTTTTATAGCTTCAATGACAGCTAGAAGCTCCATCCTGTTATTAGTTGTTTTTCTAAAACCTTTAGAAAACTCTTTGCTTCGTTTGTCGCTAAAGTTTTGAATAATAATTCCATAACCACCTGGGCCAGGATTTCCCCTAGAAGATCCGTCTGTATAAATTAATATGTCAGGGCTTTTCTTCATTTAAACATTTTAAAATAATTTCAGGGTAATACATATGCTCCATTTTAAGAACTTCTTTTGCTAGGTGATTGGGGTTTTTTTTCTTTATGCTTAATTTTTTTTGAAAGATTATGTCTCCTTCATCATAATTTTTATCAACGTAGTGAATTGTAAAACCTGTTTCCTTTTCTTCGTTTTCAATAACTTTTTCATGAACCTTTACCCCGTACATGCCCCTTCCTCCGTATTTGGGTAACAGGGATGGATGAATGTTGATGATTTTATTTTTAAACTCATTAATTATATCGGTTGGGATTTTTTTCAAAAACCCCGCTAATACAATTAAGTTGGGTTTGACATTTTGCAGGTCTATAAATATTTTTTTATTTGACAAATCCTCATTTTGAAAAACAAAGGTTTCTATGTTCTGTTTTTTTGCCCGCTCAATCACAAACGCGTTGCTATCGTTACAGTAAAGTTTTGAAATTTCTACAAAATCAAACTTAGATAATTTTTTACAGATATTTTCAAAACTTGAACCATTGCCTGATGCAAAAACAACTATCTTTTTTTTCTTCTTCAATATAATCCTTGTTTCTTCCTGTTAATTAAAATTAAATGAAAATAATAAGTTTATAATACAAAGTTTTTTATTTTTGTGCACAACAATAAATCGAATATTATGTCAGAAATTTCTTCAAGAGTAAAAGCAATAATAGTTGACAAATTAGGAGTTGACGAAAATGAAGTTGTTCCAGCAGCTAGTTTCACAAACGACTTAGGGGCAGACTCTTTAGACACAGTTGAACTTATTATGGAGTTCGAAAGAGAATTTGATATTCAAATACCTGATGACCAGGCCGAAAAAATAGAAACGGTTGGTCAAGCAATTCAATTTATAGAAAGCTCTAATTAATCTTATGGGATTAAAGCGTGTTGTTGTTTCCGGACTAGGAGCACTAACTCCAATTGGAAATGACATCAAATCATACTGGAGCGGGTTAAAATCTGGTATGAGTGGAGCCGATAATATAACGTATTTTGATACTACAAAGTTCAAGACTCAATTTGCTTGTGAACTTAAAGGTTATGATCCTATGGATTTTTTTGATCGTAAAGAAGGGCGAAAACTAGATAGATTTTCTCAGTACGCAATCGTTAGTTCTGATGAAGCAATTAAGGACTCTGGGATTAATAATGAAAAAATTGATAAGACGAGGGTTGGTGTAATTTGGGGCTCTGGAATCGGTGGCCTTAAAACATTTCAAGAAGAAGTTACAAACTTTGTCAATGGTGATGGTACACCTAGGTACAATCCTTTTTTTATTCCAAAGATGATTCCAGACATTGCTGCAGGTGTTATATCAATACGCCATGGCTTTAAGGGGCCAAACTTTGCTACAGTTTCGGCGTGTGCCTCATCTGCAAATGCGCTTATTGATGGTGTTAATTACATTAGGCTAGGCTATGCTGATGCAATAGTCTCAGGGGGTTCTGAAGCTGGCATCATTAAATCCGGAATCGGTGGGTTCAACGCAGTTCAAGCTCTTTCAAAAAGAAATGACGATCCAAAAACAGCATCAAGACCTTTTGACTTGGACAGAGATGGTTTTGTTTTGGGAGAAGGCGGGGGATGTGTGATTTTAGAGGAAATGAATCATGCTCTCAAAAGAGGTGCAAAAATTTATGCAGAAGTTGTTGGCATTGGTCTTTCATCAGATGCTTATCATATGACTGCTCCCCATCCTGAAGGAGAGGGTGCAATTAACGTTATGAACAACTGTATCAAGGACTCAGGTTTAACATATAAAGATGTCGATATTGTCAATATGCATGGAACATCTACTCCCCTTGGCGATAAGGCAGAAGCCAAAGCACTAGGACACGTGTTTAAGGACCATTTATATTCAATGAATATTAATTCAACGAAGTCTATGACTGGTCATTTACTTGGCGCTGCAGGAGCTATCGAGGCAATCTCTTGCATACTTTCAATTAACAACAACATAGTTCCGCCAACCATTAATCACTTTAACAAAGACCCTGAGATTGATTCTAAAATTAATTTTACTTTCAATAAATCACAATCACGGAACGTTAAAGTTGCTATGAGTAACACTTTTGGGTTTGGTGGACATAATGCCTGTGTGATGATTAAAGAGTTTGAAGATTAAAACCACTTAAATCATGGCTTTGAAAAAGCTAAAATATATCGAGATTGAGGAAGATTTTAAGCTAATTGGAATTCATTCTCAGCTTGAAGGGTACAAATTAGCCTTCAATCTTAACAAGTTCCTAAGAATTTCCTTAAAAAACTTCGACTACAGGGTTACTATAAACAAGGTTGATTGTGTTTTTGAAGTGTTTAAACATCATTCAGAGACATTCAATACCAAAATATATCTTTTTTCAAATAAATCATTTGGAAATAATCAATCTTTTGGAAAGAACTTATTTAATGCTATCGATTCTAAAGTTTATTTAATTGAAGAAAAGAAAAGCGTAGATTTTTTTCTTAAAGTTGAAGGCGGAGGCTTTAATTATGATTCCTTGTTAAATAAAATTCAAAGTATTCCTATGGTCCAATCTTGCTATCTTGTAAATCTTAAAAGTCAAAAATCGAAATATAACCTTATTTTTGAATAATGAACCTGAATAAAACTAAAATTGTTGCAACTGTAGGACCAGCAAGCGCTTCAAAATCAATGTTGAGCAAATTGATTTCATCAGGTGTAGATGTGTTTAGAATTAATTTTTCACATGCTTCGCACGATGAAGTTAAAAGAATCGTTAAAGACATTAAGGGCCTAAGAGAAGAGCACAAAAAACATGTTACTGTTCTAGGTGATTTACAAGGGCCTAAAATTAGAATTGGTAATGTGAGGGATGGGGTTATTTTAAAAAAAAATGATGAGATTGTTTTTTCGACAAAAGAGATTGATATTGGCGATCAAAATATAGTACACATTGGATACGACTTGTTTCCTAAGGATGTAAAAAAAGATGAGAAAATATTAGTAGATGATGGGAAAATAATCCTAAAAGTGTTAAAAACTAACAAAACAGATCAGGCTACACTCTTAGTAATTCAGGGTGGTGAACTCAAGTCTAATAAAGGTGTAAATCTGCCAAATACAAAAATTTCATTGCCTGCCTTAACAGAAAAGGATATTGTTGATGCGAAGTTTGCAATAAAAAACTCTTTTGATTGGATTGCTCTCTCTTTTGTCAGGTCTAAGAAAGATGTTTTGATGCTAAAAGATTTGATTCAGTCTGAAACGAAACACTCCATTCCTGTTATATCCAAGATTGAAAAACCTCAAGCTATAAATAAGCTTGAATCAATTTTAAAAGTTTCTGACGGGTTAATGGTAGCAAGAGGAGATTTAGGGTTAGAAATACCAACTGAGGAGGTTCCTCTAAATCAGAAAATAATGGTCGAAATGGCTAAAAAAGCTCGAAAACCTGTAATAGTAGCCACTCAAATGATGGAATCAATGATTGATAATTTGACGCCATCTAGAGCAGAGGTCAATGATGTTGCAAATTCTGTTATGGATGGTGCTGACTGCATCATGCTTTCAGGGGAAACATCGATCGGTAAATACCCGTGTGAAGTTGTGAGAAAGATTGGTAAAATCATTTCTAGTGTTGAAAACACAGAATATGGATTAATACAAGCTGGCAATGTAAATATCAACAAAGAAAGACTAATAACAAATTCTGTATGCTATCATGCCTCATTATTAGCAGACAGTATTAAGGCGTCTGCAATTTGTACTTTAACAAACAGCGGGTATACAGGGTGGGAAATATCTTCATATAGGCCTAAATCATTGGTTCTTGTATTTACATCAAATACTAGAATTTTATCTCAGCTTAACCTACTTTGGGGTGTGAAGTGTATCTTTTACAACAAACTTGAGAGCACAGACAAAACCGTTGAAGAAGTTAATGAGCTTGCTCTCCAAAAAAGATATATCAAAAAAGGTGACTTTGTTATAAATTTAGCAGCAATGCCAATAAAACAAAAAGGACAAGTCAATACTTTGAGAATTACCAAGATAGAATAGGGTATGGACTCACAGAGGCAAAAAAAAGTTTCAACTCTTATAAAAAAGGAAATTGGTAAAATAATAGATTCTACTTTGAGGAGTAGGCTTTTTAAGGGTGTTTTGGTTTCTGTAACTAAAGTTAAGACAACGTCAGACTTGAGTAAATCTAAAATTTATTTAAGTATTTTTCCGTCGAAAAAGACAAAAGAACTACTCAATTTCTTAATAAAAAACAAGTTTGTGATTAAACAAAAGTTTATTGATTTGGCCCGTGGACAGCTAAGAATTATGCCTGATATAGAGTTTCTGATAGATAACTCACTTGACTATATTGAATCAATTGAAAACGTTATTAAAAATGGAGGCGAAAATCCAATAAAAAACTAGGTTTGAAATCAACTAGCTTCATTGCACTAAAATATTTTTTTTCAAAAAAGAATAACATAGTGTTTGTTATTTCTGTTTTTTCGGTTTTGGTCCTTTCAGTAGCAAATTTTTCTTTTTTGACAATACTGTCCGTTTTTTCAGGCTTGGAAAACTATTCCGTATCGTTTTCTAAATCTTTTGACCCAGATATAAAGATTAAATCTCTGAGGGGAAACACCCTTTATGCCGATGATAATGATCTTGAATTAATAAGCAAAACCCCGGGTGTGGTTAGTGTCTCTAAAACTATTTTGGGTAAGGCTGTTGTTCAAAATGATGGGAAAACAGAATTTGCCGAAATTATAGGTGTTGATAATGGGTTTGAAAGTGTAATATTAATTGATTCCATTATGCAAGTAGGGCAATTTTCCAAGCTTGATATTTACAGCTCTTATACAAGCAGTGCTATATCTGAGAGATTAAACTTGACTCTTTACAATATGTCAGGTGAATTTACTGTAAGTACCATTTCAAGTGATTACTTAAATTTTTTTTTACAACCTTTTGGTAATTCACAAGCTTTAATTTCAAATGGGGTTTTTAAGACTAGGGATAATGAAAATGAAAATAAAATTATAGTAAGTCTGCCATTTGCGTCTGGCTTATTTAGTTATGAAAAAAACACATATAGTGAGCTGTTACTAAAAACGTCTGAGAACCCTAATGCTATTAAGGCTAAGTTAAAGAAACTATTTCCTGATTTTAGTATTTTGACTCACAAGGAACAAAACGAAACACTTTATAAAATAATGCAATCAGAAAAACTTATCATTACAGTTATAATGTTCTTTATTGTTTTAATTTCTGCATTTAACGTTGTTGCTGCGGTTTCAATGCTAATAATTGAGAAAGAAGACAACATTAAAACCCTAAGAGCTCTTGGAATGAACAAAAAAGACTTATTTCAACTATTTTTCAAGCATGGTATGCTTATTAATTTTAGTGGCTTAATTATCGGGCTTATTGCTTCATTAGCTCTAATATTTCTTCAAATTAATTATTCTGTAGTGTCTATACCTGGCCTTGATGTACCATATCCTGTTTTATTAAAAACAGAAAATATTGGAATATTGATTATTTGCGTTATTGTTGTTTCTATTTTTTCCTCTTACTTAGGGGCTCTTGCCTCAAAAAAAATTAGTTAAAAACTGGCTGGGGACTAAATTCTTTTTTCAACTCATTGAATAAGGCAAATAGTTCGTTAGAATGGTCCGTTGTGACCATAATGGTTCGGTGTTTCTTAAAATCTGGTATTCCTCTAAAGTAATTTGAGTAGTGTCTTCTGGTTTCCAAAACCCCTAACTTTTCTCCCTTCCAATCTATGGCCATTTTAAGGTGTTTTTCTGCCATTTTAATCCTGTCAATAATTGAAGGTGAAGGCGAATGCTCTCCTGTTTTGAAGTAATGCTTAACTTGATTAAAAAACCAGGGGTTACCAATTGATGCTCTTCCAATCATGGCTCCGTCAAGACCATATTCATCTCTCATTTCTACTGCTTTTTCAGGCGAGTTTACATCCCCATTTCCAAATACTGGTATTTTCATTCTTTGATTATTTTTAACCTCAGAGATTAATGACCAGTCAGCATTGCCTTTGTACATTTGAGCACGAGTTCTTCCATGTATGGTTATAGCTTTTGCTCCAGCATCTTGTATTCTTTCTGCAACTTCAACTATTTTAATTGTTTTTTCATCCCAACCCAATCTAGTTTTTACGGTTATTGGAAGCTTGGTTCGTTTTGCCATTTCTCTCGTTAGCATCTCCATTTTATCTATGTCTTTTAATATCCCTGCTCCTGCGCCTTTACATACCACTTTTTTAACAGGGCAGCCAAAATTAATATCTATAATATCTGGATTTGTTTTTTCAACTATATCAACAGACCTAAGCATTGAATCTAAATTGGCTCCAAAAATTTGAATACCGACAGGCCTTTCGTTTTCGTAAATATCAAGTTTCATTACACTTTTAGCGGCATCTCTAATCAAACCCTCACTGGAGATAAACTCTGTGTATACAACATCCGCTCCATTTTCTTTGCAGAGTGCTCTAAATGGAGGGTCGCTAACATCTTCCATAGGGGCTAACAACAAAGGGAATTTTCCAAGTTCTATATCTCCAATTTTTACCATTTTCATGCAAATTTAAACTAATATCTTTTAGACCAAAAAGGCATTAATTAATTTATATTTGTAAAACTCAATGAGCCTGATTAGAAACTTTTGCATTATTGCACACATAGACCATGGAAAAAGTACCCTCGCTGACCGTCTTCTTGACATAACTGGAACAATATCTGACAGAGATAAGCAAGATCAATTACTTGATGACATGGATTTAGAAAGGGAGCGTGGGATTACCATAAAATCTCACGCAATTCAGATGAAATATAACCAAAATGGCAAAACATACACATTAAATCTTATTGACACACCAGGACATGTGGATTTCTCTTATGAGGTTTCTAGATCAATTGCCGCTTGTGAAGGTGCTTTATTGATTGTAGATGCTGCTCAAAGCATACAGGCTCAAACTATTTCCAACCTTTATTTAGCATTAGAAAATGATTTAGAAATTATCCCTGTATTAAATAAAATTGATCTTCCATCTGCAAAGCCTGATGAGGTTTCGGATGATATAATTGATTTATTAGGTTGTAAGTTAGACGAAATAATACAAGTCTCTGCGAAGACAGGTGAAGGTGTTGATGTAATCTTAGAAGAAATTGTAACTAGGATTCCTCCTCCAAAAGAGTCAAATGAAGAAAGCTTAAAGGCTTTAATTTTTGATTCAGTCTATAATCCGTTTAGGGGGATTGAAATCTATTTCAGAGTTTTCTCAGGAAAAATTAAAAAGGGGCAAGAAATTAAATTTTTAGCTACAAATAAGAATTATTTTGCTGATGAGGTTGGCACCCTAAGTTTAAAACAGATTCCAAAGAATGAGATAGATTGTGGGGACGTAGGTTACTTGATTACTGGAATAAAAAACGCAAAGGAGGTGAAAGTTGGAGACACAATTGTTGATGCTAAAGCAAAAGAAATTGAGGCTGTTTCTGGGTTTGAGGAGGTAAAACCAATGGTGTTTGCTGGAATATACCCTGTAGATACTGACGATTATGAAGACTTGAGGTCCTCAATTGAAAAACTTCAGCTGAATGACGCGTCTTTAGTTTTTAGTCCAGAAAATTCTTCCGCTCTCGGATTTGGTTTTAGGTGTGGGTTTTTAGGAATGCTTCATCTTGAAATAATTCAAGAAAGACTTGAAAGAGAGTTTAACATGTCCGTGATTACAACCGTACCAAATGTATCTTACCACGCCTATACCAAAAAGGACAGCAATAATTCCATAATTGTCAATACCCCCTCTGATTTACCAGAGCCCACATACCTTGATCGTGTTGAAGAGCCATACATTAACGCGTCAATAATAACTAAAGCGGATTTTGTTGGTCCTGTAATGAATCTTTGTATTGAAAAAAGAGGAATACTAAAAAATCAGACTTATTTAACAACACAAAGGGTTGAGCTTATTTTTGACATGCCACTATCAGAGATTGTTTTTGATTTTTACGATAGACTAAAATCAATTTCCAAGGGTTATGCGTCTTTTGACTATAGCCCAATTGGATTTAAGCAATCCAAGCTTATTAAGCTCGATATACTATTAAATGGAAATCCAGTAGATGCTCTATCGGCACTCATTCACTTTGATAACGCATACTCAATGGGTAAGAAGATTTGTGAAAAATTGAAGGAGTTGATTCCAAGACAGCAGTTTGACATTCCTATTCAAGCAGCAATTGGGGCAAAAATTATCTCAAGAGAAACAGTAAAGGCTGTTAGGAAAGATGTTACTGCTAAATGTTATGGTGGTGACATAACAAGGAAAAGGAAACTTCTTGAAAATCAGAAAAAAGGCAAAAAGAAAATGAGACAAATTGGAAATGTTGAAATCCCGCAACAAGCTTTTATGGCGGTGCTAAAATTAAATGACTAACTTTATGGTAAACGAAATTTTGCCACAGTGAAGCCTTGTTACTTTTTAACTATTGTTTTTTTAATTTTTTCATGTAACGATGGTGATGAAAGCCAAACATATAATGACAGCAATACAGACGGCATAACAATTCCTCTAAACATTTATCAAAAAATCTACAAAACAACTAGCGATATTTATATCCAAGGTGACTATGTATATATTAACACTGATGGTGTACCAGACCACAAAAGCCCCTACTTTTTGGGTACACAATGGGAAGATGAAAAATACGAGCCCTATGATGGTTCAAACCCTTTTGTAACCCGCTTTAATCTGAATCCGAATAGGATAAGCGAAGGAAACATAAGGTTTAAGATACCTATTAAACCGCGAAGAGCATCAAACACCACGGCTACAGCAATGGGTCCAATTGGCGTTTCATTAAACGGGGTCCCTTTTTACAACCAATATGCTGGAGGTGGGGCACCACTATCGAATGAAATTAATTCGTTTGACCAATTTAATGGTCATCCAGCCCCAGGAAGGAACGGTGGTGGCGGAAGATACCATTATCATATGGAGCCTTTTTGGTTAACCCTAAATTATGGAAAAGAGTCCTTAATGGGGTTTTTACTTGATGGGTTTCCAATTTATGGGCCTAACGAAGATGGTTCTGTTCTCACAAGTTCAAATCTTGATGATCATCATGGGCATTCCCATCCCACAAATGAATTTCCAGATGGTATTTACCATTATCACTTGACTGCGGATGCTCCATACTTAAATGGGGTTGGTTATTACGGTACACCAGGAACTGTGACTGAGTAAGCTTTACTGCTCTTTTTCTTCCTCAACTTTTTTCTTGTAGCGTTGCCACAACTTGGTTTGATTTGTCTCCAGTGAAACTTCCCGGCCATCAATGTAAGCGTGAGATAGATTGTTGGTTCTCATGTCGAGAGCATCGCCATGAGAAATGAATAGTGTAGCACTCTTACCAACTTCAATTGAACCATAATTATGCTCGATGCCTAAAACTTTTGCTGCGTTTAAAGTAATTGTTTCGACTGCTTTTTCTTTTTCAACACCATATGCGGAAAAACTTCCAGCAAAGAAAGGAAGGTTTCTTGTATTCATCCTTGTCATTGCGCCAGTTGGATCAACAGCAACAGTTACACCTTTGTTTATCAGTTGAGATGCAAGCCTAAATCTAGATTTCACATCTTCATCCTCCATTGAAGGTAAATTATGTGGTTGCTCTAAGGCAATTTTAATGTTGTTTTTTGACATAAAATCAGCGGCTTCTAAAGAGTTTGTACCGCCAACCACTACAATATTTTTTATTTTTTGGTCTTGTAGAAATTTTACTCCCTCTTTTATTTGTTTTTCTTCATTAGCATGTAAAAAAACTGTGGCTTCCCCTAAAAACACTTGGGACATTGCTTTGTAAGGCAAGCTTACTGGATTTGGATTGGGTTCATTTAAATATGCTTTGGAAGAATCAAAGAAGTTTTTAATTTCCTCTACACTTGAATCATATTTATCACTCTTTTTAATGACTGACGGTCCTCTGTAATAGGAATATCCAGACCTAGAGTAAGGGGAAGGCCAATTTAAGTGTATGCCCTGGTCGTAGCGAATAACAGCGTCTTCCCAGTTCCAAGCATCCAACTGTACGACAGATGAAGAGCCACTTATTATTCCTCCAGTGGGTGTTATTTGAGAAATTAAAACCCCATTCATTCGCATCGTCTCCACAACTTTTGACTCTGCATTGTATGCAATTATTGATCTTACGTGAGGCAAAAAATCTCCAATTTCATCATCGTCAATTGTTGCTCTAACCGCATCAATTTCACCTAAACCCAAGGTGGTATTAAGCGCGATAAACCCTGGGTATATATGTTTGTTTGTTGCATCAATATTGATTTCATAATCCACATCCGGCTGTTCGGTTGAAACATAGTTTATTTTACCATTATCAAACCCAACAAAGGCATTTTCTAAAAGATCTCCATTTCCTACATGAATGGTTCCGTTATTAATGAGTATGCTTTGTGATTGTTCTTTGCCTGGAACTTGCTGGGAATAAACAGTTCCAAAAAACATAATTAAAAATATTATAGAAAAACCCTTACTGTACATTTTCATTAACTATATCTATTGTTTCACACTCAAAGTATCTTTTGTCAATTACAGGTGCTGGTTGTGTTTTTGCGCCACCTTTTTTGGCCTCTTTGAGTTGAGTAATAATAATTTCTCTTTCCTTTTCATTTTGTTCAATTTTTTTATCCAATTTGCTGTAATCATAAAAGATAGCCCCCTCAATAATTGTTTTTTCTGCTACGGCATATATTGAAAGTGGGTTGTGTGACCATATTACCAAATCCGCATGTTTACCAATAGCTATACTTCCGACTTTGTCATCAATCCTCAAAAGCTTTGCTGGATTTAATGTCACGTATTTCCAGGCCTCCTCTTCACTTAAGCCTCCATATTTTACAGCCTTTGCTGCCTCCTGATTAAGCCTTCTTATCATTTCCGCATTATCGGAATTATAAGCAACCAATACGCCTGCTTCACTGAGAATTGGTCCATTGTAAGGGATTGCGTCTATTACTTCGTACTTATAGGCCCACCAATCTGAGAAAGAGCCCCCGCCAGCTCCATGCTTTGCCATTTTAGTAGCAACCTTATATCCTTCTAAAATATGCGTAAATGTGTTTATTTTAATTCCAAAACTTTCCGCAACTTTCATTAACATATTGATTTCACTTTGAACATAAGAGTGGCATGAAATGTGTCTTTCTCCTCTTAGGATTTCCCACACAACCTCCATTTCAATATCATATCGAGGTTTTGGTGTTTTGGATTTAGCTCTCTTTGATAGGTTATTGTATTTATCCCATTGCTGGCCATACTCTTTTGCTCTTTGAAAAAAGTCTACAAACACTTGCTCAACACCCATTCTTGACTGTGGAAATCTAGAATAACTGGACCAGTTGGATTGTTTTACATTTTCGCCTAAAGCAAATTTGATAAACTTAGCTGCATCTTTCATTAACATGTTCTCAGCGGTCTCTCCCCATTTTAGCTTTACAATTGCAGACTGCCCGCCGATTGGATTGGCCGATCCATGTAAAATCTGAATAGTTGTTACTCCGCCTGTAAGAGTTCTATAAATTGAAATGTCATTGGGGTTTATAACATCCTCAATAGTAACCTCAGCGGAAGAATTATGCCCTGATTCATTTATGGATGATGCGGCAATGTGTGAATGCTCATCAATAACCCCAGCTGTTAGGTGTTTGTTAGTTCCATCGATTTCTTTTGACCCATTGTTGTTTGCAAGGTTTTGCCCTATTTCTACAATTACCCCATTTGAAACAGCAACGTCGGTGTTTTGGAGTATCCCGTCTTTTTCATTTGTCCAAACAGTTGCGTTTCGTATGATCATGTTTTCAGCCTTGGGGACTGATTTGTTGCCATAAGCTTTATTTGGGAAAGTTACGGGGATAAAATCGATTACTTTGGGCTTATTGTCTGCCTTTTTTATAGTATCGTTAACAGCAACTTTATTTTTAGGAGTTTCTTTGTTTTCTTTTTTTACAACATGCTTTTCTCCAAGCACCCAGTTCTCGTAAATTTCTGACTTATCATCAAAAATTGGTTTGGAGGTAACCAAAAAGTTTGCATATGAGCCTTTTGTTAATTCACCTGTGACCCCTTTTACTTTTAAAATTGATGCAGGATTAACTGTTAAGGCATCAAGCGCTTGTTTTGTTGACAACCCTCTCCTTATCGCTTTTCTTAAGTTTGGAAGAAGTTCTGATTTATTCTTTAAACCACTAGATGTAACAGAAAACTGAATGTCGTTTTTTTCTAACATGTAAAGATTGGATGGAGCCTGATTCCACTCCCTTAAAGAGCCGAGGCTAATTTTTTTTGTCAAATCTGGGTCTGAAACATCATAGGCTGCGGGAAAATTTACGGGTATTATCAACTTGTTTTTATATTGACGTATTGCGTTGAGATCCATGTATTCTAAACCTGAACCAACTACGGCAAATGGAATATCAAGCTCTTTAGATATTTTTAAAGCTCTTAGGAAATTAAGATTTGATCCTGAGTTCCAAATTTTGGGCATTGAAGTGTTTTTTATAGCAGCTTCAATGGCGTAATCTTTGTTTTTTGCTTGACCTTCAGAATACCATTCCAAGTCATGGAAAAACTGTCTAATGAGGGCCATACTTCCCATGATTGATGTGGGGTAGGACTGATTTGAAAGTGCATTCCTTGTAAAAGAGTAGAATTCTGTACTATTATTTGACAAAACTCTTTGGTTTTCATTTGATGAGTCACTCAACGCCAAGAGAATTCCTGTTCCACTATGAATTCCATTGGCGCGGTGTGTGTTTACCACACCAAAACCCGATGCTCTCAGTTCTTTTGCTTTATTTGTGTCGTATTTATAATCTAAGTAAGCTCTGTAGTCACTCAATATGTGGTCGTTCCAATAAAACCCTTCTCTGCTTGGGCCATATAAAGCGCTTCTTGTAGAATATGTCAATCTTTTAGCCTCTTTAACGGACATTGAAGAGGTGGTTTCAATGAATGAAGGATAAATGAACTTCCCTTTTTTATCAATAACGATGGAGTTTTTTGGTATTTCTATGTTGCTTCCAATGTCAATTATTTTTCCGTCTCTCACAATTAAGACCCCCTCTTTAATTGTAATTTCTGAGTTGACAACAATTGTTGCATTAACAAAGGCTTTATATGGTTCATTTACAACCTTGACACCAGAGTTTGTGGGGAAATATTCTTTTTGAGAAAACACAAAAAGGGGGATAAGTATGAATGTTGCGGTAAAAAATTTATTAAAAGCACTCACAGTATTCATTTTGATTTGTTTATTTTTCAACAAGTATAAACTCCTTGTGTAAGTTAACCATTTTTTACTACTAAACTGTCGAAATGCGATATTCGTTTAGATGAACAAATCGTGTATGTTATTTTGGAACTGAAATATTTGCTCCGAAAAATATGGCATTTAAAAAAAGTTTGTTCGTTCCATACCATGTGCCCCTAAAGTTCGGGTTATCGGCAAAAAGCACTACTCTTCCAGATCCTATACTAGAAACAATCAAAGAGGCTGAGCCTTTTATGTTTTTTTCCATGTTATTTCTGGATATATAACCGTCGATATGAGGTTCTTTTGAATACAGCGCAACTGATGAATATTGGCTTTCCGATTTGCTTAAAAAAACGTTGTTGTTTTTATAAACAGGTATTGATTTGTCTCTGTAACCAAAAGCAAGAGGGTGTGTTAGGTCCAAGTCTACACTTAAAATTGAGCCTCCAATTGCCTCTCTTCCAATGTATTCTCTAGCATCAATGTATCTTTTTCTAGAAAACACAGTGTCTTTCTTTGTTTCAATCAACGACTCGCTTACAATCTCTTTTTTTATTGCCCAACTAGAGGCTGATCCAATTGTGACCAATGTGTTTCCTTTGCTAACCCAATCCTTAATCTTTTTGATATCTTTTTCTGAAATTTGACCATAGGTCCCAGAAACCATTACAAGTGTGGTATACTTGTCCAATGAGGTTCTGTTAAATTGATTGAGTCTGATTTTGGTCAAGGGAATATGCACCCTGGTATCTAATAAATGCCATACTTCTCCGGATTCATACGAGCTTACACCATCACCAATTAGCATCGCAACTTTTACTTTTTTATTTATCCTGAAAAAATTGCTTCCCAAGTCAATTCCTGCGGAGCTATACCCGGTCTCCGTGCTAAAAACAGGTATATTAAATTTTTCTTGGGTTGATTGAACAATTTGAAAAAGTTTTTGAGAATCAATCTTTTGTTTACTCACTGGGACCATGACCGTACCGCGATTAAAACTTTTTACATAGTCATCTTCATTTACTTTAATTGAAAAGGGTTTGTAAGCCGAATAACTAATTACCTCATTTTTATGAAGATGATTAAGCGCTGCAGGTGTGTTGTAGTCGTCCCAATCCAAAATATATGCGTAGTTTGATTTGAAAGCTTTTGGATTATTAACTACCATGTCGTTAAGTCTTTCTAATTTGTTTGGGTCAAATGACTTTAGCGCTTTGTGTTTCATGTTATAAAAATTGGACACAGACCATGCTGAGGCGTCATAAAAAACACTGTCTAAATATTTGTCATGGGTTTCAAAAAAATTCTTTACCATTCTTGATTGCAGTTGGTTTACGGGAACAACGAACTTGTCCTTGTTCTTGTAAACTTTAATTTTATGGATTAGCAATTTATCAATAAAGGCTTTGGTTCTGTTTTTATCATGAATATCTCCAAACTCGTAAGCTTTTATCTTCTCGTTTTTAAACTCCTCCAGCGCAGTTTCAAAGAACCTTTTTTGATAGTCCCTTAAAAGTGTTTTATTATCAACAGCAGCCTCTACAGTTGCTATTCCGTTCAAAAATTGATTTCTAATTGTAAAACCAAATGTCATCTCTCCATAATTAGTTTCTTGAACATGTCCTCTTGAGCTTGCTTGCTCAAAAAGCAAAGCCAATCCGCCCTGCAAATCAGAATAAGTAGATCCATAACCAGGATAAGTTTCATCAAAGGATTCTTTGCTATAATAGAATGAGCCTATGCTATCCATGTATTTAACATAATATTCAGCAAAAATTGGGTATAAGTCAACATTTTCTTGTGGTATTAGTGGCTTTACAGATGCGCTCGCCTTCATGGGGTCAAAGAAATAATTACTATTTGTTCCCATTTCATGAACATCCAATACAACATTTGGATACCACTCATGAAACCAATTTAGTTTGCCTCTGCTTTCAGGGTGAATTGCCAATAGAAAATCTCTATTTAAATCAAACCAATAGTGATTCGTACGTCCTCTAGGCCATGATTCGTTATGTTCCGCGTCATTGGAGTCTGCAACTAAATTTATTGATTTGTATTGGTTTGCCCATTGCGAATGTCTGTCTCTACCATCAGGATTTAAAGTTGGATCAATAAAAACAACTGCGTTAGTTGTTAGCTGATCAATTTTCTTGTTTTTTGATGCAATCAAAGTGTATGCGGTTAGCAAAGCTGCTTCGCTTCCTGATGGCTCATTTCCATGAATTCCGTATCCTAGATTGATTATTATAGGCAGGTTTTCGTTAATAGTTTGTATAGAGCCGGGAATGGTAGACTTTAAGTGTTCTGTTTTTATTTCTTCTAAGTTTTTTAAATTTTCAGATGATGAAATACTAAGAAAAACTAAGCTTCTGCCTTCATGAGTTTTTCCATAGTTAATCAAATTTGCTTTTTCAGAAACAGAGGATAAATATTTGAAGTATGCTAAAATTAGATCATGTCTTGTGTGTTGATCTCCGATTTCATACCCTAAAAACTCTTCAGGGCTTTCAATATTCTCGTTGTAAGGACCAAAATTTTCTAAAAAATAATCTTGAGAAAATGAGTAATTGAAGGAGATGGCTATGATAAAGTAGCAAATAAGTTTTTTCATTAAAATAAGTGTTGTAATTAAGCGTTTAAAAATTATTTATATTTTTTGTTTGCAGCATAAATTAATGCATTGTATAAGTTAACCATTTTCCCTGATTTTGAAAGCTCGTCAAATTCAATTTCTTCGTCATAATCAAGCATCACTTTAGAATTTACTTTGATACCTGAATCAATGATGATCTTTTTAAGTTGGTGCGCTTTTAATTTTGGAAAATACGACTTTAATACGGCCGCAACACCAGCAACGCACGGTGAGGCCATTGATGTTCCACTTTTTCTTGCGTACTTATCCTCAGGAACAGCAGATCGAATTAAAACTCCTGGCGCAAAAACATCAACATTTATTTTACCATAGTTTGAGAAACTGGCTTTTAAATCTTTACCAATAAAAGGGCTTAGGGCCCCTACGGTAATAAAGTTGTCAGCCACTTCTGGTCCATTTTTATATGAGTCATTGGGATATGCGGGGATAACATCTAAATCATTATTGTCATTACCCGCTGCATTTACAATAAGTACGTTTTTTGAAGCGGCATAAGCAATTGCGTCTCTTACCTTGTCGCTGTGAGGAGAGAAGCCTTTTCCAAAACTTGTATTTATTATGTCTGCACCATTGTCTGCTGCGTATATTATACCAAGCGCAATGTCTTTGTCGTACTCATCTCCGTAAGGGACAACCCTAAGGGTCATTATCTGAACATTATTCGCAACACCTTTCATGCCTAAGTTGTTGTTTCTTGCAGCCGCAATAATGCCAGCAACGTGGGTTCCGTGGGATTCGTCTTCTCTAGAATGTTCTACTTTATTGTCTCCATAATACGTTTGATCAAAATTATCGGGATCATCTCCCGTCGTTCTTCCTTTAAAATCATAATTCAAATAGTATTTTAACGTCTCCTCTCCTCTAGCTTCAGCAAGTCGTTTGTCATAGTCTTTTTGGGCGTCCTCTTTTTCTGGGAAATCTTCTCCTTTACCCAGCAGTCTTGTTAATTCCAGTTGCTCATAATAGGCTTCGCCTAAAAAGTTCCAGCCATAAACATCATCTACAAACCCATTTTTGTCATCATCTATGTTGTTACCCGGAATCTCTTTTTTATTGGTCCATATGTTGCCTTTTAAGTCCTCGTGTTTTATATCAATTCCTGTATCAAGTACGGCAACAACTACAGTTTGACCCTCTGAATCTTTAATTAATTCTGTATATGCTTTGTCGACACTCATCCCAGGAACACTGTCGTTAATTGGATCTAGGTGTTGCCAGTTATTTCTATTGAGGTCTGTTGATAGGGCTACTTTTGGCACCACACTTGGGGGGTTATCAAGATATTCGGCTGTTAGTTTTAATGTTTTACAGGACGTAAAAAACATCAAAAACATAAATATGTACGTTAAATTTTTCATGTCTAGTTAGTTAATTTTTTGAACCTTTGAATTTAGTTAATTGTCTATAATTTTGAAACTATTATTCTTTATTATTTAAAGGTTTGGTTATATTTATTTTTAACTGATGAAAAAACTTCAAAGAACTCTTTCTTTGCCTGGTGCAATTGCTGTCAGTGTTGGTGGAATGTTGAGTGGTATTTTTGTTCTGCCAGGACTTGCGGTTGGAATTACTGGCTCATCTGTTTGGCTTGCTTTTCTGGTTGCTGCTCTTTGTATTCTGCCCGCTGTTCTTTCTAAGTCTGAACTTGCTACGGCGATGCCAAAGTCTGGCGGCACATATGTTTACATTGAAAGGGCTTTTGGTCCTTTGTTTGGAACGATTGCAGGAATAGGTCTTTGGTTGTCTCTTCTTTTAAAGAGCGCCTTTTCTTTGGTTGGTCTTAGTTTTTACCTGTACGTTTTGATTGAGGTTGATGAGTCATATACCAAATACATTGCTCTTTTGGCTTTGCTTTTTATTCTTCTTCTAAACGTATTTGGTGTCAAGAAGGTTGAAAAAACACAACTGGTTATTGTCACAATTAGCGTGCTGTCTTTAATAACGATTGTCTTTTTTGGGTTTAACTCATTTGATTCCAAGCTAATGGAACCTGTATTTTCTGAGGGCGGATCCGGTTTTATTGCTGGAGTTGCTTTCTTGTACATTTCATACGCGGGTGTTACAAAAATTGCAGCAGTGGCTGGAGAAATTAAAAACCCTGAAAAAAACTTGCCAAGGACAATGATTATTTCTTTATTATTGATCACCACTGTTTATGTTTTGGTTGCTTTGGTCTTGGTTGGAAATGTAGACCAATCCGTTTTATCAACCGATATCAAGCCCATTCACACACTATTTCAAACAATTGGGGGTGATTATTTTGGGTATTTTGCGGCGGTTGTCGGAGTCATTACGTTGATGTCGATGGCAAATTCCGGTGTTTTGGCCTCATCTCGTTTTCCTTTCGCTATGTCTAAAGACAAAATGATGCCTAGTTTTCTTGGGGTTGTAAATTCTAAATTCATGACGCCTGTGGCTGCTATTTTAACAACCTCTTTGTTGATTGGTCTTGCTATCGTTTATTTGGATGTTATAAAAATCGCCAAACTTGCAAGTGCATTTAAAGTTCTGATGTTTATCTTTAATGAGCTTTCCGTAATCGTTCTGAGAGAGACAAATGCACAGTGGTACAAACCCTCTTTCAGATCGCCTTTGTATCCCTATGTTCAGTTGTTTGGTATTGTCAGCGGTATTGTTCTACTTGCTTTTTTGGGAATAATGCCTATTGTTTCCGTTTTCGGAGTTTTCGCTCTTGGATTTATAATCTTTCTTATATATGGGAGAAATAGCGATAGAAGTGGTGTGATTTCAAATTATGGTATTTTATCATTTTTATTCAAAGGCTCTTCATCATCAAAAAGTAGCTCATCCAATAAGGCTGACAACTACGAGGAAATGACTGATGCAGATGCAGAAATTGTTGTTCCTTTATTGGGTGATGAGACTTCAACAGAGATGTTGGTTGAAATTGCTGCCTCTATAAATGATAAGTCCAAGCTGAATACCATTAACTTAATAGAAATCCCAAATCAAACTTTTTTAGAGGCGATTGATATTGACTCACCCATCTCTGAGTCTAAAAAAAGAAGGGTGTTGGCCTTGAAAAAAACAAAACAAATTGACGTGTCGTATGAGAGTTTGACAACGCATGATGTGGCAAACTCTATCAATAATATTACGGGGCAGAGTGCTTGTAAATGGCTGGTAATGGAATGGGACGGGAGAGAAAGCTCTGGTATATTTGTTGGAAACCCAATCGGTTGGCTTTTGAGAAATGTGAACTCCAGCCTAGCGCTTTTCAAAGACAATGGAATAAGGAGTTTTTCTAGGGTTTTAATTGCCATACGCCCGGGAAGAAGAAACAAACGTTTTATTGATGTTGCCGACAAGGTTTGTCGCCACTTTGGCGCTTCGCTTACGCTTCTAAATATCGTATCTGAATCTGATAGCAATCAGAAAATAAAAAGAACAGAGAAAAGTTCCTCAGAATTAATCTCGGAGACAAAATCAAAATCCGTTGTAAAAATCATCAAAAGCAACAACCCTGTTGAAGCAATTTCGGAGGAGTCTGCAAGCTATGATTTGTTGATTTTAGGAACTCCAGAAAAAGACAACTGGATCAGCGTCTTGTTTGGAGTTGGTGAAGACAGGTTTGTGAAAAAAGCAGCTTGCTCTGTTTTACGACTAACCATTAAGTGACATGAAATTACATTCAATTGAGGCTGGAAAATTTAAACTAGATGGAGGTGCTATGTTTGGTGTGATTCCCAAAAGCATCTGGCATAGAACCAATCCATCCGATTCGAACAACATGATTGAAATGTCGGCAAGATGTCTTCTTATAGAAAACGGAGAAAGGCTTATTTTGATTGATACGGGTATGGGGAACAAACAAAGTGAAAAATTTTTTGGTTATTATTACCGGTGGGGAGAAGAAACATTAAACTCATCATTGAATGAGGCTGGTTTTCAACCAAATGACATCACAGATGTTTTTCTAACACATTTGCATTTTGACCATTGTGGAGGTGCTGTATCTAAAACAAAAGACGGATCTCTAGAAACTGCTTTTAAATACGCTACTTATTGGAGCAATAAAGAGCATTGGGGTTGGGCAACTAGTCCAAATAAAAGGGAGGTGGCTTCGTTTTTAAAAGAAAATATTCTTCCAATTGAAGAGTCTGGACAGCTTAAGTATGTTGAAAAAAATTCATCTGATTATTTGACAAAGACCGATCTAGGGTTTGATGTTCTTTTTGTTGACGGACACACAGAAAAACAAATGATTCCAATAATTACTTTTGGCGATAAAAAAATAGCGTACGCTGCCGATCTTGTCCCTACTCACGGTCATGTCCCGCTTCCTTATATTATGGGTTATGATGTAAGACCGTTGTTGTCCTTAAATGAGAAAGAAAAATTTCTAAACCATTGTTTTGAAAACAACATTTTCTTGCTTTTTGAGCACGACCCCAATGTTGAATTGGCATCACTTTTGAAAACTGAAAAGGGTGTACGTATTGATAAAAAACTAAACCTGTCTGAACTGTTTTGAAAAAAAATTTGATTCTTGTTTTTCTTTTTATTCCTGCGCTTAACATTCAGGCCCAGTACTGGCAACAGCATGCTGAGTATTATATGGATTTTAAGATGGATGTTTCGGATTTCTCTTTTACTGGCGATCAGGAGCTTGAGTACACAAACAACTCCCCTGATACAATTACGAAAGTCTATTATCATTTGTTTTTCAATGCCTTTAGGCCTGGAAGTCAAATGGATGTTAGGTCTCGTACAATCAGAGATCCTGACAGACGAGTTGGGAGTAGAATTTTTGAACTAGAGGAAAAAGACTATGGAGAGTTGAGTGTGCTTTCCTTAAAACAAAACGGCAGGGCCCTTGAAATTAGTCAAAGAGAAACCATTCTGTTGGCAAAACTTAACAAGCCTCTCTTACCTGGCGAAAAAACAACCTTGGACATGAGGTTTGAGGGTCAGGTTCCAAAACAAATTAGGCGCTCGGGAAAAATGAGTGAAGAAGGGGTGCACCTTACCATGACCCAATGGTTTCCAAAACTGTGTGAATATGATTCTGAAGGCTGGCACCCAAACCCCTACATAGCCCGTGAATTTCACGGTGTATGGGGAAACTACACGGTTGACATCACTATTGATAAAAACTATGTGGTTGGAGGAACAGGTTATTTAATGAATGCTAATGAGATTGGGCATGGTTATGCAGAAAAGACAAAAACAAAAAACAAAGAAACTTTGACTTGGAAGTTTTATGCGCCCAATGTTCATGATTTTGCATGGGCAGCGGACCCTGAATACGCGCATGATATTGTAACATCTGACACTGGTGTCGATTTACATTTTTTTTACAAGCCCACCGTTAATGTTGGCGATTGGAAAAAACTGCAAGACGACTCTTTAAAGCTTCTGGAATATTTTGAGCAAAACATTGGCCCCTATCCTTGGAAGCAATACTCCATTATTCAAGGGGGTGATGGGGGAATGGAGTATGCGATGTGCACAATGATAACAGGTGAAAGACCCTATCCGAGTCTACTTGGGGTTACGGCCCACGAAATGTCTCATGCTTGGCACCAGCATGTGTTGGCAACAAACGAGGCCAAACACCCGTGGATGGATGAAGGGTTTACAGAATATGCAACATCACACTCTGTTAACTATGTAAATGGAGTTAGTCCATTGTTTCCAAACGAAAGCAGTTATGAACGTTATTACGCGCTGGCCAATTCTGGAGTTGAGCAGCCACAAACTGTTCACTCAGACAGGTATGATTATAATTTTGCATACAGCGCCTCTGCTTATAGCAAAGGTTCCGTTTTTATGGCCCAGCTGGGTTATATAATTGGTGAAGAGAGTCTTAAGAAAACCATCAAAAGGTATTATGCATATTTTAAGTTCAAACATCCTACCCCAAACGATTTTAAACGTGTTGCTGAAAAGGTGTCAGGCGTGGAGCTAGAGTGGTATTTGAACGACTGGACAAGAACCGCAAACAAAATTGATTATGCTTTAGATATTTCTGACGTATTTCCAAATAGAGTTGTGAAGATTAAGAGAAAAGGAAGAATCCCAATGCCGCTTGATGTTGTGGTAAGTTTTGAGGATGGAAATTCTGAAATGTATTACATCCCTAACGATCTTTTGTACTTAGACAATTCTAGCTCGAATACGATCACAGCTCAAAAACTTGAGCACCCTGTTTATAAAGAATCGTTGTCTAAAATAAAAACTCTTGAATCTTGGAACTGGGTAACCCCAGAGTATTCTTTTGTGGTTGATGGCACCAAAAAGATAACGAAAATTGAAATTGACCCATCAAAAAGACTGGCCGATGTGAACGGCGCTGATAATTCAATTTCTTTTGAATGAAACTAAAGCCAATTAAAGACAAAAAGAAAATTACCATCATTTTTGAAAAGGGGCGGGTAATAAATGGTAAAAACATTTCAGTTAGAGCATTCGATCTTCAAGACGAGAAAAGTGGTTATGTTGTAAGTGTTCCAAAGAAAAACTTTCCGCTTGCTGTAAATAGAAATTTAATAAAACGAAGGTTAAGGGCTGCTCTAACTGACCTTTCAATTAATAACCACAAACTTTCTTTTTTTTTAATATATATCTCAAAGAAAATTGTCCCGGGTTTGGTCCTAAAAAAAGAGATAAAAAAAATTATTAATAAAATAGATTAAAGCTTTTGTGTTTTTTTTCTTTAAGAAAAGATTAAAAACATTGCGGTGTGTGGAATGTTGTCCTCAAGATACTCATCTCCCTTTGGGATAAACCCGTGAGAAGCATAAAACTTTTTCAAGTATGATTGTGCAGAAATTTTAATGGTATTTTCTTTTTTATTTTTTAAATGTTTTAAAGATTCTTTAACCAATATGTGTCCATAACCTATTCCTCTGTATTTTTTTTTAACAACCGTCCTTCCAAAAGAAGCTTCTTTGAAATACGTGTTTTTAGAAAAAATTCTAGTGTACCCACAAAGAATATTGTTTTCGTATAATAAAAGATGATCTGCTTCTGGGTCTCTTCCATCAACATCTTGATAAGGGCATTCTTGTTCAACAATAAAAACTTCAGACCTCAAACCAAAAATACTTTGTACCTCATCTGTAGAAAGGTCATCCCATTTTTTTATAAGTATTTGCATTTTAAGAGTCTTTTTTGTTTATTTTATCAACTCTTCTTTGGTGTCTTCCACCTTCAAAATCAGTGTGAAGAAATATTTCTACAATTTCAATTGCTTCTTTTTTTTCTAAAAACCTAGCGGGTAATGATAAAACATTTGCGTTGTTGTGCGATCTGGATAGTTTAGCCGTTTCTTTGTTCCAACACAGGGCTGATCTTACTCCTTTGTGTTTGTTTGCAGACATGCTAACCCCTATTCCGCTTCCACATATTATTATCCCTTTTAAATTTTCGTTATTAGATATTTTCTCGGCTAAAGGGTGTGCAAAATCTGGATAATCCACACTTTCATCTGTGTCGCATCCTAAGTTTATCACGCTATACCCTTTGTTTTCTAAAACCTTTTTTATTTCATTTTTTAAAGATGTTCCCGCGTGATCGTTTGCTAATATTATGTTCATAACCGTATTAGTAATTGTTTATAAGTTTGATTATTTTTGAAAACTCCTTTTTTATCATACTTTTTAAACAAATTTAATCTAATTATTGACATAATATTTTTTTTAATTTATCAACCTTAATTGTTTTAGTGTTCTTTTAATATCTTATCTAACTTGTTGTAAATAAGTGTTTTTTGTATAGACTGTTTTGTTAAAATAATATTGATAACTGCCTTAAACTTGTATGCTGGTTTTTTTATGATACATATTAACAAACAATCATCATTATAACTATTTCTAAATTATTATTATAATATTAATGATTAATAACAATTGTTGATTTTTATAGAAGTTCATCAATTAAGACATAATTTTATAATCTCTTAATGAACAAAATAGATCTTAATATATTAGAAAAAAAAGCCGCAAGCCTTTTCTTTGAAAACAAGAAAAAAACATATAACATAAAACAAATTAAGTTTTTTTTAAATGTTACGATTGACTCAATTTATATCAAAGACTTATTGAGAAATCTTTTTCTTAAAAAATGCATCAACATAAGCAATCATGATAAATATAGCTTTAACAAAAGCTTAGTTTTTTTGGTTGGTATTATAGGAAAAAGAAAAGGCAAGTTGATTGATTTGCAATCATCTGCGGAGCTTGAAATTAACAGAAAAGAAAGTGCAGGGTTTTTTGAAAATGATACTGTTTACTATTCAATTAACAAAAAGGGCAAAGTGAATATTTTATCAATTAAAAAAAGAACAGAGCAAAAATTTGTTGGAGAGGTTGAGATTGATAAAAACATAAAAAGTGTTTTTATAAGAAAACAAAATGTGAGATTTATAATAGATGATAGACGGGCCAAAAAAGAAGACCTGGTTGTTGTAAGATTAAAAGATTGGAAGTATGAAGATCCAGAGGGAGAGGTTTTAAAAGTTATTGGTAAATCAACAGACAGTGAAGCACAAACGCATGCAATTTTAGAAGAGTTTTCTCTACCTTATATTTTTTCTGACAAGGTTGAGCAAGAAACAAACAGTATAAAAAAAGATTTAAATACAGAAAAGTACAGGGAAGATCAAACGAGTAAATTAACATTTACAATTGATCCAGAGGACGCAAAAGATTTTGATGATGCATTATCTTTTAAAAAACTTAAAGATTCAAGCATGGAAGTGGGGGTTCATATAGCAGATGTCTCTCATTATGTAAAAACAAAAACAGAGTTGGATAAGGAGGCTTTTTATAGAGCAACAAGCGTTTATTTAGCGGACAGGGTTGTCCCTATGTTACCAGAAAAACTATCCAACGATTTATGTTCCTTAAACCCTAGAGAAAAAAAGAATGTTTTTTCTGTTTTTTTTATTTTCAGTAAAAATTATAAAATTTCAAACATTAGGTTTTGTAAATCTCTTATTATCTCAGATGAAAGGTTTTCCTATGAAGAAGCCCAACACATAATAGAAAGTAAAGAAAAAATCATACCCGCAGAAAAAACCATTCTAGGAAAAGAAAAAAAAGTAAATAAAATCCTTTTCAGCTCAATAAAAGAGCTTTATTTGATATCCAAATCACTGAAAAAAGAAAGAGAAGAAAAAGGGTCTATCTTTTTTAATAAAGAAGAAATAAGATTTGATGTTGATAAAAAAGGAAACCCTGTTGGATACAAAATAAAAAAACAAAAAGAAGCAAACTTTTTAATCGAAGAGTTTATGTTGTTGGCCAATAAAGCTGTTGCTACAAAAATAAAAGAACATACACGAACAGGCGTTTACCGTGTTCACGATTTACCTGATGAAAAAAAACTTGTAGAAATTGAAAGGTTTGTTAAAAACTTAGGATATAACAACAGGCTGGTTAACGCCAAGAATATAAATAAAGAAATCAACAGCCTATTAAAATCATGTGAGGGCAAGCCAGAAAAAAACGTGATAGATATGATGGTGATCCGAGCAATGAGTAAAGCAAAATACAGCTCTCAAAACATAGGTCATTTTGGATTAAAATTTGAAAACTATTCCCATTTTACATCACCAATAAGAAGATACCCAGACTTAATGGTTCACAGAATACTTTTTTCGATTTTAAAAAAGGAAAAGTTCCACGACAAAGATATTGAAGAAAAGTGCCTTCATTGTAGCCAAAGAGAAGAGTTGGCCACCAAAGCTGAAAGAGCCTCTATCAAATTAATGCAGGTTAAATACATGTCAGAACGTATAAATGAAAAGTTTACCGGAATTGTTTCGGGCATAAGCGAAAGAGGAGTTTTTGTAGAGATTATATCCAACAAGTGTGAAGGGTTTGTTAGAATGAAAGACATTCCAGATGATTATTTTGTTTATGACTTTAAAGCAAACACACTAATAGGTCAAAACACCAAACAAGAATATTGTCTAGGAGACAAAGTTCTTATAAGGGTTCAAAAAACTGACTTCGAAAAAAAACACATTGACTTTAAGATTTTAAGCAAGTCACAATAAAATATTATTTTTAGCAAATGCTAGACTTCTTGCCTGCTATTCCATTAGGAATTCTTCTTTCTTTCTCGTTTGGCCCATTGTTTTTTATTTTACTTGAAACAAGTATTTCAAAAGGAATGAAACAAGCTTTTTTTATCGACGTCGGTGTTGTTTTTTCAGACATAACGTTTTTTTCAATTGCTTATTTTGGGGCAAGCAAGATTATCACAGAAGAAAATCAACCAGCTCTCTTTGTGCTTGGAGGGGTTTTGCTGGCCTCTTATGGAGCACTGTCTTTTTTTAAAACATATCAAAAAAGAAAAAAACAACAAAAAGGCAAGGTGAAGATAATTGAAACCCCCAACCTTTTTTCACTTGCAATTAAAGGTTATTTGTTAAATATTATCAATGTAGCTGTGTTGTTTTTTTGGACAGGCGTTCTTTTTGTAATCGGACCAAAGTTTGAGATGGAGACAACAAAAATATGGTTGTTTTTTTTGGCAACAGTTTCAACCTATGTCGCTGTTAATCTTTGTAAGTATTATTTTGCCAGTAAGCTTAAAAGCAAACTAACAGACTCCATTCTTTACAAAATGAAGCAAGCTCTTAATGTCTTTGTTTTTGTTTGTGGAATATACTTGGTAATTGACGGGTCAAGCTCGTCTTTAACGGAGATAATTTGAGGCACCGAGCGGATTCGAACCGCTGTACAAGCTTTTGCAGAGCTCTGCCTAGCCACTCGGCCACAGTGCCTTTAGGGCCTCAAAAGTAAGAATTTTTAAACATCTGACGAATTCAATACCACACATACCGTTTCAACATCTCCATCAATTGGGGGGTTTATTTTTGTAACCGCTACAATTACCGAATAAACATGCTCACATTCATTGTGAATCCTCCTAATGATTCTTGCAGATACGGTTTCTATTAGTTTAGATCTAATGCCCATTTCTTCAAGGACTATTTTTGTTACTTTAGAGTAATCAACGGTTTGAGAAAGATCATCAGTTTGTTGGGCAAGCTTGTTTTTTACATCAACCTCAACCTCAACACGATAGTCAGAACCAATAACCCCCTCCTCATCAAGACATCCGTGGTAAGAGTATGTTTTTATGTTATTTACACGAACCTTCACTTTTCAAAAATATAAAATGAATTCCTCATTTATAAATTAATTAACTTTGATTCGGTGAATGATTCAAGAAACTTTATTGAAATAATCATTGATCAAGACTTGCAAAAGGGTCTTGACCCTGATAAGCTCTGTTTCAGGTTTCCACCCGAACCAAACGGTTTTCTTCATGTGGGGCACGTCAAGGCTATTGTTTTAAACTTTGAATTAGCAAAAAAATACAACGCCAAAATAAACCTCAGGTTTGACGATACCAATCCAGAAAATGAAGATCAAAAATATATTGATGCAATAAAGTCAGATGTAAATTGGCTTGGCTATAGTTGGGATGAAGAGCGTTATGCGTCTGATTATTTTCAGCAGCTGTACGAGTGGTCGCTAAAATTAATTAATGAGGATAAAGCATATGTAGATTCTCAAACTTCTGAAGAAATTGCGAACCAAAAAGGAACACCCATAGAGCCCGGGAAAAATAGTCCCTTTAGAAACAGGACAGTAGAAGAAAACAATAGCCTATTTAAGCAGATGAAAGAAGGAAAAGTAGAGCCCGGACAGCATGTTTTGCGGGCTAAGATTGATATGTCTTCCCCAAATATGCTCATGAGAGACCCCGTAATATATAGGGTATTAAACGCATCTCACCCAAGAACAAAAAGTGATTGGGTTATTTTTCCAATGTATGACTGGACGCATGGTGAGTCAGATTACATAGAACAAATTTCTCACTCGCTTTGTACGCTAGAATTTAAACCCCACAGAGAACTTTACGATTGGTTTTTAGATCAGGTGGTGGATGAAGATAAAATAAGGCCAAAACAAAGAGAATTTGCCCGCCTTAATTTAAGCCACACAATAACCTCGAAAAGAAAGCTTTTGTTTCTGGTGGAGAATAATATTGTTGATGGTTGGGATGACCCAAGAATGCCAACTATTTCAGGACTAAGGAGAAGAGGATATACACCAGACTCTCTAAAGAGCTTTGTAAAAGCCGCTGGTGTTGCCAAAAGGGAAAATATTATAGAAATGTCTCTTCTAGAGTTTTGTGCTAGAGAAGATCTAAATAAAAAATGTAACAGAATGATGGTTGTACAAAACCCTATTAAAATAACCATTACAAATCTTGAAGAAGGTTACGAAGAAATGCTTGTTGTAGAAAACAACCCTGAGGATCCATCAGCAGGCAGCAGAGAGATGGTTTTTACCAAAACAGTTCTTATTGAGAGAGAAGATTTTAGCGACAACCCCCCGAAGAAGTTTTTTAGACTTTCACCTGGAAATGAAGTCAGGCTTAAAGGCGCTTACATCATCAAAGCAAATAATGTGATTTATAACAAAGAGGGCTTAGTTGATGAGGTGGAGTGTACTTATGATCCCAAAAGCAAAAGCGGCTCTGGCTCTGAGGAAAGCAAAAGAAAAGTAAAAGGAACCCTTCACTGGGTTTCTTCCACAAAAAACATTCAAATTACGATACGCGAGTACGACCGTCTTTTTGAGCACGCCTCGCCAGGACAGTTTCCGCCGGAGGAGTTTTATAAGATACTCAACCCAAACTCAATATCCGTTTCGCTTGCTAGTGCAGAGATTGAAATGTCCAAGGCTAAGACAGGAGACTCATTCCAGTTTCAAAGAAAAGGGTACTACATCATGGACAAGGCCTCATCCTCGCAAAATATGGTTTTCAACAAAACAGTTTCGCTCAGAGACAACTGGAAAAAGCAAGCCAAATAAAAAAAAGTTTTTAGGACTTATTCAGCTGAAGAAGAATCCATTGGCGGTTCCTCTTTTTTAATCCCAGGGTTTTTCGCCTTCATTCCAATTTCCAAAGTGTCTTTGGCTTTTTTTGCTTTTTTCATTTCCTCCCCAATCTGGTTGCTGGCAGTAAATGAAGCGACCATGTTGTTCAACATTTCGGATCCAGCCTGAGGAGAGTTGGGCATTAATATAAGGTTGCTATTGCTTGCGGACCCCACCGATTGTAGTGTGTCATAGTGCTGTGTAACAACAATCAGAGCAGAAGCTTCTTGCGAGTTAATATCCACTCCGTTTAAGACTTTTACGGAGTCTTCTAGACCGCGCGCAATTTCTCTTCTTTGATCCGCAATACCTTGTCCCTGAAGCCTTTTGCTTTCTGCTTCTGCCTTTGCTCTTTCAACAATCAAAATTCTTTGAGCATCCCCTTCAAATTGTGCAGCAACTTTTTCTCTTTCAGAAGCATTAATTCTATTCATTGAGTCTTTAACCTGAGCGTCTGGGTCAATGTCAGTAACAAGAGTTTTAATTATATCAAAACCATAATTTAGCATCGCGTCATTTAATTCAGCTTTAACAGCGACAGCAACGTCATCTTTCTTTTCAAAAACATCATCCAATATCATTTTGGGGACCTCTGCCCTAACAACATCAAAAACATAGGACGTGATTTGGTCTTGTGGAAAATCGAGCTTATAAAAAGCATCGTACACCTTGTCTTTTATAACCTTGTATTGTACAGACACTTTGATTTTTACAAAAACATCGTCTTTTGTTTTGGTTTCTACAACAACGTCGAGCTGTTGGATTCTTAAACTTAGTCTTCCAGCCACATTATCAACAAGCGGAATTTTAATTTGAAGCCCAGAGTGGCGAACGCTTAGAAACTTTCCAAATCTTTCAACAACCGCCGCTGATTGTTGTTTAACAATAAAAAAGGTTCCAAATATCAGCGCTAACAGAGTAAGCAGTATAATTGGTGTAAGAAGATATCCCATAGTTTTTTTCTTTATAATTTACGAATTTTTCAGAAAAAATTAATTATGAAATTGGTAATAATTATGTAATAACAGACTGAACCCTTCTCAACACCTCTTTTTTGCCTAAAAACATCATTAGTTCGAACAAATCAGGGCCAGCTAATTTTCCGACAAGACAAAGCCTCATTGCCCCCATTGACTTGCCAAATCCAATTTTCGAACATTGACCAAGGTCTTTCTTAAGCTGAAGCGCGCTTTCAAACCTTTTTGCAAGCATAGCAGAATAATCCTCTAAGAAAACCTTTGAGTCATCGTTTAATATTTTCGCTTCTAATGATGGATCAATTTTTTGGGGCTTAAACAAATAACCAAAGTCAATGTCAATATCGGCCAACCTTTCAATTCGTGGCTTAATTAGGTCAATAGCTTCTTTTGTGATATTAAAATTTTTCCCCTTATTTAATAATAAAAGCCTTTTAATGATTTCTTTTGAAGACATCTTTTGTATGTGTTGTGAGTTGAGCCAAAGTAGTTTTTCAAAATCAAATTTGGCCCCACTTTTTCCTACTGACGTAATCTTAAACGAGCCCAACAGATCTGCTAAGGAATAAATCTCTTTATTATCCTCTTTCGACCACCCCAGCAGAGCCATGTAGTTTATTAATGCTTCGGGTAAAATACCAAACTCTTTAAATCCAAGGTGCTTTTCATCACCGTTTACCCATTTAAGCGGAAAGACGGGATGTCCAAATTTTTCACCATCTCTTTTTGAAAGCTTGCCTTTTCCTGTGGGCTTTAATATTAGAGGAATGTGTGCAAACAAAGGAGGTTCCCACCCAAAAGATTCATACAAAAGCACATGCAAAGGAAGCGAGGGCAACCACTCTTCTCCCCTAATAACATGAGTTATTTTCATCATGTGGTCATCAACCACATTCGCAAAATGATAGGTAGGCATTTTGTCAGACTTAAAAAGAACTTTGTCGTCAAGTTCTCTTGATGAAACCTCAATTTTACCACGGATCTCATCTTTAAAAACAACCATCTCTTCGTCTGGCATTTTAAACCGAACCACATATGGCGCTGTTTTTAAAAGTTTTTCAACGCTTTTTTTGTCTAAAGACAACGAGTTTACAAGTTTTAGCCTGTTGTGCGCATTATAAATAAAAGTCTTTCCTTTTTTTTCATGATTTTTTCTGTGCATATCTAGGTCCTCAGCCTTATCGAAAGCGTAATACGCAGCCCCTTTTTCTACCAAGACTTCGATATGTTTTTCATAA
>CACIGC010000011.1 GCA_902586095.1 uncultured Bacteroidota bacterium | reverse complement strand
TTCTTCATCTTCATAAACCAAAACATAATCTCTTGCTTTTAAAACTTCATTTGGTTTTATGCTTAAAGAATCCATAATATTTTTTGGTAATTCAGAACTTATTGGTTTTCTGTGTGGAAAATCCATTTGCAAATAATCTTCATCAAATTTTACAATTAGCTCTCCACTCATTGAGTGAAAGATGACCTGATCTTCTTTAAAGTCTAGATGGTTTTTTAAACAATAGGCCGTCGCCAGTGTTGCATGACCACAAAGATCCATTTCAATTTCTGGGGTAAACCATCTCAAATTAAACCCATTATTTTTTTTTATAAAAAAAGCCGTTTCTGATACATTATTTTCTTTGGCAATATTTAAAAGTAATTCATCCGGCAACCATGAATCTAATGGCATAACACATGCTGGATTTCCTTTAAATAATTCAGAGGTAAAAGCATCTATTTGAAAAATTTCAATCTCCATAATTATTACAAATTTAAACCTTTACCTTTATGAATTATCTTATATATGTAACATATTAATAAAATGAAAAAAATAATTATTATTCTAGCGCTTCTTCTAAGTTCTACCAATATCTATACTCAAGATCGGGAACAAATGAGACAGATGGTCTCTGAATACATGAAAAAAATTGGAATTGAAGATGACCAGATTCAAACATCAATGATCCTTGTTAGAAAAATTATGATGGAGTATGTTAATGAGATGGAAATTTCAAAGGAATCAAGTGAGAAATTGAAAAACTATAGTGATAAACAGAGGCAAGCACTAAAAGATCTTGCTAAAAAATTAATCAAATTAAGATCTGAAAATCGGTCCAAATCAAATTTTGACAAACCCAATAAACGTCAAGGACCTGCCAGACCGGATGTTGGTGATCCAATATTTGAAAAAATTATAGAATATTTAAGAGAACAGGGAATTAACAGAAATAATTTTAGAGATGTTTTTAGCACAGTAAGGGATATTAGATTGGAGTTTGTACAGTCCACAGATAAATCAAAATTTAAACCAAGTAAAAAATATATTAAAAAACTAAAAAATTCAGGATTGTCTGATGATTCAATAGATAGAATTCTTGACTTAATTAAGGCAATAGTAGGTCTAGAAAAATAAAATTCAATAAATATTTATAATTTAATGGCTCGTTGATGGGCCATTTTTTTTTTGAGAATTTTAGGTTTTTAATTTTATGCTGGATGGCATTAGGTCTAATCACATTCCTTTACTTAATCTATTCGAAAAGAAGGGCGCCATATGGAAGACACGTTAAAAAGAAGCATGGAATTCTGATCGACAACTCATTTGGATGGTTTATTATGGAGCTACCTGCATTAATTATTATGCCGGTCTTGAGTTTGCAAAATACTGATAATCCATTGGTAATATTAATTGTCTTTATTTGGTTTTTACATTATTTCAATAGATCAATTATCTTTCCCCTAAGAATAAATACCAAAAAAAAGAGAATTCCAATATTAATTGTTTTAAGCGCATTTACATTTAATACAATCAATGGTTTATTTAACGGATATCATGTCCAGATTAATGTATCAGAGACAAACATTTTTGAATATAATATAATACTTGGTGTATTGATATTTTTTATTGGGATGATAATTAATGTAACGTCTGACAATAAGTTAATTTCTTTGAGGAAAGAAAAAATGGGCTACAAAATCCCAAATGGTAAGTTATTTAACTTCGTTTCTTGCCCTAATTATTTGGGTGAGATAATTGAATGGTTTGGTTTTTTTATTATTGTTCCCAGCATAGCTTCATTAAGTTTTTTTCTTTGGACTTCATTCAACTTGATACCAAGGGCATTAAATCATCACGAATGGTACAACGAAAAGTTTAAAAATTATCCAAAAAACAGAAAAGCCGTAATTCCGTTTATTTTATAAATAAAGTTTTAAATTTGAAATATTATGAATGCATACAAAGCAAACCTTATTAATTCCATTTCACTAATCGTTCTTGGTGTATGGGGCTACGTTGAAGTGTCTTCAATTACAGCACTGATTCCAACAGCTTTTGGGGCTATTCTATTAGCTTGCAGCAGTGGAATTAAAAAACAAAATAAAATTATTGCACATATTGCTGTATTATTAACAATGTTAATACTTTTTGCTCTCCTTGGTATGAGATTGCCAAAATCATTCGAAACTGGGGGATTAGGTCTTTTTAGAGTATTAGCGATGTGTATTACATCCACCATGGCAATGATCTATTTTGTAAAAAGTTTTATAGCTGCAAGAAAAAAGTAGACTAATTTTTTTGTGGAAATCTACCATAATTTCCCATTCCATCATAGTCCATTTCATTAGCTTTATCTGAATCCCTGTACTTGTCTTTTTCCTCTTTGTTGACTAGAAAAACGCTTGCTATCACTAAACAACTGACCAAAAAACCAATTATAAATAAATACAATTCCATTACTATTTATATACGCCTTTAATATATGAACCAAAAGCTAAAATTGATGGCACCCATAACCCTACATAAAAACCTTCTTCCTTAAAACCATTAAACCATAAACCAACCGATAAAGTAAATGAAATTAACACCGCAATTAGGAGTAATTTATCTGACTTTTTAAATTTGGAAAACATGTCTTTTAAATATTAGTTTAAATTAACTTATATATTTGTGATGTCAATATTAATAAATATTTATAAAATATAAGGGACTTTATGACTGAAAAAATCAATAGTATTTTTGAAAAAGTTTTTTCAGAGAGTAATTTAAAAACATTTGAGAAAATTATTTTATTTCTAGCCACAGCTGGATTTATAATTCACTTGGTTCTAATATTACTAAACAACAAGGGCTACGTAGATCTATCATTTTTTCAGGGTAGCCTATTTATAAATCCAATTTCAGCTATTTACACTCCTTTTTCTTTCATATTAATATATGAGGCATTTCTATTAATTTACTATTTGCCAAGATCATTTACAACCTCCATAGCAAAGCAATTTGAGATTATGTCTCTCATTTTAATTAGAAAAATATTTAAAGATATCCCTGATGTTAATCTTTCTGATAATTGGATTTTAAATGAAAATAACCTTCAACTAATTTATGATTTGACAGGCGTATTAATTGTTTTTTATCTGATATATATGTTTAAAAAGCTGAGAGAAAATTTACCGAAACTACCTGTTCATCAAAACTTGGAGCGTTTCCTAGGTTACAAAAAATTAATTAGTCTTTTATTAATTCCTACATTAATTATTCTTTGTGTTTTTAGTTTTATAGATTGGTACGGTGCTGTATTTATTGGTGGAGAGGGCTCTCCAAATATTGATTATTTATTTTTTGTAGAATTTTTTGGAATATTAATTTTGGTTGATGTATTTATTTTATTGATTTCTTTTCAATACACAGAAAGATACTCACAACTGGTTAGAAATACAGGTTTTATCATATCAACCATACTTTTAAGATTGTCATTTAATGCAGTTGGGTTAACCAGCATAATCCTATTGATAAGCGGTATAGTTTTCGGATTAATTATTCTTTACATTTATAACAAAATGGAAAGAACATCTCTAGTCACATGAGCCTAGACTATAACTGATTAGTCCAGCACATCCAGCCAAAGTAGAGTTGTTGTAAGTAAAACCATCACAACCACAAACAGGGTCTACAACAGTTGGTGCAATGCAATTTTTACTAACATTTGATAAATCAATGCAACCATCAAAGTACTTGATGATGAATTCCTCATTTTCTTGTGAGCCAAATGTCATATTACTAATCTCAGAAATGGCAGCTCTTATGAGTTCAACTGAATCAGAAGTGTCTGGCATTGTAAATGTGGATCTATCCATACTAATTAATTCGTTTTTGTCGGAGTTTAGATCGATAGCTGTGTAAAAATAATATCTTAAGACATAACCAATACTGATTTCTAGATTTCCATAATTTTTATCAAAAACCGCTGGATCAGAAATTGTTGTTTTTAAAATTCGATAAGGCTGATTAAAACTTGAATTAGTTCGGAGAGCTGGCAACTCAATTATGTCAGATAAATTTTGGTCTCTATCATTATCATTAGGGTATTCTTCTGAACAAGAAATTGAGTTAAAGATAAGAAGCATAACAAAAAGATTTTTCATAATTGTATTGGTTCAAGTATTATGCCATACAATTTTGCTTAGGCATAAGTACTGTAGCTTGGACTGATGGGTGATATAATTTCAAAAACTTTTGCTTTTTCTAATACTTTAATTTGGAAACAATTTTCTAATTGAGCAGTAAAAAAAGTTCCCGCAGAGTATTCAATTCCATTAAAAGACATTATTCCTTCCATCAAAAATATAGAATGAATAAAACCTTCACTAATATCAATTAGATGATCTCCAATTTCAAAACAATATTCATTTATACTAACTCCTTCAGAATCAATTTGAACTGGTGAATGACTGCCTATTATATTTTTCACGACTTTATTTTTTGAAGAGTTTATTAAAAATTCATTTGACTTGTAATCGCTGTATGATGCTTCCTTTATTAAAGTTTTTGAAAGATCAGGATCAAACCAAATTTGAAAAATTTCAGAGTTATCACAAATTTCCTCAGAATGAGATATTCCACTGCCTGAACGTATTACTTGAACATCTCCTTCTTCAAGTGGTATCCATTTATTTTGCACAGTATCAAAGTGATTTATTTTGCCTTTTAAAACAAAACTGCATATCTCAAAACCCCTGTGAGGATGAAGTCCAATTGTACTTTTTTTATCAGATGTCCACGCATGAGCCCAATAAAATATATTTGAGTAAGGTTTTAATTTGCCCCTATCTTGGGGAAAGCCAATGGGTTTTTTTTCTAAAATTTCACCCTGATTAAAGCTTCCGCTTGCTTGATCACTTTTTTCATAAACACTAATACCCATCCTGCTTATATTTTAGAAATAAATTCATCAAGCTTTAATTCAAAGCTAGATTTAAGTTTAGGGTTAGTTATCCCCATCCTGTCATTAAAGTTCTCATTAAAGTTTGGTAGAGAAAAAGTTGAAATGTGATTGGTATTCCGTCTACTTATTCGAGAAAATGCTGCTTCAAGAACAATAACTGCTCCATTTCCACCTGTGGATGTTGCTAATAAAAACATTGGTTTATTATGCCATATATTCTTATCAATTCTTGAAATCCAATCAAATATATTTTTAAAAGCACTGGTGTAAGAGGCATTGTGTTCTGCAAAAGAAATTACAACAGCATCTGAATTTTTAAATTGTTCCTTAAATCTATAGGCCAGTTCAGGAATACCATCTTCATTTTCTCTGTCAATGCTATAAATTGGCATTTCATAGTCATTTAAGTCTAATACGTTTACATCTGCATTGGGAATACAACCTGCCACATACACAGCGAACTTCTTATTTATAGATTTTTTTGAGGAGCTAGCTCCAAATGCTAAAATTTTACTCATTATTTTTTGCTGTGTGATCCGTCACAATAACCATTAGGATTTGATGTATTTCCACATCCACACATCGGTTTATCAATTGATTTCATATTAAATTTTTTATAAATTTTTCAAATAATATGCCATCTAATCATCGAATTCAAATAAATCCTTTGTTTCATCTGACTCAAAATCAACTGACACATCGATTTTTTTTATTTCTGAAACTACGGATTTCATAATTTTTTTATTGCATCCTTCGAAATTTTTGAATTTAATTAAATCCTCTAACAAAAGGCTTTTGCTTCGTTTTTCTTTGAATGATTTAAGCAGCTGCTCCAAATAATCATTGAATAAATCAATTTGATCCAAGTAGCATTCTTTAATTAAATCTAATGTTTCAAGACTTTTTGACCTTCGTCTAAATGCTTTGAAATAAAATGCTTTGAGCTCTTTTTCAATAGTATCTGATAAAAATTTATTCAATGATTCATATTTATTAGGTCACAAAATTAATTTGATTTTAATAAAATGGTTTAGGTTTTGATTAATTTAATTGAGAATGCACATTTATAACATAACATTCATCGTTGAAAAAGAAATTGAAAAGAATTGGATTGAACATATTGATATGGTTCTTCTTCCAGAAATTTCAAATAATGTTTATCAGGTTGATTTACTTAAAGTTACATTTGAGGAAAATCCTACCAATTTACAAGGCTCAACATTTACAGTTCAATTTTACTGCTCAGATGAAAGCATGATTAATTGGGTTAAAGAAATAGGACATCAAATGCTATTACAAAAGTTGTATAGAAAATTTCCAAAAAACTGGGTGGCATTTGCTTCAAGATTAGATTTTATAAAGTCTTACAAAAAATAATGGCACATGTTTTGAGCACTGTGTTAGTGGAATGAAAAACTTAGTTGTCGTAGGTCATCCAGATAAAAATTCTTTTTGTCACAATGGTATTTTTAAAACCATTTGCACTGAAATAAATAAAAAAGGGGAAGAACTCGAGATAATTGATCTATACAGGGACAGTTTTACACGTCCAAGGACTAAGGTCATTGAAAAATATAAAAAACTTGTGACTTGGTGTGAAAGAATCTATATCATTTCGCCTGTCTGGTGGTTTAGATTAACCCCGAGAATGGAAGTTTTTTTTGATGAGGTATTTACTCCTGGTTTTGCATATAAGTTCGTGAACATAACTAAAACCTACGCTTACCCCGTACCATTTTTAAAAAATAAAAAAGTACGAACCTACATAACTCACGGAGCGCCTTCTCTGCCTGTTAGGACACTATATGTAAATTCAGTTAAATTAAGGCTTGTTATGGGGGTTTACACTTTTGTTTTTGGATGGAGATTATCACTCTTTACAAAAACAAAGCAGTTTTGGTCAGTCCCGTTTGTTTCCGAAAAGAAGAGAAAAAAATATTTAAGAACAGTTCAAAAAGATATTCAAAGAGATTTGAGACATTCTATTGTTTCTCAAAAAGAAATCTTATCTTCATCCTAGGCAATTAATTTACTTGTGTACAAATTTAACACCAATGACTTTCTAGTCAGAATTCCTTTGTTTATAATATTTTTTTGGTTTGGATTTTTAAAAATCATTAACCTATCTCCAGCACAAGAACTTGTTATGGATACGGTCTATTGGATGCCTTTTTTGGATGCTGCAACTTGGACAATAATCATTGGTATTTGGGAAGTTTTTATAGCAATCTTTTTTTTATTTAAGAGAACAACCCTAATTGCTATGGTTCTTCTATTAATTCAGATGACTGGAACGTTTTTACCATTGGTAATTCTTCCTGAAGTTACATTTCAAAATTCAAATCCTTTTTTACCTACCCTTGAAGGTCAGTACATAATTAAGAACATAATTATAATTACTGCTGCTTTAATTATTGGTGGTACTCAACTGAAAGTAAGTTTGTTTGATAAGTTTTTTAGAGGTGGGATATAAAAGTGAAATTTTTGTTTACCTATGGATTGCCTTAATCTTTGTATTAGTGGGCTTAGAGGTCTATAAAAAGTTTAAAAAAAATAAGTAATTAGATTTTGCACAATTTTTGCTAAGTTCATAGTAATGAATAAATTTTTCTTAAAATACTACCCAATCATACTAGCCTTTATATCTTTTTTATTTTCTGTTTTTCTTTGGTTTAGCGGCGATAAACTCAGTGGAATTTTTGTTGGAATTTGGGTTCCATCAATACTCGCTCTCTCTATTGCAATAAGACAAAGAAGAAATGATGATAAAAATTTAGGAAATGGATGATACAATAATTTTCATTGTAGGTTTTGTTATATTTTGCCTTTATTTAATTGGCTTTTTAGCAGTCATTTACAATCAGAATAAGATACAAGACAAAGAGCTAGAAAATGATCCTGAAATTAATAGCAATTAAGAATTAAAGTTCATAGCGGTTTCTATCAGTGCTAAATGTGAATAAGCTTGCGGGAAATTTCCTAACATTTTTTTTGTTTTAAAATCCAAATCCTCACTAAATAGACCCATATGATTGGAGTTTGATAACAGCTGATCAAAAAGATTTTTTGCTTTGGTTTCCTCTCCGATTTTAAACAAACTATTTATGTACCAAAAAGTACAAACAGTAAATGAGGACTTTGGCTCTCCAAAATCGTCATTGTTTTTGTATCGAAATAGTAAACCATCAAAAAGAAGTTCTCTCTCAATTGCCTTAACAGTGTCAACGTATTTGGGGTCTTTACAATCGATAAATCCATAAGATTCCATCAAAAGAACAGAAGCGTCTAGAAAATCAGAGCCATAGGATTGAGTGAATGCTTTTATTTTTGAATTCCAAGCATTTAAATGAATATCATTTTTTATTTCTTCCCTCAGTATTTTCCACTTATCAGACTTCCTTCCGTTTTTAATTAAATTTGATATCTTAATTGCCCGGTCTATAGCAACCCAACAGAGTAGTTTTGAAAAGGTAAAATGTTGATCTTCGTTTCTAAATTCCCAAATTCCTTTGTCCGGCTTTTTCCAATTTTTTTCAACAACCCAAACAACAGATTTTACTATGGACCATAATTGTTCATGTTTATAGCTGATATCTTTAAACTTTTCAATTTGGAAGTGGATTGCATCAACTAAAATTCCATAAATATCATTTTGCTTTTGTATGTATGCTGCATTTCCAATTCTAACTGGTTTTGAGTTTTTATATCCGGAAAGGTGTTTTAATATTTTTTCAGTTAAATTTTTTTGTCCATCAATACCATACATAATTTGAAGCTTTTCATTTTTATTAGGAATTAAATTAACAATGAAATCAATAAAATTTTTAACAATTCTTTGGTGACCTAATTTTGCGATAATCTTTATGACCATTGAGGCATCCCGAATCCAACAGAACCTATAGTCCCAGTTTCTTACTTCTCCAATTGTCTCAGGAATGGAGGTTGTGGCAGCTGCTAAAACGGCGCCAGTTTTTTCAAATGTTAATAGTTTAAGCGTTATAGAGCTTCTTGTAATTTCTTTGTTGTATGACTTAAAAGACGGTGCTTTTTTACACCAATTTAGCCAATAATCCTGGGTTTTTATGAACTCTTCCTCAGATTTTCTTAAACTTGGTAAATCAATTTTTTCATTGTAAGACAGGTTTAAGTAAACAGGTTTTGACAATTCAAATTCTTTGTTTTCTAAAATTTTTTTCTTTTCAATGTCTGTATACAAAAATAAGGTCTCATAACTAGCCTCATCAAATACACTAACTATAAAGTCTTCTTTTTCATAGGTTTTAGTTTTACCATTCGCATATTCCAAAGTAGGGTTGTAAAGCACCTTAATTTTTGGCAATCCTTTGATAGGTTTAATAAGTCTTTGTATTTCAGGTGGACTGTAAAAATTCTGGTCATCCAATTTATATCTAGTCATGAAATCTAATACCTCAAATTCATTTTTTGGATTTTTGAAATTTGTTCTGACTATAGCAGTATTGTTTATGTATTGTTGGGTAATTATATAACTGTCGTCAGCTTCAACTTTAAAACTTCCACCAATATGATTATCAATTATTTTACAAAAAATAGCTGATGAATCAAATTGTGGTAAACAACACCAATCTATTGACGAATCCTCATTAATAAGGGCTGAAGATTTACAATTTCCTATAATTCCGTAATTTAAACCTTTGTCGATATTCATTATTTTTCATTTTGTATAAATTCGCACTGGAATTATGAGGAAAAATATAATTGTTTCTAACAGATTGCCCGTTAATGTAACGAAATTAGAAAAATCTTTTCTATTTCAATCATCGAGTGGGGGTTTAGCAACAGGATTAAAATCAATTCATCAAAAAACCGATTCACTTTGGATAGGATGGTCAGGGCTTTCAGATGATGATTTAAATAAAAAAGACAAGGTTGATGTAAGTAATTCCTTAAGCAAATTAAACCTTAGAGAAGTTAAATTAACTACCAAAGAAATTGAAAAATTTTATTATGGATTATCAAATAAATGCATTTGGCCTCTTTTTCATTACTTCATTGAATATGCAAAATTTAATGAAAATGATTGGAAATCTTATGTCAAAGTAAATCAAAAGTTTTGCAATGAAGTAATTAAGCACGCAGCTACAAATGGAACAGTTTGGGTTCATGATTATCAATTATTACTATTACCTAAAATGATTAAAGAATCAAGACCAGATTTAACAATTGGTTTTTTTCTTCATATTCCGTTTCCTTCATTTGAAATTTTTAGGATTTTTCCTTGGCGAAATGATCTTTTGGAAGGCATATTAGGTGCTGATTTAGTGGGATTTCATACGTTTGATTATCAGAGACACTTCTTAAGTTCTGTAAAAAGAATTTTAAGATACGATGTAGATTTTAATAGAGTGAATTTAGGATCAAGAGAAGTTGTTGTAAATACCTTTCCCATGGGAATCGATTATGACAGGTTTAATAAAGCTGCTAAACTTCACAAAAAACAAAAAAAATCACAACAATCCGAACTAAAAATTCAATTAAACTTACATAAAAAATCTTCAGATGATAGCAAACTAATTCTTTCGATCGATAGGCTTGACTATACCAAAGGTGTGATTAATCGTATAAAAGCATTTGAACTTTTTTTAGAAAAAAACCCTGAGTATTTAGAAAAAGTAAGACTTGTTATGTTAAGTGTTCCATCGAGATCTAATGTTCCAGAGTATAAAAAATTAAAAAAAGAAACAGACGAATTTGTTGGCAGAATAAATGGAAAATTTGCAACTGTTAATTGGACTCCAATATGGTACTATTACAGACATATGGATTTTGATGATTTAATTGATTTATATATGATTTCTGACATAGCGATGATCACACCGGTTAGGGACGGGATGAATTTAGTTGCAAAAGAGTTTGTAGCGACAAGAGTTGATTCAGATGGAGTATTAATTCTAAGTGAAATGGCTGGAGCTTCGAAAGAACTTTTTGAAGCTATTACTGTTAATCCTTTTGATTTAAATTCAATGGCAAATAGCATACTAAAGGCAATAAAAATGCCTGTTGATGAACAAGTTAGGAGGAATCAAACGATGCAAAAAAGGCTTAGCAGATATACAGTAAAATATTGGGCAAATGCATTTTTTAAAACTTTGAAAAATAAGTCAAACGAAAAAAAAGATCCCTCTACAATAAAAATTAAAAATGGTCTCATCAAAATTATTCAAGATGAATTTAGCAAGGCAAAGAAAAGACTATTATTGTTTGATTATGATGGAACTTTGGTTGATTTTCATCACAAACCGGAGGCTGCAACCCCAAGCGTTGAAATACTAAATTTATTGAAGACATTAGCTGAAAAAAATAACACTAGATTAGTTATTGTTAGTGGGAGAGACAAACAGTTTTTAGAAAAATGGTTTTCAAAATTAAACATTACTCTCTTTGCTGAACATGGACATTTTCATAAAAAAATCAATAAAAAGTGGATTGAAAAAATACAGAAAGACACGAACTGGAAACAAAACTTTCTTCCAATTTTTCAGGATTTTACAGACAGGACCCCTGGTACATTTACTGAAGAAAAATCCAACTGTATAGTATGGCACTACAGAAAAACCGATCCAGAACTTGCTAATGACAGAGTTGTTGAACTTAAGACTGTGATTAACAGTTTAATATCAGAAAACCTTATCATGATGGATGGGGATAAAGCAATTGAGATTACAAATGTTAATATTAATAAAGGCAGTGCTGTTAATTCTATTCTGAATGAGGATGAATATGATTTTGTTTTGTGTGCTGGGGATGATATTTCAGATGAAAATATGTTTGTCAATCTTCCAGATAAAGCATTTTCAATTAAAGTAGGAAGAAAAGCTACTAGGGCAAAATATTTTCTTGAATCACCTGATGAAATGATTAATTTATTAAAAAAAATTAGTTGAGTTCAAAAAAAAAATTAGTTGACCAAAACCTTAATGATCAATTAAGAAAGCTTTATAAAACCATAATTAATCTGCCAGAAAATTCTAATTTTTTAGAAAATAGAAAATTTTGTGCAAATGAGTTTTTAAAGATTTTTTCAAACATAAAATTTATTCTAAAAGGAACCGAAAACCTACCCTATGAAAGCAACTCTATATTTATATATAATCACCTTAATAATCACCAAAATTATTCGGTATTTAATGATTTCCAAATCACCCTTGATAGCCATTTTATTACTAGTATTATTTTGGAGAAGTACTATAAAAATCCTGGGAATAGAGTTGTTAGGTGCTCATTAGAAGAAGAAAAAAATCACTTCAAATACTATGAAAAGTTCAATTATATAAGGGTGTTTGCTCAAAATTTTATTCCACCTAACATAAACTATAGTCAAATAAAAATTTTCAATAAAAATTTTTATCGTGAATCCTTGGATGATCTCAAAAAAGGTAATGGGATTGTTGTAAGTCCAGAAGGTTTTTCAAGAAGAACTGAAGAATCACCTGGAGACTTTAAAATTGGTGTTTTTAAATTAGCAACTAAACTGAAAAATCAACCAAAAATAGTTCCCATTATCATGGCAAATTTTGACAAACTTGTTTCCGAAAGTACTTACAAATGTGAAATAATGAAACCATTCAAGATGAGTGATTATGGAATTTATGACGGTGACGATCCAAGACTGATAGAGTTTGTTAAAGATTATAATAAACAATACAAATCTTGGGTTAAAAATTTAATATTAGAAGATTTGAATTTTGAAGCTGAGTTAAAAGAGTTAAGGAAACTAGTTAATCAAAAAAAAGATGTTGAAAATCAACTCATATTTTATGGAAGTTCTACAATAAGGCTTTGGAAAAATATAGAGTCTGATTTTTCAAACTTTAATTCAATTAATCTTGGTTTTGGTGGTGCATTAGTTAAGGATTTAACGAAAAATTTTGAAAATTTATTTAAAAGCTTGAATCCTAAATACCTCATTACCTATCTTGGTGGCAATGACCTCACTTTGGGTTACAGTGCAAAAAAGATTTCTTTGAAGATTGTTGATTTTTTTGAAAAAGTAAATACCAAATTTCCAAATACTCTAATTATAAACCTTTCAATAAAACCCTCATTTGAAAGAATAAAGGATACTGAAAAAATAGAAGAAATTAATAGATTAATTAAAGCAGAAAGTAAGTTGAACAATAAATTAATTCAGCTAGATTTTTACCATGAATTAATGAGGGGAAATAAAATAAACTCTGATTTTTATTTACAAGATGGATTACACCTTAATAATAAAGGCTATCAAATACTTATTAAAAAATTAAAAGAATTAATAAAAAACTTAGACTAATTAATTAGGCTTTTCATCTTTTTTAACCTCCTCAGATATTTCTACCGGATACTGTACCTTCTTATAACCATAAGCCATAAAGTAAGGGTTTTTTACATCAAGTTTGATTTCATACTTATCCTCAAACTTGTCAATAATTTCAAGGATTTTATCAAGATTTTTTCTAGTGCTTTTTTGGATCCTTAAGCATACCTTATCATTATAATCAATGAACCACAACATTTCATATTTGGTTTTACCATTTGATCCACTCCAATTTTCTGTTACATGAGCATAGTGTTTAATCTCTCTCCATGTTCTTCTTTTGAGCGTAATCGGCGCAAGATATAGTTCTTTCCTAATTCCTTCTCGATTAACCTTAACCACTGTAATACAAAAAAGAGCATAAAATAAAACTCCTCCAATTATGTAGATATAATTATTGAAAAATACATCAAGCATATCTGGCACATATAAAAAAACAAAAAATGGAATAAGCAAAGGAGTCATCGCATCCAAATTAAACCCAATAGACTTAAACTCTTTCATTTTCTATAAAATTAATTATTACTTCTTTTACTCATACCTCCCAGGCGCTAGAAAAGAACTTAAAATATCAAATACCTTTTTTGGAACAATTTTTAAAAGAAAAACAATAAACTTCCAAGTTTTAGTTGGTACCACAACTTTTTTATTATTTAGCATCCCTTCAACTCCTTCGAAGGCAATTCTTCTAGCTGATTTTTTTAAAAAAGCTGGTACGTTATCCATCTCATTTTGAACACCACTCGCCGTATGAAAATTTGTTACAGTATATCCGGGGCACAATGCAGTTGAATATATTTTGTGTTTATTATATACAGCGTTTAGAGACTCACTGAATCTATTCATAAATGTTTTTACTGGGCCATACAATGACTGAATTGATGATGGAGGAGCATATGCAGCTACTGATGAAACAATCATTATATTTCCATGACCATTTTTCATCATTTTAGGTAAAAATATTTTTGTTAACGCTATAACAGATGTTGATAGTACCCTTAGAAACTTTTCTTCATCTTCCATAGGGGAAATATGAAACAAATCTGGTAATGCATAACCTGCATTGTTAATGAGAATATCAATTTGATAATCATTTGATTCGCAAAAATCATAAAGTATTTTGGGCGCATCCTTTTCACTTAAATCACATTTAATATAATTTGATTCGACTCCATAATTTTGAGATATTTCAGATGAAAATTGAATTAGTTTTTTTTCACTTCTTGCTGTCAGAATTACATTATATTTTTTTTCCGCAAGACACTTTGCAATTTCCAATCCAATTCCAGAACTGGCTCCTGTTATAAGTGCATAATTATTTGACATTTAAAGTGATTCTACTTTCTTTCTGTTATCGTCCGAGTTCGTATCAATCAATTTGTTATAAGGATCGATACCAACTTCAACAGGCTTTTCATCCAAAATAATTGACAGCTTATTATTAATGGATGTAATTTTATGTTTCTTTAAATAAAGTTCATTATTATCGTCATCTCCAAAGACACCCACATCAATATAGTCTTCTAAGTATACTGAATACTCTGGTTTTCTCATATCATCAGACTTGTAGAAAATAGAGTCTCTTTCTTCATCTCCATAAAACATTTTTCCTTTTTCATCATTTCTATACTTGCTGACCCTGAACTCCAAATCAACTTGATATTTTCCGCTTTCTAGTTCTTTAGATTCTGCTTTTAAGATTCTGTTTTCATATAAAGTGATTGTTTCAAACATATCTTTGATTACATAATTGAGAGAGTCAGGAATCACTTCTCTCAGATCATCAACCAATTCAATTGATGTTGTGTAGGGAGGTGATTGGAATGCAACTTTGTCTACATATTTTGAGAGTGTTTGATTTAAAACTTTTTCTCCAATATAATCACTGAGTGCATAAAAGATAAGTGAACCTTTTTGATAGTGAATATAGCCTTGTCCATCATTATACATTAAAGCATTTTCTCTTTTGGTTTCGAAAGTTCTGTCAGTCAAATACCTATCTAAAGATCTTTTTAAAAACTTTCTCATCTTGTTTTTTCCATTTACTTTTTCAATGACTTTTAGAGCAACATACTCCGAAAGGCTTTCAGAAAGCATAGTAGCGCCAAGAACGTCAGCTCCTATAACTTGATGAGCCCACCATTGGTGTGCTATCTCATGTGCTGTAACAACAAATGCAAAGTCATTGCCACCCTCATCAGAATCATCTACATCAGCAATAAAACCAAACGTTTCAGAAAAAGGAATCGTGTTGGGGAAAGACTGAGCAAACGTTCCCGCTGTTCTAGGAAACTCAATAATTCTAGCTTGTTTATGTTGATAAGGACTAAAATTTTCTGAACAATACTGTAAGGCAGCTTTCATGCCTTTCATCATTCTGTCTAAATTGTACTCATGCCCTTTATGATGATAAATTTCCAGATTAACATCGTTCCATTTGTCTCTTGCCACTTGATAGTCAGCAGAATTGAATGCATAAAAGTTTAAAATTTTACTATCCATTTTGTAATGGAAATATCTCCTGTCATCCTCAATCCACTCCTTTTGTAAATAGCCCGGAGCGATTGCAATTTGATCTTTTGATGTACTTACAACTGCTTCAAAATCGATCCAGTCAGAATCATTTGAGATATATGTATTTCCCAATGCGGTAGAATCAGACGGATGGGGTTTTAATTTATTTGGAGGAAGACCATACTTTTCCCTTGTTTTATCGTCTCTCAACTCTCCTCCACTATAACCAAGCGAAGGGAAGAGTGTGAAATTATTAACAAACGTTCCATTGTATATGACTGGTGAATTATTTCTTAAAAATGTATTTGGCTGGTTTTTAACAGTAAAGTTTAAGTTTAATGAATCTCCAGGTATTAATGGTTCTTTTAACTTATATATATCAAAATGATAAATTGTATCCTCAAGGACAAGAGAGTTTTCTTTGCTAAACTCAAAAGTGCTAATACCACGATTATGATTTAAAAATATGCTGTCAATTACATCCTTTGTTTTATTAACCATAACATATTGGCCTGATGCACTTACATTTCTAGATTTTGGAAAAAGATCAACATTCACGTTGACAGAAACAATTCTTGGCTGACTGTAACTCTCAAATTTTTTATATTTTTTTTCCCACTCTACTGTTTCAATTTCTCTCTCCTTAGCTGATTTTCTGACATTTAAAATATTATTTACATAATAAATATATCCCCCAATTGAAATAAATAACAATGTGAAAAGCGATAAGAAAAATGGATTTTTACCATTAAATCTAGATCTAGCAATTTTAAATTTTTCTTTTAAACCGTTAGATATTCCACGGTTATAAAATAAAATGGTAAGTATATAAAACACTATTCCAAGACATAACCAATAAATTTTATAGACAAAATAGTTTTCCAGTCCCGAACCATAACCATTCATGTCTGAATATGAGAAACCTGGACCTTGATTGTATTTAAATATTGATTGTTCAATACCTGCAATACTCGTGAGGGGTATACCAATCAAGAGAACAATCATTACAAAAAGTCCTAAGTAAGGGTTGGGTATCAAGGTTTGTACAAAAAAGGACAAGAGAGCCCAAATGACATAATATATAAGGTTTAGTACGATTAACTCATATACATATAATCCAATCTGAAAGTCGTAGTATCCTTTATAAATCTGAAAAATAATACCTGTGATCATGATGAGAGACAATAACACAATCTGCATTTTAACTATTGCTAAAAATTTTGAACCCAACAAAATCCAATTTGGGGTTGGTGTGGTATCAATTAATTGGTTAACATTTGATATCCTAGATCGGTGAATTAATAAACCAGCATATAAAAAAGTACAAATATTTATTGCTAATGTAAATGGTGCGCCTGCCTCTAACATTCTCCACGTCCTTGGCAATGTTGCGGTACCAAAAATATTTCCTAATTCAAAAAGGCCAACTAAGTTCAGAAGCAGGCCAACAATTACTATTGAAATAAAGGGCCAACTCTTTATAATGTATAAAAAATCAATACTTGAAAGACGCCATAATAAATTGAATTTTGTTTTGCCAGAAAAACTTAAATTAATTTTTGGAAGATCAATTTTTGTAATTCCTCCAAAATTTGATTTTGTAAACCTGACTGAATCTTTCTTTCTAAATGAAAATGTGAATGCGTTTTGGCTAAAAGCAAAAAGTTTATATATCGAAATAAAAACAGCAAGTCCAATTGTTAGCCATATAAGTCTATTGTAAATAAATACTCCCTTTATGGGAATGTACAATTCATTTTGTTCTGCAACTGTCCAATATCTCGTATAGTAATCAAGGGCCATGTCGCCGAATGGATCTAGAAGAGCAGCAACTAATCTGTTTTCCTGCTCTTGACCAAAGCTTACAAGAAAGCCTTGTAAGATTAAAATAACAATGACAAATATAAATCCAGCTGAAATATTACGTGTGAATGTAACTATGCCAAAAACAATCGCTCCTGTAAATAACATGTTAGGTAAAACATATATAATATATGCATCAAAATAGGGCTTGATATCAAAGTCCGTCAAAAGATCTGGATTTGTACCGGGTAAATTAAATCCAAGAGCAATCCCTAGCCCAATTAAGAACACAATGATGTGCACAATGAATATTCCGCTGAAAAATTTTGCAAGTAAATACTCAAGTTTTGTAAAAGGATAAGAGTATAAAATTGTATGCATTTCGCTTTTAAAGTCTCTATAAACAGATACTCCAATTATTGAGGGATATAAAAAAATCACCAAACTACTTAGGCCAGCAAAAAGTCCGGAAAGTGCAAATGGAGAGTTTACAATTCTTGATGAACCTACAGTGACTGTAACCGAATCAAATAAACCAGCTGCAGAGCCTGAAGTCATAACAGCAATGAATAAAAATATCAATGAATAAACATAAAAAGCAGGTCTATCTAACCAATAGCTAATTTCGTTTTTGAAAATATTAAAGAACATATAATTATTTTTTTTGATCCTCTTTCAAGGCTATAAAATAAACGTCATCTAGTTGTGGTTCTGTTTTTTTAAATCCAACACCAGGTTTTTTATCAGAATATACCCTAATATTAATTGTATTGTCTACATTATAATTTGACGATAATACATTGTGTGTTTGTTCTGCTTTTTCAAGATCATCTCTCTTTACAGATTTTATCCAAATCTTACCTGAAATTTCTTTTGTTGCTTTCGCGGGTTTTATATGTTTTAGTATTTTACCCCCATTCATTATTGCCATATCATTACACAACTCCTTGACATCTTCTACAATATGAGTGGAAAATATGACTGCACAATTTGTTCCTACTTCTCTGATTACATTTAGAAATCTTTGTCTTTCAGCCGGATCTAATCCTGCTGTTGGCTCATCAACTATAATAAGCTTTGGGTCGTTTAGTAATAATTGAGCAATTCCAAATCTTTGCTTCATTCCACCCGAATATCCATCAACATTTTTTTTCTTAACGTCTTGTAAGTTGGTAATTTCTAAAAGTTCATTTACCAACTCTTTGCGTTCTTTTTTATCACTAACTCCTTTTAGAACGGCAAAGTAATTTAAGAGTTGTTCAGCAGACATTTTTGGGTAAACACCAAATGATTGTGGTAAGTAGCCCAAAATTTTTCTAAGCGATAATTGGTCGTCTAGTACATTAATATCATTGAAGTGAATTTCACCCGAGTCTGGTGATTGAATTGTGGCAATCGTTCTCATCAATGTGGACTTACCAGCACCATTTGGGCCTAACAAGCCAAACATACCAACACCAATTTTTAAACTGACATTGTCAAGAGCCTTTACTTTGTTGCTGTAAGTTTTTGTTAAATTTTTTATTAGTAATTCCATATATCATTTTTTAATACAAGTCCGTCCATACAAGAGATAATTAAGAATCAAAAGAGTTTAATATCTTAACAAAAACCTACTTCCACATTTTGGACATTTTGCTAAAAAGGAAATAAATTCCGTCCATTTTGATCTCTGCCATGTGTATTTACATTTCAAGCATTTCATTATTATGAGTCAGATTTTCTATAAATAAACTTTTGTGAAAACCTCTTTTCATTGTTTTCTATAATTATTGAATAAACTCCATTTTCTAAATCATTATCTAGTTTGATTTTTGAGTTTGAACTATTGACTGTTCCACTTTTCTTTTCTTTTCCAGTAATGTCAATTAACCTAAACTTATAGTCATTGTCTACATTTTTTAGTTCGATTTCTTGATTGTTAAACAAATCTTTAATTAATGGGTTTTCTAAATTATATAAACTTGTTATTTCTCCATTTTTTGCATTGTTTGCTCCAATATTTGGCGTTGAGTTCACAGTCAATGACCTGCCAAAAAAACCAGCCGAAGGTATTGCCTCAACTTCTGAAAAAATATCAGAATCCCCCACTGGAATCGGAGGGTGAGCATATTTTCCAGAATAAGGAATTCCTGCATTAATTGCTGGACTACCTGCAAGCAACTGATAGCCCTTTGCCCCATCTAAGCTTTCATCATAAAAGTTTGGATTTTGAAAAACTGCTTGTTCGTCGTAGTCTTTAAATCTTGTATCAACTTGCCCAAAAAATAAATTATTAGTCATAGATAAGTTATTGTCGGTTACATTGACTTGTTTATTGCCCATTTTGGATCCATTAATTGAATAAAAAATATTATTAAAAATTCTTGTATTGTTTGCTTGAATATCAATAGCTGTCCGATATGGATCTGACGACCTGTTTATTACAACTGTATTATTGTATATATAACTATTTTCAGATTTGTATCCATCCTGCCCTCCAATATTGTCACTTAGCCATATTGTATGATTGCTATTAACCCAATTTGGGTTGCTTCTCCAGCCGTCATTAACACTGATATTAAATCTGTAGACTGATGTTTCGTTTCCTCCTAAAATTTCAACAAAACCTCCCTCACAATCTTCCATATAATTGTATTGAACAAATGTATCAACGTTTCTATGGTCTATGTGAATTCCGTGTGAGTCTAGAATCCCTCTAATTTTTAACGCCTGATTATTTTGAATTATAGTATTGATACCATACCAATTCCATACGGCACTCCCTCTACCAATCATTCTTGAATTGGTTTTCGCACCAGGCTCATCAAATATGTTGTTTTCTATCAAACAGTTTCTAACTCGAGATGGTAGTATGCATGTACCTCCAATCTGTTTAAATTCATTTCCTCGGAAAACAAAATTTGTATGTCTATTATCATTTGAATTATTTCCTATGGAGTGCTTGGCATGAACTCCAAATCTTTGCAAATCTGTGAAATAACTGTCTTCAACCAAAACATTGTTGATAGGGGCTTTGTTCCAATCTGTAAAAATCCTAATTCCAGCAACCTCAAACTGATTGAATGCCTGTTGATCAGATGGATCAACCTGGGCAATAGCATAAACATTTTTAAATGTCATGTTCTTGAAAATAAAATTATTTAAAGTCTCTTCACTCGTGTTGTGTACATGAATACCAAAACTGTCAGAGTTATCTATATTGGTTCTAGGCGCTTGTCGATTATTTTGAACTTCAAGATTTTCAAAAACCATATTGTCGTTATTCAATACATAAATAGCCTGTTGATAATCACCACCACCACTTGCACCTACTTTTCCACTAATAATTGGTTTTTCTCCTGAGCCATAAGACGTAAACACTATAGGCTCTGACGCAGTGCCTGAGCCATTCACGACCAATTCACCAAAAAAAGAATCTCCCCTGTTAAAGAAAATTGAATCGCCAGGGTTAAGTTCACTATTACTTAATTTTGATAACGACTTCCAAGGATTTTTTTGAGAACCAGAATTGGAATCATTTCCTGAATCACTGAAATAATAATTTGTTTCATCTTTGGTGTCATCATTGCCACCAGTATTTCCGCCATTATTATTTCCTCCGCTGTTATTTCCATTATCTCCACTTGTATCAGATGAATCATCGGAGCTGCCACAGGCCAAAAAAATTAGAATTGTAAAAAATAAAAATAGTCTCTTTGCATTCATGTTAGTTAGTTTGTGCAAAAATAAGAATTTTATACCTGAAGCTCTTTATAAAAAATTGCAAATGATACATACATTTGCGGTGTTAACCATAACCACCAAATACCTAGAGTAAAAACTCCCAAAATAAAAAACAAGATATACCTTAAACCTAAACCAAGATATTGAAGCTTTTTATTTTTCATTAAACTAGCACTTTTTTTGAAAGCATCTATCACGCCAATTTGAGGATTTTCAGCGATTATGTAGAAGATTTGAGAAAACATTAAAAATATAACGACCCCGGGTATTATAAGTAATATAGTTCCAATAAGAACTGAGATATTAAACAGTAAGTATAAAAACAATGCTTTGAAAAAATATTTAAAACCTGTAGCAATTTGATTATAACTATAATCTTCTTCATTTACAATTGAAAGTGAATAGGTTGCCAAACCAATACTTATTGGGCCTACAATAAATAGGGCTATTGAACCAATTGTAAAGACATATGATAAACCATAAGATTCATATAAATTGGAATACAGATCCTGTGACTGGGCTAAGCCAAGTAATAAGGTCGCTAATATAAAAGGCAACATTACATATTTATATTTTCCTTTTAATATTTCTTTGGTGACATTTCTGATTTCCGAATTATTCATATTTAATTTGTTTTATAAAAATCTGGGTGAATAAACACCCAGATTATTTAATTAAACTATAGTTTACTTGAAAGTTCTGGACGATACATCATTTTTACAACGCTGGACCCCCACATTTCAATGGCATCATTGTAGGCAGGCCAATCCTCTTCCCAAGCAGTCTCTCCAAATTTTTCATCATAGACATCACGCCAATTTTTATCATCTGAAAGATTATTGGTAAATACCGCTTCATGTGAATCGAAACCACTGATAACCATAAAAGTTTGGTTGTTACCACCGCTTATAAGTCTAAAGACACCTCTGTTTCCAGTGTACTCAGTTTCTGAGTTAATCTGCTTTAGTCTTCTGTGAAACTTTAAAAAGTCATTATTTTTTCCTCTTTTGACTACAACCGTATTTTGAACATAATATTTAACAGGTGTTCCTGCTCTATCCCATCCATGGCTTGCATTTCTAATATGTTGCCAAATTTTTTGACCACTTTTATCTGCGATATAAGGATCAACATTTTCGTTCCAATATTTTAACTCTTCAGCATTGTCTTGATCAAAAAAAGCTCTGTCTTTTCTTACAACCCATCTTTGATATGCACCTTGGCCACCACCTGTCATTATCTGGAATGCAAAAATAGCATCTTCTTCCGTAGCATTGTACTTTGCAGTTTTATCAGCAACTGCTTTTTCAAATTCTTCAACCATCCCCTTTTTTGGAAGATACGTAAAGCTAACCCAATACTCAGCATTTGCATTTCTTTGAGAATTTAAAGACATACAAAAAAGGATACTGAGTGTTAATAAAATAGATTTTTTCATAAAATTTAAATTTTGATTACCAACTTAATTTATTTATTCTACTTTGAATACAAGAAAAAACAATATTAAATTTTTGAAAATTTGTAATCTTTTAAAATTTGAAGAAGTTTAATAGTAAATCATTAAAAATAGAGTTGTTTTTTTAACAATTATAAATGATTAAAGTTGAAAGTTTATTAATAAAATAATAATGATTTTTTCACACTAAAACCATTGTGAAATATTTACGAATTATATAATATTGAAGAAAATTTTATAAATGAATTTAAAAAATCAAAGAAACGGTAATGATCAGTTAAATTCAATTAGAAATGAGTTTAATTATCGGGTTAAAAAAAAGTTTTTTTTAGGGAATGCTACCAGAACATTTTGGTCCAATTCAAGAAGGTTTAGGGCAATCTAAAATAATCTAGACTCATGAATATTAAAATTAGAAGCATAGAAATAGATAAAGCTATTACCACATTCGTTGCAATCAATCTTGATGATGGCTCGATAGTGGGTAAATGCTCTTTAAAAATACGTGGAAATAAAACCCTTAGGTACCAAGATGCGGAAGTCATTCGTAGATATCGTGGAAATGGTATATACAAAAAACTATTTTTGGCTCGTGAAAGATTCATCAAAAGGAATAAACTTGATAATTATAGAATAGAATCATATTGTAAAAAAAGTACACTTAATTTATTTTTAAAACACGGCTTTACAATAAAGGAAAAATTATTTCTTGTAAAGAAATCAACATCCAAAAAGGAAATTTTAAAAGTAGTTTAATTATTTGTTTGGGGGACAGCAGTTCTCATCCTCACACTGGCAATATTTTAAATTGTAAATGTGGAGCGAGGCGAGCGATATTCCAGCAAAATATGTCAAAAGCTCTGGCATGTGCATAATCTCAAATTCCTCATTTAGAATCAAAGCCGAAAGCAAAACCCACGATACCCACAATAGAGATTTAACAAGTTGATTTGATGAGTTTTTTACAGTCCTATTTACTGCAAAAAATGAAACAACGATGAAAACATAATTAAGCAATTGCCACCACAGAGGGACAGTTGATAGCTCGACCAAACTCGTTTGAGCTTGTGTCAAAAATAAAAATGGTGTAGCGAAACAATGTATAACACAAAGAGAGCTATTGATAGCTCCTAATGTATCTGGATGTTGTATTGTTAATTTCATAAAACTCGAGCAAACTTAATCAATCTTTATTAAATTTACCATTTATATGTTGACTAAATAAAAAACGGTTGAAAGAGGAGATTAAAAAATATTTAGACTTTCATAAAAACAAAGGGGGTTCAGGAAAAATTTTCAACTTCAAGTTTGTAGAGTATCACAAAGGATTCTTAAAATTAAGAGGATCTTTCCCGGCCAATACATTAAATCCTGCTGGAACTGTTCAAGGTGGACAAATGAACTCAATGTTAGATGATGTGACAAGTCTTCTTTTAATTTATGAAGCTGATGGAACTATATACCCCAACTCAACAAATTTACACAGCATTCATCACAGACCTCTTCTTGAGGGTGATGCAATTGCAACTGCAGAAATAATTAAAAAGGGTAAAAAAATTGTAACTATGAAAGGTGAACTTTACAACTTAGATGGAAAGTTAGTTGCAACCTTGATTCACACAGCTTTGATTATGGAATTCAAAAAATAACTAATCTATAGTTTCTATTTTTCCAGTAAGTAAAAAATATGCAGGGAAGATTGGAAGCAGGCCTAAAATCACATGCCCATAAACTGCAGCCGATGGAATGTAATCTACTTGCGATGCATAAAAAGCTCCAAAAAAATTAATAATCGAAAGGCTAATCATTATTTTTGGAACAGCTGATTTAGCAACTACGCTCCCATCTTGAGTTAATGGGGGTAATCTATTTGGAATGACTAAAATTACTTGTATCAGCCATAAACACGCTATTGCTAAATTTAAAGGATCTAAATTTTCAATGTAAATACTTATTTGATCAAAAATTATTAATAGTCCAATTATTAAATACCCGTAATTGAAATAAATACGATTTTTTTTAATTATTGAGTAAAATACCACTAGGATACAAAGTGAGAAGATTATAATTTTTATTGTTTCCATTATTGAATGTTTTTAAAGTTGGTTTTTATTTTAGCAAAAAATGGTTGTATATTATTAAGGTAATTTACATAAATTATACAAAATTTGAATATTAAAAAATGAATAGACTAGTCGCATATGTCATTCTGCTATTTATTGCATTTGGATGTAAAAATGGTAATCCTAAATTCGATGTTGAGAATTTTAAAGACAATATTGAAATTCCTCAAATTTCATTTGAAAGTAAAGATTATAGTGAAGCATTCGAGCTAATTAGTTATTGGCTAGAAGCACAAAAGGATTACGAACAAATTACTGGCCTTACTGCAATTGTAACGGATGAAAATGAAACAAAATGGATTGGTTCTTTTGGAACATCAGATGGTATAAATCAAATGAAAAATGACAATAAGTTTAGCATTTGCTCAATTTCTAAATTATTCACATCTGTAGCAATCATGCAGCTCGTGGATGATGGCAAAATCAAGCTTGATGATCCTATCAAAAAACATCTGCCATGGTTTAATATTTCTAACAATTTTAATAATTCAAATTCAATTACTATAAAATCGATACTTACCCACTCATCAGGATTGCCAAGAGAGTCAAATCATCCTTATTGGTCAGGACCGGAATTTCCATTTCCCACAAAACAAGATGTTATCAATGAGTTAGGAAACCAGAAAATGCTTTATTCGCCTTCAAAATATTATCAATATAGTAATCTCGGACTTAGTCTTCTTGGATATGTGGTTGAGGAAGTTTCTGGTGTTTCATATAGTCAATACATCAATAATGAGATTTTAATTCCTCTGTCAATGATTGACACAAAAACATTCATGTCAAAAGATGATTACGGAAGTTCATTAAGTATTGGGTATTCGTCATTAAAAAGAAATGGAAAAAGAGATAAGGTTAATTTTTTTAATGCGAATGGGATTGAAGCTGCAGCAGGATTTACTTCGACTGTAAGTGATATTGCAAAGTTTGCTAGATGGCAGATGAAATTATATGATGGTTCAGAAAAAAACATACTAATGCCTGAAACTATCAAAGAAATGCATAAAATTCATTGGCATGATAAACTAACGTCAGTTAAATATGGGTTAGGTTTTGGAATTTTTAATTTTGATGATGAAAACTGGGTTGGTCATGGGGGATCGTGCCCAGGTTATAGATCTCAGCTTCATATAAATCCAGATAAAAAAATTGCCTACTCAGTTATGATTAATTCTGGTGGAACAAATCCAACGAAATATATTAAAGGAATTCACAAAATTTTATCAAAAGTTACAGTATTAAAGGGAGAGGAAACAAATAGGTTCAGTGAACTTAAGGGCTCTTACAATACTCAACCATGGGTTGGGGAGACTTATATCCAAACTTGGGGGGACCACATTGCATTAATTTCTTTACCGTCTGACGAGCCTTATTTGAGATTATATAGAAATGTTGATAACGATCTATTTAAAAGAGTTCTAATGAATAATGAGCTGGGTGAGGAACTTGAGATTTTGAGAGCTAGTGACAACACTATCATTGGATACAAAACCCACCAAAATATATACAAAAGATCCAGATAATTGTTAGCCCTTACCTTCTAACGTAACCCCCAATTGATTCTCTATACTCAATTTCAAAACCATTTTCTGATGTCCATGATTTAAATTCATCCGTAGCATTTCCTAGTGTTATAAATGACTCAATCTCAAATATTTGAAAGAATTTTTCAAAATTAGGGCCATTTATAAAATTTATTCCATGCTGAATACCATCTTGGCTATTATTGTAACGTTCAATAAGTGTTACTTTTTTACCATCTTCCGAAATATAATATCCATAAACAGTGGAAGGCTCTCTCTCTACAATAAAATCAGACAGGTATTGGGTAAAACTTTCGACATCTTCTACCGAATTTTCTTTTGTATTAAGTTCAAGAATAAATGTTATTTCTTCAGAATCTTTATTATCCAAGACAACCAATTCTTTTTCTGTACTATTTGTATGGCATGCCAGTACGAGCACTAGAAACAATAAATAAATTCTATTCATGGTGAAATCTATTCATTAATGACAGACTGGTTATACTGATTGACCCAAACTATTTTTCCATCCAATATATAATACCTTAAAATTGAATTAAAGCTACTTTGATTTTCTCCATCGTCAAAATTTACAACATAATCTGCTGTTACGTGTTCACCTCCTCTTGTTGGATCTATATCGACCGAGAATACATTAACTAAATTCCAGTTCATTGTTGCTCCATTTGCATCATAAACTGAATCCCTTCTTTTAAAAAAATCAAACAGTTCAGTAGGAGTTACTTTATTACCATCATAGTAAGTGATTGAGGCAGTATCGGAAAAAAGCTCAAAAGCCTTTTGATATTCTCTAGAGTCACTAAACTCATCGTACTTCATAACAATGTCAACAGCTTCTTGTGTACCAAGAAAGAATTTATATTCTTTTCCATCGTCAGACCAAGTTGTCATACCAATTGATTTTTGTTCAGTTGCACACGAATAAAAAAGGGCTGCAACTATAATGGTTAGGCAATATTTTTTCATAAAGTTTTTTTTATTAAGTTAGCAATTCTGTATGATAAAAAAGTTAAAATTAATTGTTTTTTGTTTGCTTATTTTTTCATGTTCTGATAGTGGAGATTCAGGATCAAACATTGATGATAATTCAGGAAATAATACCAACAGTCCGGACTCGCCTCATGTTCCTTCGGGTTTTGATCTAGTGGTCATTGATGATTTTAATTCATTTGATAAAACAAAATGGTCGAAAGGTTTGACACACGATACCAATCCAAATATTAGAATGATTTGGAATAAACAAACTGGGGGACAGAACCTTTTAAACGATAAATATGCCGGATATATATTGGATGCGAATACCTATACAAGTAACGGTCAACTATATTTGGCCAATAAAAAAGAATCAATTACTGGAACTGATCCAGCACGTGAATTTGATTATTCAACAGGTTGGATTAATTCACTCCAGAAAATAAATTTCAATGGTACGAGTAAGGATGTTTATATAGAAGTTCGAGCTAAATTTCCAAAGGGAGATAAAGTCTGGCCAGGAATCTGGATCATTGATGATTCAGAAAATAGAAGATGGCCACCTGAAATTGATATTTGGGAATATTTTGGTAAATTTTTTCGCACCAACCGTTATGATGAAATGTATTTTAGATATATATATGGTGTTTGGAATGATAATCATAACGATAGTTATGTCTTGCCCAACTTCCAGGCTACATATAACGCATCTGCACAACATCGCATCTATGGTTTCAAATGGACAAAAGATGATATGAAATGGTATATCGATGGTGAACTTGTACATACAAAAACTAAGGGAATTGAAGTGCCCGAAGCAGACTGGCCTGATCAACCTATGTGTATGGTGATTAACAATGGATTATTGAGTGTTGTGGATGAGGGAAATACGGCCTTTCCAAACCATTTAATTCTTGACTATTTCAAGGTTTACGAAAAAAATTAAGAATAAATTTCTTGTTTATTTAGCGGGTTGATGGATGTTATAAGCATCGTAAATGCAAATAAACATTCCCATATTTCAGAGATGCGATCATGGTTAAAAAGATATATAATTATTGTAGAACAAATAAAAATTATAGACTGACTATGTTTTGGGATAACAATGGAAAATTTATTTATTACGGATTTTACATTATTGCTTTTAGCATATAAATAAGGTATTGCCAAAAAATAAAATGAAAAAATAGAGTGTAAAAAATTTATTTTACTAAGCAAAACTGAATTAAAATTTAATTGTAAAAATAGTAAACTATGAATATGAATAGATAGATAAGTAAGTAAATTCTATAACTGTTTCGTGTTTTTAGATAATCCTCATTTTCCGGATAGAGATTAAATAAAAGTCCCTTTATTTCTTTAACAAAGATTGGTTTAATATTTATCTTCCAATCATCTGTTTGATAAACAATCTTTCTAAACTTACTTCTAAAAAATGTACTTGGCAAGCCCCATAAAATTAGTAATACGAAAAGTACTGTTTTCAAGTTTTAAATTTACTAAATATCATTTTTAATTATATTAACTTGAACAAAATTACTTAATGAAAGAAAAAATAATGAAATCTTTGGTTGTTGCTTTATTGTTTTTATTTACCCTTTACCTATTTCAATACTTTAGTGAAAGTAGAAAAAAAACAAGTGAGAATGTTAAAGAGTTTATCGAAAAATATGAAGATTAAAATTTATACTCTAAAAGCTCTTCAAAAGTTATGTATTCAAGCGTTTTTATATTGGTAGATTCTAGTATTATTTTTGGCGCATACCCGGCTTTATAAGCCTCAATCCACCTAGAAACACACAAACACCACTTATCACCACTTTTTAGTCCTTTAAAATTATACAGAGGATTTTCTGTCGTAAGATCATTACCTCTCTCTTTCGAAAATTTCAAAAATTCATCGTTGACTACGGCACAAACAGTATGAGTCCCATAATCCTTTGGTCCTGTATCACAACAACCATTTCTGTAAAACCCAGTCATTGGATTTGTACTACACAGTTCAAGCTTTTTACCAAAAACGTTAAGACTTTCCAAGTCGATTTATTTTATTAAAATGGGGCTTAATAACAACAGTAGTTCTAAGAAATAATTATTTTACCAACCATTCCTTTGTGCTTCAAACACTGGTAATAGTACGTCCCTGGTTCTGTAGGAACCCATTCAATGACACCTTTAGCTATTCCATTATTGTCTACTCCTTGAACAAGGTTCTTATTCCCAGTTCCAGGCTTGAGTTTAATTAAAAAAGGATGACCAGGCGCACTAACTTTAAAAACAATTTTATTACCTACAGCAAAATTTAGATCTATATCTAGCCCTTCAATTTTTCCATTTAAGTCTTCACCAATAATTTTGTAGTCATTTTTACTTTTAGCAGTAACATCAATCGTATAGTCTTGGCTAAAAGAAAATAAAATTTGAAAAGTAAAGATGAGAGTTATAAGTATTTTTTTCATAGCAAAATAAAGTCAAAAACTATGCCTTTTTTATGTTGCAAATTGAGAACTAAATTGGCCTAAACCAATGTGTATATATAATACATATAAAATGTACATAAAAATAGTAACAGAGATAAGTATCAATAAACTTTTTATAATTCCATTAATATCTTTTATTGAAATCAAAATAATGGAATTTATGTATAATACGACAAGTATGATATTTACATAGTTAAATATACCGGTTAAAAACAACGCAGCTAGTAATACGATCGAAAAAAAAAGAAAAATAATATTTAAGTATTTTATAAACTTCAAAATAATTTTATTAATATTTCCAGTAAATCAGAATCAATAAATTAATTACAAGTACAATCAATGTGAAGATCATGCTTCCTGCATGAAGAATAAAGAATAAATTTTGTTTACCAGAGTCTCTTGCATCGTTCATGAATGGTACAGTAAAAAAACATATCAACATTAGAACAGAGGACACGATAAAAACAATTTTTGCAAAACTTTGATCTTGATTTGAAAACTGTATTATAATACCTCCGACAATTGACAAAAAAGCAATAATCAAAAAGAATTTAGGCCATATAAAACGAAGGTAGGTGCTAGCATCTTGTGTACTTAATAATTTATTAATAGAGGGAGCAATCATGGCAGATTGATAAATTATCACACCTGAAATAATCCCAGTTAAAAAAAGTGGTAAATGTTTTAACATTTTGAATGTTATTTAATACAAATTTAGACAATCTGCAGTGAATAATTAAAGATTAATGAGCTCAACATTAGGTAGGTAATTGCTGGTAAAATTCTAGCTACATTATCATTAATCTTAACTCTCACAATTATTGCAACAAACATCATTATTGAAAGGCATAATGAAGATGCAATTAAAAGGATATTGATTTTTAAGCCGATCAACAAACCCAATCCGCCTAAAATTTGCAATGATGATATTGTTTTTCTATGCTTTTTATATCCCCATCTTTTAAACTCACTAATCATTCTTCTAGAATAGAAAGAGTTTACACCATAAATTATAAATGAAATTCCTGTGAATAGAATTATTGCTTTTTCCATTAATTACAATAAACCATAATTAAATGCAGCTACAAATAAAGACATCAAAAGAAAAACAAAAGATGGAATAAATTTGACAATAGGGTTTTTAACTTTTAAATGAGAAGCTTGTGCACACAACATGAAAAAAGCCATTGATAAAGACGCATAAACAAGAACATCACTGAACCAAATCCCCATTAACATAATGGCAGAAATCGAAATTTTAGAAGCTCCCACAAAATTCCTTAAAAGATTGGAGTAACCATAATGTTTAAACTCAACAACAATGTTGTCGTATCTAAAAACCCATATGTATAAAACAGAGGCTGCTACTATGATTTGACATGCAAAAGATAAATTTTCCATGACTTTAATTTACATAATTTATTTTGTTTTGAAGAGTTAACTCTGTTAACATTATTTATTTGCTACGTATATTGTGGAGGCTCCAAACAATTTTATGTCCTGTGATATGTTTGTAAATTTTGAGTTTTTTAAAATATTGATAAACTCACGGCCATGGGGAAAATTTGATGCAGATTTCTGCAAATAAGAATAGGCTTCAAAGTTTTTGGAAAGAAGTAAGCCAATTAATTTTACATAAAATTTTGTAAAAAAATTATAAAATAATTTGATGATTTTGTTTTTTGGCACTGACGTTTCTAAAATTACCAAGGTTCCATTTTTCTTTAGAACTCTGTAGATTTCATCCAAAGATTTTTTTAGGTTTTCGAAATTTCGCACACCATAACCTACTGTTACAACATCGAAATAATTATCATTATATTCTAAATTTTCAACATCTCCTAACTCGAGTTTAACATTTTTGTGAAGATGTAATTCCTTGATTTTTTTTTGCCCGATCTCTAACATATTAGATGATAAATCCATCCCAATAATTTCACAATTTTTGATTTTAGTCAGTGCTATAGCAATATCAGCAGTCCCGGTTGCTACATCTAATACTCTTTTTGGATTTAAAGATATAGAAATATCTACAATTTGTTTTTTCCAATTTTTGTGTTGACCAAAAGTGATGAAGTTATTTATGAGATCATACTCTTCATAAATAGAGTTAAACATTTTTTCTATTTGTTTTTTCATTCTAAAACTCAGCCTTATAATGAAATCTATTACCTTTTACAATTTTTAAATTCACCATAATCCCATCACAATTTGAAAAAATACTATTAATCTTCTCTACCAGCATTTTCATCATTGGTTCAAAGTCGCCATATATCTGAGTACTGAGTGGATTTTCAAGGATTTGAAAATTACTGTCTCTTACAGACATTATAAATTTCTTTATGATTGATTTGTAATCATCATTTAAAGGCATAAGAGTTATTTCAATTGATGTATTCATAATGATAAATTTATAAAGATCTAAACATAGAATATAATTCTATTGTATTTTAGTTTGAATAAAATTTTTAATATGAAATTATTTGTTACAAATCAAAATAACTCTGAAAGAATTGCCAGATTTATCATTTCTATTTTTCTAATCCCAGCACCTTTTATTTATGGCTATGAATTGTTTTCTATAGTACAAGCAGTAGTTGGTGGTGTTCTCTTATTTAATTCAGTTTCTGGAATGTGCGCGATATACAGAATTTTTGGCGCTAATACTTGCAAGTATTAACTATTAGTTGGATACTGGCCAATTATCAGTCAATTGAAGTCTACCATCTTTCCATTCACTTACTTCTTCCTGATTCAATAAACATTCGTCTAGTTTCTTTGTTATTGCAGAAACATCTAATTGTTGGCCAATGAACACAAGTTCAATTTTTCTGTCTCCAAAATCTGAACTCCACTCTGATTCTATCATTTGTTGATTATTAACAAAATCCGCATAATTTATTCTTTCAGAAAAAGGCATTGAATCCCACCAAACTCCAGCAGGATCGGTCTTTAATGATCCACCTGCAGAACTCCAAACTAAAGCTTGGTCAGGCCTAGAGGCAATCCAAAACAAACCTTTACTTCGTATAATATTTTTTGGAAACGTATGCTGTATGAAGTCAAGAAATCTGTTTGGATGAAAAGGTTTCTTTCTTCTATAAACAAATGATCCAATTCCATATTCTTCAGTTTCAGGAATGTGTTCGTTTTCTAATTCTTTAATCCAACCTGCTGAAGACTCTGCTTTTTCAAAATCAAATAAACCTGTATTGATTACTTCTTGTAAATTTACTTTGGAATGATTTGTTGGTATAATTCGAGCATCAGGATTTAACTTATTGATAATATCATATAAGTTTCTCAGATCTGATTCAGTTACCATGTCTGTTTTATTTAATAAAATAACATTAGCAAACTCCACTTGATCTGTAAGTAGGTTAACAATAGTCCTTTCATCCCCTTCAATATCTGTTAAGTTTCTATCCTTTAAATACTGAGGACTTGAAAAGTCCTTTAGAAAATTGAAAGCATCTACGACAGTAACCATAGTATCCACATAACTAAACCTACTTAAATCAATACTTCCGTCCTCACTTTCAAAACTAAAAGTTTGGGCAACTGGTATTGGTTCAGAAATTCCGGTGCTTTCAATAATTAAATAATCAAACTTCTGGGCTTTTGCTAGTTTTTCCACCTCTATCATAAGATCTTCACGAAGTGTACAACAAATACATCCATTGCTCATTTCTACTAATTTTTCCTCAGTTCTGGATAAGGTATTTTCATTTTTTACGAGATCTGCATCAACGTTGACCTCGCTCATGTCATTGACAATAACAGCAGCTTTCATGCCTTGTTTATTGTGTAAAATGTGGTTTAAAAGAGTGGTTTTGCCCGCCCCTAAAAAACCGCTTAGTACAGTTACAGGAAGTTTTTTCATAGCTCGTTTGCAAAATTATTAATATAATTTTGAAAAGCAAAATAGAATAAATTGGAATTTATTGCGTTATTACCTTAAGCCGCCAACATAGGATTTTATAACTGGGTTCATTGCCTGAATTTTAGACTTAAAACTTTCATTTATATCTCCAAGAACTGTGAGTTTTTCAACGTCAAATAATTCCATGAATCTTATGTTTATCGGAGATCCCAGAATTTTATTTCCAAGCTCTTCCCAAACATTGGAGTTCTCAAAAATTTCAATAAGAGTTCCTGTTTTATCACTTTCGTTTAAAAACCATTCAAACCTTTTTATGCCATCATCATTCAAATTGAAAAAAAGAGGACACTGCTCATCTCTTATGTATTTTTTTACATCTTCGATCTTACCTTTTAGAGTGACTTCAACGATTACTGTAACTTCATCACTTTTTTTATTTAATTCTTTTTTCATTCTATTATTTTTTTCTTTGTTTAGCCAATACCTGAAGATCTACAACAGTATCTGTTTCGTCCACAATTTCAAATCCTAATGCGGTCTCAATAATGTCTTCTAAAGTCACTATCCCTTTAATTTTTTTTTGTTTATCAATGACCAAGGACAAATGCTCCCTATCCCTTAGAAGCTTGTCAAATAAAATTGGAACTTTTGAATTGTGATCTGTCTTAATAATTTTTCGCTTTATATCGTTAAGCTTGAGGTTTCCTTTTTTTTGAATCATTTTTTCTAAAATGGTGTCCTTTAAAACATAACTGCTTATTTTATTTGTGTTCTGGTAATATATTGGTATTCTAGAAAATTCCAGACTGTTGTTTTGGTTGTAAAAATTAGTGATTGTAGAGTTTTGATCTGCAATTTTCATTACAGAAAAAGGTGTCATTATATCTTTCACTTTAACATTTTGAAGTTTAACAATATTCTTGATGAACAGTGAATCTTTTTCTTCAATTACACCCTCTTCCTCGGCAATTTCAGCAATTGTTGAAATGTCCTCTCTTTTAAAAATTGACTCTCTTTTTTCACCCAAACCAATTCTTGTAAAAAGCTGTAAAATCCAAAGCAAACCGGTGTACTTGAAAAGCGGAAGTATAGATGATAATAATATTGTACTTGGTTGAGCGAGTTTATCCCAATAATTTGCACCAATTGTTTTGGGGATGATTTCTGAAAGCACAAGAATTAGTACAGTCATTATTGTTGAAATAATTCCTACCAATAATTCTTCAGAAACAGATGAACCAAGAATCGTATAACTATTGTCAATCTGTAAAGTTGAATAAGAAATTTTGGCTTGAACACCAACCATAATTGAACCAACGGTATGGGCAATGGTGTTAAGTGTAAGAATAATTATTAGTGGCTCATCAATCGAACTTTTTAAGCTTTGTAGTTTCTCTGCATATTTTTTTCCTTCCTTAATTTTGATCTTAATGAACGTTGGGTTAACGCTCAAAAGCACAGCTTCCAGTATAGAACATAAAAAAGAAAGAGAAATTGTGAGAAAGGCGTATAAAATTAAAATCTCCAAATAAAAACTGTAATTAATTAAAGTTAATCAATATTATTAAAAGTTGAATCAATGTCAATTGATGTAGAGTCTTTTTGCTGATTTTTTTCTTTTGCAATTCTTAATTTCTCCTCTATTTCAATTCTGGTTTCCTTTATGATTTTTGCAGTTTGCTTATTGTTATAGTCAGTCCACAACATAAGAAGTTCTGTAAATATTAATATTGAAATAATAAAGAATTTATACTCCTTCATTTTAAAGAATTGCTTTGATATAATCAATTTCCAACTTGAACTTACCTTCTTGCTTGTCTGAAATTTGTAATCCAAGAGAGATTATTCTTTCCGTTTGTATAGACGGATAATCAGTATATGTATATCCGCGCCATGTCGCAATAAAGTCCTCAATTGGTATATTAACCTCAACCCACTTATCATTGACTGATTCAAAATTGGCTGAATACGATACTCGTCTATTGTCTTGACTGAGTCTGAGCTTATAGGAATTGCCATCTCCTTTAATTCTAATTACAAAAGACTTGACACCTGTCAATATATTTTTTTTTAACCCCAATCGAGATGACGCAAATCCTCCGTTATTTTCAAGCGATAGGTTTCCGTTAAATATTAAGTTTTTCTCATCACTAACTGAGAGATATGAGGTTGATATTCCCCCCATTACATCGTCATTAACAATGTTCCAGTTATCTAAGCCGATGTTTTTTTCGGGGTTTAGTAAATCAATACTTTGGCTATGCATAGATATTGAAATCAATAAAATTATATTTAAAATTAAATTTTTCATTAAATAATTATTTATAGATACTGTAGTTAGCTTCAATTTGAAAAATACTTAATTAGCCAAATGATCAAAACAATATCAATTGCTACTGCTAAAAAAATTAATATTTTTTTCATTTAAGTTTAATTCTTGAAATGTCATCAAACCCGGTGACATACAAATACTCCTCTTTATTGTCAAAATTACAATTAGTAATTTTTTTACCATAATTTATCATGGCCAATAGTTTGCCTGTTGGTGATATTATTAAAACACCATTTGGACCAGTTGTAAAAATATTTCCACTACTATGCACCTTTAATCCATCAAATCCACCAGGGTATTTTTTACTAAGTTCTGTTCCATCAAAAAAAAGTTTTTCCTCAAAATTACTTGTTTTAAATCTCAATATCTTGGGATCGTTTTGGGGATCAGAATTATTTACATAAATGTATTTTTCATCTAGTGACAAAGCGATTCCATTAGGTCTAGACATATTGCTAGAAATTAAAAAAACTTCTCCATCCTTAGAATATTTATAAACGCCGTTAAAATTTATTTCTCTGTGTTTATCACTAAAGTTTTTGAATCCATAAGGAGGATCTGTAAAATATATATCTCCACTTTTACTAATCGCTAAATCATTGGGGCTATTAAACCTTTTTCCTTCAAAATTATCTACAATGGTTGTGAATTTTGGATTTTTACTACCGAGATTAGTTATAAATGCGAGTCTTCTGTCGCCATGTTGACATAAAATAATGTTTCCACTTTCATCAAAAGCCAATCCATTTGCGCCTATGCCGCCATCACTAAATGATGGAGCATATCCTGTTGATCCGCTTGGCGATATATATTCCCTGACACCATCGTTTTCATCCCATGTAAAAATTTTGTTCTGTCTTACGTCAGTAAAAATCAATCTGTTTTGACTCATGTCCCAAAGTGGACCCTCGGCAACAATAAAAGTATCCGCTAAGATCTCAATTTTTGCATTTTTATTGATGATCGATAAAACGGATTCATCAAAAACAGTGATATCACTATTGGTAACTTCCTGACTTAATAAAATATATGGAATCAGTATAAAAATTAACTTTAATTTTTTCATAAAATTTAAGATGCAAGAAGAGCTAGAAACACTACAGCCCCAATAACTAGTGCTGCAGCATAGGTCCCAGCCGCTCCAACAGCAGTTTTGATGATCGAGAATTTTTTTACTCGAACCTCTTCAATATTTTCTTGCAGTACAGTTTGGTTCTTGCCACTTTTATTTATGATAATTTTTTCGTCATCTTTAGACACTAGCTTACCCTTAATTTTAGCTCTGTTGTCAGTTTCCACTAAAAGGGTTTGCTTTTTTTCGGTATCTATATTGTTATAATCTACTGTCTTATAACTAAAACAGCTTTGAAACAATATTGAAAAAGCAAATATGTATATGATTTTTTTCATTTTAAGTTAATTTTTAATAATCACTTATAATATTTATTATACATTCGTGCTTCCTAAATGAAAAGGTTTGATTGATTGCTATGGTTGGCTCTCTTTTAAGCCTTTTCGCTTTTAAGAAATAGATTCAAGATATTAGCCTCCCCTGCCAACTTTTCTGACACCCGAAGACTTTGATTTGTTATTCTTATTACTGAAGTTTTGCTTTACTCCCTTTTTTTTGGGTTGGTGTTTATCCGTTCGATTTCCAAAAAATTTACTTGACATATTTTTTAATTTATTTGTTAAATATACCTAAAGAAGACGCAATAAACATGCTCAACCCTTTTAATTATCTTATTTTTTACCCCCGTATTCATTTTTCGATTTGTAGTTTTTTATTGCCAAGTGGGTGATATAGAGAAACCATAGGAAAAATATTTCCCCAAACGGCGAATCCCATTCAAGCCCAAAAATTGTAACTGATTCATCAAAACATATATCATAATAAATTGTATAGGCTACCCATCCAAGTGAGGAAAAGTATAATATCTGTGGCAAATATTTAACGGAATAAATCAGTTTTTCTAATTTATCCATCTCACTAGATTCACTTTTTTTATAATTTTTTATTGCCAAATAAGTCATGTATAAGAAAATAGCAAATACAGGAATTATTGGAATAAATTCAATATCAAAAATTATAATTAGAAGAATTAGAGCTGATGATCCAAAGTACAGTGCCTGAGGCAAAAACTTCACGGAATATATAAGTTTTTCAATTTTTTTCATCTTTTATCTAAAATAATTGAAATAAAGTAAACATTATTTAAAATTAAAACATAGGTTTGAAGAAATTATTTTTAAATGACAGGAACTGTAAAATTTTTTAATGTATCTAAAGGTTTTGGTTTTATTACAAACGACGAGACCGGAGAGGACATGTTTGTACATTCTACGGCTTTAGACGGAATAACAATTAAAGAAGGAGATAAAGTGAATTATGAAGAGGGTGAAGGAAGAAAAGGACCGGCTGCCGTTAACGTTACATTAGCTTAATCCACAAAAATATCTTACCTAAATACTTAGTAAAGTTTTAATCTGTTTTCAGATGTGTGCTTTTTAGTTATGATTTTTTATTATTTCTAACAAAAAAATACCATGCTAAAAGCTCCGAACCTGTAAATAGGTTTAGAATAATCCATTTACTGGTTCCCCCATAATGCAGGATTAAGTAAATAGCTGCGACATTAAAAACTGCTATAAGTAAATTGTATTTTTTCATTTTGAGTTATAAAGATTTTTTTTTGGATAAATCTTGTTCTCTTGTAAAAATTTATTTTTTATGAGTTCAATATCAATATTTTCAATTTTTGAAATTGGATTCTTTAAGTAATCCATCTCGGTTTCTACAAGTTCTTTTGAAAAAAAATTTCCAATAAATTCAATATTTTTTCTTTCCCGAAGTTGATTTTTCATATTACCCTCGATATAAAATTCGTTGTTCTCAAAAGTTGTTTTCATTGGCCATGGCCCACCCCAATTATCAATTCTAACTATGGTGTTATCAACATTTGGATTTTTTTTTGGGATTATAATAATATTATCATGTATGTGGGTATTTTCAACTGGACCAGTTATGTGAAAGGTTGGTGAAAAGACTCCTCTCCTGCTTGTTGGATATGGTCTAATACCATCATTAATACTCAAATTATTTCTTATAATTGTGTTAACTGTACCAACATTTATTTTCTCACCATATGATGCCCCAGCATTACAGACAAGAACAAATCCTCCATAGTTATCGTGACTATAATTGTTTTGAATAATGGTACCTACAGAATTCCAATCTGAATCATAGCCTTGAGCATCCCACTTGGCTTTGTGACCACTTACTTCATTGAACTGAATGATGGTATTATCAGAGCTAAAAGGCCAGATGCCAGCAGCAGCTTCGGTATCAGGCAGTATATCTGGAAAATCTCTCAATGTATTGTTTTCTACGATTGCACCATCACAACCAAAAATCACGATACCATCTCCAGGCACTTTTTCAATTAGATTATTTTTTACTATTACATTAAGATTTGGATACCATTTGTCACGATTAGCTGATGCTCTAAAATTAATTGCGTTTCTTTCAGTTCTATAGATGTGGTTATTTAAAATTTGTAAGCCATTTATTCTAGATTTAATTTTTTCTCCAAACTTTCTGATTAATATAGCAGAACCCCCTCCATCACTTTTTACCAAGCTGCCATTAACATCACGAATGACCATGTTTTGGACTACTATGTTATTTAAATCTCCCGAATTTTCTGCCAGTATTGTAAGTCCAGTTCTAGCTTCTAATCTTTGAGTTCCTTTATTTGTGATTTCAATTCCATCAATAGTAATTTGCTCAACATTATTTAAAAGAATCGTATATTTTTTTTCACCATTTCCGTTTATAATTGGTTTTTTACCATCTCCGTATGACTTTAAAATAATTGGATTCCCCTCTGTTCCACTATCATTAATCTCAATAAAACCGTTAAATTCAGAATTAGCTTTTAAATGTATTGTTGTACCTGGTTTAAGTTTTGTTTTGTCTAAATTAACTAATGTCGCCCACGCACTTTGTTTTGAATTTCCTAAATTATTATCATCGCCCTCGTTTGAATCAATGTATATGTTGTAACTATCAAGACTTGAGCAGCCAAAAAGTATAACTAGTAACAGTAGAATTAGTTTTTTCATTTAATTATAATTTAAAAAAATTAAAAAATATTTCAATTTAAATCTTTTGGTGATACTGCCCTTATATCTTTGTTGGCCATCAAATCCTCATAAATCATTTCAGTAACAATATTCCAATCTTTATTTTCAACCCAATTAGGATCAATTAACCTGTCTTCCCAATCTAATAATAACTTGAATAATGAATCATGAACGGACGGCTCTTTAAGTTTCAAATCTAAATCTTCAAAATAATTGTTTTCTATATTATAAAGAACGGTTGAAGTATCATTTAATCTTATTAGCTTATAATTGCCTGATCGAACTGTTGCCATTTTATCTTTTCTCCAAAATAAGTTTTCGTTTTGAATAATGTTATCATTGAGATAATTCATAATATTTTTTCCATCTGCATTCGCCATTAAATCATCATTTACGTTTGAGACTTCCAAACTTGTTTTGAAAATATCTAAAGCGGAAGTAAATCCATCAAACTGAGTATTAGATTTTATTTTGTTTTTCCAAGTCATTATCATTGGAGTTTTTATACCTCCTTCAAACTGATTTCCCTTCCAGCCCTTATAAGGAAAAGGGGATGCATTATTTGACATTGCTGCACCATTGTCGCTTAAAAAATAAATGATTGTATTGTCATATTGATTGTTTTCTTTTAATGCATCGACAACATGACCAATAGCCTCATCCATAGACCACATCATGGATGCATAAACTTGTCTTGGATTATTTTTAAATTTTTCTAAAACTTCTTCTTTTGCCTGCATTGGGGTGTGTGGGGCATTAAATGATAAGAAAAGAAAAAATGGATTATTTGATTGATTACTTTTATCAATAAAACTAATTGCTTTTTCACCTAATACATCAGTTAAGTAGCCTTCAAAATTTGTCTGACTGTAATTTTCAACCACATTTCTAATGCTATTTCTATTCACTTCATCTGGATTATAAAAATAATTTCTAGCGCCTGAAATAAATCCCCAGAAATAATCAAATCCATTTTTTAAAGGATGATTTTGTGTTTTATCTCCAAGATGCCATTTCCCAATTAGTCCAGTAGTGTAACCTTCAGTTTTTAGCGCTTCTGCAATTGTAATTTGATTTGGATCAAATGAATTATTTACGTCACTGTCTAAATTACACTCATGGCCAAAACGCTGTTGATACATTCCAGTTAATAAACCGGCTCTTGAGGGGCTACAAACAGAAGCTGAAACATATGCATTATTAAAGGTAACACCATCTAAAGCTAATTGATCAAGGTTAGGAGTTTTAATTTCATCACTGCCCATGAAACCAAAGTCAGAGTAGCCTGCATCATCAGCTAAAATGATTATGATATTTGGCTTTGAATCATTAATACTAGAACAAGAGATTAATGTTAAAATACAAACAAAAAAAAGGGCTAGTTTTTTCATTATTTATCTATCTTTTTTATAATAAAGTATTTTACTTGTTAGCATATCCAATTTTTCATTAGTTTTTTGAATAATTCTAATGTTTTCAGTATCAGGGTTTTCAAACTCATCCAATAATCCTCTAGCTCGAGATTTATTACGCTGATAGGCTCCACAAAGATGAAATCCAATACATCCTGGATTTTTAAAAAGTTCTTCAATTTGATCTTTATACCAATTTCCATCGGATCTTTTATAAATTCCATCTCCTTTTATTATCCCAGATCCATCTGCCAAAAGCACAGGCTTTCCTGTTTTTTTATGCCATTTATCAAGATTTAGTTTTGGATTTTTAAAATCCTGAAAAGATAGTACATCAACATAAGGCAATGCAGCTTCAACAACCTCCATTGCTATAAGAGCATTTGCTTCATAACGATCTCCAAGTATCAAATGATTTGGATCATATTTTCTAATAGCATCGTGAATTGTTTTGTAATATTGTTTAGCCATTTTAAAGAGCTCGTTTTTTCCCTCTTGAGTCTCTAGTTTTTTGGGATCGAAAATAGGCCCCCTCCATTCATTGTGGGGGCGATTGTGTACCCAAGTAGGACAATCACTGAAAAAATAACCAATTAAATTAGGATCATCTTTAACCTCTGCGCAATATGAACGCGCAACATAATCAACCCACTCTACCCATTCTTCACTAAAAAAATCATAATTTATTGTATGTTTTTCCCACTGATGCGATTCAATAAAAGGAAGCATACGACAATAAGGCATATTCAATACTTTTAACTCATCGTTAGTAAATGGCCTAGAATGTTGCCATTGCCTTACTGTAACTTCTTGTTCCCAACCCATTGTATTAAAACCCCATTTTTCTAAATTTGGTTTTACAGATTTAACCAACCACTCAATTGTACTACTATTGTATTTTTCTTCCCAAATATGAATATTCTCTGCATAACGTAAGCTTGCAGGGTCAAAATGGTTAAGACCAATTGAAAAAAAAGGTTTCTCATCTGGTGAAATTAGCAGCCATTTACCACCTATTTTGTCGAGTGTAAAAAAACCTTTAGTATTAAGTTGTGTTGTAGTGTTTTGTGAGAATAATTCATTAATCTGAACTGTTGATATAAAATATAAAATAATTATGAAAACAAGTTTTTTCATTTTATGTTATTAATTTATTTAAAAAATTACAATAATTAATTTTTTTTAATTATATTTACATAACCACCTGATTATCAGGAACTTACTTGCCAATACAAAAATTTGAAAATATATTTCCTAGCATCTCGTCATTAGTTATTTGGCCTGTTATTTCACCAATTGACTCAATAGCTTTTCTTAAATCTATTGACAACAAATCTCCTGAAATGTTATTTTCCAAACCTTTTTCAACTTCAGCAAGAGACATTAAAGCCTGTGACAAAAATTCATAATGTCTCAAGTTTGTAACTACTGTACTTCCAGCTGTTTCTATTAACTCAAAAGCGTTAGATAATTTTTTAACTAAGCCCATGACAGATTTTTTTTCCAAAGCGGATATTTCAACAATTTCAGTAATCCCGAATTCGCTAGATTTTTTCAAAAGGTTTTCTAAATCAATTTTAGAATTATTCTCTAAGTCTACTTTATTTCTAATTAAGATAATTTTTAAATCCTGTCGAGTAAACTCTTTTAAGTCATTAATAATTTCTTCCTCATTTGCATCATTAACATCAAAAAGGTAAAGCAATACAGATGCCTCAGATATTTTTGATTTTGTTATTTCAATTCCTTTTGATTCAATAATGTCTTTTGTTTTTCGAAGTCCCGCAGTGTCAATGAATCTATACTTTATTCCGTCAATAATAATTACATCTTCAATTGCATCTCTGGTTGTTCCAGGAATATCGCTTACAATTGCTTTTTGTTCATTTAGCAAGGTGTTTAACAGTGATGATTTTCCAGAATTTGGTTTGCCAGCAATCGCAACTGGCACACCATTTTTAATTGCATTTCCGTAGTTAAATGATTCTTTTAAATTTTCCACTTTCTCCTTAACTTTTTTTATAAGATTTTCTAGTTCACCTTTATTTGCAAAGTCAACATCTTCCTCCCCAAAATCTAGCTCTAGCTCTATCATTGAAACAAAATGAAGCAATTCTTCTCTCAAAACTTTTAAGTCATTTTGAAATCCTCCTCTCATTTGACTTAATGCGATTTTATGCATTGAAGACGAATCAGAATAAATAAGATCTGACACGGCCTCTGCCTGCGTCAAGTCCATTTTACCACTTAAAAATGATCTCATTGTAAACTCTCCAGGTTTGGCAAGTCTTATGTCTTTTTCTAGTAATGTTTGAAGTATTTTCTTTTGAATAAATGTAGAACCATGACAGGAAATTTCAACTGTCAGCTGGCCTGTGTAAGATTTGTCTTTATCAAAAAAGGAAACTACTACCTCGTCAATCACTTCATCTTCATTCATGAATTCTCCAAACATCATGGAATGGGATTTAATATTTAAAAGACTTTTTCCATTTTTCGATTTAAAAAATGGATTGACTTTTTCCAGTGCTTTTTCTCCACTTACTCGAATCAAAGAAATTGCCCCCATTCCACTGGGTGAGGATATAGCAACGATATCATCTTTGAAATTCATTTATTTAAGCTTTTTAGTAAATGTCGCTCTTCTTTTATGCAGTGTACTTTGATAGTTTTTCCAAAATGCCTGAATTGCTTTGTTTTCAACAAGTTCAGGATTTGTTTCAACTTCAACTATTCCTCTTTTATTAAAAGTGTTTTGTAGCTCATTAAAGATAACAGCCGTTACACCTTTACTTTGGTATTTAGGGTCAACCCCAATTAAATAAAGCGATACCCTGTCATTAAAATGTTGGGCTTTAAAAAGACGCAAATACCCCATTAACCCCATTTTACCATTAATTTTTTTTAATGCTCTGGAGAATGAAGGCATTGTAATTAAGAAAGCAATTAAATTATCGTCCTTATCCAAACAACATTTGATAAAGTCTGGGTGGATATATTTAATGAATTTTTCTTTATAGAAATCGATTTGATATTGCTTAATGGTAACATATGTCTGTAGGTTTGAATAAGTAACATTCAATAACTCAAACATCTTGTCGACGTAAGGAATAATCTCCTTTCTTGATTTAAAATTTAGAACCTTGAGCTCATACCTTTGCTGAATTATTTTTGAGAATTTTTTTACTTTTTCAGGAGCATCCTCAGCAGAAAAAATTTTGATTTTATACTCCACCCATTCTGCAAGCTTACTAAATCCGAGTTTTTTTAGATGCTCTTTTTGATATGGATAATGATACCAAGTAATCATCGTATTTAACTCTTCATAACCCTCAAGCAATAGTCCTGCTTTATCCATATTTGAAAATCCAACAGGTCCATCAACAAATTCAAGTTTCCTTTTTTTACCAAATTCTATAACGGATTCAAGAAGCTTTTTACTTACCTCCAAATCATCAATGGTATCGTACCAACCGAACCTTAATTTATTTTTCTTTTGCTCTTCAATTTCGACCCAATTGACCATTGCTGCAATTCTTCCAGCCGTAACACCATCTTTTTTGGCAATATAAAATTCCGCCTCAGCATTTTCAAAGACAGGGTTTTTTTCTTTATCCATCGATTCTAGTTCTTCTGAAATGATTGGTGGAACCCAATAATCACAACCCTTGTATAAAGAGAAAGGGAACATCACAAACTCTCTTTCCTGATCTTTACTCTCGACTTTAATAATTTCTATCATTTATTTTTCTTTCTATCAGCTCTGTTTTCGCGTCTGGTTTCTTTATCTAATTTCTTTGATTCTTTCTTTAAATCTTTCAACTCTTTTCTGACTTTTTTCTTTTCAGAAACTTTACCTTTTTTGAGAAAACCTAATAAACTTTTTCCCTCTCTCTCATTCTTTTTTGCTTGTTTTTCTGAATCTTTTTCTGCCTGTTTTTGAGCTTTTTGATTTTTTTTGAATTCTTTCATCTGCTTTAATTCCACATCCGTAATGTCAATATGCCAATCAAATCTTTTAGAAAAGCCAAGGCTAAAATAAAATAGACTTGGTGTGTTTTTTAAACTACCGCCGATATTTAAATCTGCTTGTATATCTTTCGATATGAGATGGGCTGCTCCAAACTTGAAAAGCTCATCGGAATAAGCGCTATTTTTAAAACTTTGAAACTCACCAAATACACTCCAATTTGGATTTCTCAGATTGTGTGTTATTGTAAAAAGGTAATTTAGTGTATTATAATTACTGGGTTTAGGAACTAAAATTGGCAATTTTAGGTTTTTGAAAGCGAGCTTATAAAAGAAGTTGTTGACCACCACCCATCTGCCTTTGAAATGATTTTGAGTTGCGATTCCAACAAATGGGGATATGCTTTGGGTTGGGTAATAAAAATTTCTAAACCTTCTTGTGCTTTCATTAATTTGATCTGGCTGTAATGGTTTTTTTATTTGAAAAAACTGATCATTATAATTAATCTTATCGTCAAAATTAAATCCAGATCCCACAATCACAGAAAGTGCTGGTATAAAATCTGTCAATTTTATAACTCTTCCTGCTTTCCAACTGTAAAAATTTTCTCCATGCCATTTTTTATTTTTAAAAGGGTCAAAAACTAGATATTTAAATCCTATAATTTGCTCGCCAATTAGAGTTTCACTGGATTCTGTGTAGTAATTGTTTTGATAATTATTATCAAAAACATTTCTTGAAAAAATAGAGCCCTCGAGAAACATTTCTAACTTATCATTTAGTAACCCATACCTAATCAAATAATTAAAATTAAGTCCATCAACCTTAGAGTTATTTAAGTTTTTATGCTCCATGCTGTAGCTCGAAACACCCGTTTCCACTTGGAGAACGTTCCAGCCAATTGCAAATGCACCATGAGATGTTCCAGGTCTATTAGAATTTATTGTTTCAGTATATTGTGCAGTAACCCAAAATGCAGTAAAAAAGAAGAAAAGGAAACATCTGACTGTAAGCATAGTACAATAAATATAATTCAAAGATAAATTGAAATATGCAATTAACTAATTCATTTGATTAATTGTATTTTTGAAAAAAAGGATATGCTTTTTATTTATATTTTTCTATTCATTATAATCTTGTGTTATGTATTAAAAAGACTGGCTCCCTATATCATTAGATACATAATAAAAAAACAGTTTGAAAAATTTCAAAAAAAACAACCACCCAAAAAAGATGATTTCAAGATGAAAACAAATAAAAAGGTTGGTGAATATATCGATTATGAGGAGATTGATTAAGAGTTATATAAATAGAAAGCTTGTTATTGATGTTTTAATCATTTGCTCTTTTTGTCTAATCTCACTTATTTATTTTAAACCTGTTCTTTCTGGGAAAAAAATCAAACAATCTGACATTGATCAATTTTCAGGAATGTCACGTCAAATAGTTGAGCACAGAGAAAATTTTGATGAAGAACCTTATTGGTTGGATAATGCTTTTTTGGGTATGCCTACATATCAAGTTGCTGTAAACTATCCATTTGATGTTTTGGACAAGATTGACAAAATAATTCGTTTTCTGCCAAGACCTGCTGATTATCTTTTTGTTTACCTGTTGTCTTTTTTCCTTTTGTTAAAGAGCATGAAAGTTAGAAGTGATTATGCTTTTTTTGGATCCATTGCTTTTGCCTTTTCCACATACCTAATCATTATTCTTGGTGTTGGTCACAACACAAAAGCTCTGGCAATTGGTTATACTCCATTAGCTTTGGCTGGGTTTTTCAAAATCCTAAATAATCGAACTCTAAGTGGTGTTGTTATCTGTTCTGTTGGTCTTGGACTTCAAATAAACGCCAACCATTACCAAATGACTTACTACTTTATGATGCTGATGGGTCTTATTTTGATCGTATCAACTTTATTTGAAAGAGGCGATAATTTAAAAAGCAAGTTTGTGAAAACTGGAGCATTCTCATCATCTGTATTAATTGCAATTCTTTTAAACTCTTCATCCATAATGGCGACAAAAGAATACTCAGAATTTAGCACCAGAGGAAATTCTGAAATCAGCATTAATTCCGATGGAAGTGAAAAGACTGATCTTGACGGTCTCAGTAAAGACTACATAACAGAATACAGCTATGGAAAAATTGAAAGCCTAAATCTTATTATACCAAGATTTATGGGGGGAGGAAGTTCTGATCTTATTGGGAAGGACACAGATTTTTTCAAAAGCTTATCCAATTACGATTCTCAATCAGCAAGCTTGATCTATCAAAATGCTAGGTTATACTGGGGAGATCAACCTATCGTTGCTGCACCTGCATATATAGGAATAAGTGTATTTTATTTATTCATTATATCTCTTTTTTATTTAGACAAGAAAACCTTAAGGTGGGTTTTTCCGTCTTTGATTTTTGCATTATTATTATCATGGGGCAAAAACTTTTCTGCATTAACAGACTTAATGATTGACTATTTTCCTTTCTATGATAAGTTTCGGGCCGTATCATCAATACAAGTAATAATCGAACTTATAATTCCCTTGATTGCCGCGTTTGGATTATACAAAATATTTGAAGGGCAACATCAAAAGACAATGAGCTACAAAAAAATTATTTATCCATCATTGATTTTTTTAACAACCCTATTTTTGCTTTTACTATTTGGCGAATCAATTTTTAAATTTCAATCCGAAAGAGAAGTTTTTGGAGCATATCCTGAAATTCTTGACATGATTATAAATGAAAGAAAATCCATATTTAGAACAGACGTAATGCGTTCGATATTTATTGTTTCTGTACTTTTTGCTTCAATTTTTGCAGTCAAAAAAAAATACTTATCAAAAAAATATCTACTTCCAATTCTAACTATAATTGTGTTAGCAGATCTGTGGTCGTTTAATAAAAATTACGTCAATGATGACAACTTTACTAATGCATCTAAAGTTAAAACTCCATTTATATTAAATGATTTAGACAAAGAAATTTTAAATGACAAATCCGACTTTAGGGTATATGAAAGCTTTCGCGGATTTGTAAATGGAAGGACTTCTTTTTTTCATAATTCAATTTCGGGCTATCATGCTGCAAAGCCCAAAAGAATGCAGGATATCTATGACTTCTACCTTTTAAAAAATAATTTACGTGTTCTAGACATGCTAAACGTAAAGTATATAATTGATTTAAATGAAAGCGGAAATATCGAATTAAAAATCAATGAAGATGTTTTGGGTAGCGCATGGTTTGTTGATGAAGTACAAAAAGTAACAGACTCGAATCAAGAACTTCTTAGTTTATCTAGTTTAGACTATAAAAAAACATGTTTGAGTACTCATTTGAATAATAAAACATATAGTGATAGTTCTAAGAATTACGTTGAAGTTGTAGAAAAGATGCCGAATAAAATTATATATAAGGTGTTTTCAAATGATACTGGATTTATTGTGTTTTCAGAAGCTTTTTACAAAAACGGATGGGTAGCAAAAATTAATGGTGAGGTCACGGATCATCACAAAGTAAACTATCTGCTTCGTGGACTAGAAGTTGAAAGAGGAGAACATGAAATTGTATTTACTTTTGAGCCTGCCGTTGTTAAAACAGGCACATTGTTAATGGCGAGTTCAAATATTTTATTATTGATTTTAGTCTTCTTTTCCTTTAGAAATCTGATAAAAAATGTACAATAAAATTCCTGTAAATCGATACAATAAAACCTTAAAAATGTTGAATAAGGTGTGTCCTTCACCATCCGTTATTTTTGACCTTGGTGTTAGAAATCCATTTTCTGATATTATGGAAAAAAACCATTACAAAGTGTACAACACAAGTGGACAGGACTTTGACACAAACCCGAAAGTTGATATTCCAGATGATGTAGATTTAGTGACAGGGTTTGAAATTATAGAACACTTAGTGTCGCCATATACATTGTTAAAGAACATAAACGCCAAGAAGATTTTTTTGACAGTTCCTTTAAAGCTATGGTTTGCAAATGCATACAGAAATAAAGATGATGAAAGGGATCGACATTATCATGAGTTCGAGGCCTGGCAGTTTGATTGGCTTTTAGAAAAATCTGGATGGAAAATAATCAAAAAAGAGTTTTGGAAAAGCCCTACAAATAAAATTGGATTTAGACCTTTTTTAAGACTCTTCACAAACAGATATTATGCCGTTTATGCAGAGAGAACAGAGCAGGATTTTGACAATTATTATAAAGGAGTTTTGAATTTGTAGCTATGAGGATAGGAATGATTTTAGATGCCCCATTCCCTGATGATGCCAGGGTATCAAATGAATGTGATGAATTAATCAAGCGCGGGCACGAAATTTTTTTATTTTGTCTTTCTTACAAACAAAAATTTTTAAAGAAAGAAGTTTATGATGGAATAAATATTAGAAGATATTTCTGCTCTAAATTGGTTTATAAAAGCTCAGCTCTTGCAAACGATTTACCATTTTACAACATGAACATGGCAAAAAAAATAAGATATTTTGCAAAAAATAATCAAATAGATTATTTACATATTCATGATATACAAATTGCTGGCGCAGCAATTCAAATTTGCGATGAATTAGGGTTACAATTTACTTTAGATCTACATGAAAATCGACCTGAAATAATGAAGTACTATAAGCATGTGGATTCTTTTTGGGGGAAACTATTGATTGATCCAAAACGTTGGAAAATTGCGGAAGAAAAATTTATTGAAAAAGCTCATAAAGTAATTACAGTTACAAAAGAAGCAAAAAAAGAACTATTGAAAAGGTGTATGATAAACGCAAAGAAAGTTGTCGTTTATCCCAATACCGTAAAAAAAAGTTTTTACCTAAATAAAAATATTGATCAAAAAATAAAGGATGATTATTCAAAAAAATTTGTTTTGCTATACATTGGTAACACATCAAAAAGAAGAGGCTTAGAAACTGTTATAGATTCTTTGCCATTGCTAAAAGACAAAATCTTAAATATTAAATTGGTAATTATTGGTCAAAGTTCATTTGACAAAAAACTAAGGTCAAAGGTTAAAAAACTAAAGCTCTCTAATTTTGTTGATTTTATGGGTTGGAAGAAAGAAAACGAACTTTACAAATACCTCATGATAGCTCATTTGGGAATTTCACCCTTGCATAGAAATATACACCACGATACAACTTATGCAAATAAACTTTTTCAATATATTTCATTTGGTGTTCCAGTTATTTGTAGCAATTCCACAGCACAGTCAGAATTAATATCTAATTATAAATGCGGTAAAGTTTTTGAAGAACAAAACCCTAAAGATTTTGAAAAAAAGGTTCTTTCACTTTTAAACGATAAAAAAGAATATAATTTGATAAAAACAAACTGTTTAAATGCAATCAAGAAATTAAATAATAGTGTAGTCTCAAAAGAAATTGTCTCAATTTATGAATAGAAAATCTATTGGAATATTGACTTACTATTGGCCACCGTCAGGTGGATCAGGTGTTCAAAGATGGTTACGATTTTCTAATCATCTTGTAGAATTGGGTTGGGAAGTTCACGTATTTACATTTAAAAAACCCCAGTATGATGTGGTTGATAAAGAAATTGAAAAGGAGGTAAATCCGGCAATAAAAGTAAATAGGATAAAAGGATTTGAACCATCAAGGTTTTTAAAAAGCATATTTAGTTATAAATCAAAATTTAAAACATATTCTGATGGGACAGGCTTTAAACACAACACAAGCTCAATTACATCATCGATAATTCGTGAATTGTTTTTCTTCCCAGATGCAAGACGTTTTTTAGTTGGTCCTGCTTACAGGTATTTAAAAAAATACTATTTAGAAAATAATTTAAATCACCTTGTCACAACTGGTCCTCCTCATTCAATGCACCAGGTTGGCCTAAAACTAAAAAGAGATATTCGCATAAAATGGATTTCAGACTTTAGAGATCCTTGGTCTAATTTTTTTCAAAATAAATTATTGAATCAATTAGAATCCACACTAAAAAAACATACTAGAGAAGAAAAAATAATTTTAAAAAATGCTAATGCAGTTTTTACAACTGCAAAAAGCTTAAATGATGAATTTTTTAAAATCAATAATCAATGTTTTTGTGTGCCTAGTGGTTTTGATACCCATCTATCAAGTAAACCTTATAGAAAATTTAGAATTCTATACTCTGGAGCAATGAAACCCATACAAAACCCAAAAAATCTGTGGTCTGTTTTGGCTGATCTTATAGAGTCAGATGAGAATTTCAAAAAACTAGTTGAAATAGTCTTGATTGGGAATATAAGCCCTCACGTATATAACTCCGAAGAATTTAAAAAGATTAAAAAAAGACAAATTATACGTCCAATGTCTAAAAATGAAATAGATAAAGAAATTGAAATTTCGGAAGTTTTGGTTGTTTGTTCTGTGAATATGAAAGATTGCAATGATATAATCCCTGGAAAGTTTTTTCACTATCTGTCATCTGGAAAGAAAATTCTAGGAATTAGTAATAAAGGTAGTGATCTTGAAAACATTATAATTGAAACACGATCTGGTAAGTCATTCGGCTATGATAATTATCATGGTTTAAAAAATTATATTTATAAAAGCTTTAAAAGTTTTTTGGAGGGAAAATCAAAAGAGAGAAAGCCTATTCCTGCATATATGTCGAGGAATATTGCAAAAAGAATTGAGAAAATAATTATAACATTATAAAAATGGGAATTGTATTCAACCAGTCTTATAAAAACATTATCATAATTATTGTTGCAATCCTAATTGGGGGGTTTAATACCCTGTTCTTTTATCCAACTTTTCTTAAAGCTCAATATTATGGTCTAGTTGTTTTTCTGCTGGCAACATCAAATCTTCTTATGCCACTGGTTTCATTTGGAAGCCAGCATACGATAATAAAATATTTTTCATCCTATAAAAGCAAAAAAGAAAAGGACATTTTTATGTCCTCCGTTATTTTTATTCCGATGCTTACTATCATTCCCATTTCTTTACTAGTGGTGCAATTTCATGATACAATTGGGAATTTCCTGTCAATTCAAAATCCAATAATTGATTCTTATGTGTGGGTTATATTCTTGGTTGCTTTTGCAACGTCTTATTTTGAAGTTTTTTATTCCTGGGCTAGGGTTCAATTAAAGTCCGTATTTGGGAATTTTTTGAAAGAAATATTTCCTAGAGTTTCAATTTTGATACTTCTTAGCTTGGTTTATCTAGGACATGTTACTAAAGAAAACTTTATTTGGTGGCTTACTGGATTTTATTACTTGAGATTAGTAATTATGATGCTCTATTCTTTCTATTTGTATCTTCCAAAGTTCCATTTTTCAATCCCAAAAAATATAACTGAAATTTTAACTTATTCATTATTTATTTTCTTGGCAGGTTCAGCTGCTAGTATATTGATAGATATTGATAAGTTCATGATCCCTCAAAAAGAAATAATCTCAAAGACGGCTTTTTATGCCGTAGCTGTTTTTATTGCTACTGTTGTTGAAATTCCAGGTAGAGCTATGTTTCAAATTGTAAATCCTCTTGTTGCGAAAGCATTAAACGAAAATGACAAAAAAGAGCTTGAGAATCTCTATAAAAAGAGTTCACTTAACCTTTTAGTAATTTCTGGATTGTTTTTCTTACTAATAAATCTAAGTGTCGAACCATTTTATAATTTAATCTTAGATTCTTCATATTCTACAGCTATTTCAGTTGTTTTAATTATATCAATAAGTAAATTAATTTTAATGAGTTTTGGGTGTGGACCTGCAATTCTTGCTACTGCTAAATTTTATAAAATAACCTTGCCATTTTCAATTTTAATGGCTGTGTCGGTTTATGTGCTTAATGATAAATTGATTGATTTATACAGTATAAATGGAGCTGCCTTATCTACTTTAATTGTAATATCTTTTTTTACTTTTTGTAAGATTATTTATTTAAAATACAAACTGAATATTGTGCCTTATTCTTACAATACTTTTAGAGTATTAATTCTTATTTTGTTTCTTTTTTTCTTGGTTCATCCTCTGGACTTTGGAGGCAATCATCTAATTGAAATAATTGCTAAATCTATTCCAGTAACTATTGGCTATATATTGCTAATTTATCAAATGAAGGTTTCTGGTGAAATAAACTCATTTATAAAAAAAACCTTATCAAAGCTTGGGTTTCAAAAAATTAGTAAGTAAAGATTTTTTATTTTTAACCAGTTCTTCTGGTGATCCTTCAAAAATTAATTCTCCCCCATTAGCTCCACCATAAGGGCCTAGGTCTATAATATAATCCGATGATTTGATCAATTCGATATTGTGCTCTACCACAATTATTGAGTGACCGTAATTGATTAATTGATTAAATGATTTTAACAATTTTTTTATATCGTGAAAATGAAGACCAGTAGTTGGCTCGTCAAAAATGAAAAGTGTCTTATCTGCGGACTGACCCTTTAAAATAAAAGATGCTAGTTTAATTCTTTGTGCTTCACCACCACTCAAGGTTGAGGAAGATTGTCCAAGTTTTACATAACCCATACCAACATCAATCAAGGCCTTCAGTTTATTTGCAATTTTAGTTTGACCATTATCAATAAAAAAATCATATCCTTCATCAATTGTCATTTTTAGAATATCATCAATATTTTTATTCTGATACGTCACTTGTAAGACATTTTTTTTAAATCTTTTTCCTTTACAATTTTCGCACATTAAGTTGATGTCAGCCATAAATTGCATTTCGACTTTTATTGTTCCCTCTCCTTTACACTCGTCACATCTTCCACCATCAACATTAAATGAAAAATGTTTTGGCTTAAATGAAAATTGCTTTGATACAGATTGTTTAGCGAAAAGGTTTCGGATATCATCATATGCTTTTATGTATGTTACTGGATTAGATCTTGAGGATTGACCAATTGGATTTTGATCTATAAACTCAATTGAATCGATATCTTCTAGATTACCTCCAATTGATGAATATTGTCCAGGCTTAGTTGTATATATACCTTTTGATTGAAGTAATGCAGGATAAAATATTTTTTTCACTAAAGTAGTTTTGCCACTTCCTGAAATTCCTGTAACACAGACTAAAGAGTTCAGAGGAAAATTCACACTTAGATTTTTCAAATTATTTTCTCTACATCCTTTCAATTCTATTCTTTTATTGCTAATTCTTCTTTTTGATGGAATGCTTATCTCATATTGATTTTTGAGATATTTTGTGGTGACTGTGCTTAGCTTTAGAATTTGTTTTAGTGAACCCTGAGCAACAACTTCTCCACCTAAAATTCCTGCGCCTGGGCCCAAGTCTATAATTTGATCAGCAGCCCTGATGATATCTTCATCATGCTCCACAATTATGACTGTATTTCCTAGGGATCTTAAATTTTGAAGTATAGAAATTAATTTACTTGTGTCTTCGGGATGAAGCCCAACACTGGGTTCATCTAAAACATATATTGAGCCAACTAGTGCGCTGCCTATTGAGGTTGCAATATTTATTCTTTGAGTTTCTCCGCCTGAAAGTGTATTTGATTTTCTGTTTAATGTTAAATATGGTAATCCTACTTTACATAAAAATGATAACCTGTTTTTTATTTCTACTATGACTCTGTTGCATTTTTTTAATTCACTATCAGATAATTTAATTCCGTTGAAAAAATCCAAGACTTTTTCAATAGGTAGATTTACCAAATCAGTAATTGATGAACCATTTATTCTAACATACTCTGCCTCTTTCCGAAGTCTGTTGCCATTACATTCATTACATTTTGTTCTTCCCCTATAGCGTGAAAGCATGACTCTATTTTGAATTTTATACATTTTTTTTTCAAGTTTTGAGAAAAAGAAATTGATGCCCTTAAAGTATTCATTACCATCCCAAAGTAATTTTTTCTCATTTTCACTTAACTTAAAATAGGGTCTGTGTATTGGAAAGTTAAATTTCTGGGAGTTATTTACAAGCAAGTCTTTATACTTACTAAGTTTCTGTCCTCTCCACGGAGCTATACATTCTTCATAGACTGAAAGACCAGTGTTAGGAATTACAAGTTCCGGATCAATTCCCATTATATCACCATATCCATTACAATTGCTACACGCTCCATAGGGGTTATTAAAACTGAACAAGTGTTCTGTTGGCTTTAGAAACTTTATACCATCTTGCTCAAATTTTTTAGAAAATAATTTATAATTATTGTCTTTTAAGTTTTTTACATACATTTCATCATTTCCCTGGTAAAATGCATTTTCAATAGAATCCGTAATTCGGTCTAAATAATCTTTATCATTTTTATAAATTGATCTATCAATAACCAGAAAGAGATTGTCTTTGTTTTTAAAATTAAAATCTTCAATTTGACAGACAGTGCCGTTTGATTCAATACGAGCGTAGCCCTCATCTAGAAATAGTTTCAAATATTTTTGCAAATCAATATTTTCTGGGCAATCAAGCTTTGTCATTATTAAAAACTTATCTCCTTCATCAAAAGTATTTATGTAATTAACAACTGTGTTAACGTTTTCTTTAACAACTTCTTCATTTGTGATTGGACTGTATGTTTTTCCAATCCTTGAATATAAAAGTTTTATATAATCATAAATTTCTGAGCTAGTACCAACAGTTGACCTTGGATTTGAATTGTTGACTTTTTGTTCAATTGCAATTGCAGGAGACAAGCCTTGTATTTTTTTTACTTTAGGTTTTTTAATTTTCCCAAGGAATTGTCTTGCATAAGATGATAGGCTCTCAATGAATCTTCTTTGACCTTCAGCAAATATTGTGTTAAACGCTAAACTTGATTTACCAGAGCCAGATAGTCCGGTAATAACAATTAATTGTTTTTTGGGAATTTTAAGACTTATATTTTTGAGATTATGCATTTCTGCACCCTCAATGATTATTTCTTCACTTACTTGTTTTGTTTTAACTCCCATTTTATTTAACAATCCACAAGTATGGATCTATTGCTTTTGTATTATAAAAGATGCTAAACTGTAATGTTGATTTAGAACCATCTTTTGGATTAAATACTTTTCCTATTTTTTGTAAAGCTGAAATACGTTCACCCTTTTCAACATAAACTTCTGCAATATTTTTATAAGCTGTAATATAACTTCCATGTTGAACTAATACAGTTATGTTGCTTCCTTTAAATTTTAAAACTGATAATACAACACCGTTAAATACTGCTCTAATTTCAGCATCTTTTGTAGTGGCAATAACTAGACCATTGCTTTGAATTTTTGTTGTTCTAACAACAGGGTGTGGTTGTAATCCAAACTTTTGAATTATCGCGCCTCTTTCAACAGGCCATGGTAAATTTCCTCTGTTTGCACTAAAATTCTCTGAGAGTTCCCTTGCCTCAGGGGTTAATTTAAATATGTTGTTGTTTGATTCATTATTTGATTTTCTAATAGCCTCCTTTATCAAACGATCAATTTCTTTATCTAAGTTTTTTGAGATTTTTTGTTTTTCATCTATTTGTTTTTTATATGCCCTTTCTCTTCGTTTAAGTCCAGTTATTAACCTTTCTTTTGATTTTTCCTCGATTTTTAACTTACTTCTATTTTCCTCATTCTGCCCCAGTAGTTTATTTTTTTGGGCCTTCAATAAATTTAAATCCTTGACCTTTTGCTCCAATAAAAGTATAGAGTTTGAGATTTTTTCAGAAACTCTTTTTCTATCCTTTGAAAATTGGTTAATATATCTGGAGCGTTTCATCGCTTGTAAAAAATCTTCAGAGGAGAGCAAAAACATTAACCTTGATTCTTTGAGTTTGCTTTGATAAGAACTCTTTATCATTGATGCGTATTGACCTCTTACCTTTTTTATTTCAGTCCCAAGGAAATCAATAGAATCATTTTTTTTTTCAATTTCGGTTGTAACAATATTTATTTGTTGATTAGTCAACTTGATCAACTCCTCATTTTTAGCAACTTTAATA
>CACIGC010000010.1 GCA_902586095.1 uncultured Bacteroidota bacterium | reverse complement strand
TTGCCTGAATTGATATGACTTATATATTTTGCATTATTCGAAATATTCCAACTTCTTGAAAACCCATCGTAAGTGTGAGCAGAAGGTCCAATTCCAATATATTTTTTTCTAAGCCAGTACCCTGAATTATTTTTTGAAAAAAATCCTTTTTTTGCATAGCTATTCATTTCGTAATTGATATAATCATCATTGGACAAAAATGAGTTAATATACATGTACTGATTGTAAATCTCTATCCCAAGTACTGCCAAATACTATGCATATGTCATCTCCTAAATAATTATTCAATTTTTTATTATTATACTTTTCCTTTTTTTGCATTATTGCTCTGTTAAATTTTAGATTCCCTATATATAATGCATTATCAACTTTCATATTTTTCAGTTGTCTTTCACTAATTTTATCTTGGGTAAAAATCTTAGTATATTTTTTTAAAATCCCTTTAAATATTCTTGAATTATACTTATCATATACATAATTCACTAAGTAAAATTTTATCTTTCTTTTTTTAAGTTCGTTTATATAATTAGGCCAAATTTCTGATTTTATAAATACTGCAAATCTTGGATTAAAAACCTTAACTATCTTTTTCACGTTATCTTTTGAATCTAATGGTAGAAAGTATGTTTTACTTACCTGATGTATTCTATCTTTCAATTTAAAACCAGATTCAGAAAAGAATGTTAATATTATTTCATTATCAAAAGTTTTCTTGATTTCTTTTATAAGTGGTATTGCTAACTCATATTCACCCAATGATGCTGCATGCAACCAAATATATTTTTTCTTTCTATCTAGGTCTTTATCTATTTCTTGTAATAAATCTTTTCTAACAACTATAAAACGACTGATTTTTTTGGAAAAAATTGATAATATTGGTAAGAAAATTTTATCAACAAATTCAATAAATATATTGTAGAGAATATTCATTTATCCAGCTGAATCTACATGAACATTCCTGTTAATCTTCCTTATTAAACCACATAATACTTTACCAGGACCTATTTCTGTAAAGTTTTTAGCTCCAAGATTAATCATGTTGATCACCGACTCAGACCATTTTACAGGTGAGACCATTTGATCAATTAAATTATTTTTGATTTCACTTTTATCAACCACCCCATTCCCAGTGACATTTTGAAAAATGGGACATGTGGGTTCATGAAATTCAATTGAATTTATAAACTCTTTGAGTTCTTTTTTAGCATCATTCATTAATTCTGAATGAAAAGCACCACTTACATTAAGTTGTATACTTCTTTTAGCTCCGATATTATTAAATAGGATACAAATTTCCTTGATTGCTTCAAATTCACCCGAAACAACTACTTGTCCTGGACAGTTTAAGTTCGCAGCTACAACATATTTATTGAATTTTTCACATTCATTGATAATTGTTTTATCATCTAAACCTAAAATTGCAGCCATACTGCCGTGATTATTCTCACAAGCTTTCTGCATTGCATTAGCACGTGCAGAAACTAGTTTTAAGCCATCTTCAAATTTAATTGTCTTGTTAGCTACTAATGCTGAAAATTCGCCAAGTGAATGGCCAGCAACAAAATCTGGTTTAATTTTAGGATCCTGCTCTTGTAGTTTTGCAATAGAATGAACAAATATAGCAGGTTGTGTTACCTTGGTCTTCTTTAAATCTTCATCTGTTCCTTCAAACATAATTTTTGACAATGAAAATCCAAGAATTTGATCTGCCTTATCAAATAATTCTTTAGCAGATTTTGAATTTGAGTAAAGTTCTTTACCCATTCCCGGGAATTGCGATCCTTGCCCTGGAAATACAAATACATTCATTTAATTAAATTTATCATATGTTATGAAACTGAAATTATAATCATGATTTTCAATGTCAAACATTTCTATTTTATTTACTTCTTTCCACACTTCTTCATCTATTTCAGGAAAAGCAGTATCACCCTCAAAACTTTGATGAACCCTTGTAAGCTCTATTCTGTTCGCATAATCAAGTCCTATCTTGTAGATTTCACCACCGCCGATAATAAATGGTTGCGGATCATCTTTACAAACCTTTAAAGCATTTTCTAAAGAATTTACTACAATTATATTTTCAGCAACATAATTTTTATTCCTTGTAATAATAACATTTGTCCTATTTGGTAGAGCTTTAGGCATGGATTCAAATGTTTTTCTTCCCATAATTACGTGATGACCCTTGGTTAAATTTTTAAACCTGATCAAATCTTTACTCAGATGCCATATCAATTTGTTATTATCTCCTATGATATTATTTTCAGAAGCAGCAACAATAATTGTGACCAATTGATTTGAATTGTTTGAATTCGAATCAGCGTAAATCTTGGATTCTGTTTCAATATCTTTTTTCAAAGACTTAATTTTTTCTTGTTGTAGCTTAATCAAATGACTTTTTTGATTCAAAATCCACTTGTTATTGATAATTTTTTTTGAAATAAAGACATCAAACAGATGATAAAGTAGTATGAAAGTCCAAATTAATAAAACCCAAATTGACCAAGAATAATTAAAAATTAATAGGTTTTGACCAACTGCCAAAAAAAAATCAATAAATAGAAAAAATCCTGAAATAAAAAGATAAACTATAAAATGCTTATATACATTTTTCTTTTGTTTTATCCTTTTTTGAGCATTTTCCAATAGCTCAATTGTATCATAATCAATATCTGAATTTCTATCACTAAACATTGAATAGCAAAAGTAGAAGAATAAATTTACTTTGCAATCTTAGTTAGATACCGTAAACTTAGATATCCCTGAGTCAGAATTACTACCTGAGTTATCCTTCGTAATGATCTTCCAATAATATACACCAACATCAGAAATTGTTTGAGTGATTTTTGTTGAACTAAGATTTGATCTGACCTTAGTTGTTGGTGGATTCGAAGTTCCAAAGTAAAAGTCATAAGTTAACGTGTCACCTGTATCTACATCACTTCCAGTCCATTCAAATTCAATGCTTCCAGGGGACAAAGTTTCCTCAGATTTGGGTTTAATTAAATCAGCTGGAAACGGAGCATAATTAGAGGTTTGTTCACCCTTCAAATAAAACTTCCACTTTTCACTTTGGGCTGTATCACTAGATGAGTTAGATGATGATACAATATACCATGAATAGGGTTGTCCTTTTTCTAATTGTATCGTAATATTAGTTGAAGCAGTATTTTGTGATATAACGGATTGGGTTAATAAATTTTTAATATTGATCGTGTAGGTATCTGTATATTGGGATGAATTCCACCTAAACTCTACGTTCTCACCGTCAAGACATTCTGTATTATTTGCAGGTGAAATAAGACTGGATGCTGTTGGTGGATTTACTGGATCAGGTGGATCTACATTTCCTCCACCACCGTCATCTTTACCTCCACATGAGATCATTGTTAAAGAAATAAAAACCAAGAGTATATATTTTACTTTTTTCATATTATTTTTTTATAAGTTTAGCAGTTTTCTTAACTGTTTCCGAGTCTACTTTAATGTAATAAAGTCCAGGTCTTAAATTAGACACTTGTATATCAATGGACCTTGAATTATTTACTTCATTATTTCTTGTCCAAATTAATCTTCCAGCATTGTCAAACATACTAATGGTTACATCATCATCATTACCTCCAATCCAAAGATTTGAGGATGAGGTTGCTGGATTGGGACTTAGAAGAATATCTTCAGAATTAAATACTGTTTCTTCATAGACACCTTGACATTCTCTATCCCCAACAACTTTGATAAAATTGAGACCCTTATCGAGTTTAAGATTAAACCTCGAGTCTGAGGTAGTATAATATGTATTGTTGTGAAGGATATTGTAGTTAGTACTACCGCTTAAATCAAGTGTTAAATTATCGGAGTCCAATGCAATATCACTTACAACAGAAATATCTTCAGGTTCTGTAATAATTACATTAAAACATTGTTCAAAATTTGGCAAACTAGGTGTTGTCAAACATACCTCATAATTACCATTTTCTAGGTTTCCTAATGTCCACTTGTCACCAATTATGGACTCGGGGGAGTGAACAAATCCAGTTGGACCATTTTTTACATGAATTGTAAATTTAATTCCTTCAATGTTATCCTCTAGTATGGATATACTTAGTTGACCATCATTTGAAATACTGCACGATTCATCTGTTGATTGAAGTGTAAAAGTGTTCTGTGGAATTGGATTTGGATCACAAACATCTCCAATTTGGTCTCCGTCTAAATCGCTTTGATCCGGATTGTATGTGCTTGGGCAATTATCGTTTTCATTAAAAATCCCATCATTGTCAAAATCATCAGACAATATATCAAGAGTAAGATTTGCTGTTAAAGATTGTGAATTGCTCTCAGCAGTTATCTCTAACTCATACGAACCTGATTGTTCTTCAGTTCCGACATTTAGGGTGACTACAACTTTTCCATCAGTATTGATATTTACAGTGCTTGATGGGTCATACGTTTCGGTTGTTAAGGATGGAAGATTCTTTAATGAAAAGGTCGTTTCTTCACTAAATCCACCTTTGACTTCGTAGTTTATATCAAATGAATCCGAATTGCCTTGACCAATTTTCAAAACTTTAGGATCAACAGATATGCTTAGCGACGGTTCAACATTAATTTCTTCGTCAGTAAATTTTCCAGAATATATACCTAAACCATAAGTAGCAGCAAATACTTTGTAGTCATCTCTCATATCAAGATCGGTTATTCTAACATCACTTAAGCCTGCGTTAGCTCTTGTCCAGGATGGATTGTTTGCTTCAAAATCTTTTGTATACCATACACCCAATTCGGTTCCAATGATTACTTCATTTTCAGAGAGAGGATTTTGAAGTATACATCTGACAGGAATATCAGGTAAATCACCTTCTTTTTTGCTCCACGTACTTCCACCATCAGTTGAGTAGAAGATATTTTCTGTTCCGTAATTATGAAAAGTTACAAAAATATGATTCTCGTCCTTACCCAACTCAACATCCGAAACACTGCCCAAAAATTCGCTACCAGTTATGTTAGACCATGCAGCTGTTGAATTTTCATTTGCGTCAAATGTGTCAGCATTTTCAACTTTAAATACACTTCCAGTCTCAGTACCAACAAATATTGTTGAGCTGTTTGTGGTGTATGGCGAAACTTTTATTGCAGAAACATTACCGTCAAGGGAACCTGTCAGAATAATTCGGTCAGCATTTGAATTTTGATCTGAATCATTAAAATCGTCCCAACCGTAGAAGGCAGCTATCCTATTATTCCCACCTGATCTGTAATTGGAGTAAACAACTCCTCTGTTGGAATCCAAATCTTGTACTGTTATAAAATCACCGTTAGTACTGTTTTCGGAATTAATCCTAAATGTTCTTGCCGAATTTCCATTCAGGTTTACAGCTTCGACCGCTCTATTGTATACATAGTTTGTTATGTAGTATTTATTATTGACATTTTGCGAAAACATAGTAGCAGCTCCATCTCCCCCAGAAACATCAATAGCGGTTGTTGCTCTTTCCTGTCGATCAACCTGAAACATTGTGCCATTGTCTTGCAAACCTCCAACAAAAACATCTTGATTTGATCCGGCTTGTGTTATTATTGCAGTTCTACCTGCATTGATACTCCTATCAGTGCCTCTTTGGCTAACTGAGTGCGACTCAAACATCGTGGATGGTGCAACTGCAATTGTGTAGTATTGTGATGTGTGATAATTATTATTTCTTGAGCTTAAATTTGTTCCGTTATCATTACTAAAAAAAATTCCCCCATCATTTCCAAATAAAATTTTATTGTTATCAACCTCAGAGATTTCCGAGCTGTGTTGATCGGCATGAGCAAACTGAGTTCCTGATCTTCCGTACCAATGTGAAATCTGGGTCCAAGGATTGCTTGAACTAGTTCCATTTCCTCCGTTGTCGGTTCTAAATAGATCAATTCCTCCGACATATGCAACATTTGGATTTTTAGGGTCAGCTTTTATCATTAAGTCATAAAATGATTGACCTCTAGTGAAATCATCATCATCTATCCCAGGATCAATGTCACTTGGTAGAGTAATTCTAGTTACAGTCGATTCAAATGCGTTGGGAGCTTTAAATATTCCAACAGGTGGATTTGAAAGTCCACCATTTGCAGTCTCAATTTGTCCTAAAACCCAAATTGTATTATTGGATGCAATATCGATTTCAGTTCTACGTCCACCGCCTAAGTCTGACGAGTCAGAAGTACCATCGTCATTAGTATCTTCTGTAACTTGAAATTTCTTTTCAAATGATGAAACATCATCATTAGAAACATAAACTGCACCACCACCTCGACCTCTCCATCTCGTGGTTGAAAACCAGACCTTGCTGTCGACAGGGCTTATTTCAATATCGATTGGTTGAACCAAAATGTTGCTGTTTTCAGCATAAACAGGTATTCTTTCCCAGGTCCATTCTCCATTTTGATCCTCAGAGCCCTTAAAAATTCCGTAATCATCATCACCGCCAAAGATAGTTGCACGTGCATCCCTATATGTTGATGTTCCAGCAGCAACAATAACTTCAGACTTTCCAACTTGATCATTAAACCTGACTGCTACGTCATTTATATAGAACGTGCCAGGTACTATTCTGTATCCTTGAATTTGAACGCTTGATTTCTTAATTGATAATCTAACACTTCCATTATTAATCAAGGATTTTAAATGATTGCCATCTGCTCTTGAAATTAATATTGACGGAATTTTTATATCATTTAAATCATAAAGAATGGGAGGATCAGCATCGGCACCGGGGCTTGTCATCGTAAAGACACCATCTTCCCATTCGCCAGACATATTGTCTTGATTCACAACAATCACAAGTTTTGCTCCAGCAACTGATGCTGCGTAGCTTTTGTTTGAAAAGTAACATTCACCACGATCAACAATAACAATTTTATCTTTGACCTCACTTGTGTTTGACAAAGATTCACAAGCTAAACTTGGTATACCCAGAACTGCTTCTGCAACAATTGGTTCAGTGGGGACCGGTGGTCCATAATCTGCACTTCCATATCTGTACGTTCGAGAAGAGGAAGGATCAACAATTTCTACAACATCAGGTTCGCTTGTAAAAGTTGATGGATTTTCAGTATCACCTCCGAATACTTTAATCCATGTGGCACCACCATCTTTTGATTGCCACAAACCATTACCTAAAGCATCACCACCAGTGTATGACTCACCTGTTCCAGCATAAAAAATTTGCGTATTATTTGGGTCATAAGTCAAGGAAGAGACAGCAATGTTTTGGGGAATATTTTTTGTTACTAAAGTCCACTGGGAATTGGGATTTGAAATTTCAGTATTTTTAAAAATACCACCACTTACTCCACCAGCAAAAACCGTTTCATTTGTAGGATCGTTGGGATCAAACATGATTCCTTTGGTTCGGCCTCCAACATTGATTGGTCCTCTTTGAATCCAACTCATTTCTCCACTCTCACCAGGAACTGCTCCAGCTCTGCTAGAAATCCTATTATTGTCTTGAGTTTCAAGTTGTCTTCTAAGTTGAAAGAGCTTTTCATGTTCGGTGCGACCAGTGATAGGGTTCATCGAAAGTGTGAGCATTTTTTCGTAATAGGGGCTTGGGGGAAGTTCTAATACTTTGCGAGATTTTTTATCAAGATTGTTCGTTGCGTTCAAACTAGATTTTCTTAGATTCTCATGATGAATTGATCTTTTTTCATCATTTGAAATTATTATATGGTCAGCTAATAATAATAGAAGCAGTGTCGATATAAAAAGAGTAAATTTTGTGTTTGTTTTCAACTATACAAATTTAATTTAAAATAAAGATTTTTAATATAAAAACCTGTTGCAAAATCAATGCCATAAACATTTACAAACTCAGTGCCAAACTAAATAGAAACTTTACCTTTAATGTGGGGATGTGGATCGTAATTAATAATTTCAAAATCTTCAAATTTAAAATCAAAAATACTGTCCACTTTGCGTTTGATGTTTAGTATCGGCAATTTTCTAGGAGATCTTGATAGTTGCATTTCTATTTGATCGGTGTGATTATTATAGATGTGAGCATCTCCAAATGTGTGAACAAAATCTCCAACATCCAATTCACAAACATGTGCAATCATGTGAGTAAATAGAGCATAAGAGGCTATATTAAAAGGTACACCAAGAAAAATATCTGCACTTCTCTGATACAATTGACAAGACAATTTATTATTTGAAACATAAAATTGAAAAAAGGCGTGGCATGGTGGTAATGCTGCTTTTCCATTCATCACATTTTCACCAAAACTTTTTTTTGTATCAGGCAAAACACTAGGATTCCATGCGGAAACTAACATTCTTCTACTTTCAGGATTATTATTTATCAAATCAATCAATTGTGAAATTTGATCAATTTTTTCGTTATTCCAATTTCTCCATTGAGATCCATAAACTGGACCTAAATTTCCACTTTTGTCAGCCCATGCATCCCATATTTTAACTCCATTGTCTGTCAAATACTTAATGTTAGTTTCTCCTTTGATAAACCATAAAAGTTCATGAATTATAGATTTAATGTGTAGTTTTTTTGTTGTTACTAGTGGAAAACCATTCTTTAAATCAAAGCGCATTTGATAACCGAACACACTTTTGGTTCCAGTTCCGGTTCTATCACCCTTGTAATCACCGTTTTCAAGAACATGTTTTACAAGATCTAGGTACTGTTTCATACCTGTAAAATTATAAAATGTACAAAGAGAAAAATTAAAAAAAATAAAAAGATATTAACCAATCAGCATACCTGCAATTGTAGCTGATAGTAATGATGCAAGAGCTCCACCTATCAGCGCTTTTACACCAAATTCAGATAGTGTTTTTCTTTGGTTAGGAGCCAGTGAACCAATACCTCCAATTTGGATACCAATAGATGAAAAGTTTGCAAAACCACACAACATGTATGTAGCCATTATAACAGATTTTTGGTACTTCAGAGTTGAGAGACTTGAACTATTTTGGAAATCTGCAAGTTGCATGTAAGCTATGAACTCATTGATCGAGAGTTTTATACCTAAAAGTTGTCCCATGGGCATGATATCTACACTTGCAATGCCTATCAGCCACATAAGTGGAGCAAATACAAAACCCATGATGGCTTCGAGTGATAAAGAATCGTAAATGGTATTTTCTTTCAAAAGAGTATTAATTCCAGTTATTTCACCAAAACTTAAAAACAGGTAATTAATCAATGCTATAAATGCGATAAAAACTAGTACCATTGCACCAATATTAACGGCAAGTTTGATGCCTTCGATAGTTCCATTAGAGATCGCATCTAAAATATTTGAGCCAGCATTATAGTCAGATACTTTAACATCACTCTCAATTTTTTCTGTCTGCGGATATAAAATCTTTGATATCAATATTGCTCCAGGTGCAGCCATGACAGATGCTGTCAATAAATGCTTGGCAAACTCAACTTGTTTGACTGGATCATCACCACCCAAAAAAGCAATATATGCAGCCAAAACACCTCCGGCGACAGTCGCCATACCTCCCACCATAACGAGCAGTATTTCAGATTTATTCATTTTGGGTAAATATGCTTTGATCATTAGAGGAGCTTCCGTTTGACCAAGAAAAATATTACCGATAACAGATAGACTCTCAGATCCTGATATTTTTAAAAATCTTGTATAGAGTTTTGCAAAAAACTTAACCACGACTTGAATCACATTAAAATAAAAAAGTATTGATGTAATGGCTGAGAAGAATATCACAGTTGGCAGAATTTCAAATGCCCATATGTAACTGGTTGAGTTTGGTTTCAATAAGTCTCCAAAAACAAATAAAGTTCCTTCTCTTGTGAAATCAATTAATTTAACGAAAGCATAACCTGCACCTTCAAATAATTTTTGAATAAAACTGACTTTTAAAATTAGAATTGCAAGTATGATTTGTGAAAACAATGCAATAAATACAGTTCTCCAGTTAATTTTTTTCTTGTTATTACTAAAAAAATAGGCAACAATTAATATCGTGACAAGCCCAAGAATTCCCCTTGAAAAGCTGTCAAATGTAAAACCTGAACTGGGTATGCTTTGTTCAATAAACGATAAAAAATTTAACATAAACTATTTTCTAGAATTTATTTCATCTCTCAACCTGGCAGCTAATTCATAATTTTCAGCTTCAATTGCATTTTCAATTTTTTTAGTAAGTTGTTTTTTGCTATACTTTTTTAAATCATCGCCGAGATCACTTTTAATATTTTTTTTAGAAATCTCTTTATTTAAAATTATACCAGCTTTCTCTAGAATTTTGTCATAAGTGTAAATTGGTGAATCAAATCTTAAAGCTAGTGCAATAGCATCGGACGTTCTTGCATCAAGAATTTCTTCAATACTGTCTCTTTCGCAGATGATGCTTGAGTAAAAAATACCATCAATCAACTTATGAATTATTACTTGTTTAATCTTAATTTCAAAATTTTTTGCAAATTTTTTAAATAGATCATGAGTTAAAGGGCGAGGAGGTTCGATGTTTTTTTCTAATGCAATAGCAATAGATTGTGCTTCGAAACCACCAATAACAATCGGAAGTTTTCTTTCACCATCATCCTCCTCAAGAATGAGGGCATATGCACCGTTTTGTGATTGGCTGTAGGATATTCTATTAACTTTTAATTCAATTAGGTTCATGGATAAATAAAATAACTATAGAAAGTTAATTATTTTCAGCTTTGAAAGCCTTAAGTTTTTGATTTAATTTAGGAACAACTTCAAATGCATCCCCAACAATTCCATAATCAGCAATTTTGAAGAAAGGTGCTTCAGGATCAGTATTAATTACAACTTTTACTTTTGAGGAGCTAACACCTGCTAAATGCTGAACGGCACCAGAAATTCCTATTGCTATGTAAAGATTGGTTGAAACAGGTTTTCCGGTTTGACCAACATGCTCACTGTGTGGTCTCCACCCCATATCTGATACAGGTTTCGAGCATGCGGTAGCGGCATTTAATGTTTTTGCAAGATCCTCAATAATATTCCAGTTTTCAGGGCCTTTTAAGCCTCGACCTGCAGATACTACCACATCGGCATCTTCAATACTGACGGATCCGCTGGAAACTTTGATTGATTCGCTGGCTAATCCTGATTCATTAAAATTAATTTCAGAATTTAATATTATTGGTTTTGATTTACTCTTATTTAAACCAATTGAATTTTTTGAAATACTTAAAATTTTGATTTCAGAATTAATTTCGATTTCGCAAAATGCCTTATTTGAAAAGGTACTTCTTTTAACAATGAAAGGTTTTGTTGAATTTGGTATTGATACAACATTAGAAACAAAGGCAGCATTAAGTTTTACAGAAAGTAATGAAGCTAAGTACTTGCAGTTTATACTATCAGAAATTATAATATTTTTTGCACTCACACTTTTTGATACATTTGAAATCACATCGGCATAATTGTGAGCGTTAAATAACTCAAGTTTTTTATCTTTTATTGAGATGATCTTATCAGGACCAAAATCACCCAGTGGAGTAAATTCTGAACAATTAATTGTAAGTGCGATAACATCTGATGAAATTAATTTTGATAATTTTTTGGCATAGGATAGTGATTCAAATGAGCTTTTTTTTATCTCATTTTTATTAGATTCTATGAAAACTAAAATACTCATTTTAAATCACTTTAGCTTCATTGTGTAAGTAATGAATTAGTTCATCTAAATTATCTGGTGATACTAATTTTATTTCTTTATCACTTTCTGGTTTTTCAAAACGTAAGGTCTTTGTTTTAATTTCTTCTGTTTTATCTTCAATAATCTCATATGGTTTTTGACGAGCTTGCATTATTCCTCTCATATTTGGAATCTTTAAATCAGATTCCTCCACAAGTCCTTTTTGTGCCCCGATTATCAACGGTAGTCTACAATGGAGTGTTTCGATTCCACCTTCAATTTCTCTTTTTATTTTTGCTGACTTATCAATTATTTCTAAACCAATACAATTTGTTACATAATTAAAATTTAAAATTTCAGCGATAATTCCAGGTACCATACCACCATTGTAATCGATTGATTCTCGGCCAGCTATAACCAAATCGTAATTGTTATTGGCAATATGATTAGATAATAACTTTGCGACTTGAAAGCTGTCAAGAGCTTCTTGATTAATTCTAAAGCCTCGGTCTGCACCAATTGCCAGAGCTTTCCTTAAAATTTGGTCACTATTATCCAACCCAACTGATATAACATCAATTTCAGCACCATCATTTTCCTTAAACCAAATTGCTCTTGTGAGTCCAAACTCGTCATTTGGGTTTATGACGTATTGAATTTGGCTGTTATCAAATTCAGTATTATTGTTATTAAAATTTATTTTTGAAGTTGTATCAGGAACACAACTAATGCATACTAAAATCTTCATCTTTTCCTCATAATAAATATAATAAAAATCAATTTACTATGCACGCATAGTATTTGAAAATTTTTAAAATAAATATTTATATTTTTGTAATCCAATGAGAGAAATTCAATTTCGAGAAGCTATATGCGAAGCTATGTCTGAAGAAATGAGAAGAGACGACACTGTCTATCTCATGGGAGAAGAAGTTGCTGAATATAATGGTGCTTACAAAGCATCCAAGGGAATGCTTGACGAGTTTGGAGAGTTAAGGGTAATTGATACTCCAATTAGCGAATTGGGTTTTGCTGGAATTGGAGTGGGTTCTACCATGACTGGCAATAGACCAATTATTGAATTCATGACTTTCAATTTTTCTCTAGTTGGAATTGATCAAATAATTAATAATGCTGCAAAAATAAGGCAGATGTCTGGTGGACAATTTCCGTGTCCTATTGTTTTTCGAGGACCAACTGGCTCTGCTGGACAACTTGCAGCAACACACTCGCAAGCATTTGATAATTGGTTTGCAAATTGTCCAGGCCTCAAGGTAATTGTACCATCAAACCCATATGATGCAAAAGGTTTGTTAAAGTCAGCAATTCGTGATAATGACCCTGTTATTTTTATGGAATCAGAACAAATGTATGGTGATAAAGGACAAGTTCCCGCTGAAGAATACTTAATTCCAATTGGAGAAGCTGAGGTAAAAAAAACCGGCAGTGATGTTACAGTTGTGTCATTTGGAAAAATTATAAAAGAGGTTTTTAATGCATCTGAAAAATTAAAAGAAGAAAATATTGATTTAGAGATTATCGATCTCAGAACAATTAGGCCACTTGATGTAGAAACAATTATAAAATCTGTCAAGAAAACAAATAGATTGGTTATTGTTGAGGAAGCTTGGCCCTTCGGAAATGTTTCAACAGAAATATCTCATCAAATACAAAATAAGTGTTTTGATTATTTGGATGCACCTATAGAAAAATTAAACACTGCTGATACACCAGCACCATATTCTCCTGTCTTACTTGCAGAGTGGCTACCCAACCAAAGTGACGTAATTAAATCTGTTAAGAAAGTTTTATATCAAAAATAAATTCTATTTTTGAGCCCTAAAATTTAATAAAATGAATTTCAATCCAGTATTTGTTCCGATTCTTTTATCCTTAATTGGATTAATTTTTATGTTTTTTAAAGCCAAATGGGTAAAAAAACAAGATCCAGGTAACGAAAAAATGGTATCTATTAGTTCCGCAATAAAGAAAGGAGCACTTGCGTTTTTAAATGCAGAATATAGGCTGTTATTTATTTTTGTTATCGTGGCCTCCTTTGCATTATTTGGTATTTCAATTATGGTTGAAACGACTAGCTGGATGATTATACCAGCATTTGTTGTGGGTGCTGTTTTCTCTGGTTTAGCTGGAAATATTGGTATGAGAATAGCAACAGATGCAAACAGTCGAACCACACAAGCCGCAAGATCTAGTTTGCCTAAAGCATTGAATATTGCATTTGGAGGTGGAACTGTCATGGGGCTGGGTGTTGCTGGTCTTGCTGTATTGGGCTTAAGCTTATTCTTCATGTTTTTTATGCATCAGTTTATGTCAGCCGATGGAGATAATTTTTATAATGATATGACTGTAGTGCTTGAGGCATTAGCTGGTTTCTCCCTAGGTGCTGAGTCAATTGCACTATTTGCTAGAGTTGGGGGTGGAATTTACACAAAAGCTGCTGATGTGGGTGCTGATTTAGTAGGGAAAGTTGAAGCTGGTATACCTGAGGATGATCCAAGAAATCCTGCCACGATTGCTGATAATGTAGGTGATAATGTTGGTGATGTTGCTGGAATGGGCGCTGATTTATTTGGAAGTTATGTTGCAACTGTTTTGGCATCCATGGTTTTGGGTAATTACATTATTAAGGACATGAGTGACTATGCTCAACAACAATTTGATGATCCATTTGGTGGTATAGGTCCTATTCTTCTGCCCTTATTCATTGCTGGGGTTGGAATTGTTGCTTCAATAATTGGAACATTATTTATAAGGATAAAAAATAATGATGCGAAAGAGGCCCAAGTACAGAGCTCACTAAATTTAGGTAATTTAATATCAATAGTGATTACCCTGTTTTCATGTTGGTTTTTGATTGACTTATTGCTTCCAGATACAATCAACGGAATGAAGTTTTTCGGAGAAGATTCAAAAAATATTCCTAGTAAAAATATCTTTTTCTCAACAATTGTTGGATTAGCTGTTGGGTATTTAATTTCTGCTTTTACTGAATACTATACAGCCCTCGGTAAGAAGCCCGTTTTAAATATTGTCCAAAACTCATCAACAGGTGCTGCTACTAACATAATTGCAGGCCTTGCAACAGGAATGAAATCAACATTTTCATCTGTAATATTATTTGCACTAGCAATTTGGGGTGCTTACGAACTTGGTGGTTTTTATGGAGTTGCCATTTCGGCATCTGCTATGATGGCTACAACTGCAATGCAATTAGCTATCGATGCCTTTGGCCCTATTTCTGATAACGCTGGTGGTGTTGCTGAAATGAGCGAGCTTCCAAAAGAAGTAAGGGAGAGAACTGATATTTTAGATTCGGTTGGTAATACAACAGCCGCAACTGGAAAGGGTTTTGCTATTGCTTCGGCTGCGCTTACTGCGCTTGCACTTTTTGCAGCATACGTGACATTTACTGGTATCGATGGAATCAACATTTTTAAAGCTGACGTGCTTGCTGCACTCTTTATAGGTGGAATGATTCCCGTTATTTTTTCTGCACTAGCAATGGAATCAGTTGGGAAGGCAGCAATGAAAATGGTTCAAGAGGTTAGAAGACAGTTTAAAGAAATACCAGGTATTTTAGAGGGAAAATCCAAACCAGATTACGAAAAGTGTGTTGAAATATCAACCAATGCTGCCCTCAAAGAAATGCTTTTACCAGGCATTTTAACAATAGTAACCCCTGTTTTAGTTGGTTTTTTAATGGGTCCAGAGTCATTGGGAAGTTATATGGCTGGTGTTGCTGTTTCTGGTGTTTTATGGGCGATTTTTCAGAACAACGCTGGTGGCGCTTGGGACAACGCAAAAAAATCTTTTGAAGCAGGAGTTGAAATAAATGGTAAAATAGAAAAAAAGGGTTCAGATGCACACAAAGCAGCTGTGACTGGTGATACAGTTGGCGATCCTTTTAAAGATACATCTGGTCCATCAATGAATATTTTAATTAAACTTACTTGTTTGGTAGGTTTGGTCATTGCTCCAATTTTAGGAGATCACGGCAGTGACATGTTAGCATTCAGTGATTATAAAAATATCAATAAAAGTGTCATTATTGAAGTAAACGAAGAGAACCCAGATGAAAGCACATTAATTATTAAAACTAAATCTAATCTAAATGGGTTAATAGTTGAGAATACTGAAAAATGTTATGGTTCAAAGGCCGAACTTCTTTTGAAAGTTGCCCAAATTAGAGAGGGTAATTAAAAATTAGAATATACTTTCTAGCTTTTTATCAATCATTTGTGTAATTAATTCAAAATCAGAGTTATTTTCTACAAAATCAATATCATCAACTTCAATGATAAGTAAATTACTACTATCATATTTTTCAATCCAAGCCTCATATCTTTCATTTAATCTACTTAAATATTCTATGCTAATTGAATTTTCATAATCTCTTCCCCTTTTGTGTATTTGATCAACAAGGTTTGGAATACCACTCCGCAAGTATATTAGTAGATCAGGATTTTTTATGTAAGACTTTAGCGTCTTAAAAATTGATTCATAATTTTTGTAATCACGATTTGTCATAAGTCCCATTGATAATAAATTGGGAGCAAAGATGTTAGCATCTTCATAAATTGTTCGATCCTGAATTGTACTTTTTTTATTATTTGCACAATCAATCATTTGATTAAATCTACTGTTCAAAAAATATATTTGGAGATTAAAGGACCATCTTTCCATTCTCTCATAAAAGTCGTCTAGATATGGATTTTTTAGTACATCCTCAAAATAAGGTTCCCAACCGTAATGCTTTGAAAGCATTTTAGTTAATGTTGTTTTTCCAGCTCCTATGTTTCCTGCTATTGCTAAATGCATGATTTTTGATTATCAATAAATGTAAAATATAAAATTGAAAAATTTTAAACTTTTTAAATTTTTTTATGTCAAACAATTAATACAAAAAATATGAAAAAAATATTTTGTCTGTTACTACTATATCCACTTTTAATACTATCACAAGATTTCCAAGGTAAGGCATATTACATGTCAAAAATATCTATTGATAAATCATGGATGGATAACCCTAGATTTGCTTCCCGTTCGAGCTACTTGAAAGACATGGTAAAAAGAAATACTGAAAAAGATTATGTTTTGGAATTTAATTCTATTGAATCAACATATAAAGAAGTCGAAAAATTAGAAACTGAGGGTCAAGGTTATAATTGGATGGCTAACTATGTTGGGGAAAATATTGGAAAAATATATAAAAACGCCCAAGATAAAATTTCAATTAATGAGACAGAGATGATGGGTAAATTCTTTTTGGTAACTGAAGATCTTGAAAAAACAAAATGGAAAATGTCAGGCGAATCAAAAAAGATTGGACAATACACTTGTTACAAGGCAACTTACACCAAACAAGTAGAAGAAAAAGTGTTTTCTTTCGGCAGTTGGAATCAAACAAATGGAACTAATCAACTTAAAAAGCCAAAAAAAATGAGAGATGTCGAAGTTGTTGCTTGGTTTACACCTGAAATACCTGTTTCTAGTGGTCCCTCTTGGTATCAAGGTTTGCCAGGACTAATTCTGGAGGTTAGTGATGATGACACGAAGATACTCTGCACAAAAATCGTGATGAATCCTAAAGAAAAATCTAAGATTAAGAGACCAAAAAAAGGAAAAGTTATTTCTAATCAAGATTTTGTCACTTTACAAGACCAGAAAAGAATAGAAGCACGTGAAATGTGGCAAAAAGCAAGGCAAAGAAGACAATCATCTACAGCCAGACTTCGATAAATGAAATATATTATAATTTTTCTATTCCCTTATTTAATTTTTTCCCAAGTTAATATAAGTGGAGAAATTAAAGACCAGACTGGATATCCCATTATGGGAGCTAACATAATTGCTGTTAATAATGAGACTCAAATTTTAGATGGATTTGGTATTTCTAATGACAATGGATATTTCAGCCTGAATCTAAAAAAAGATACAGAATTTAACATCAAAATCACATTCATAGGGTATAAACCAGTTGAATTGAATATATCACTAAGTGAAGACATGGTTAAAGACTTTATTCTTGAGGAACAAGCTGAGGCACTTGATGAAGTTGAGTTGGTGTATGAAATGCCTGTAGAAATCAAAGGTGATACGATTGTATACAGTGCAGATGCTTTTAATACAGGAACTGAAAAAAAATTATCGGATGTCTTAGCAAATATGCCAGGAATTGAAGTTAATGAAGATGGGAGAATTGAAGTAGAGGGACAAGAGGTTAGAAAAATACAAATAGAGGGTAAAGATTTTTTTGATGGTGATACAAAACTAGCTGCTCAAAATTTGCCAGCTAAGGCAGTTGGAAAAGTTGAAGTTTTAAGAAACTTTACTGAAGTTGGACAATTAAGAAGCGTTCAAAATAATGAAGACAACTTCGCAATTAATATTAGACTAAAGGATGGGAAAGATAAATTTTGGTTTGGTGAAATTTTAGCAGGAAAAGGACCTGACGATATTCATTTGATTGCTCCAAAAATATTTTACTATGATAAAAAAATCAATTTTAGTTTGCTTGGTAATTCGAATGATGTGGGAGCACCTGCTTTAAGTAGAAGAGATTTTTACAGATTTTCGGGTGGATTTAATAATCTCAACTCAAGAGCTGGAACTTCAATCAATATAAGCTCAGATTTAGCAGGAATAGGAAGTCTGCAAAATAATAGGGCAAAGTTGATTGAATCTGAATTTGGCGCAGCCAATTTTTCTGTCAATAATGATAAGGGACTTGAAATTTCTGGTTTTGGTGTTTTTACAACAGTTACTAATGATATTGAGGAGCAAATTAAAAGAACTTACAACGCTACTGAAGTCGTTGAAAATACAAGTGAATATTCTCTGCAAAAGAGCACACTCGAACTTTATAAATTTAGTCTTGAGTACGAACCAAGTGAAATTTTTCAGCTGGAATATAATATATTACTTAACAGCTCTGACCAGTCTGAGGTTAATGATCTGACTTCGATTTATGGTAGATTGAATAATCGAGTAGAGGAAAATCTTGATTTAACAAGAACTCAAACCCCAAGTGCTTTAAACCAGGAATTAAAAGTTTATTATACCCTAAATGATGATCACATCTTTTCATTTGAAGCACAGCACTTGGATCAAACCGAAGATCCGATCGGAAGAGCAGTAAGGGACAGAAACCCATTTTTATCGTTAATCCCCTTTGACTCTGATGTACAGAGATTTGATATTTCTCAATACAGGTTTATTGAAACACAAAAACTTGAAGCAAAACTGGACTATTTTTATCTAATTAATGATCAATCAAACATTAACCTAAGTATTGGTTTTACTAATGTTGATCAGAATTACTTCTCAAATTTTAATCAGACTTTAGACGATGGCAGAACAAAGTCATTTGATGACGAGCAATTCAATAATGACGTAGATTTTAGTTTTAAGGACCTTTATTTTGCCCTCAACTACAGAATTAGAACAGGAATATTTACAATTGACCCAGGTTTAACACTTCATTTTTACGATAATAACAACACCCAACTAGGCCAAACACATACAAAAGATATTTCAGATGTTAGACCAAACTTAAGAGTTAATATGCAGTTCAAAAAGAATGAAAATTTAAGGTTTACATACAGAAAAAATACTCAATTCACTGATGTAAATAATATTTCAGAGGGTTATGTATTTAATAATTACAACAGCATATTTAGAGGAAATAGAGAGTTGGAAGCGGCAATAGTTAATTCATACAACTTGAATTACAGAAGTATCAACCAATTTACTTTTACAAATGTATACTCGAACATATCCTATTCTAAAAGAGAAAACTCTATTCAATCAAGAGCTGCAATTGATGGTATTAACTCAGTCAGAACAGCGGACAATTCAATATTTCCAAGAGAAACTTACTCTGCCAGGGCCAGATTAGATAGAAGGTTTAAAAACATTAAAATAAATTTGAGTGCCAACTTTAGATACAGTGAATTTTCAAACATAATAAATGATGTGGTCAACAATGCTGAGAGTTTTAATCAAGATTATGAAGCAAGCGTTGAAACAAACTTTAGAGACAAGCCAAACTTTGAGATTGGATTAAAATACAACCTAAATAATTATAAGAATGCAAACATCGAGAATAGATTCATTAGAGAAACACCTTTTATCAGGACTGATGCTTATTTTGGGAGAGGATTTGTATTCACAGCAGAGTACAGTTATAATAAATATAAAAATCAAGATCAAGTATTGAATTACTTTAGGTTCCTAGATGCGGATATTTCTTACAATAAGGAAGGTTCTAAATGGGAGTATTCAGTCGGTATAACTAATTTATTAAACGACACTTCCACTAACAGAGACTCATTCAATCAGTTTTTCACTCAAACGAGAAGTTACATAATTCAACCCAGATATATCCTTTTTAAACTTAAGTATGATTTGACACTTTTTGGAGGTAAAGAGAAAAAAAATGACCGAAATCAACAAAAAAGTAGAAGAGGCAACTCTGGAGGAGGTCGTCTTAGATGATAATATTTTAGTTAATTAATTTTGTGATAACTAAATACTGTATTACATTTGAGAAAATGTTAATAAAAATTTATTATCAAAGTTTTTCTTTTTTCTTTTACTACCAGTATAAGTTCAGGATTTTTTGTTAATAAATGTTAAAATTTAAGCGAGGAGTCCTGATTATCAGGACTTTTTTTTTTGATTATGTTAGTATCTATTCAAGGTATAAAAGGTTCTTATCATCACGATGTTGCTCGTGAGTTATATGGTGACGATGTAAATATTTTAGAATGTCTATCATTTGATAAAATGGCAGAAAGTGTTTTTGAATCTAAAGCGCAAATAGGAATTATGGCAATTGAAAACTCAATAGCAGGTTCTATAATTCCAAACTATGCCATAATTGATAAACTAAATTTGAAGATTGTAGGGGAGTATTATATCAATATAAATCACAATTTGTTAGTTTACAATGGGGTGAAAATTTCTGATATCGAAAAAATATCCTCACACCCAATGGCATTTTTGCAGTGCAAGAATTACCTAAAACAAATTAATAAAATTCTAATTGAAGATGTCGATACTGCCCATGTGGCAAAATTAATTTCGGAACAAAAATTAAAAAATGTTGCTGCAATCGCTAGTGTAAATGCAGCAAAAATTTATGGATTGAAAATTTTGAAAAAAAACATACAATCTGTAAACTACAATCAAACGCGTTTTGTAATAATATCAAAAAAAGTTGATCAAAAAACTAAAGAATTAGCAAATAAAGCCTCCATTAAATTTATCTTGAGTCATAGAAATGGAAGTCTTGCAAACGTTTTAAATATAATTGCAGACTACGATATAAATCTGACAAAAATTCAAAGCATTCCAATTGTTGAGTCACCATGGAAATATTCTTTTTTTGTTGACTTAACCTTTCCAAGTTTGAAGAATTATAAAAATTGCTTCAATGAATTAATGTCAGTATCTGAGGATATTAAAGAATTTGGAGTTTATAATAATTTTAAAAAATGATTAAACCTGCACAAAGATTAAAAGATATTAAAGAGTACTACTTTTCAACAAAGCTGAGGGAGATAAGTGAACTCAATAAAGAGGGTAAAAATATAATTAATATGGGAATTGGTAATCCAGATTTATCACCTGCAGAAAATGTGAAGAATGCACTAGAAAAAGCTACAAAAGATAATGGTTCGCATAAGTATCAACCCTACAAGGGCATTAATCAACTGAGGATAAGTATCTCAGATTTTTACAAAAAAAATTATAATGTATCCTTGGACGCGGATGAAAACATCTTACCTCTAATTGGTTCAAAAGAAGGTATAATGCATATCTCATTGGCATTTCTTAACAAAGGGGATAAAGTTCTGATACCAAATCCAGGTTATCCAAGCTATCAATCAATAACAAAATTAGTAGGTGCAGAACCAATATTTTATCCCCTCCTTGAAAAAAATAATTGGGTTCCTGATCTAGACTCACTCAAATCATTAGTTTCAGATAACGTTAAATTGATGTGGATAAATTATCCCAATATGCCAACTGGGAAAAATTCAAACATTGGATTTTTTAAAGAAATATATGATTTTGCAGTTTCCAATAATATTCTTATTGTTAATGATAATCCTTACAGCTTTATTTTAAATGATAACCCTTTAAGTTTTTTGTCTGTTGATTCCAGTTTTGATTATTGTTTGGAACTTAATTCACTGAGTAAGTCCCACAACATGGCAGGATGGAGAGTTGGTATGGTTGTGGGCTCCAGAAATAATATAAATACAATTCTTAAGGTTAAATCAAATATCGATTCTGGTATGTATTACGGTATTCAAAAGGGTGCAATTGAGGCTTTGTGTTTGAATAGTTCATGGTACAAGTCACTGAATAAAATTTACTTAGAAAGAAGAGAGATTGTTTATAAAATTTGTGATAAGTTAGGCCTGACCTATGACAAAAACTCAACTGGTATGTTTGTTTGGGCAAAAATTAATAGTCAAGATACATCCTCAATTGAATTTGTTGACAATCTTCTTTACAATAAAGAAATTTTCATTACCCCAGGATCAATTTTTGGAACAAATGGTGAAGGGTACGTTAGGCTCTCACTCTGTTTGAGTCAAGACAAATTAAATGAGGCATTAAATAAATTGTTATGAAGATTGGTATAATTGGTATTGGCTTAATGGGAGGATCTTTTGCCCTTGATTTTCGTTCAATATATAAAAATTCAAAAATTTATGGCTTTGATGTTGATATTAAAAATTTTAAATATTCAATTGAAAATAAAATAGTAGATGAATTGTTGAACGAAGAAAATTGTAAAGATTTAGATTTTCTAATTGTTTCAGTTCCCGTTCACAATATACCTAAAGTTGTTAAAAAGTATTTGGATTTTGTTGGGTATAATACATTAGTTATTGATTTGGGCTCAACTAAAAATAGTATTTGTAATGCTTTAAATAATCATCCTAAAAGAGATCAATTCTTAGCATCACATCCAATTGCAGGTACTGAAAATAGTGGTCCAAAATCTGCTATCAAAGGTCTATATACAAATTCGGTAAATATTATATGTGAGTCTGATAAAACTAGATCAGAACTGCTAGAAAGATCATTGAAATTATTCAAAAATTTAAGGATGAAAATTATTAATATGGACCCCTTAGATCATGATAAAAATATTGCATATGTATCACATTTATCCCACATCTCATCTTTTATGTTGGCTAAAACGGTTCTTGAAAAGAAATTGGTTAGGAAAAATATTTTTGACTTGGCAGGTAGTGGGTTCGAGTCAACAGTAAGATTAGCAAAAAGTTCACCTGAAACGTGGGGTTCAATTTTTAATGATAATAAATCTAATCTTGTTGAAGCATTAAATGAATATATTGATAACTTAAATGATATAAAAAGTCTAATAGAAAAGAGTCAGAATGATTTACTTTTTGATGAGCTTAGTAAAATCAATTTAATAAGAAAAATTTTACCAGGAATTAAAATTAAATAAAATGAAAAATAATAGTAAACTAAGAAGTTGGTTAGACGATTTTAATCTTGAGCATCCATTGGTCATCGCAGGTCCATGTAGTGCTGAGACAGAATCTCAGGTCTTGCAAATTGCCCACGACCTAAAAAATAGTGATGTCTCAATTTTTAGAGCTGGTATCTGGAAGCCTAGAACACGCCCTGGAAATTTTGAGGGTGTTGGATCAATTGGCTTAAAGTGGCTTCAGAAAGTGAAAAAGGAAACAGGACTTTTAATTACAACAGAGGTCGCAAATGCTAATCATGTTAAGATTGCCCTTGATCATGATGTAGATGTTTTATGGATTGGAGCCAGATCAACTGTGAGTCCCTTTATAGTTCAAGAAATTGCAGACGCACTACAAAATACTGATAAAATTGTGCTTTTGAAAAATCCTGTAAACCCTGATCTTTCGCTCTGGTACGGTGGAATTGAAAGGTTGTATAGTGCGAATATTAAAAAACTGGGTGTTATTCACCGAGGTTTTTCCACTTACTCAAAGACTAAATTCAGAAATAATCCAGAATGGCAAATACCAATTGAGTTGCAAAATAAGTTTCCTGATTTGCCTTTGATTTGTGATCCATCTCACATTTGTGGGAGAAGAGATATTATCGAGGAAACATCACAAAAAGCATTGGACCTCAACTTTGATGGTTTAATGATCGAAACCCATAATGATCCTGATAATGCTTGGAGCGACGCTTCACAGCAGATAACACCAAAAACTTTAATTAAGATTATGAAGGATTTGGTAATTAGAAAGGAGTCAGTTGAGGAAAAAAGTTTCATTAACGAATTAGAAAACTTAAGGGTGAAAATTGATGATGCAGACTCTCAAATTTTGGATATTCTGGGAGACAGGATGAAGGTTTCTGCTGAAATTGGTAAAATCAAGAAAAGACAAAATGTTGCAATTCTTCAGTCATCTAGGTGGAATAACATATTAAAAAAAATGATTTCCGATGGCAAAGAAAAGGGATTAAGTAAAGATTTTATTTTAAAAATATTTAAAGCTATTCATCAAGAATCAATTAATCATCAAGAAAAAATTTTGAAAAACTGATGCAAGGTTTAGTTTACAAGTCAACAGGAAGCTGGTACTTGGTAAAAGACAAAAAAAACAGTTTTATTGAATGTAAACTTGCAGGAAAACTGAGGAATTCAGATTTAAAGTCTACAAATCCTGTATGTACTGGCGACTTTGTAAATATAAAAATTGATAAAAATAAAACACCTGTCATAGAATCGGTCTTAAATAGAAAAAATTACATAATTAGAAAGTCAGTTAAATTGTCAAAACAGTATCAAATAATAGCTTCTAATATAGATTTATGTTTTTTGATAATAACTGTTTCTAGACCTCTAACCTCTACAATGTTTATTGATAGATTTTTGGCATCCAATTTTGCATACAATATCGATACATGCCTTTTATTTAATAAGATTGATGACTTGAATATCGAAGAAAAATCCAAAATAGATGATTTATATGATTTATATACTAGTGTAGGCTATAGATGTTTTAAGATATCAGGTAAAAAATTGTTTAATCTTGAACCACTAGAATGGGAAATGAAAAACAAAACGTGTGTATTTACAGGTCACAGTGGCTCTGGGAAATCAACTTTACTGAACTCGATTGATAGTTCATTAAATATTAAAACATCTCCAATCTCAAGCTCAAATTTGACAGGTCAACATACTACCACATTTTCAAAAATGTATGATTTAAAAAATGGTTCAAAAATAATTGATACACCAGGAATTAAAGGCTTCGGACTATATGATTTTGATAAGGCTCAGCTCAAAGATTGTTTTAAGGAGTTTTTGAAATACAATGATTGTAAATATAACGACTGTTTACACAAAGATGAACCAGGTTGTGATGTTAAGTCAGCAGTTGATAAGGGTTTTATCTCCGAAAGCAGATATAAAAATTATTTGGAACTTTTTTCCGATTTAAATAGTGTTTAATTTAAAATGAAAGTGGTTATTCAGAGAGTAAAAAGTGCAGAACTTTTTGTCGAAAATAAATTTTACTCAAAAATTGGATCAGGGTTGTTTGTCTTGGTTGCAGTATCAAAGGATGATAAACAGGAAGATATAAATTGGATAGCCAATAAATTGGTGAATTTGAGAATTTTTAACGATGAAAATGATCAAATGAACCATTCAGTCGATGAGGTCAACGGAGAAATAATGATTGTCAGTCAATTTACACTATACGCATCAACAAAAAAGGGCAACAGACCATCATTTATTAAATCTGCTGGTGGTAATTTTGCAGAAAAATCATATTTAGATTTTGTTGATATGGTTAATAGAATTTATAAGTTTAAAGTAAAAACTGGTAAATTTGGTTCCAGTATGAATATTATTTTAAATAATGATGGGCCTGTTACTATCATTATTGACTCAAAAGCAAAGGAATAGTATGGACTTGAAAAACTTACAAATAACTGTAGATAAATGGATTAAAGAACATGGAGTTAGGTATTTTGATGAACTTACTAACATGGCTCAATTGACTGAGGAAGTTGGTGAAGTTGCTAGAATTATATCTCGAAAATTTGGTGAACAGTCATTTAAAGAAAATGAAGAGTTAGCTGATTTGGGTGAGGAGCTTGCAGATGTTTTATTTGTTTTAATTTGTATTGCAAATCAAACCGGTGTTGATTTAGAATCATCATTTAAAGAAAAATTAGAAAAAAAAACAACGCGAGATAAATCAAGACACAAGGATAATCCTAAACTCAAGTGAATAGTCTAAAAATTTCAGGTTTTAACATAAACTCAAAGAAAAAAATTGTTATTTCTGGGTCAAAAAGTGAATCAAACAGAGTATTAATTCTCAAATATTTATTTAAAAGTGACGTAATCATTGATAATCTATCAAACTCAGATGATACAAAAGTTTTATTAAAGGCTTTAGAAAATCAAACAGACATAATTGATATTCATCACGCTGGTACTGCAATGAGGTTTTTAACATCACTTTTTGCTGTAACTAACAAAAAAAATATAATATTGACAGGCTCTAGTAGAATGCAACAAAGACCAGTAGGAGAACTTGTTGATTCATTAAAAAGGCTTGGCGCAGATATTATTTATGAGAAAGAAATAGGTTATCCTCCCTTGAGATTTAATGGTTTTAATCAAACGAGTAAATTGATTGAGTTAAGATCTGATATTAGCAGTCAATTTGCCTCCTCGCTCATATTAGTGGCTCCCTATCTCAATCATGGTTTACAAATAAAACTAATTGGAAATATTCTTTCTAAACCTTATATATTATTAACATGTGAAATAATGAAAAGGTTTGGTTTTAGTTGCGTTATAAACAATAATGAAATAAAAATTGAACCCAACAAAAAATTATCAATAAAAAGTTATTCTGTAGAATCTGATTGGAGCTCCGCCTCCTATTTATATTCAATTGTTGCTCTATCTGGTGTTGAGTTAAATCTATCTTCATTTAAATCTAACAGTTTACAAGGGGATAGTAAATTATCCAAAATTTATGAAAATTTTGGAGTTGAAACATATTTTAAAAATGATGAAATTATATTAAAAAGGTCAAAATCACATAAAATGAAAAGATTTATTGAATTGGATCTAATTGAAAATCCTGACTTAGCACAAACAATAATAGTTACCAGCCTAGGCTTGTCTATTCATACAAAATTAACTGGGTTAAACACTCTGAAGATTAAAGAAACTGACAGGTTAATTGCATTAAAAAATGAAATTTCTAAATTCAATGCAGACGTAATTATTGATGGTCAATCTATTGAAATTAAAAACTTTCCAAAAACACTTCCTGAAAATATTGAAATAGATACCTATAATGACCATAGAATGGCACTAGCATTTGCACCCTTATCAGTTTTGGTAAAATTAGTCATCAATGATTATTTTGTCATATCCAAATCCTTTCCTGAGTACTGGGCTATTTTACAAAAATTAAATTTTAATTTAGAATTTGACAATTAATTACTTTTTTTCTTGACAACCCATATTGCCAATATGTATATTTGCCCATTCAAATTTACATATGAAACTATCTAATTTTAATTATGAACTGCCAAAGGATTTATTGGCAGAATATCCCTCAGATCAACGTGATGAATCTAAGTTAATGGTATTGGACAGAAAAAATCAAAAAATCGAACACAAAACATTCAAGGATTTAATTGACTACTTTGATGATGGCGATGTTTTTGTTCTAAACAACACAAAAGTTTTTCCTGCTCGTTTAATGGGTAATAAAGAGAAAACAGGTGCCAGTATTGAGGTCTTTCTGTTGCGTGAGTTGAATCGTGAGCAGAGACTTTGGGATGTATTGGTTGATCCAGCAAGAAAAATAAGAATTGGAAATAAATTATACTTTGGAGATGATGATAGTCTTGTTGCTGAAGTTATTGATAACACCACATCTCGCGGAAGAACTTTACGTTTTTTATTTGACGGTAATTATGAAGATTTCAGATCAAAACTTCTTGAGCTTGGTCAAACACCGCTACCAAAATATATTAAGAGGAATGAAGAAGAGTTTGATAAAGACAGATATCAAACTATATATGCCAAACACGAGGGTGCAGTAGCTGCTCCAACAGCAGGTTTACATTTTTCAAAACATCTGTTAAAGAGATTACAAATAAAAGGAATTGATTTGGCTGAAATAACATTACATGTTGGGTTAGGAACATTTAACCCTGTAGAAGTTGAGGATTTATCGAAGCACAAAATGGATTCAGAAGAGTTATTCATTGATATGGAAGCTTCAAATTGTATTAACAATGCTCTTAAAAATAAAAACAAAATATGTGCGGTTGGAACTACAGTCATGAGAGGGCTTGAATCTTCGGTCTCATCAATGGGTACCTTAAATCCATATAGTGGTTGGACACACAAATTTATATTCCCACCATATAAGTTTAATATAGCAGACTGTCTCATTACTAACTTTCATATGCCAAAATCAACACTACTGATGATGGTTTCAGCATTTTGTGGCCATGATTTTATGATGGAAGCCTATTCAGAGGCAATCAAAAAGAAATACAGATTTTATTCTTACGGTGATGCAATGTTGATAATCTAATATGCAACTAAGCTCTGACATAAGATCTTTAAGTATAACTAACCTTGAAAAAATTTTGTTAAGGGAAAATTTTGAAAAGTATAGGGCAACTCAAATCTTTGATTGGTTAACAAAAGAAAATATTCACTCTTTTGAACAGATGAAAAATTTACCTAAAGAATTGATTCATTTCTTAAATTCTAGATTCAAAATAAATAATGTTGTTATTCAATTGATTAAAAAAAGTAGAGATGGGACGGTCAAGTTTCTGCTTTCTTTACCTGATAATAATGTGATTGAAGCTGTACTGATACCAACTGAAAAAAGAATTACCGCATGTGTCTCTAGTCAGGTAGGTTGTAGTTTGGATTGTGATTTTTGTGCAACTTCAAAAATCAAGAGAATGAGAAATCTTGACTTTTATGAAATTTTCGATCAGTTAATGATTTTAAATTTTGAATCTCTTAAATTATTTGGTAGACCGATATCAAATATTGTTTTTATGGGAATGGGTGAGCCATTGTTAAACTATAAAAATGTGTTAAAATCTATTGAAATGATTTGCTCAAAAAAGGGCATAGGAATTTCAAAAAAAAAGATAACTGTTTCTACATCTGGAATGTCAAAAATCATTAAAATATTAGCAGATAAAAATGTAAAATTTAATTTGGCAGTTTCACTACATTCTGCTATTGAAAAAACAAGAAACGAAATCATGCCCTTTTCTAAAGATTTTCCTCTTTCAGATCTAGTAGACAGTCTTAATTATTGGTATCAAAAAACCAAATCAAAAATCACAATAGAATATTTAGTCTGGGAAGCTATCAATGACAACATTAGTCATGTAAATAGTTTGGTTAATTTTTGTAAGAGAGTACCTTCAAAAGTTAACCTAATTGAATTTAATGATATTGGAAATTTAAAGTTTAAAAGTGCAAAAAATAGATGGATTCAAAAATACATTGAAATTCTAGAGTTAAATAAAATATCTGTTACCGTAAGAAGATCAAGAGGTGAGGATATAAATGCCGCATGTGGACAATTAGCAAATAAATTATAAATTTTGAGTAAGCTATATAATATAAGAAAACCAATAAATCTTGAAATGGAAATTTTTGAGGAAAAATTTTCTAAGCTGATGCTTTCAAAGGTTCCTCTGTTGAACAGAATAACTCACTATATAATTAAGAGAAAAGGTAAGCAAATGAGACCAATGTTTATTTTTTTGTTTTCTAAGTTATTAAATCAGGGAATTGTTAATGAAAAAGTATACAGAGGAGCTTCTGTAATTGAACTGATCCATACAGCTACCCTAATTCATGATGATGTTGTTGATGATAGCAAGAGAAGGAGAGGATTTTTTTCAATTAATGCTATTTGGAAAAATAAAATTGCAGTATTAGTTGGGGACTTTTTATTATCCAGAGGCATGATATTATGCATAGAAAATAAAGATTATGAACACTTAGATATCATATCTGAATCTGTAAAAAAAATGAGTGAAGGTGAACTACTTCAGATTGAAAAAACTCGTTCGTTAGATATTGATGAGATAGTTTACTTTGAAATCATAAAAAAGAAAACAGCTTCATTAATTAGTTCATGTTGCAAAATAGCAGCAGTTTCAGTAACGAAACAAAAAAAAATTATCGAATCTGTTTCCAGGATTGGAGAGAATATTGGTATTGCTTTTCAAATAAAAGATGATTTATTTGACTATGGAAAGAGAAAGATTGGTAAACCAAGAGGTATTGATATCAAGGAAAAAAAATTAACATTACCTTTAATATATACTTTAAATGAAGTAGATAAAAGTAAGAGGAAATGGCTTATTAACTCAATTAAGAAACATAACAAAGATAAATCCAGAATCAAAGAAATAATTTCTTTGGTAAAAGAAACAGGTGGGTTGGACTATGCAATAGAAAAAATGAATTATTTTCACAAAATTGCCTTAGATGACCTAAAGAATTTACCTGATAATGAATATAAGAAATCACTAACTGATATGATTAACTATGTGATTCAAAGAGATTTTTAATATGATTTCAAAAATAACAATAGACAAAATATTTCAGACTGCACTTGTGGAAGAAGTGGTTGGCGATTTCATACAGCTAAAAAAATCTGGTTCTAATTATAAGGGCTTGAGTCCATTTACAAACGAAAAAACACCAAGTTTTATGGTGTCACCAACTAAACAAATTTGGAAAGATTTTAGTAGTGGAAAGGGTGGTAATGTGATTGCTTTTTTGATGGAACATGAACAATATTCATATCCCCAAGCCATAAGGTATTTGGCTGATAAATACAATATAGAAATTGTTGAAACAGAATTAACAGATAAACAAAAAGATGATAATAATATCAAAGAAAAGTTATTTGTGATTTGTGATTTTGTAAAAAATTATTTTAAAAATCAATTTAATGAGTCTCATTTTGGGAGAACAATTGCAAGTGCATACTTTGATGAAAGGGGGTTTGATAGTGAAACCCTAGAAAAATTTGATATTGGATCATTGGGTAGTGAAAAGTATAATTTGAGAGATCATTGTTTGTCAAACGGATATAATATTCAAGATTTGGAGGCTTTGGGGTTAGTTTCTTCAAAAAATCAAATGGATATTTATAGATCTAGATTGATATTTCCCATCAAATCAATTTCAGGAAGGACAATTGGCTTTGGAGCAAGAATTTTAAACAATAATAAAAAATCAGCAAAATACATAAATAGTCCTGACTCTAGAATCTATAACAAGAGCAATGTTTTATTTGGGTTGTACAATTCAAAAAATGAAATTGTAAAAAAAGATAGTTGTTTAATTGCCGAGGGTTATACAGACGTTATGAGGTTCCATCAAGTTGGAATAAATAATATTGTTTCATCTTCTGGAACTGCCCTGACAGTGAATCAAATAAACCTAATAAGAAGATTGACAAAAAATGTTACGATGTTATTCGATTCTGACAAAGCTGGAGTTAATGCAACTGTGAGAGCGATAGAGCTCTTGCTATCACAAGGCATGAATATTGACATATGTATTTTGCCTGACGGTGAGGACCCTGATTCTTTTGGAAGGAATAAAACAATTGATGAAATAAATAATTATATACTAGAAAACTCTGTTGATTTTATTCAGTTTAAGTCAAATATGTTGGGACAATCTGTTAAAAATTCTCCTTCGCAAAAAACTAAAATTGTTAATGAAATCATCAACCTAATATCGAAAGTTACCGATCCAATTAAACAAGAAATATATATTAAGGACTGTTCTTTATTATTGGATATTTCAGAGTCGGTTTTATTTAATTCTTTAGCACAAATTAAGCATCTTAAACTCCCAAACAAACAATTTGAAAAAAAACCTGCTATTGCTAAAAAATCAGAAAAAATAGATCAAATAGAAATACTTGAAGAAAAAATTATAGAAATATTATTGCTTTATGGAAATCATGAAGTTGTTTTTGATGAAATTTCCATAATTAAGGGAAATGATGGAGAATTGACATATAAGCCAACTAAACAAGAGTCAAAAGTTTACAAAAAAATATATTTAGATCTTCAATCAGATGAGATTGAATTTGCCAATGAAGATTTTAAAAAACTTTATAAACTATTAATCAATGATTTCCAAAAAAATAAAAGTTTTGATATAAAGGCATTTATCAATAATATTAGTCCTGATTTATCTACTAAAGTAACATCAATAGTAATGAATAATGACATATATCACTTACATAATTGGCAATCCAAAAACGTTTACGTTAAAGACAAAAAAAAGAAAATAACTCAACTCGTTACAGAGTCAATTTTAACATTAAGAACTTTATTGATAAATAAAAAGGTATCGGAACTAAGCAAAAAAACCAAAGAATTAAGCAGCGATGAAGGGGAGGAGTTGCTTGAGGAAATTGTTAATTATTATCAATTAAAATCGTTGTTATCAAAAAAACTAAACAGAGTTATTTAGTTGCATTAATTTTTTAATCTTTCAGGTATTTTACAAATTGGTATTGGAATCATTTTGTGTTTGTTCTGAGAATTAAATCTTGTTAATATTTCAACCACTTCTTTCTTCCGTCCTTCGAAATCTGTATGTTTTTTTCCTCTTTCGATTTCGTTCATTGCCCATTCTAGTTCATCATAATTGGCTCCAATTTGTTCTTCATCTGTCCTGGTGTCATCCCAGAGACCATCGGTTGGTTTAGCTAAAATAATTTCACTATTAATTTTTAAAAATTTTGCAAGGGATCTTACTTCACTTTTCATAAGATCCGCAATTGGCGATATATCAACACCACCATCTCCATATTTTGTATAGAAACCCACACCAAAATCTTCAACTTTATTTCCAGTTCCTGCTACTATATAATTATTAGATGTTGCGTGAAAATATAAGTTTAGCATTCTAAATCTTGATCTTGTGTTGGCAAAAGCTAATTGTTTCTTTTCATTTGGATAAGTTGATAAGTTTTTTACATCGCTTTTGGATTTCACAAACTCATCAAAAACTGATGAGAGATTGTCTTCAACAGAGGAAACATTTGTAAAATTTTTCTCTAACCATTTAACATGGTTTGTTGATCTTGTGATTTCATTTTTTGATTGGTGTATTGGCATTTGAATACATAAAACAGGTTTTTTAGTCATGGAACACAAAGTGGAGGTTAAAGCAGAATCGATTCCACCAGACACACCCACAACAAATCCATCAACTGAATTCTGAACACAGTAATCGTTTAGCCACTCTACTATGAAGTTGATTATTTTTGAATTATCTTTAAACATGAGTTCAGTTAGGCTTGATCAAATTACTTGCCAAATGTTTTTTTTTAAACACTATTTTTCCTTTATTTTTTTAGTTTTCATTTTAACTTTCTTTTCATGTAAAAAATTAAAAAATGAAGATAATGATTATGCAAAAGAAATTGAAGTGATTAGGTTTGAAAAACTTTTTTTTGAGTATGATTTTGACTCAATTTCGTCTCTGAAAAAGAAATTTCCGTTCTTATTCCCTAAACAGTTTTCAATCAACGATTGGAGGGGTATTTACAATGATACTTTGAGAAGAGATATTTTCAATAGGTCTGACCAAGTTTTTAAAAATTTTAATCCCTATAAAATCGAAATTTCAAAAAATATCAAAGAAATACAATACGAATTTGGTGGTTTTTATATCCCAAAAATCATTACGATCAATAATGGTATCGATTACAACTACAATATTGTAAAGTCGGACTCTTTACTTTTGGTTTCCACTGATTGCTACTTAGGAAATAATATTCACTATGAAACAATACCTGACTATATTTCAATGAAAATGAATGTAGATTACTTTGTAAAAGATATAACTGAGTCATTGATTGTAGATTTTATTAAATACCCGAAGGATAGAAGATTTATATCAAAAATAATTTATTATGGTAAACTTATTTACTCAATGAATAAAATAACAGATTTCGATCTTAAACAAATTATTGGTATTAGTCAAGGAAATTTAAATTGGTTAACTGAAAACGAAGATGAAATTTGGGAGTATTTTGTTAAAAACAATTTAATTTTTTCAACTGATATTTCGCTTGATAAAAGATTTATTCATGATTCTCCATATTCAAAGTTTGGATTATCAATAGATTTTGAGTCTAGTCCAATGGTAGGCAAATGGATTGGTTATAATATTGTTAAATCCTATCAAAAAAAACATAATGTTGAGCTCAAAAATTTAGTTGCCATGAATGAATATGATTTATATTTGAAATCTAATTACGTCCCAAGAAAATGAAAAAAACAAAAAAAGATATAATTATAAATGTAGAGCTAGATGAAAACAAGATTCCTGAGAATATAAAGTGGTCAGCTGAAGATGGGGGTGTTACTAATCAAGATGTAAAAGCATTAATTTTAAGTACTTGGGATTTTGATAAAAAAGAGACTTTAAAAATAGATCTGTGGACTAAAGATATGCCACTCGATCATATGAATATATTTATTTATCAAACTCTCGTTAGCTTATCAAAAACTCATTTAAGATCAACTAATAATGAAAAAATATTTAAAGATTTTTCTGATTTCTGTGATTATTTTGCTGAAAAATTAGACCTAAAAAAAAAATAAATTTTACTGCGAAATAATAAAATTTAAAATTTCTTCCCTTCCATTATTATTAGCTGAAGAGCTTATGAAAAACCTATTGTCCAGGTAGTGAGAATCAATTTTTTCAATGTAGTTTTTTGATTTTTTTGGTAGCTCTGATTTTTTAATTTTATCAGATTTAGTGAAAATTATGTGAAAGGCCATTCCAATGTTATTTAGATATTCAATAAATTTCAAGTCTGTTTTTATTGGCTCATGTCTAATGTCAATCAATAAAAATATCTTGAACAGGTTATTCCGATTTTCTATGTAATCATGAATTAGAATGTTAATTTTTTTTGATTGAAATTTTGAAAGCTTCGCATACCCATATCCTGGTAGGTCAGCTAATAAAATTTTATCATTTATAATAAAATGGTTAATCAATTTTGTTTTTCCAGGTTTTTTCGAAATTTTGGCAAGATTTTTATTGTCAAAAAGCATGTTAATTAAGCTTGATTTTCCAACATTTGACCTCCCAATAAATGCAAATTCCTTTAAATTACTTTTAGGACATTCGTTTGAGTTTGGACTGCTTTTTAAAAAATTAATTTTTGAAATTTTCATTAAAAGTTATTTTTTAATAACCATGATTTTAAAATTTCATTAAATTTTTGGGGATGCTCCATCATGGGTGCATGTCCGCACTTATTAATCCAAAATAAGTCGGACATTGGTATTAATTTTTCAAACTCTAATGCAACCTCAGGTGGTGTTACGCTATCGTTTTTTCCCCATATTAATGCTGTAGGTATTTTAATTTTGGGCAAATCTTTTGACATGTTATGTCTAATTGCACTTTTAGCTAAAGCAAGAATTTTAATCAATTTTTTACGATCATTAACAGTTTGATAAACTTCATCTACAACTTCTTTTGTTGCAATTTTTGGGCTATAAAAAACACCTTCTGTTTTTGTTTTAATGAAGTTATAGTCTTCCCTTTTTGGATATGAATCACCCATTGAATTTTCATAGAGCCCTGAACTTCCAGTTAGCACAAGACCCTTTACTAGGTTTGGATACATTTTTGAAAATATTAATCCGACATGTCCACCCATTGAGTTTCCAAGAAGTATAATATCTTTTAATTTCAAGTGTTTAACAAATGAGAATAAGTATTTTGAAAAATGTTTCAAATTTGTATCAATTATATTTGAACTGTAAATCGGAAGTTCAGGTGCAATAACTTGATATCCTAACGATGGAAAAAATTCAAATACATCTTTAAAATTACTCAGTCCACCCATTAGACCGTGTAGAATTACAATGGGTTGCCCATCTCCTTTTGACAAGTATTGAAATTTTGTATTTGACATAAAAAAAGAATTCAAATTGCCGATACTAAAGTAATCATATACAAAACACTTTTTATTAAAACATAATTTTTTATTAAAAAAAATTAATTTTTCATTTATAATATATTGATAATCAAATACTTAAAGATGTAAAATCATAACTGCAACATATTTATCAACAAAGTGGGAAAAAGTGGGAAAAAGTGGGATAAAATATATATATTTGAGAGAAGGCGTTTCGAATATGACAAAACTAACTGGAACTTTCGAGTGTAAAATTGATAATAAGGGTAGGATTCTTTTGCCATCTCAGTTAAAAAAACAACTAGACGGAAATTTAAAAGATGGCTTTGTTATTAAAAGGTCGGTATTCCAGTCCTGCCTTGAGTTATATCCTATGTCTGAGTGGAAAAATGTTATGGACAAGATAAACTCTCTAAATAGATTTATCAAAAAAAACAATGATTTTATAAGAATTTTTAGTGCAGGTGTAAGAACACTTGAATTAGATTCTAATGGAAGGTTTTTGGTTCCAATCGATTTAATCAACAACTCAGATTTAAAAAAAAATATTGTTATGGCATCTGCTATTAACATTATTGAAATATGGGATAAAAACAATTACGAAAAATCAATTAATGATAAAAATGTTGATTTTGTAAAGTTGACTGAACAAGTTATGGGTAATCAAAACAATGAGTTATCATAAACCTGTACTCTTAAGTCAAAGTGTAGATAGTTTGGAAATTCGCGACAACGGAATTTATGTTGATATGACATATGGTGGCGGAGGTCATTCACGTGAAATACTAAAAAAATTGGGTAGTAAGGGCAAGTTGATTGCTTTTGATCAAGATTTGGATACACAAAGAAACATAATTGATGATGAACGATTATTTTTTTTTAGGCAAAATAATATTTTTTTAATGCAGACTCTGGAGTATTTAAATGTTAAAAAAGTTGATGGAATATTGGCTGACTTAGGTGTTTCATCCCATCAATTAGACAAAAAAAGCAGAGGATTTAGTTTCCAACATGGACATAGGTTGGATATGAGAATGAATCAAAAACAAAATTTTGATGCTGTTGAGTTAATTAATAGCTATTCAGAGGATGAATTATCAAATCTGTTTTTTTTGAATGGAGATTTAAAAAATTCAAAAAAGATTGCAAAGAAAATATGTGTAGAAAGGAAAAATAAAAAAATTGTTATGACTAATCACTTAAACTTTGTTTTGGATACATTCTTCTCAGCGAAGACTAAAAATAGTTTTCTGGCCAGGGTGTATCAATCGATAAGGATTGAAGTAAACAAAGAGCTAGAATTTTTAAAAGAAATATTAATTCAGTCAAAAAAACTTTTATCCAAGAATGGAATTATTTCTATTATCACTTATCACTCTGCAGAAGATCGCTTGGTAAAAAGATTTTTTAAAAATGGCTGCTTTGATGATGAGCCTGTCAAAGACCAATTTGGAAATCCCCTAAATCCCTTCAAACTAAAATTTCAGTTCTTGAAACCAAGCGAATTGGAATTAAAATTAAATACTAGATCTAGAAGTGCAAAATTAAGATCGGCAATGAAAATATGAGAAAAAAATTATTCGACATAATTAATGGAAAGTTCATAATCGAAAAAACAAATCAAGAAAACATAAGGTTTGTCATGTTCCTGTTTTTTCTTGCTGTTATTATGATTTTTTCATCACATAGTGTTGACATAAAAATTTACAAACTAAATGATTTGTCTAAGAAGTTAGTCTCAGTTGAAAATGAATTCATTGATAAAAGAAAACAGGTTGTGAAAATAAAAATGGAATCAAATTTAAAAATTCAATTATCTGAAAGAGGAATTGGACCATCATTAAACCCACCGACTAAAATTGTGATTAAAAAATAATGATGGAAAATAATTTTTTAATTAGACTTTATGTAATTGGTTTTTTAATGATAATATTTTCTCTAGGTATTTTTTATAAGTTATTCCAAATACAATTTATTGACGGGGACAAATACCGGAAGATGGCAGAGGATAAAACTGTGAAGAATTTTATAGCAGAGCCTGTAAGGGGTAATTTATATTCGAATGATGGCAGTATACTAGCCACCACGGTTTCAAAGTATGACATATATATTGATACAAAAATTATATCAGATGAAATCTTTCAAACTGAGCTGAGTTCTCTTTGTGAAAAAATCTCAAAATTCAAAAAAACTAGTTCTATTGATGAGTGTAGAAGAATTAAAATAGCTCGAAAAAATAACAATAGATATTTGAATATTTTTAGAAATATCAACAATAAATCACTCGAAAAAATTAAAAGTTTTCCAATACTTAAATATGGAACAATAAAGGGAGGATTTATAGTAGAAAATAAAATTACTAGAGAGTATCCCTTTGGAAAAATTGCTGAAAGAACCATCGGATATGAAAGAGTTGATGAGAATGGAAATTTCAAAGGAGTTGGTCTGGAACATGCCTACGGAAATTTTTTGAGAGGTAAAAATGGTATTATAACAAAGAGAAAAATTTCTAATGGACAGTGGAAAATTTTGGATAATAATTTAAATAAAAATCCAATCAATGGATCACATGTTTTTTCTACGATTGATGTCGAGATTCAGGATATAGTTCATGATAATCTTCTGCAGCAAACTATCAATTTTGAAGCAGATCACTCATCAGCGATTGTAATGGAGGTAAGCACTGGTAAAATTAAAGCAATATCAAATTTTGGAAGAACTAGTGAAGGTAAATATTATGAAAAATTAAATTATGCAGTTGGAGAATCTATAGAACCGGGCTCAACTTTTAAATTAATGTCCATTATCTCTTTATTAGAAGATAACGCACTAGATACACTTCAAAAAATAGATACAAAAAATGGTAAATTAAATTTTTATGGGTATGATGTAAAAGATTCAAAGGAGGGTGGCTATGGAGAAATAAATTTGATGGATATTTTTAGACTATCTTCAAACACTGGGATTGTATCAGCAGTCAATAATTTTTATAAAGAGAATCCAAGAAAATTTGTAGATAGAATTTCAAATATCGGGATTGATAAGGCTCTGGGAATAGAAATTAAGGGAGAGCCTATTCCTAAATTTCCTCACCCAGATGATAAAAGTTGGAATGGATTGTCATTACCTTGGATGGCATATGGCTATGGAATATCACTTACACCTCTTCAAATTTTAACATTTTATAATTCAATAGCTAATAATGGAGAAATGTTAAAACCTAAATTTTTGGAAAAAGTAGTTAGCTCTTTTGGCTATGATTATGAGTTCAAAAAAGAGGTAATCAATTCATCTATTTGCTCAAAAAAAACCTTAGATATAATAAAAAAAATGCTATACGATGTTGTACAGCATCCAAATGGAACAGCTTTTAATATTAAATCTAAATATTTTAATATATCTGGAAAAACAGGTACTTCTCAAGTTGATTACAATTCAGATAATATAAACTATAATTCAAGTTTTGTTGGATTTTTTCCCTCCGATAAACCGAAGTATTCCTGTATAATAATGATTAATAAGCCAAATAAACAATTAGGATACTATGGGTCAAGTGTGGCTGGACCTGTTTTTAAAAATATTGCAGAAAAAATTATGTCAAAACAACCTAATTATCTCGAATATACAATCGAGGAAATTGAGAAAGAATTAATTAATAACAAAATAGTTAGTGCAAATCAATGAAAAAACTTGAACTCATAATTGGTGGCATTGATACAATTCAAGTGATTGGTAAAGTTGATTTAGTCATAAAGGATATCTCAAAAAATTCAAACAATGTCGATACTAATTACTTATTTGTTGCAATTGAAGGCAATGACCATGATGGACACAGTTATATTCAAAATGCTATTGACAAAGGTGCTTCTTCAATTCTTTGTCAAAAACTGCCAAAAAGTTTGGTTGAAAATGTTACCTACATAAAAGTAAAATGTAGTAGAAAATCATACGCCAAAATATGTTGTAATTTTTTTGGAAACCCATCAAAAAAGTTAAAACTAATTGGGGTAACAGGCACAAATGGAAAAACAACAACCGTCTCACTATCACATGATTTAATGTTAAACATGGGTTTTAAAAGTGGTTTAATTTCTACAAACACAATTAAAATCAATAGCGAGGGCTATAAAACATCTTTAACTACACCAGACGCATATGACATTAATTTCTACTTGAGAAAAATGGTTGATTTGGAAATTGACTTTTGCTTTATTGAAGTATCCTCACACTCAATTGACCAAGAAAGAGTTAATTCATTAGAATTTTTTCTCTGTGTATTTACTAACATAACTCATGATCATTTAATTTATCATGGTGATTTCAGAAGTTATCTAAACACCAAAAAAAGACTATTTGACAGTCTAAAAAAAAATCAAAAGTCATTAGTAAATATTGATGATAAGAACGGTATTTATATGACTCAGAATACGGCTTCAAAAACTTACACTATGTCAATGAAAAAACCAGCCGATTTCACATTGAGAGTACTAGAAAACTGCATCAATGGAATGAAATTAAAAATTGAAAATACAGAAATTCAAACATCAATAATTGGAAATTTTAATGCTTATAATTTACTAGCAGTAGTCTCAATAGCCAAGCTACTGAATTTGAATGAAAAAAAGATTTACCAAAATATAACTCTATTAAAACCACCATCAGGAAGATTTGAAATTATTTCAAGTAAAAATATAACAGCTATTGTAGATTATGCACATACCCCAGATGCATTACTTAATGTTTTGAAAACGATTAATCAAGTAAATGTTAATAAATCAAAAGTAATTACAGTAATAGGTTGTGGAGGAGGTAGGGATAAGAAAAAGAGAAAAAAAATGGGTTTAATAGCTGTGAATCATAGTTCATATTCTGTTTTTACCTCCGACAATCCCAGAGACGAGAATCCAGAACAAATAATCGAAGATATGATTTCAGATATTGATACTATTCAATTAAAAAAAGTATTGATTGAGCTAGATAGAGAAATAGCAATAAAGCTTGCTTTATCAATGACAAATGAAAAATGCATAGTTCTAATTGCTGGTAAGGGACATGAAAATTACCAAATTATAAAATCAAAAAAAATTGAATTTAATGACTCAAATATTGTCAAAAAATCATTAAAAACTGCTGTCTGATGTTATATTATTTATTTGAAATATTAGAAAAAGAGTACCAACTGATGGGTGCCAGTTTATTTCAATACATATCATTTAGATCTGCAATTAGTTTCATTCTTGCTCTTTTGCTTTCAACAATTTTTGGTAAAAAAATAATAAACTACTTAAGAAAAAAACAAATTGGAGATAGTTCCAGAGAGCTTAATTTACCTGGTGAAAAAGATAAAGAAGGAACACCAACAATGGGAGGTTTAATAATACTTTTATCAACCATAATTCCAATTTTATTATTTAGTGATTTTAAGAACATATACATAGTAATTTTAATACTTTCCTTCATTTGGTTATCTCTGATTGGTTTTATCGATGATTACATCAAAGTATTTAAGAAAAGAAAATCTGGAATAAAAAGTTGGTTAAAAATTATTGGTCAGACTATTTTAGGATTATTTATTGGGTTAGCAGTTTATTTTCACCCTGGGATTGAAATCAAGGAAGATCAGGATTACAACCTTTATGAAAATGTATCAACAAATAAAAAGTCATTAAAAACAACAATTCCTTTTATTAAAAATAACGAGTTAGATTATGTTAAAATATTTAAGATTTCAAAAAATAATTATAATTGGATTTTTTATGTTTTAGTCATTGTATTTATAATAATTGCAGTTTCAAACGGATCCAATCTAACCGACGGTCTCGATGGTCTAGCAGCTGGAACCTCAGCAATTGTTGTTTTTGTTCTTGGAATTCTAGCGTGGGTTTCTGGTAATATTATTTTTTCTGACTACTTAAATATAATGTATCTACCAGGAATAGGTGAAATACTTGTTTTTGTTTCTGCTCTTCTAGGTGGGCTGATTGGTTTTTTATGGTATAATACTTTTCCTGCTCAAGTTTTTATGGGTGATACAGGAAGTTTATCAGTTGGAGGAATAATAGCAGTGATTGCAATTCTTGTTAGGAAAGAATTGATGTTGCCGATATTATGTGGTGTTTTTCTTATTGAGACATTGTCAGTTATAATACAAGTAAGTTTTTTTAAATATACAAAGAGAAAATATGGAATTGGAAAAAGGATTTTTTTAATGAGTCCCATTCACCACCACTTTCAAAAAAAAGGATTAAGTGAAACTAAAATTGTTTCTAGATTTTGGATTGTATCAATTTTACTTGCAATACTAACTCTTATAACGTTAAAACTAAGATGATGGATAAAGGAAAAACAGTTATTCTAGGCTCTGGTGTAAGTGGAATTGGAGCAGTAAAATTGGCTCAAAAAAAAGGATTAGATATCTTTCTTTCAGATTCAAAAAATATTAAATCCGAAACAAAAAAACTTTTGTCAAAGTTGGATGTAAAATATGAGGAATCTGGACATACTGAAAATTTAATTAAAGACTCAAATGAAATTATAATTAGTCCTGGTATCGATCCAAAATCGTTAACTAAATCAAGGCCATCACTTAAAAAAAAGAAAATTATATCAGAAGTTGAATTTGCTTCGAGATATACCAATGCATATATTATTGCTGTTACTGGGACAAACGGAAAAACAACAACATCAAAACTCATTTACCACATATTAAAAAATAGTGGATTTAATGTTGGTCTAGCAGGAAATATTGGATATAGTTTTTCTGAGTCAATAGCAGAAAATCAATTTGATTATTATGTTTTAGAGGTCAGTAGTTTTCAATTGGATCATATTATAAACTTTAGGCCAGACATTTCAATTATAACTAATATAACGCCAGATCATCTGGATAGGTATAATAATAAATTGGAAAATTATGTTGATGCAAAATTTAAGATAATAAGCAATCAGAAAAGCTCAGATTACTTTATTTACAGTGGAGATTGTAGCATTACTACAAACAAAATTAACAATATAAAAAGCATAGCTTCAGCTATTTCCTTACATACTAGTAACAACAAAAATCAACAGAACAACTATTTAATTCATAACAAAAATAAAATTAAATCATCCATAAATAACAATGAAAATATGATAGATATTACTAAAAGCTCATTACTTGGGCTACACAATGTTAAAAATTCAATGGCAGCTATTGCTGTTTCAGAAATTTTAAATATTTCAAATAAACAAATCATTGAAAGTCTTAAAACTTTTCAGAACGTAGAACATAGATTGGAACATTTTTTAACCATAAATAAAGTGAAATATGTAAATGATTCAAAAGCAACAAATGTTAACGCAACATTTTATGCTTTAAATTCATTTAAAAAACCAATAGTTTGGATTGTTGGTGGTGTAGATAAAGGCAATGATTATAGTCAACTAGTTCCCTTAGTTAAGAGTAATGTTACAGCAATTATTTGCCTGGGCAGTGATAATGACAAAATAATTTCAACATTTTCACAACACTGCAGTCTTATTGTTTCTACAAACAAAATGGTTGATGCAGTTAAAAGCGCATATGATATCTCAAAACAAGGTGATATCGTTTTATTATCACCAGCATGTGCAAGTTTTGACTTATTTGAAAATTTTGAGCAAAGGGGAAATTTATTTAAGGATCAAGTAAGAAAATTATGAGTACAGTTAAAAAGATTGGTGGAGACAAGGCAATTTGGATTGTAGTTATTGCTTTAGCGATATTTTCATTTCTACCAGTTTACAGTGCTAGCTCAAACTTTGGAGCAAATTTAATTTTTTCAAATATCATAAAACATGTATCAATAATATTTATTGGTATTATGATAATGTATTCAACACATTTACTCGACTATAAATATTTTAAAGGTCTTTCATTAATAGTTCTGCCATTGGTAATTTTTTTGTTATGTTTTGCATCTTTACAGGGCAATGTCATTGATGGTGCAAATGCAAGCAGATGGTTAAATATACCTATCCTTGATATTTCATTTCAACCTTCCACATTAGCGTCAATTTTTTTGTTAATCTACTTATCAAATTTTTTGTCTAAGGAAAAAAATAAGAATATCAGCTTTATGAAAACATTCTTATTAATGTGGCTTCCAATAATATTAGTTGTTGGATTAATTCTTCCATCTAACTTTTCTACCGCATTATTAATCTTCATCATGTCTACAATGATAATATTTATCGCAGGATATAAGATAAAACATCTTGCTACACTGTTTTTTTTATTTGTTTTTCTGATTTCATCATTCTTATTAGCTGTTAATAAATTTCCTGGGATTATCCCTAATCGAGTTGATACATGGACAAACAGAATTGAAAATTTTGTAAAGAATGATATTGATGATACATCAAATTATCAAATAAATAGGGCCAAAGCGGCAATCGCAAATGGAAAAATATTTGGTGTAGGGGCTGGAAAAAGCTCTATGAAGTATGTCTTACCGCAAAGCACCTCTGATTTTATTTTCTCCATTATTGCTGAGGAGTATGGAATCATAGTTTCTATAATTATATTGTTATTGTATGTGGTACTACTATTTAGAATTATAATCACTTCATACAGGTCTGAAACTAAGTTTGGACAATTAGTATCTGTAGCTGTTGGCATACCGGTTGTTTTTCAAGCTTTTACAAATATGGCAGTTGCTGTTCAACTAATTCCAGTTACAGGACAACCCCTTCCACTAGTTAGTACAGGAGGAACATCTATCTGGATTACTTTTTTGGCTATGGGAATTCTATTGAGTGTGAGTAGAAACAATAAGAAATACAATACAGTTAATATAGATGAATAATACAAAAAAATATAGATTTATTATTTCAGGTGGTGGTTCTGGTGGTCATATCTACCCAGCGTTAAGTATTGCTGATGGTTTAAAAAATAAATTCATTAATAGTGAATTACTTTTTGTAGGCTCAAAAAATAAAATGGAAATGAAAATAGTTCCTGAACGGGGATACAAAATTAAGGGATTAGATATATCAGGATTAAAAAGAAAGTTTTCTTTTTCTAATATGTTATTGCCTTTAAAGTTATTTATTAGCTTGATTCAATCCGTGGTGATAATTCTAAAGTTTAAACCAAACCTAGTGATTGGAACAGGCGGTTTTGCAAGTGGTCCAATTTTATTTGCTTCGAGTTTGCTAAATCTACCAACTTTCATTCAAGAGCAAAATTCCTATCCTGGTTTAACAAATAAAATTTTGGGTAAATATTCGAAGAAAATTTTTGTTGCATACGATGGAATGGATAAATTTTTTGATAGTAGAAAAATAATATATTCGGGAAATCCAGTACGAGAATCCATTAAAATTTTTAAATCAGTAAACAATGGTAAGATTTATAAAAAATTAAATCTATCAAGAAATAAAAGAATAATACTAGTATTGGGAGGAAGTCAAGGAGCTGATGCAATCAATAAGTCAATAGTTAATTCAATTGATTTTTTTGTAAAAAATGACTTACAAGTTATTTTACAAACTGGCAATAGGTATTATAAAACATATAAAAAATTTAAAAATAAAAATTTAATAATTATTCCTTTTATTGATAAAATTGAAGAACTATACTCTGTATCGGATCTGATAGTATCAAGATCAGGTGCAAGCATTATTTCTGAACTATGTATAGTTGGTAAACCTGTAATATTTATCCCCTCACCTAATGTAGTTGATGATCATCAGACCAAAAATGCTAGAAAAATTTATGATAAAGGTGCATGTGAATTTATTAATGAGGATGAACTGGAATTTAAATTAACACCCATAATAAACAAACTAATTGTAAGCGATGTATACAGAACTAGTCTTTCAAAAAAAATTAAGTCAATCTCAAAAAAAAATGCTGTTAAAACAATTATAAATGAAATTCAATATTTTTTAAAATGAAGTACACTGAATACAAAAATTATTTTTTTGTTGGAATTGGAGGTATTGGAATGTCTGCCTTGGCCAAATATTTATTTCAAAACAAAAAGGATATTTACGGTTATGATAGGGTCCAGTCAAAAATCACTGATCAACTAGTTAAAGAGGGAATTGATATTTCATATGTGTTTAATAAATCATTGATTGAATTAAAAAGATTAAATCCAAAAAATACACTTATTGTCTATACTCCGGCTATTAGTCATGATAATAAAATATTACAATATTGTTTAGATAAAAAATTTACATTAATTAAAAGAGCAAAGATTCTTTCCGAAATTGTCAATGAGGGTTTTTGTATTGCTATTTCTGGCACTCATGGAAAAACAACTGTAACTTCAATATTAAGTCACATTTTATTTCAATTTAACTTAGAATTCACATCGTTTGTAGGTGGAATCATGAATGATTATGACTCAAATTTATTAAATAATGGAAATAAAATTTTTGTTGTTGAAGCTGATGAATTTGACAAGTCTTTTTTGCAACTTAAGCCTGACATAATATGTATTAATAATATTGATGCTGACCATCTAGACATATATAAAAATTATCAAAATCTTAAAAGTACGTTTAAAACCTTTGTTGGAAACTTAAAAAAAGATGGAATTGTTTTCCAGAACGAAAATTTAGAATTTGATGGCTGTAAATATGGGCTGAATAGTGAATCTAATTATTTTATTGATAAATTGATTCATGGTCCATTTGAAACTCAATTTGAAATAAAATCTCAAAAAAATAATTATGGAAAGGTAGTTTTTAAAATGCCAGGTGAACATAATGCTCTAAATGCTTTAGCTGCTTTTTCAATAGCAATTAATCTAAACTTAAATCCAAAAAAAATTATTAATGCTATTGAATCCTTTAATGGGATACATCGCAGATTTTCAATTATTACTAAATCTCCTAAAATATTTATTGATGATTATGCTCACCATCCTAATGAGATTGAATCAATCATTAGGTCAGTAAAAAAAATGTACCCACAAAAATCTAACCTTGTGGTTTTTCAACCACATCTTTTTTCCAGAACTAAAGATTTTATGAGTGAGTTTGCAAAAGCTTTAGAAAAATTCGACAAAATATTTTTATTGGATATATATCCTGCACGAGAGGAACCTATTCCTGGTATTGATTCTAGAACATTGTTAGAAAAAATACAAAATAAAAATAAAAATATCATTGCTGATAATGAGTTGTTAAATAAAATTAAAAATGATAACTCAGAAATAATTATCACTTTGGGAGCAGGTGATATCTCTGAAAAAGTTGAAAGTATAAAAAAATTGATTTTACAAAATGTTATTTAAAAATATTTTTTTGTCCACTATTCTGATTTTAATTGTTTGCATGGCAATTTGGGCAAATGTAGTTAATGATAAAAGAGATGTTTTAGTAAATGACGACTTAAATTATTTAACGTTAAACTACATTGATCTAGATTCTTTAAAAATAAATTTAGTTGAAAACAAATTTATTAATGACTCATTATTTAATCAAGAATTTAGTTTTACAGAACTGGAAAATCACCTCGAAAATATCGATTACTTCAATAATTCTAATGTTTACAGGACCGTTGATGCAAAAATAAATCTTCAAATCAATGAAAAGGATGCTGTGATGTTTTTAGAGTATCAAAATAGGTATGTTGATTCTGAAGGTAAAATGATTCCATTATCAAAAATCTACAGTCCTGAGACTGTTTATTTTGTAGGTCAGATAGATTCTATTAATTTAATTAATGCTCTGGAAGTCAGTTCTCAAATAAAAAATGATGATTTCTTGACCGGACATATCGATTACATTTTTTTGGATTCAATTCATATGAATCTAAAACCAGTGAATGAAAATTTTTTAATAAACTTTGGAAACTTTAACCGCATTAGCAGAAAACTAAAAAAATATAAGATTTTTTATGGTGTAAAACATAATTCAGATTCATTCTCTAAAATTAAAAATATTAATCTGAGCTTTAAAAATCAAGTAGTAATTGAAAAATAAAAACAATGAAAAATAATGAGCTTTTTATAGGACTAGATATTGGAACAACAAAGATTGTTGCAATGATTGGGCATGTTAATGATTATGGTAAGCTAAAAATTATTGGGCTGGGAAGATCTGAAAGTTTGGGAGTACACAGAGGTGTAGTTAATAATATTACCCAAACAATTCAATCTATACAGTCTGCAGTGAATGAAGCCGAAAAAACATCTGGCTACAAAATAGACAAGGTTGTTGTTGGAATTGCGGGACAACATATTAGAAGCTTACAACACAGTGACTATATTACGAGACAAAATCCAGATCAAGTTATTGAAGATAAAGATATTATTGATGTAATAAATCAAGTTTATAAGTTAGTAATGTTACCTGGTGAGGAAATTATCCATGTTCTTCCTCAAGAGTATAAGGTTGATGGACAAGGAGAAATAAAAGAGCCAATTGGAATGTTTGGTGGAAGATTGGAAGCAAACTTCCATGTTGTTGTGGGTCAAGTTAGTTCAATCAAGAACATTGCAAGATGTGTGAAAAGTTCTGGTATTGATTTTCATGGAATAACCTTAGAGCCTTTGGCATCAGCTGATGCCGTATTAAGTATTGAAGAAAAAGAGGCAGGTGTTGCCCTTATTGATATTGGAGGAGGAACGACAGATCTTGCAATTTTTAAAGATGGTATTATTAGGCATACATCAGTTATACCTTTTGGTGGAAATATAATTACTGAGGATATTAAAGATGGTTGCTCAATTATTGAAAAACAAGCTGAATTACTAAAAGTAAAGTTTGGTTCTGCATGGCCAGGCGAAAATAAAGAAAATGAAATTGTTTCAATTCCAGGTCTAAGGGGGAGGGAACCAAAGGAGATATCCCTAAAAAATCTATCAAAAATTATTCATGCTAGAGTGGTAGAAATTATAGAGCTAGTTTATCTGGACATTAAAAACTATGGACATGAAGAGCAAAAAAAGAAACTTATTGCAGGAATTGTTTTAACAGGTGGAGGAAGTCAATTAAAACATCTAAAACAATTGGTTGAATATACCACTGGTATGGACACCCGACTTGGATCTCCAAATGAACATTTAGCAGGAAATAATATAATAGAAATTTCAAATCCCACGTATGCAACTGCAGTAGGTTTGGTTATGAACGCTAGGGATAACTATGTTTCTGATGATCAAAATAAAGAGCAGGTTGAGGGTGAAAATAAAACAGAAGAAACTGATATCAAGTTAGAGGAACCCAAACAAAAATCAATCTTTGAAAAATTTACAGAAAAACTAAAAGCATTTTTAGAGAACGCAGAATAATAATAATAATAATATGAATACAGAAAATCAGTTTGAAAATTTATCTTGGGATTTGCCAAAAAATCAAAGTAATGTGATAAAAGTCATTGGTGTTGGCGGTGGAGGTAGCAATGCTATTAATTATATGTTTAATAAAGGTATTAATGGAGTGGATTATGTGATTTGCAATACTGATTCTCAAGCATTAGAAAACAGTCCAGTCCCAAATAAAGTACAACTTGGTATTAATTTAACAGAGGGTATGGGTGCTGGAGCTGACCCAAAAATTGGAGAAAAAGCGGCAATTGAGAGTCTCGATGTATTAAAAAAAATGCTTGATAAAAACACAAAGATGGTTTTTATTACTGCTGGAATGGGTGGAGGAACAGGAACTGGTGCCGCTCCAATTATTTCAAACTTAGCTATGGAAATGGGTATTTTAACTGTTGGAATAGTTACAATGCCATTTGTTTTTGAGGGAAAAGTTAGAACACAGCAAGCCAATTTAGGCTTAGAGAAACTTAGGGATAGTGTTGACTCACTAGTTGTAATCAACAATAACAAGCTCAGACAAATATACGGTAACTTAGGCGTTAAAGAAGGTTTTACCAAGGCCGATGAAGTTCTTGCGACAGCAGCAAAAGGAATTGCCGAAGTAATAACTAATCACTACACACAAAATATCGATTTAAAAGATGCAAAAACCGTTTTATCTAATAGTGGTAATGCCATTATGGGATCGTACAGTGCCTCTGGTGAAAAAAGAGCACTTAAAGCTGTTACAAATGCGTTAGATTCTCCACTACTAAATGATAATCGTATAGACGGCGCACAGAATGTTCTACTGTTAATTGTTTCAGGACTAAGCGAAATTACAATTGACGAGATAGGAATCATTAACGATTATATACAAGAAAAAGCTGGCAATAAAGCTAATATTATAATGGGTATCGGAGAGGATGATTCACTTACTGAAGAAATTGCAGTAACAGTAATTGCTACTGGATTTGATATGAACCAACAAGATGAAATTCTACATATTGAACCAAAAAAGACAATTTACAGTCTTGAGGATGAAAATGAAATAGTTGAGAAAGTAGAAAAAAAACACCAACCTTTGCAGTTTGATAATGCATCTGAATCGATTGATTTTAAAAATATTAATTTTAACACAGAAAATCTTCAGCCAAACAAAACTCATGAAATTAAAAAAGAAGAAATTATAGATATAGATGTAGATTTTGAGTTAATTAAAAATAATATCAACAATTCAATTGATAGTAAATTAGATAAGGAGTTAATTATTAAAAAATTAGATGAAATTGAAGTTATTGATCCAATTCAAGTCCTAGATGATACAGAAAAGATTTATTCAATTGACAAAAATGAGTTTAAACATTATTTAAAGGTTGATGTAAATGAAATAGAGGTCATAGAACCAATGTATATTATCCCATATGTTACACTAGAGAATGATTCTTACAGTAAAAATGCGGATGACAACTTAGAAAATGAAAAAACCCCTAAATTTAACCCAATAGATAGTCCAATTGTTGAAGGATTGGCTAAAAGAACTGAACAAAGAAGAATTAAACTTAAGGAATATAATTATAAATTTATTAAATCTAGAGAAGTAGGTGAAATGGAAGGTGAACCAGCCTACAAAAGAGCTGGTGTAAGCTTGGATGATGAGGGGACAAAACCAATGTCATCATCTACTCTAACTGATGATGAAAATGGGAATATTGATATCAAGTCTAATAATACATTTCTCCATGATAATGTTGATTAATTACTAAAATATGTCGCTTAAAATTACCATAAATGAAGATTTAAAATCTGCAATGAAAGAAAAAGATTCTATTAAATTAGAGTCACTAAGAGCAATAAAATCTGCAATTATTTTATTTGAAACTAAAGATTCTAGCTCAAAAGAGTTAAATAAGTCAGATGAAATTAAAATTTTACAAAGACTTGTAAAACAAAGAAAAGAAAGTGCTCAAATTTTTGAGAGTCAAAACAGAAATGATTTAGCTGAGAAAGAAATTGTTCAGTCAGAATTCATTTCCAGATATTTACCCAAGCAATTAAGTGAAAAAGAGATTGAGGATATAGTTTTAACAATAATTAAACAAACAAACTCATCTGGAATGAAAGATATGGGAAAAGTTATGGGTATGGCAACTAAAGAACTGTCAGGTAAAGCTGATGGCAAGACAATATCAGAAATAGTTAGAAAAAATTTAAATAATTAAGACGATTGATGATTTATTCATGGGGGAGTAGTTCAACTGGATAGAATAGCAGATTTCGGCTCTGTTGGTTAGGGGTTCGAATCCTCTCTCCCTCACTAATTATTACCAAAAATAATTTATTAAAAGGGTGACTTTTCATTAAATTAAGTTTGAATAAATTTAAGTCTATTAATATGAGTAATATATTAATAAAACAAGGTTATATAGGCATATTTCTATTTGTTATTTTCAATTTTATATCAATGATAATTTACCCTGGAGGTACTATTATTGAACCCGAATCAAAAGGCTATTCTTTTTTCTATAATTTTTTAAGCAATCTTGGTGAGTGGAAAGCAAAAAATGGGGAGGATAATACAGCTTCAGCATATTTATTTAACTCTTCTATGTTAATTTTAGCCTTATCATATTTTTTATTTTACGTGTCTTATTTGAGAATTCAATTAAAATTCAATAGAGATAAAATATTGAATTTTTTATCATTATCTACAATTATTACATCATTAGTTTCCTTTGTTTTGGTAGCAGTATTCTCTGCTGATAATTCCACTTTTGATATCCATGTTTTTTTTGTAAAAGTTGCATTTAGACTCTTACTGATTCATTGTTTTATTCAACTATTCATTGTTTATAAGAGCAAGCTTAGTAAAAGAATGCTTATGAGTTCCTCAATTTTCTGCTCTATTCTTCTTCTTTTTATTATTGTTATGGAATATGGCCCAAACCCTTTTTTAGATAATCGATCATTATTAATTCAGGTAACTTCTCAGAAGATGATTGTCATAGGTATTTTGTTATATTTTTTTGTTCAGATAAATGAGTCAATATCCATGTCCAAGAAATATAATTAACGTTCATCTTTTAATTTCGATGTTACATTTTTTAAAGAATCTTACAGAAAGTAGGATAGAGGCAATCAGTAAACCAATTAAAAAACCAATCCAAACACCCGTAGCTTTAAGTTCAGTATATAATCCTAGGTAAATCATTATTGGTACACCAAAAACTACATAAGACAAAAAACAAATAATTGAAGGTATTTTTACATCTTGAATACCACGTAATGCACCCTGCGCAACAATTTGTATTCCATCAAAAATTTGAAATAGAGCTACAACTATTAATAATTTTGAAGCTAAAGTGACAGTCTCAAGAACATCAGGACTACCATTATTATCTAAATACAGCCAGGGTAGTAAGTCAGAGAAAACAATGAAAATCAGAGCAAAGACCAATTCAATCAAAATTGTTATTAAGAAAATTGATATAGCAATACGCTTTAGATTTTTATAATCATTTAGTCCTTTTTGATTTCCAACCCTGATCGTTGCAGCAACACTTAATCCTAATGCAACCATGAAGGTTAATGAAGATAGATTTAGTGCAATTTGATTTGCTGCTTGAAAATTTATCCCAATAATTCCACAAACCCATATGCCTGAAATAAAAAATCCAACTTCAAACATCATTTGTAAAGCAGATGGGTAGCCTAGATTAAAAAGTTTTTTTATGATTGCTGAAGAATATTCTAAACTAAATAAATTGTTTATATACTTATTTATTTTGGAGTTGGATTTGATCAAATAAATAATCAGTAATACCATGATAAATCTTGAAATTAATGTTCCTATTCCAGCTCCGACTAACTCTAACCTTGGAAAACCAAACTCACCATAAATAAGGATGTAATTTAAGATAACATTAATAATGTTTGCAATTACAGTAGAAATCATTGCAATTTTTGTAAATGATAATCCATCTGAAAATTGTTTGAAAGATTGAAAAACTATTAACGGAAATAGTGAAATTGCAACGAGAGTAATATAAGGATAGGCGAGACTAACTACTATTTCTGGCTGACCCATGTAATATATTATTGGCTTAAAAATTAAAACTAGGGCAGTCAAAATTAGTCCTAAAATAGAACATATTATTATACCATTTGAAAGAATAGATTTTGTTTTATTTTTGTCATTTTGTGCATCGCTTTCAGCAATTAAAGGTGTAATTGCAGTTGAAAACCCAATACCAAATGACATAGCCAAAAACACAAAACTGTTTCCTAGAGAGATAGCTGCTAGTTCTGATGTTCCCAATTGGCCCACCATTGCATTGTCAACGAACCCTACCAATGTATGGCCTATCATCCCTATTATTACTGGGTATGCTAGTTTTAAATTATAAGAAAACTCCTTGGTGTAAGGCTTTAAAAAGTTCAATATTACATTTTATTTGATAAATAAATTGAATTCATCAATAATCTATTTGTTCCATACCAAAAGGCTCTAAAGTTTGTGTTTTCTGAAAACAAGAAAATTTTCCCAGCAGAATATCTTTTTATTTTGAAAGGAACACTTTTTTTTAATAATTCTAAATTTTTATCAGATATATATCCACTTAGTAGTGGATTTTTAGAATAGGTAATAGGATTATTGTAACTATTCTCGTCTGGAATCATAAAAATAGTATTGTTTTTAAAAATTGGCAGATCATTATTTTTTATTCCAAAATTAATCGGATGGCTCTTATCGATTTTTGTATTAAAAATCGTACCACCAATAACTTGTGATCCGGTAAATTTGCCTCTATCCTCAAAAGAGACATTAGATGCATATCTTTCATTTCTATGAAAATCAACACTTACAATTTTATTTTTTTCAAGCCAGTTAATAGAATTTCTGTAAGCAACTATATTACCACCTGCTTTTAAATAACTTTTTATTGAATCAATATTTATGCTGCTTCCAGAATAACTTGGCAAAATAATGTGAGAATACTCTGTTAGTTTAGTTCGATTTAAATTTTTAACATCTATTTTAGTTATTGGAATGCTATATCTTGTATCGAAAAGATGCCAGATTTCACCTGCATCATACGACCTGATACCACTACCAACAATTAAGCCTATCTTTGGTTTTTTTATTGTTGTGAAAGAATTGGAACCAAAACCGATATTATCTTCATAACCACTTGATAAAGAATAAACATCTATGCCAGTTTTTTCTGAAATTTCAGTCAGCAACTCAAAGATCTTTTCAGGTTTTATTGCTTGTCCAACTACAGGAATTAGTAGGGTCCCATAATCAAAATAATTATTTTTTATTTTAAATATTTTACTGCTTGATTTTAACCTGATACCATTTTCTTGTAAAAAATTAATAAATCTTGGGATGTTATAGTCATAGGGTTTTACTAAATACCCATAATTTGAATAACCACTGATTTTTCCAGTACGTTTATCAAACAGCTCATTCCCACTTAAGTTTTCCTTTAGAAATTTATAATTTAAATTGAAGGCTAGAGGAAAAGTCCATGCAGAAACATCATAAAATAGACTGTCCTCAAATTTGGTTTGAGTATCAAACATCGCTTTTATGAGCTTTGACTTCTTTTGCTGTAATGGTACAAAATATTTAAATTTCTTTCCATCGGTTTCAATAACTTTAATTTTATGAGCTTTGAGAATGCTGGCCAATTGATAACTACTTGTTTTATCGTGATTATTACCAAATCCAATTCCCTTAAATTTTGATTTCCTAGAGTCATTAAAGTTATTAACATAAAAGTCATTCATATAAGAAAGAAGCTCAATCCTTAGTTCACTGGCAGCCTTTAATGTAGATAGTGTTGTAGTTAACTGATTTCTTATTGTGAAAGGAAATGTGAGCACGCCATTTTGACTATTTTGAATATGCCCTCTCGAACTACCTTGCTCAAATAAAATCCCAATACCTCCATTAGCATCAGGATAAGTAGAACCTTTTCCAAAATAGAAATCATCATAATCTTCTTTACTGTAGTATAAGCTTCCAATCTTATCTAGGAAATTTGCATGATATTTTGCAACTTTTTCAGTTAATTTTTGATTTAAATTAGGTATCAATGGGTTTACTCTTGAGGGAATACCTGGCTGGAAAAAGAATGTGGAATTTGTGCCCATTTCATGATGATCGGTAACAATATTAGGTAACCAATCTGTATATGTCTTAACCCTAGCCTTAGACTCAGGAAGTTGTACAGGTAGCCAATCACGGTTTAAATCAAACCAATAGTGATTTGTCCTTCCGCCAGGCCAAACTTCGCTAAACTCTCTGTCATTATTATCAGGGTTGGGTACTAAGTTTTTATTTGAATTAACCCAATTTGCAAATCTTTGCAATCCATCCGGGTTTAAACATGGATCAAATAAAATAACACTATTATTCAAAATTTTTAGAGTTTCAGGCTCATTAGATGCTGCTAAATGATATATACCTAACAAAGCTGCATTTGATGCACTTGCCTCATTTCCGTGAACCGAATAACCTTGATATACAATTACTGGCATATTTTTAAAGTCAGATTTTTTGATTCCATTTGAGATTTCTAGATGACTGTTTTTAATTGAAGTTAAATTTTTAATATTTTCTTCTGATGATACTTTTAAAATTAGTAAAGGTCTATTTTCATAGGTTTTTCCTGTTTCTTCAATGACAATTCTTTCTGATGAATTGGCTACAGCATACATATATTGAACTAGTTTATCATGGGTAACATGCCACTCCCCAACCTCATGACCAATTATTTCACTTGGCTTCGGAATGTCTTGATTATAATTGTCTAAGTTTGGTAGGTAATAACTTAATTTAACTTCTTGAGAATATAAATTAAATGAGTAGGTAAGCACAACGGCTAGTAAAATATAATTTTTCATGTATGATTTAAATTTTATTAATTTTCAAATTTTTCTTCTTTTTTGCGAAAATATAGTGATTGATTTTAAGATTAGTAGAATCATTAAAGATATTCTCATATCGGAAATTTAAAAAATTTTTTCAAGGTTTCTTAATTAAATATAGTGCCAGATGAATGATCTTTTTTTGAACCTGTTACAGTTTTTAAACAATTAATTTTATTTTGTAAACGAAGTTTGCCCATGAAGGCAAAAATCAAAGCCTCTTTATAATCAACCAATATTTCGTCTGGTATTATCACAGAACAATTTATCTTTCTTTTTATTTGTTCAATCAAAAAAATATTTTTTGCTCCACCACCTGTTATTAAAATATTTTTCAAATTATTTTGTTTGCTTACGACACTAAAAATTTCATTCGAAATATGCTCAACAATTGTTGCTAAAACATCATAACCTATTCTTTTCAAATCGATATCACTTTTATTGGTCAAATACTCATCAATTACTTTGTAATTATCTTTCAATGATTTTTCCTTATCCAAAGACTTTGGCCCTTCAATTTGGTTGTAACTAATTGAATCTAAACTTTCAATCAATTCAGGAATAACTTTACCTCTTGAAGATAATTGACCAGATTCATCAAATTCTCTATCATAAATTTTAGAGTATTTATTTAATAAAATATTACATCCACATACATCGAAAGCTTTAATATTTCCACTGTTACCAAAAGAAATATTTGCAATTCCTCCCAAATTCAAACATGAATCATAGTTGCCAAATAAATATTTGTCTCCAATTGGAACCAAAGGTGCACCTTGACCACCTAGTCTTATATCCTGACTTCTAAAATCGCTGATGGTCGTTACATTAGTTAAATCATGTATAACTTTGCCATTTCCAATTTGTATGCTATAATAAGGTGGTTTATGCTTTACGGTATGTCCATGTGATGAAATAAAATCTAAATTTGAAATATTGTTATCGTTTTTAAATTCGATGATTTTTTGTGAGATTAACATACCATACTCCAAATCTATTTTTTTTATTTGCAAATCATTTTTTGAGTGAACATCACCCAGTTTATTTAGCCAAATGGAATTGTATTTAAATGTTTTAGAATTTATTATTTTGAAGTAACTATCATCCTCTTTTTTAAACTCTACATAACAAATGTCTATTCCGTCAAGGGAAGTTCCGCTCATTATACCAAGTCCGTACAACAAACTCGAAGACATAAAACTAAATGTTTGATTCTTTCTTTAGAGAATCAATTATTGTATTTGGGTTTTTTGATTTAAAAATACAACTACCTGAAACTAAAATATCTGCACCCAATCTGGACAATTCTTTAACATTATTTAGATCAACTCCTCCATCAACCTGTATTAATGTTTTTGATTTTTTAAATTCTATTAAATTTTTTAAGTCTCTTAATCTTGAATTTGTTTCGTTAATAAATTTTTGACCAGAGAATCCAGGAAAAACACCCATTAAACAAACCATATCAATTTCATTTATATATGGTTCAAGATGTTTGATTGGTGAATCAGGATTAATTGCTAAACCAGCTTTAATATTTAATTTTTTTAGCTTTTTTACTACTGCCCCTACATCTTTGACTGCTTCCATGTGAATTGTGATTATATGGGGATTATAGCTAGAAAATTTATCAATATAATTTTCAGGATTGACAATCATCAAATGAATATCCAAGGGCTTTTTCGCATAATTTTTAAAAATATCAAGTACAGGTGAGCCAAATGTAATATTAGGAACAAAAACACCATCCATGACATCTAGGTGAAACCAATCAGCATTACTCTTGTTTACAAGCTCAATCTCATCTATTAATCTTCCAAAGTCAGAAGAAAGCATAGAAGGAGCTATAATTTTCATTAATACTATCCTAAATATGTTTTTAGAATTTTACTTCTAGATGTGTGTTTGAGCCGTCTAATGGCTTTTTCTTTAATTTGTCTAACTCTTTCTCTGGTTAGATCAAATGTCTCTCCAATTTCTTCTAGAGTCATTGCATGTTGATCTCCTAATCCAAAATATAATCTTACTACATCAGCTTCCCGAGGAGTTAGGGTTTCTAAAGATCTTTCAATTTCAGTTTTCAAAGATTCATGTAATAATTTTTTATCAGGATTTGGGGACTCCCCACTTTTCAAAACATCGTAAAGGTTTGAGTCTTCACCTTCAACGAGGGGTGCGTCCATTGAAACATGTCTACCAGAATTTTTCATTGACTCTTTCACGTCGGAGACAGTCATGTCAAGTTCTTTCGCAATTTCTTCTGCAGACGGCACTCTTTCATTTGCTTGCTCAAGAAAAGCATACATTTTATTGATTTTATTGATAGAACCGATTTTATTCAATGGCAATCTGACAATCCTAGATTGTTCAGCTAAAGCTTGTAAAATAGACTGTCTGATCCACCAAACTGCATATGAAATAAATTTAAATCCTCTAGTTTCATCAAACCTCTTGGCTGCCTTAATTAAACCTAGATTTCCCTCATTAATTAAATCAGGTAATGTTAAGCCTTGATTTTGATATTGTTTTGCAACCGAAACTACAAATCTCAAATTTGCCTTAGTTAACTTATCCAATGCAACTTCATCACCGGCCTTAATTCTTTGAGCTAATTCTACCTCCTCTTCGGCAGTAATTAAGTCTACTTTTCCAATTTCTTGTAAATATTTATCAAGAGAAGCTGTTTCTCTATTGGTTACCTGCTTTGTAATTTTTAATTGTCTCACTTTTGTACTTTATAGATTATACGCTAAAAACCAAAAAAGGTTTCAAAAATTATTATTTTTTTTCTGGTTTTTCAATTAAAACTTTTCTCGACACCTTTTGCTTTTTTGTTCTTGGATCAATTCCCATATATTTAACATCGATTTTATCTCCAATTTTTAAATAATCTTCAACTTTTTCAACACGTTTCCAGTCAATTTCAGAAACATGAAGTAAAACTTCTTTGCCAGGTCTAAATTCAACAACAGCTCCAAAATCTAAAATCTTGATTACCTTAACATTATACGTTTTTCCTACTTCAGGTTTAAAAGTGATATCTTCAATCTTTTGAATTACTGAGTCAATCATATTTTGATCAGTACCCAAAATTTCAATGATTCCTTTTTCGTCCTCTTCTTCTATAACAATTGTTGTCCCAGTCTCTTTTTGCATTTCTTGGATAACTTTTCCTCCAGGACCGATTACTGCACCAATATAGCTGCCATCAATTTCTATTTTGACCATCTTTGGAGCATGTTCT
>CACIGC010000009.1 GCA_902586095.1 uncultured Bacteroidota bacterium | reverse complement strand
GAATATTACTTGTCGATCAACTAAACTTAATTGAGTTTTTTGGTTTTAAATTAGGTTTTTGGTTTGCTCAACAAGGCTCAATTTACACTTTTGTAATACTTATTTTTATTTATATCTATTTGATGAATAGACTTGATAAAGAGTTTAAATCATAACAGCTTCTATGACACTTCAACTATCAATATGGATAATTATTGGGCTTACTTTCGCGCTATACATTGGAATTGCCATATGGTCAAAAACCAACTCGACAAGTGAATTCTACATAGCGGGAAAAGGAGTGAATCCAATCGCTAACGGAATGGCAACAGCGGCTGATTGGATGAGTGCGGCATCATTTATTTCAATGGCAGGGATTATATCATTTGTTGGCTACGATGGTTCAGTTTATTTGATGGGTTGGACAGGTGGTTACGTTTTACTTGCTTTATTGCTAGCACCTTATTTGAGAAAATTTGGAAAATTTACAGTTCCTGATTTTATTGGTGATCGCTATTATTCAAATACCGCGAGAACTGTTGCAATTTTTTGTGCTCTTGTTGTCTCGTTCACTTATGTTGCTGGTCAAATGAGAGGGGTTGGTATTGTCTTTTCAAGATACCTGGAGGTTGATATAAATAATGGAGTTTTTATTGGAATGGGTATTGTTCTCTTCTATGCAATTTTGGGTGGTATGAAAGGAATAACGTATACACAAGTTGCTCAATATTGTGTATTAATTTTTGCATTCATGGTACCAGCTATTTTTATATCAATACAAATGACTGGAAATCCAATTCCTCAGCTTGGTTTTGGATCTGAAACTCAAGATGGAGTTTATCTCCTGGATAAGTTAAATGGATTACATAAAGAACTAGGTTTTGGTGAATATACATCCGGTGAAAAGTCAAAAATTGATGTGTTTTTTATAACTGCGGCTTTAATGATTGGAACCGCTGGCTTACCTCACGTAATAGTCAGATTTTTTACTGTAAAAAAAGTTAGTGATGCAAGAAAATCTGCTGGATGGGCTCTTTTATTTATTGCTATACTTTACACAACGGCTCCTGCAATTGCAGTTTTTGCCAGAACAAATTTAATTGAGACTGTTTCAAATAAAAATTATTCTGACATGCCATCTTGGTTTAAAAAGTGGGAAGAAACGGAACTCTTAAAGTTTAATGACAAAAATGAAGATGGTATTATTCAATATTTAGGAGATGAGAAATTAAATGAGTTAACCATTGATAAGGATATTATGGTGATGGCAAATCCAGAAATTGCTCAGTTGCCAAATTGGGTGATTGCATTACTTGCGGCAGGTGCTCTGGCTGCAGCTCTTTCTACAGCAGCTGGTCTACTACTGGTTATTTCATCATCAATTTCCCATGATTTGATAAAAAAAATTATCAGTCCAAAATTAGTAAGAAGAAAAATTTTAAAAGAGGATATTTCAGAGAAAGGAGAATTAATTGCAGCTAGAATATCAGCTTTTTTTGCAGTTCTTCTGGCGGGTTACTTCGGAATAAACCCTCCTGATTTTGTTGCTGCCACAGTTGCACTTGCATTTGGGTTAGCTGCAGCATCATTTTTTCCAGCAATTGTACTAGGGATTTTTTATAAAAGAATGAATAAAGAAGGAGCAATAACTGGAATGATAATTGGAATTTCATCAATGCTATATTACATGTTAAAATTTAAGTTTGGATGGTTTGGTGGTGGTAATAAAGAAGATTGGTTCATAGGCGTTTCACCTGAGGGTTTTGGAATAATAGCTATGATTCTAAACTTTTTTGTCTCAATTTTAGTATCCAGTTTAACCAAAGAGCCACCAAATCAAATTAAAAAACTTGTTGAAAATTTAAGAACACCCGATGAATAAATTGATTTTAATTTTCAGACTATCGATTATTTTTTTAGCTATCAATATTAATTCTCAAGAAATATTTGTAGAATATTCTCAGAAAATACCAGGTACTAATTTTCTCATTGAAATGGCAGCAATTCCTGGTGGAGAATTTAAAATGGGGAGTCCTATGAATGAAAAAAATAGGCTAGCTGATGAAGGGCCCCAAAGAAAAGTTGTTGTTGATTCATTTTGGATGGCCAAGCATGAGACAACGTGGAATTTATTTCAACTCTATATGGATCGAGAAATTGATAAAAATCAAATTAGAAATGTGAATAATGAGATTGATATTGATGTTGATGGAGTTAGTTCTGCCACTACGCCATATGTCGAAATGAGTTTTGGTATGGGCACTGATGGTTATCCTGCAATTTCAATGACGCAACTTTCTGCATCAAAATTTTGCGAATGGTTATCTGCAATGACAGGAAACTATTATCGCTTGCCAACAGAAGCTGAATGGGAATATGCGTGCAGAGCAGGTTCAAATGGTCCTTATCATTTTGATGAAAATTTAGAAAGTCTTGATGATTATTCGTGGTACAGTAAAAACAGTGATGGTAAATATCAAAAAGTTGGAACGAAAAAACCTAACAACTTTGGGTTATTTGATATGCACGGAAATGTTTCTGAATGGACACTTGATCAGTATGATCCAAGAGCATACTCAAATCAGACTGATAGTATTTTATACAACCCTTATAATCATGCAAAAAAATTGTATCCGAGAGTTGTCAAGGGTGGTTCGTTTATGAACCCAGATTACAGAGTTAGAAGTGCGACAAGGTTTTCATCCAATAAACAATGGAAAAAACAAGATCCACAAATACCAAGAAGTAGGTGGTGGCATACAGATGCTCAATTCCTAGGTTTTAGAATTGTGAGACCACTTGAAATACCAAGCGAAGAAGATAAAAAGAAGTATTGGATTAATTAAAATTCACTAAATTAAAGGCATGTTTCGCAGAAGATCCTTTTTGAAAAGCTCATCGCTAATTGCAGGAGGTTTGATACTCCCAAAACTATCCTTTAAATCAAAAAAACTTAATCAAAAGAAACTCAAGATCGCTGTTGTTGGTTGTGGTGGCAGAGGAACTGGTGCTGCTGTTCAAGCTTTAAGAGCAGATAACAATGTCGAGCTCGTTACTCTAGCTGATGCTTTTAAAGATCGTTTGGAAGCAAGCTTAAATGCAATAAGAGATGAGTTTGAGGATGAAATAGAAATCAATATTAAAGAAAAAAATAAGTTTGTTGGTTTTGATGCATATAAAAAGGCAATTGATAAATCTGACGTAGTTATTTTGGCAAGTCCGCCTGGATTTAGACCTTCTCATTTTGAGTATGCCATAAATAAAAACAAACATGTATTTATGGAAAAACCAGTTGCAACAGATGCTCATGGAGTTCGACAAGTTTTAAATTCTGCTAGAAAAGCAAAGGAAAAAAATTTGAATGTTGTGGTAGGTCTTCAAAGGCGTTACCAGAAAAGCTATATTAGTGCAAAAAAACAAATTGATCGCGGTATCATTGGGAAAATAATTTCTGCTCATGTGAGGTGGAATAGTGCAGGAGTCTGGGTGAAAGAGAGAGAAATAAATCAAACTGAAATGGAATATCAGATGAGAAACTGGTATTATTTTAACTGGCTTTGTGGTGACCACATTTGCGAACAACACATACACAATTTAGATGTAGCAAATTGGTTTTTAAATGAATACCCTGAAACAGCACAAGGAATGGGGGGACGAGAAATTAGAAAAGACAAGAAATTTGGAGAAATATTTGATCATCATTATGTTGAATTCAAATATAAAAGTGGTGCGATTGTTTCTAGTCAATGTAGGCATCAGCCTAATACACATAAACAAGTTAATGAAACAATTATTGGGACTAAAGGAGTTTTAGAGATTAGTGGAAATGGTAACGCCATTATAAAAAACCACAATGGTGATACCTTGTTTCAGTACAATCAAAGAGGCGATGAAAGTCCATACCAAATTGAACACAATGAACTTTTTAAAAGTATTCGAAATGGAGGTTATATAAATGATGGAGAAAACGGAGCAAAAGCCACATTGACATCAGTGATGGGAAGAATGGCCACATACACTGGAAATGTTATTGAGTGGGACGATGCAATGAATGCAGATGATAACATGATTCCCAAAGATTTAAGTTGGAATTCAAATCCTCCAACACTTCCTGATTCTAATGGATACTACAAAATACCAAAACCTGGTTCTTTCTAATCTATTATTTTGAGATATTGGTTTAAATTCTTGTTTCTAGTAATTTTTACATATTCCTGTGAAACGATTGATGACATTGAAAATAATCAAGTTGAAATTTCATATCCAGCAGATTATTTTTTTGAGCATGATGGAATTACTAGGAGATACACGTTATACAAACCCAATAATATTCAAGAGGGTGCACCACTCATTTTTGTATTGCATGGGTACGGTAGTAACTCAAAAAATATCATGAGATATACTCAAATGAATGACATTGCTGACAGAAATGGATTTGCAGTATGTTATCCCCAAGGTTCTATAAATTATTACACAACAAGAACACACTGGAATGCAAATCTCAAACAAATGAGCAACGTGAAAGATGCTGATTTCTTGTCTAAACTTGCAACTTTTTTACAGAATGAACATAATTTAAGCAAAGAAAATACATTTGTTAGCGGAATGTCTAATGGAGGATTTATGAGTTATACACTCGCCTGTAATAAATCAAATATTTTCAGTGCTATTGCTAGTATTACTGGGACAATGAGTGGCTATGATTGGAACAATTGCGACCCAGAAAAACCAATCCCTATATTACAAATTTCTGGAACAGATGATTATGTTGTTCCCATGGACGGTTCAATGTCAGCCGCCGGAGGTTGGGGAGGTGCACCTGATATAAATAAAATTATTGAATATTGGTCTGATTTGAACTCATGCAATAAAAATGAAATTATAAGAATTGCAAATGTCAATCAAAACGATAACTCATATGTAATATTAGAAAAAAACTATAATGAAAATCAACTTAATGAAGTATGGCTTTACACTGTTTATGGTGGTGGTCACACTTGGCCTGGAGCATGGGGAAACATGGACATAAGTGCTAGTGAAGAAATTTGGTTATTTTTCAAAAAATATTTGAAATAAATGTCAAATTTAAATAGGAGGAAATTTATTAAAACTTCATCACTGGGTGCAATAGCGGCTTCAACCCTAAGTATTAATTGCCAAAATAATCTCAATCAATCTAATCATGGAAGATATCTCGGTGGATTTAAAGCTGATCCTCTTCCAAAAATCAGGGGTGCATTTATTGGTCTTAACCGTGGAGGAACTCATCTAAGAAATTTTGCTAGTCTGAATAATACCGAGGTTGTTGGTCTGTGTGATATATATGAATCAACTTTAAAAAGAGAACTTGAAAGGTTATATCAAATAACAGATAACTTAAAAAATCTTAAAAACTATTGGGGATCCAAAGATGAGTGGATTAAAATGATTGATGAGGTTAAGCCCGATGTTGTTTTCATTTCCACCGATTGGGAAAGTCATACACCAATGATTAAACAGTGTATTAAAAAAGGTTGTCACGTTTTTTGTGAGGTTCCATTTTCATTGGAGCTCAATGAACTGTGGGATATCATTAATGTTTCTGAAAAATATCAGAAACACTGCATGATGCTTGAAAATGTAAATTACGGACGTGATGAATTGTTGTTTTTAAACATGTGTAGACAGGGAGTTATTGGTGAATTATTACATGGTGAAGCTGCGTATATCCACGATCTTCGGTGGCAAATGGATCATGATGAGACAAGAATGGGGTCTTGGAGAACAGATTTTTACATAGAAAAAAATGGAAATATATATCCAACACATGGTCTAGGTCCAGTCGCACAATACATGAATCTTTGCAGAACGGAGGATAATTTTCACAAAATTGTTTCCTATTCAAGTCCAGCACTTGGAAGAAACCAATACTCACAAGAAAAATTGAGTGAGAGCAACTCCTGGAAAAATATTTCTTTTAAAAACGGTGATATTAATAGTTCAATAATCAAAACAAAACTTGGTAGAACTATATTAGTACAATGGGATGAAACAAGCCCTAGGCCATATACCAGATTAAATTTAATACAGGGGACAAGAGGAACGCTTGCAGGTTTTCCAACCAGAGTTGCTTTAGAAAATGGTTTTGAGGATATAACGAAAGACCATCACAGCTGGATAGAAAATGAAAATTTAATAAGACTGTATGAAAAATATGATCACCCACTATATAAAAAACTAAATGAAAAAACCGTAAAAAGTGGTCATTGGGGTATGGATGGGATCATGATGTACAGGATTGTAGAGTGTCTAAATAAAGGATTGCCTCTTGACCAAAATGTTTACGAAGGTTGTTTTTGGTCTGCTGTTGCTCCACTATCAAAACAATCAATTTTACACGATGGTAAACCTCAAGATTTTCCTGATTTTACGAGGGGGAAATGGAAAGAAACTGAGAAATTAGGAATTGTTTCATAATAAAAAAGCTCTCCTGTAGGAAAGCTCTTCATTGGTCTCTACAAATTCTCGAAGTGAGAATTCACAACGGGACAAATTTACAATTAATTTTTTAAAGGCTCATGGTTTAGGTATATTTACAACTGATTTTAAGGGCAAATGATAACTATAGAAAGCTTAAATAAGTCTCATTCAACAGATGTTGTCAAAATTCTAATTGATTCGTTTAGTAAAAACTATGACAAAAAAATTAATGAATCAATATTCTCGAGTGATGAACTTGACGGAATAGTTGCTTTGGAGAAAGGAAATGTAATAGGTTATGCTTCAATTCATTACATAAAAAAAATAACCAGAAAGAGTGGGATAATTGAAGATGTTGTTGTGAAAGAGAATCAGAGAGGAAAAGGAATTGGTAAACTTTTGGTAAAAAATCTGATTGAAAAAGCAAAAAAAAATGATTGTGATAAAATTATTTTAAGCTCAAGTGAAAAAAATCTTAAATTTTATCAAAAATTAGGATTCCAAAAAAATGAATTTGAAATGATAATGAGGATTTAAATATGTGTGGTATAGTTGGATATATTGGAGAACAACCGACCAAAGATTTTATAATTGATGGTTTAAAAAAACTAGAGTACAGAGGATATGACTCAGCTGGTGCCTTTTTGTTTAATTCTAAAGGTTACTTGAAAAAATGCAAAGGAAAAGTTGCTGACTTGGAAAAGAAAATGGACGATGATAATCTAAATTCCTGCACAATAGGCATGGGTCACACTAGATGGGCAACACATGGAATTCCAAACACTAAGAATTCACATCCCCATATATCAAATAATGGAAAAATATTTATTGTTCATAATGGTATAATTGAAAACTATGCCTCGATAAAACAAATTCTTATTGAAAAAGGTTATACTTTTCAATCTGATACCGACACTGAAGTATTGGTAAATTTAATTGAAGAAGTCAAAAGAACTAATCCAAAATTGAAAATTGGTAAAGCTACTCAAATTGCACTCAATCAAGTAGTTGGCGCTTTTGCAATTGTTGTTTTTGACAAAGACTCACCAAATGAACTTGTTGTAGCTAAATTAGGAAGCCCACTAGCTATCGGCTTAAAGGGAAAGGACTTTTTTGTTGGCTCCGACCCCTCTCCTTTTATCAAAGAAACAAATCGTTGCTTATACTTAAACGATTATGAGCTTGCAATACTCAGTAGAGAGAAAGGACTCATACTTAGAGATTTTAGAACTAATCGTGTCAAAGATCAAAAAATTGAAAAATTAAAACTACAAATTGAGCAGGTAGAAAAAGGTGGCTTTAAACACTTTATGCTAAAAGAAATCTTTGAACAACCAAAATGCATCAATGATTCTTTGCGAGGTAGAATTTTTTCAAATCCAGCAAAAATTAAAATATCCTCGATTGAAGAGTATTTGGGAAGATTTAAGAAAAGTAACAGGTTAATTTTTATTTCATGTGGAACTTCTTGGCATGCAAGCTTGCTTGGTGAATATTACTTTGAAGAATTGGCTAGGATTCCTGTTGAAATCGAATATGCGTCAGAGTTTAGATATAGAAATCCAATTATTTACAAAGATGATATTGTTATTCCTGTATCACAGTCTGGTGAGACAGCTGATACAATAGCTGCGCTCAAGTTGGCTAAAGAAATGGATGCATTTATTTATGGGATTTGTAATGTCGTTGGTTCATCAATTGCAAGAGAGACCCATACGGGGATTTATACACACGCAGGACCTGAGATTGGTGTTGCATCAACAAAAGCTTTTACCTGTCAAGCTGTAACAATGCTGATAATCGCAACTGAAATTGGTTTCAAGCTTAAAAAAATTACAAAATCAAAATACAGTGAAATTATTGATGGTGTTCAAAACTTGTCTGACAACGTCAAGAAAATTCTAAAAAAATCTAATAAGGTTGAAGAAATAGCTAAAAAGTATTCAAAATCTAAAAACTTTTTATACCTAGGTAGAGGTTACAATTTCCCTGTAGCTTTAGAGGGTGCATTAAAATTAAAAGAAATTTCATACATACATGCTGAAGGTTATCCTGCGGCTGAAATGAAACATGGACCTATTGCTCTCATTGATAAGAATATGCCTGTTGTTGTTGTTGCAACCAAAAAAGGTAGCTATAAAAAAATTGTGAGTAATGTAATGGAAATTAAAGCAAGAGGCGGCAAAGTAATATCTATTGTTACAGAGGGAGATAAGGAAATCAAGAAAATTTCAGATGATGTTATTGAAATTCCTGAATCTCAAGAACTAATTAGTCCTATTCTTGCAAACATTCCATTACAACTTCTGTCCTATTACATAGCAGATTTCAAAGGATGTAGTATTGATCAGCCAAGAAACTTAGCTAAGTCTGTTACCGTGGAGTAATTTGTGGTGGGTTTTAAAAGTCCTCACCGATTTCACCAATATAACCAATTTTAATATGTGACCATCAATGCAGTTTTCCTACAGAAAAATATAGATATACAATGTGGCAACAACTGAGTAATCAAACAGAAGTTGCTGGTAAACACACTGAATATCTTAGAGATGTGGTCAATGAGCCTTATTTAATTGGCTATCATAGATGTCAATACATTGACAGATATGAGCCCATTAACAATTTGTTAAAACAAGGTATGATAAATGAAAATGGAGAGGCTTATGAACCTCATGCATCAATTATTACAAGCACAAATAAAAAAGCGAAAGAAGTTTTTGAAAGAACGCGAATGTAAATTATTTCAAATTGGTTAGTTGGTAAATAAGTCAATTCCAAAATAAATCAAAGCTCCTAAAACAAAAAATCTTATAGATTTTCCAATCAACATCCATAATGAAACTTTAAAGGCATCCACTTTAAAAACACCCAGTGCTAGAGTTAAAATGTCACCACCTAGTGGAAGCCAAGTAAAAAAAGCTGCAACACTACCCCAACGATCTATTTTTTCTTTGAATGAATAAACTTTTTCTTTTTTTATTCTAAAAATTTTTTCAATTTTCTTCCAATCGCCTATTCTACCAACATAGTATGTTGTTACACCACCCAACCAATTACCCACGCAAGCAATTATAATACACAATTGAAGATTAAAGCCCTTCGCGATTAATATTCCTAGCATAATTTCAGGGCTTAGTGGGATTAGAGTAGCAGTCAAAAAACTGACTATAAATAAACCTAAGTACCCTAATTCTACAAAATAATCCATGAACTAAATAAAAAACCCTCTAAAAAGAGGGGGATCATGCGGTCTGGACGGGAACTAAACCGGTGAAACCCAACCTCGTAATCCATTCATGACCAATATTTTACATTTTCGGTTTATTTTTCTTATCCCTACCATAGGGATAAAAGTTATCCCCTTACTGGGGACAAACGATTTAACAAAACCGATGGTTTAAATGTATAAAAAAAAGAGGGATACACAAAGCACCTCCCAAAATCAATAACTTTAAATTTTTACTTTTAATTAAACAATAAAATATTATTTTTGCATTCCTTAATTATCAAATCTAAATAATATTATGAAAGTAGCTTATATTTTTAAAACAAATATGGCTTCTACATTTCAGTTAGCAACCATGATTTTACCTCAGTTAGAGCAAAACACCCACGGGGTTGAAGTAGTAGGTATGTTCTTTTTTGATGAAAACGCGAATGTACTAAGAAAAGGAAATGAAACTGGAGAGCGATTAAACAAAGTAGCCAAAGAACGTGGAATGTTAATAATGGCTTGTGATCAATGTGCTCTTAGAAGAGATTTAGCTGATGGAGATTTTGATCAATGTGGCACTGGAAATGTTCAACCCAAAAATATGATTGAAGTGGGACAAGTAGGTTGTTTTCCCCAATTGTATAGTTCATTGGGCGGTAATATGCCAAATTTGGTCATAACACTTTAAAGATAAATATTAAAACGTAGATTAATACGTTCACTTTTATCCCTATAGTTATTCCTATTTGGAAAAACAAAACCCCTAAAATGTTGAAAATTAGGGGTTTAATTTTATTTTTGGCGGTCTGGACGGGACTCGAACCCGCGACCCCATGCGTGACAGGCATGTATTCTAACCAAGCTGAACTACCAGACCGAAAACTACAATAAGGCGTTAAGAAAATCGGCATAAACACTTTTCTGGGCCACCCCAACCTGTCTATTTACCATTTCTCCACCCTTAAAAACTAAAACAGTAGGGATATTCCTAACACCAAACTGAGCTGCAAACTGTTGATTGGAATCAACATCAACTTTTCCGATAATTGCTTTATCAGCAAACTCATCACTCAAATCTTCTATAATGGGCCCCAGCATTCTGCATGGTCCACACCACTCTGCCCAAAAGTCTACAAGCACTGGCTTGTCGGATTTCAGAACTAATTCTTCAAAATTAGCATCGTTTATTTCTACTGCCATAAATTTTTTTGCCAAAAATATAAATAAATAATTATAAATCTAGTTTAATCTAAATTCTAATTTTTTTTCTTTTAAAGATTTAATTAGTTCCTCAGATATTTTGACCTTATTTTTAACTGAATATAGATTTATATTTAATCCATTTCCATTTGCAGATAAGTTAAATACAATCTCTTGATCACCTTTATGTTTTTTTACTAATTTTTTGAAAAAATCAATATGATTTTGCTCAATTAACTGAGCATCCATTTTAATAGATATTCTCTTTGTATTGGAGCCAAGAGTATCTTGGAGTTGTTGAAAGTTTAAGAATTGAACTCTTGGATCCCCAATTCTTCCAGTTTCGGCATCTTTCCAACCTTCTTTAATGTAAATCTTAATATGAACAAAATTATTTTCGATCAGAAAATGCTGGAATTTTAAATAATCTTCTCCAAAAATTCTTAATTCATAAGATTCAAAATAATCCTCAATTATGAATGTCGCCCATCCTTTTCCATTTTTTGAAATTTTATGTTGAACCTCTCCAATAATCCCTCCAATTCTAACCTCTTTATCGACTAACTTTCTTAAATCTTTTAGATCGCTAAGGTGAATATTAGTCAGAAACTTCAATGTATCAAAATAGTCATCCAATGGGTGACCTGAAATATAAATCCCAACTACGTCCTTCTCTTTTTTTAATTGGTCAAGCTTAGACCATTTGTCACAATCGGGAAAACTTGGTTCACTTATTTTTATCTCATCCGCGTCAGAAAATAGACTAGTTTGGGGTGAATTTTCTCTTTCCTGAAATTTGGAACCAAACCGTATTGCCTTCTCAATAAATGTTACACCATCTCCATTTTCAAAAAAATACTGAGCTCTGTGTGCGTTATCTACAGAATCAAAAGCACCTGCCAGTACAAGACTGTCAAATGCCTTCTTGTTTGCTGATCTTAAATCAACTCTTTTTGCAAAATCAAAAATTGATTTATACTTACCAGTCTTCCTTCCCTCGACAATGGCTTTAACGGCACTTTGCCCCACTCCTTTAACTGCCCCCATGCCAAACCGAATTGAATTATTATCATTAACATTGAATTTAAAAATTGACTCATTAATATCTGGGCCAAGCACATCGATTGACATATGTTTACACTCTTCCATAAAAAAACTTACTTGTTTAATATCATTCATATTATTTGATAAAACAGCAGCCATATATTCCGATGGATAATGTGCTTTTAAGTATGCAGTCTGATATGCGATCAAGGCATAACAAGTTGAATGTGATTTATTAAATGCATAAGATGCAAAAGCTTCCCAATCTTTCCATATTTTTTCTAATATCTCAGAATCATATCCATTTGATCTACCACCTGATATAAATTTGGGCTTTAATTTTTCGAGCAATGAGAATATTTTTTTTCCCATAGCTTTTCTCAAAGTATCAGCATCACCTTTTGAAAAATTAGCTAATTTTTGCGAGAGTTGCATTACCTGCTCTTGATAGACTGTAATGCCATAAGTTTCTTTAAGGAACTCCTCCATTTCAGGAATGTCATATTTGATTTCCTCAGTTCCATTTTTTCGCCTAACAAATGACGGGATATACTCCAAAGGTCCAGGCCTATACAACGCATTCATTGCAATTAAGTCTTCAAAAACAGTTGGTTTCAAGTCTCTCAGATATTTTTGCATTCCAAGACTTTCATATTGAAAAATTCCAACTGTATCCCCTTTTTGGAACAACTCATATGTTTTTTCATCGTTTAATGAGATATTGTCTATATCAATCTCTTTTTTGTGCCTATACTTTATTAGTTTAACAGTATCCTTGATCAAGGTCAATGTTTTTAATCCTAGAAAATCCATTTTTAAAAGACCTGCATTTTCAACCACTGAATTATCGTACTGTGTTACCACTAAATCTGAATCTTTTGCAGTTGCGACTGGGACAAATTTTGTTATATCATCAGGTGTTATGATTACTCCGCATGCATGAACCCCAACATTTCTAAGACTGCCTTCTAAAACCCTTGCTTGATTAATTGTTTCCGATTGAAGATTATCTCCATCTGCAATACTTTTTAACTCAATAGCGTTTGAATAATCATCTGATCTCATAAACGAGCTTAATTTCTTTTTGTCAGAATCAAATATGTCAGAAAGCTTCGTCATATTTGGAACCAACTTTGCCAAGTAGTCTGCATCTGAAAGGGATAAATCTAAAACTCGTGCTGTATCACGAATTGAGGATTTTGCGGCCATTTTTCCATATGTTACAATTTGGGCAACTTGATCAGAACCATACTTCTCAATAACATAATCAATAACCTTACCTCTTCCATCATCATCAAAATCTATATCTATATCAGGCATACTAACCCTGTCAGGGTTAAGGAACCTTTCGAAAAGCAAATCATACTTTATTGGGTCTATTTTTGTTATACCAAGACAGTATGCCACTATTGAGCCCGCGACAGACCCTCTTCCAGGCCCAACCGAGACTCCCATTTTTCTAGCTGCTTGGATCAGGTCTTGAACAATCAAAAAATAACCTGGATAGCCAGAATTTTTAATAACTTCTAATTCAAAATCTATTTTTTCTCTCAAACCATCATTTATATTTTCATACTTTTCACTCGCACCTTCATATACAAGATATTTTAAATATTCATTTTCAATATCATTTGAAGCTGATTGAAAATTCTCTGGAATTGAAAATTTTGGTAATAGAACTTCTCGACTTAAATCATAAAACTCAACTTTTTCAACTAGTTCAGAAATATTGTTGATTGCATCCGGATAATTTTTAAAAAGTTCAATCATTTCATCTTTAGTTTTGAAATAATATTCCTGATTTTTTAGACCATATCTAAAACCTCTCCCTCTTCCAATGGGTGTTGATTGTTGTTGACCATCTTTTACACATAGTAAAATATCGTGTGCATTAGCATCTTCTTTAGAAATATACTTGGTATCATTAGTTGCTATTAATTTTATATTATGATTTTTTGAAAATTTCAATAGTTGTGTATTAATTATTTCATTTTCTTCTTCACCATGAATATTCATTTCCAAGTAAAAATCATTCATAAAATTTTCCTTCCACCAAATACATGCTTCTAAAGCTTGTTTTTCTCCTACGTTGATTATTTTATTTGATATTTCTCCATATTTTGAGCCAGAAAGAACGATTATCCCTTCTTTATATTTCTTAACTAAATCTTTGTCAATTCGAGGAACATAATAAAATCCCTCTGTGTATCCGATAGAACACATTTTCATAAGATTTTCATATCCCAATTTATTCTTAGCAAGAAACACAATTTGATAGCCATCGTCTCTATATGATTTATCCAGTCTATTATCACAAACATTTAATTCACAACCTAGAATTGGTTTGATTATTTGGTCTTTATTAGATAACTCATCATTATAATTCTTGACCGCTCTGTAAAAATGGAAGCAACCCATCATATTAGCTTTATCAGTTAGAGCCACTGCATTCATTTTATATTCTGCAGTTTTTTTTACTAGATCTGAAATTTTTGTTGTTGATTGTAAAACAGAGAACTGTGAGTTGTTGTGAAGGTGAACATAATTTGATTTGAAATTAGTATTAACTGACTCATCAGTATTTGATTTATTAGTTTGATTTTGTTCTTTTAATTTTTTTGACTCTACTTTTAAATTTATATGAGTAATTCCAAAAGTTGAAACTTTATTGGAGAATGTAGCCGAAATTTTTTTTTGAAAATTTTCAAAATCCTGAATCAAAGAAGGATCAAATAATTTTAGTCGAGTTAATTCGAAAAATACCATTGCGTTTGCCTCGACATCTGCAGATGCATTGTGTGCATTTTCAAACTTGTTTTTGAAAAGATTTTCATAAAGCTCAACTAAAGTTGGATACTTAAATTTTCCCGACTTACCACCAGGCAATTTGCAAACTTTAGCTGTATTTTCTGTACAAGTATCTAATACTGTTTTATTTAATAATTGATTTTCAATATCCAATCTAAAGAGCTCAGATGCAACAACATTAATATCAAACTTTAAATTATGCCCAACTAGGTATTCTGAGGATTTAAGATCCTTCAAAAATTCTTTTAGTACAGTCTTAATAATCACACCATTCTCGGATGCCAGCATAGTGGAAATACCATGAACTTTTTCAGACTCGAACGGGATATCAAAATCTTTAGGTTTGATTAGGTAACTCTTATTTGAAATTAAAACTCCATTATCATCGTGAAGTTGCCAGGCTAATTGAACAATTCTTGGCCAATTATTTGTGTCACTAATTGGGGCATCCCATCTTTTGGGCAACCCTGTAGTTTCAGTATCAAAAATTAAAAACATATAGCTTTTAAATTTAGTTATCTTTTTATATAAATCAGGTTTAAAAAAAAATTAATTATTCTTGATTTTTTGACAAATTCGATTATTTTTGCTGTCCATTAATAAAATTGGTTTCGAACCTTAAAATTTAATATTATGTCAGTTAGAATAAGACTTCAAAGACACGGTAAGAAAGGAAAACCTTTTTACTGGATTGTCGCAGCCGACCAAAGATCAAAAAGAGACGGTAAATACTTAGAAAAATTAGGAACTTATAATCCAAACTTTAATCCCCCATTAGTTGAATTAAATATCGATGCAACGGTAAAATGGATTCAATTTGGAGCTCAACCATCACATACAGCAAAATCTATCATTTCAAAAGAGGGCGCACTCTTAAAAAATCATTTACTAAATGGTGTTAAAAAAGGTGCTTTGACAGAGGACGAAGCTGATAAAAAGTTTGAAGATTGGGTTAGTGAAAAGAATAAAAAATCAGAAGATAAATTATCTCAAATTCAAAAAGAACTTTCCGAAAAAAAGAAAAAAGAATTAGCTCTTGAAAAAGAAGCCAGTGAAAAAAGAAAGCTAGCTGCTATTGCTGCTGCTGAGAAGGCTGCTGCTGATGAGGCACCTGCTGAAGAAGCACATGCTGATGAGGCACCTGCTGATGTGGCACCTGCTGATGAGGCACCTGCTGATGTGGCACCTGCTGATGAGGCTCCTGCTGATGAAGCGCCTGCTGAAGAAGAACCTGCTGAAGAAGAACCTGCTGATGAAGCGCCTGCTGATGAAGCACCTGCTGATGAAGAAAAAAAAGATTAATATCTAATGACAACTGATGAGTTAGTTTTATTTGGAACTATCTCCAAACCATTTAGTTTCCGAGGTCAATTAATTGTTTACTCTAATTTTAATGGCATCAGCTCAAAGACAGTTTTTGTAAAGATTGATGATAGTTATGTTCCCTTCAAGCTTGTAAATTCAAGCTCATATAAAAAAAATCTTTTCAAGTTTAATCTTTTTGAAATCAATAATGAAGAAAAAGCTAAAAGTCTTGTAAATAAAGAGATTTACATAAAAAAAGATGAGTTAGCAAAAAATGAGGATAGTTTAGATTTCCTAATAAATTTTAATTTATATAATAAAAAGGTTTTCGTAGGGCCTGTAATTTCAATTATGAGCAGAATTGGACAGGATTTAATTGTTGTAGATTATAAGAATAAGAATGTTTTAATTCCATTTGCTGAGCAATTGATAACTAACATTGATAAAGAGGAACAAATTTTGGAAATGGACTTACCAAACGGATTACTTCAAATATAATGGATAAAACAAGAGTTAATAAATTTCTAAGTCAATCGGGATTCTGTTCAAGAAGAGAAGCTGATAGTTTAATTTATGAGGGTAGAGTTACTGTGAACAACAAATTAATAGAACCAGGTTTTAAAGTTTCAGCTCAAGATATTGTCAAAGTTGACGGTGAGATTATTAGAAATAGAACTAAAAGTTTTACATATATCGCTTTTAACAAGCCCAAAGGGATAGTGTGTACAACAGATACCAAAAGAGAGGAAAAAAATATAATAGATTTTATTAATTACAAAAAAAGAATTTTCCCGATTGGTAGATTAGATAAATTGAGTGAGGGCTTAATTTTATTAACTGATGATGGGGATATTGTAAATAAAATTTTAAGATCCAGAAACGATCACGAAAAAGAGTATTTGGTGACAACAAATAAAAAGATTACGAGAGCCATTTTAAAAAAACTAGAAAATGGTGTTCCAATTTTAAATACAACCACAAGAAAGTGTCAAACAAGATATATTAATGATTATCAATTTAAAATTATTCTAACACAAGGACTAAATAGACAGATCAGAAGAATGTGTGAATATTTTGATTACAAAGTGAAAAAACTTGAGAGAGTTAGAATAATAAATATAAACTTAGATATACCTAGGGGTAAATGGAGACACCTAAAAAACGATGAAGTAAAATTTTTAAAAAGTCTGTAAATTTATCATTTGAAACATTTAATATTCTTTTATTTTACAATTATTTTTCTTAATAATGTTTTTTCACAAGAAAGAATAATTGTTGGTGATAGCATTAAGTTGGATGAGGTGGTTGTTGAACCAATCGATGGATTATTGGCGGAGAAAAAACAGGCTTATCCCGTAAGCAATTTGAAATTTGAAAAATTTCAAACCCTAACACCACAAATTAAGATCAGTGAGTACCTTGAATCAGTTCCTGGACTTTTCATAATGAACAATAATAATTTTGCTCAAGATGCCAGAATATCAATTAGAGGATTTGGTGCGAGAGCTAACTTTGGAATAAGAGGAATTAAGATTTTTGTAGATGGAATTCCAGAAACTTCCCCAGATGGTCAATCACAAATTGACAATGTTAATTTAGAAATAATTGAAAGAATGAATGTTTATAGAGGCAATAATTCATCATTTTTTGGAAGTTCAGCCGGCGGAGTAATTTCAATCACAACATTAGAAAATTTTGAAGAAAATTTTGTAAATATCGGATTATCATCAGGATCATTCTCAACTACCAAAACACAGGCTACCCTAGGAATAAAAAATGAAAATGAAAAAATGATTTTCTTTATTTCTAATACAAATTCTGAGGGATATAGAAAACATAGTGGATTCAAGAATTTTAATGCAAACTTTAAATATTTAACAAATCTTGGCAACAAAAATAAATTACAAATTGTAGCTAATGTACTTGACAGTCCCGACGCAATGGATCCGGGTGGTTTAAACGCAAATGAATTGGAATCAGATAGAAGACAAGCGAGGGCGAGAAATATTGAATTTGACGCAAGAGAAAGTGTCAAACAGTATAAACTAGGAGTAAATTTAAAAAGTACATTTAACAATTTTGGATTAACTAACTCAATCTATTACAATAGAAGGCTTTTTGATGGAAAACTGCCTTTTAGAAATGGAGGAATTATTGAATTAGATAAATCATTCTGGGGTTACAAACTTAATTTTGAGTTTGATAATTCTCTGAATTATAACTTTGGTTTTTCATACAATAATCAAAATGATCATCGAAAAAGATTTGTAAATGATTTGGGGTTGAGATCTGATATTGTAATGAATCAATTTGAAAAATATGATAACATTGGTTTGTATTTGTTCAGTTCTAAAAAGATTGGAAAATTTATATTTTCTGCTGGAATAAGATATGACAACAATACAATTACTCTTGAAAATACATTAACAAATTCAGCGAAAATTTCAGAAAGTATCAAATCAATAAACCCTTCATTTAATCTGAATTATGAATTTAAAAATTTTGATGTTTTTTCAAATATTTCAAGTGGATATGAAACACCAACTCTTAATGAACTATCTGCTACAATTGATCAATCAGGATTTAATAGTGATTTAAAATCTGTTAAATCTAAATCTTTTGAAATTGGAATTTCTAATTATGAAAAGTTTACAAAATTAAAATACAACCTAAGATATTTTAATGTTCTTACTGAAAATGAAATTATACCGTTTGAATCAACCACAGGGCAAGTTATATATCAAAATGCAGGAAAAACAATAAAAAAAGGAGTTGAATTTGAGTTAAGCGCAAAATTAAATTCAAATTTTATGATTGATTACTCACTAACAAAAGGTGAGTATGCCTTTAAAGATTTTTCAAATGGGGAAATAGACTATTCAAATAATAATATTGCAGGAATACCAAATAACTTTCACAAACTGAGTTTAAAATACTTTATCAACAACCTAAATGTAATTATTAGCTGGAAAAATGTTGGAAAGATTTATGCCAATAATTCTAATACAACTTTTATTGAAGGATATGATTCGATAAATTTTAATGTATCTAGTGGTGTTGCCTTGTTTGGATTGGACATCACACCATATTTTGCAATTGAAAATTTATTAAGTGAAGATTATATTGATAACATCAGAATTAATGCATTTGGATCAAGGTTTTATGAACCTGCTCCTAAGTTCAGTTTTATGTCAGGACTAAAATTGAATCTATGAAAAAAAGAGTAGTTATTGTTGGTGGAGGTATTAATGGTTTAACGGCGGCAAATTATTTACAGAAGCAAAACTTTGATGTTAAGATATTAGAAAAAAATAATAATGTGGGTGGAGCTTGTGTTAAGGATTCAGTTATTATAAACAAAAAGACTGTAAATTATCCCAAAGGTGCAACAGTTTTGGGGATGATGCAAAAGTTTATTTTCGAAGAAACTAACCTTTCAAAATTTATTAAAACTTACTATCCAAAAAGTCCAAAACTGGTATATTTTAAAAACAATTTGGAACCCACACGAATTTACCAAGATGTAAATCTTTTAAAAAAAGAATTGCAGATCAAATGGAATGAAAAAGGTGATATTGAAGGATTTAGAAATGATGAGGCTAGAGTAATTAAATATTTACAAAATATTTATAAAAAAAGTACTAACCCAGACATTTCTCATGCTAAAAACACACTTGGAAAGAAAATTACAGATCTATGGATCAAAGGCTCAGCATATGATTTATTAAATCATTATTTCACATCTGAAAAAACCAAATTATACATGGGAATGACAGTTACTGAAAGTGGTCCAGCATCAATTTTTCAAAAGGGTACAGCATTTACAATAGCGTTGATGGATTCAGGTTCAGTTTTTAATGGTTACTGGGGTTTTGTAAAAAATGGAATTTGGGAAATCACTGAAAATTTAGAAAAAATTAATGAGTCGATAGGAGTTAAAATTGACTACTCAGTCACGATAAAAAACATTGATCACAAATCGAAAAAAATATTTCTTGAAAAAAAAGAATTAGATTATGATTACCTTTTGTTTGCAACAGACCCAATAACTCCCTCCCGATTGCTAAAGGATGATAAAAAAATAAAAATTATCAATGACAAAGAATTTATTGGAACAAGTGGAAAGGTAACTGCTTTCTTTAAAAAACCGGTTATTTGGAAATATCCAGCTAATGACGACTCACTAGATACATCGTTTAGATTTATTTTTTCAAATTCAGATCTTTGTGATTTTGAAAAATCAAGCCAGCTTGCTTATAAAAATCATAAAGATTATGAACCTGGATACATACAAATATATCCAGAGGGTGCGGCTCAGCGAAAAATGGGAAATGATGAGGAAATTGAAAAACTAATTCTTTTTTCAAAAAACTTTTCATTTAACAAAAAATCCAAGGATCTTGTAGACTGCAAACAAGATATTTTGAATCTTCTGTCAAAATATATTGTTAATATTGATGACTTAATTGAAACAAAATTTCTAACACCTGCTGATCTCAAAGAAACTTTTTATTTCCCAAAAGGTAACATAGACCACATGACACTAAGTGGCAATCAAAACTTTGATAAAAGAACATTTTCCAATCAACCAAAAGAAAGTTTTTTTAGATATTTTGATTATGATGATATTTATTATTGTGGAGCTGGTTCATTTCCTTGCGGAAGTGTGGCAGGAACACCCGGATATATGTGTGCGAAACAAATAATTAATTTCAATTAAATACTTTCGATAAATTATTTCTTTTGGTATAAATTTTGATTAATTTTGGTCATGGATTTTAAAATGCCAGTAACTGACTTACACGTAGAGCTTTTAAAGACCAAAAAAAGGTCGAAAATACGCCAAGATATCAATATTGATCTTAGTCTAGATTATAAACTAGATAAAATTAATTCTGACAGAGTCTTTCACATTTCAGACATAAAAAAGATATGTATAGACTACAGATTAAGGTTCTTAGACTTTGAATTGTTTAAGGCTAAAGTTCCTGATGAAGCATATAAAAATCTTCAAAGTTTTTACTCAGAACATAAGGAATTAAAAAGAGAAATTAAAATGATGGCACCGTCAAGCCTATTTCAGCTTGAAAATTATGATGATCCTCTAATGTTTGCCTCACTTGGTAATGATTATTTTTATTTGATTCACAAATGGGGGAATGATTTAAGTTTTTTTAGAAAAATAATGATGTGGCCCTTCAAAAGCTTATACAACATTATCATATTCATGTGTTTTATTTCTCTATTTTTAACACTCATTATTCCAAAGGATTTGTTCCAATATGAAAACAATCCTGGAGCTGAATTTTTCATAACTTATCTTTTTGTATTGAAATCTGTAATTGCTATTTTCATTTACTATGGTTTTGCACTTGGTAAAAACTTCAACGAGTATATTTGGAACAGAAAATTTTATAATTGATAAATCACACTGCAGTTTTTGTAATTACTTTTACAAAATATTCTAAATCTAATGTATAGATTAATAATTTTTGTATTTCTTGGTATATTTGGGTGTTCTGAGTCTTTAATAAAATCAAAACCAAACAGCAAACCAAATATCTTATTGTTGTATATTGATGATTTACGTCCAGAGCTATTTTCATATGGAGCATCTAAAATACAATCTCCAAATATTAATTTATTAGCTCAAAAAGGCTTACAATTTAATAATGCATATTGTAATGTACCTGTATGTGGTGCGTCAAGGGCAAGTATGTTAACTGGAATGTTGCCCACAAAAAATAGATTCCTAGATTACAACACATTTGTTGAAAAAGAAACACCGAATGCGATTACTATTCCTGAACTTTTTAAAAACAATGGATACACAACAATTTCTAACGGAAAAATATATCATCATCTTGATGATAGAATGAATGACTGGGATGAGGTTTGGAGACCATATGCATTTGACAAAAATGATAAAGATTTAGCTCCAACAGACTATTGGCAATCACTGTGGAAAGATTATAAAAACTCAGTAAATGCATTAATCTATAAAAAAACAGATAAAGGACCTGCCTATGAAAAACCAGATGTATCTGACTCAACTTACATTGACGGTTTGATGACAGAGAAGGTGGTCAGGGATATTAAAAGATTGAAAAAGGAAAATAAACCTTTCTTTCTTACAGCGGGATTTATTAACCCTCACCTACCCTTTAATGCTCCAAAAAAATATTGGGATCTGTATCAAAGACATGAAATTGAGCAACCTAAAAACTACAATCAGATTCCAAAAGGTGCTCCAAAAATAAGTATTAGTAATTCAGGTGAACTCAGAAGTTATAATGGTATTCCAAAAAAAGGGCCGGTTTCTGACAGTTTAGCAATTAGTTTAATTCATGGATACTACGCAACAATTTCCTACACTGATGCCCTGATTGGTAAAATCCTTTCAGCATTAAAGAATGAAGGTTTAGATATGAATACTATTGTAATATTTGTCTCTGATCATGGTTATATGTTGCAGGAACATACTCAATGGGCAAAGTTCACAAATTATAACACAGCAACACAGGTCCCTTTAATTATATATGATCCTCGAACTGAGACAAAAGGTTCAACAAACGCATTAGTTTCATTAATTGATATTTATCCAACTTTAGCAGAACTCTGTGGATTAGAACCACCTAAAAACCAGTTAGATGGTAAAAGTTTAGTTAGTATTTTTAAAAATCCTAACTCAAAAGGAAAAGAGCATGTCTTCATTAAAAGAAGAAATGGTTTTACATTAAAAACAATTGAATATTCTTACACTGAATTTATAAATACCAAGAGCAACGTAACAGTAGATAAGATGTTGTATGATCATAGATTAAATAAAGCTGAAAATATTAATTTGGCTGGATTGGAGGAGTTTAATAAAATTGTTTCAGACCTGAGTTCCGTTCTGCACTCGAAATTTAAAGAAAATGTTTATGGAAAATAAAAAACGGAAGACGATCTTTCGAAAGTCTCCCGTCGAGTACTCGGGGCGGGACTTGAACCCGCACGAACATTACTGTTCATTGGATTTTAAGTCCAACGTGTCTACCAATTCCACCACCCGAGCAGTGGAGCGAAAGACGGGATTTGAACCCGCGACCCTCACCTTGGCAAGGTGATGCTCTACCCCTGAGCTACTTTCGCAAATAGCGGATAGCAAATGTAAAATAAAAAATTAAACTCATGTGTCATCTTTATTAATTTTTTGTTTTAATTCACTCAACTTAACCAATGCCTCAATTGGTGTCATATTATCCATATCAATTGATTCTAATTCACCCTTTAAGTTCTTATAACCATCATCATTCAAACTAAAAAAACTTAGTTGTAAGTCAGAGTTTTCATCAACATCAAACTTATTTTTTTCACTGTGTGATTTTTCCAACTTTTTGAGAATTTTTTTTGAGATACTTATGATTTTCTCTGGCATTCCAGCCATTTTAGCTACATGAATTCCAAAGCTGTGAGCACTTCCGCCAGGGATAAGTTTTCTCAAAAAAATTACGTCTTTACTGGTCTCCTTCACTTGTACATTATAGTTTTTGATTCTTTTGAATTTATCCGCCATCATGTTTAATTCATGATAATGAGTAGCGAAAAGCGTCTTGGGTCTATTAATATTTTCATGCAAGAACTGTGTAATCCCCCAAGCAATTGAAATTCCATCGTATGTACTTGTCCCTCTACCTATTTCATCCAATACTACCAAACTTTTATCACTAATATTATTTACTATAGAGGCAGACTCCAACATTTCAACCATAAATGTTGATTCACCTTGGGAAATGTTATCACTTGCCCCAACTCTGGTAAAAATTCGATCAAAAAAGCCCATTTCGAGTTCTGTTGCCGGGACATAAGAACCAATCTGTGCAAGAATTGCTATTAGTGCAACTTGACGTAGTATCGCTGATTTTCCAGACATATTAGGCCCTGTAATCATTAAAATTTGGTGATCTTCATCATTCAAGTCGATATCATTTGGAATATAATGCTTTCCATCATCTAATGTATGCTCAATAACAGGGTGGCGTGAATTTTTTACATAAAATTTATTTTTATCATTAATTATTGGTTTTACATAGCTTAATTCATCAGCACAATGTGAGAATGATAATAAACAATCCAAGTATGCAATACAAGATGCATTTTTCTGTATTATATCTATTTTTGTTTGAATTTTTCTAACAAGATTGTTAAACTCCATATATTCAATTTCAAGAATTTTTTCTTCAGCATTCAAAATTTGATTCTCATGAATTTTTAGCTCATCTGTAATATATCTTTCGGCGTTTACCAAGGTCTGCTTCCTAGTCCAATCAGTTGGAACTTTATCTTTGTGTGAATTTGTCACTTCTAAATAAAAACCAAAAACATTATTAAAACTTATTTTAAGAGATGAAATTCCAGTCTTTTTTATTTCTCTTTCTAAAATTTCGTCCAGTGTTTTTTTACTGTTATTTAAAGTATCTCTTGTATTATCTAATTCTTTATTTATTCCTTTATTTATAACACCTCCCTTGTTTATTGATGAAGGTGAATCAGGGTTTAAATAATCATCCAAAATTTTAGTAATGGTATTGCCTAATATCAACTTATTTTGGATTGCTACAGTATTTTTATTTTTTGATTTTTTGAGAAAAATCTTGATTTTATCAATGCTCTTTAAAGAATTAGATAAAGAAATTAAATCTCTCGGGTTAGTTTTAAAATTTATAAGTTTAGAAACAATTCTTTCAATGTCTGATATAGAATTAAATTGGCTTAAAAACTCATCTTTATTAATATAATTTTCCTTTAGTTCATCAACAATACTGTATCTTTTATTTATTTCAATTATATCAATCGATGGAAAACACAGCCATCTTCTCAAAAGTCTAGATCCCATAGCTGTTTTGGTTCTATCAATTATTTCGATTAAGCTTTTACCACCTTCATTCTTACTATGTAATATTTCTAAGTTTGAAATTGTAAATCTATCCATCATCAAAGATGAAGTGATATTAATTTCGATTAACTTATTGACGTGAGATAGTTTTTTTTGATGTGACTCTTTCAAATAAAATAAAATCATAGATGCTGAGATTAAACCGATATTATTCTTATCAATTCCAAATCCTTTTACCGACTTTACATTAAAATGATCATAAATATTTTTTAAAGCAGTGTTAAAATTTAGCATCCAGTCATCAACATAAAAGAAAAAAGATTTATCAATATTCGTATCACTTAATAATTTTAAATCTTTTCTGGAAATGAGTATTTCTTTTGGATCAAAGTTTTTCATTAAGTTTAAAATATAATTCAATGAACCTCTGCTCAAAAAGAAATCACCAGTTGAGACATCCAATAATGATAATCCAAATTGATCATCTAAAACATTTATAGCTGCAAGAAAATTATTTTTCTTTGATGTTAAAATTTCGTCATTTAGTGAAACACCGGGTGTTATGAGATCCGTAACTCCTCGTTTTACAATTTTTTTGGTCAATTTTGGGTTTTCCAATTGCTCACAAATAGCAACCCTATGACCAGACTTCACTAATTTATGAAGGTAAGTGTCTAGCGAATGGTGTGGAAAGCCGGCGAGTTTTGTTTCTTTATTTACACCAGAACCTCTTTTGGTCAGTACAATTCCTAGCACTTTAGAGGCAATTACTGCATCTTCATGAAATGTTTCGTAAAAATCCCCAACACGAAAAAGCAAAATTGATTTAGGATATTTTGATTTAATATCATTGTATTGCTTCATCAAGGGGGTTTCTTTTTTCATATTTTACAGTAATTAAAATAATTATTTATAAGTTTATTTTATCGATTTTTAAATGAAAAAATTAAAAAACTCTGAATTAAACAGAATTGATGTTAAATCATTTAAATCTATTAAAAAAACTCCATTAATTGTTGTTTTAGACAATATTAGAAGTCTTAATAATATTGGGTCAATTTTTAGAACATGTGATGCATTTCTTGTCTCAAAAATATACTTGTGTGGGATCACAGCTAAACCTCCAAATAGAAAAATTAATAAAACAGCCCTAGGTTCAACTGATAGTGTTGAATGGGAGTATTTCAAATCAACAATAAAATTAATAGAAAAGTTAAAATCTGAAGGTGTAAAAATTTGGTCTATTGAGCAAGTTGAAAGAGCTCAAAAGCTAAATGATATTGAAAAAATAGATAGTAAACAAAAACATGCTATTGTTTTTGGCAATGAAATTAAAGGTGTAGATCAAAAAATAATTGATATTTCAGAAAATACTATTGAGATTGATCAGTACGGAACGAAACATTCACTAAATGTTTCTGTTGCTGCGGGTATTGTGATCTGGAAATTTTATAACTCATTAAGTTAAAAATCCAATTTTTCAATCATTTTATTTTTTTGGATTGAATCTAAAAAGACTGAAATTAATTGTCCTGAATGTGGATCTTCTAATTTATTATTGATTTCAAGTAAAGGAATTAAAACAAAATCTCTGTGGCTATATCTAGGGTGCGGAATTACCAATTTTTTATTATTAACTATGGTATTTCCAAAAAGAATGATATCAATATCAATTATTCTTGATTCATATTCTTTGGCAAGCCTTTTAGTTCTACCCATTTCTTTTTCAATACTTAAAATAACTGATAAAACATCTTTAACTGCAAGAAAACTTGATACTTCAATACAACAGTTGAAAAAAAAATCTCCATCAAAACCAATAGCAGGATTTTTATATATGCTTGAAATTTTCTCAACGTTTCCGATGTTTTTATTAATTCTGGAAATACAATTTATGAGATTAAATTTTCTGTTTCCAATATTTGTTCCAAGTGAAAAATAAATTGTTGATTTTTTCAAAATATTGAACTTAAAGATTAATTTTATTCGAGCAAAAATAATGGATTACAGCGATAATAAGAAAGTTGAATTAGCCAAAAAGATATATTTATACCTTGGAGCAATTTTTATTACATCTTTAGTAGTTTCAAATTTAATTTTTCAAAAATTTTTCTTTTGGCATCCATTTGAATTAGAAATCTTTGGATTCAAATTATTCGAGCTTTCGGTTGGTATTTTACCTTACCCAATAACCTTCCTAGTTACAGATCTTATTTCTGAAATTTATGGAAAGAAAAAAGCTAATGAAGTTGTAATTGCTGGAATTTTTGCTTCCTTTTTTTCATTGTCGATAATTTATGTAGCAAATGAGGTACCAGCTATCGTAGATTCACCTGTTAATAATGAAACCTTTACACAAGTCTTTTATTTGTCAGGTGTTGCTGTATTATCATCTATGTTAGCTTACTTATTTGCACAATTCATTGACATAAGAATTTACCATTTTTGGAAAAAGAAAACCAAAGGAAGATTATTATGGTTGAGGAATAACTTTTCAACTTTCACATCACAGTTTATTGATTCATTTACAGTGATTTTTTTACTTTGTTCGTTCGATGCTCTTCCATGGGACTCTTTTTTGGGTCTTCTTCTCTCTGCGTTCATATTCAAGGTTCTTGTCGCCCTTATTGACACCCCATTACTGTATTTAGGGGTTCATCTATTTAGAAAAAAGTTTGAATTGAAAATCAATGAAGAGATTACGATTTAATCAACCTCTAAACTTACTTTAACTCCTTCATTAGAGCGAATATTAAATACGGTATCATCATCAAAAATTAAGTACTGGCCCTTTATTCCAATAATTTTTCCTGTATATTTTTTTGACTTTATAATATTTAAACTTTTTGGATTATCAGGTGATTTAATTAATGGGTATTTTATCTCAGTAGCAACACTATTTTTTGAAATATATTCTAAAACCTCATTTGGAAGATAACTAAAACATTCTGATTTTTCTTTCTCAAGATCAATGTCAGTAGTACTGGTTTTCAGCATTTCTCTCCAATTTGTTTTGTCATTATATTTTTCTTTTAACTTGATTTCACTGATACCGGCCAGATACCTGTTAGGGACCTCAATAATTTCAACAGCTTTTACAGCTCCTTGATCAATCCATCTCGTTGGCACTTGAGATTTTCTTGTAACACCTATTTTTATCCCACTTGTGTATGCTAAATATAAAATATGGGGTTGAAGTTGAACCTGCTTTTCATATTCTAAATCTCGGTCTTCAATACCTAAATGTGCCTTGCTCATTTCTGGCCTAATTATCCACTCAGCGGTGCTTGGCAGATCAAAAAAACATTTCTTACAGTGACCCTGTCTAAAAATTTCCTCACTTGAGCCACAGTTCAAACAACTGTAACCGTTAAAATTTATAGTAATGTTTTTATCAAAAAGAGAATTAAAAAAAATAAAGTCGTTTTCCATAACCAAATAATACTTTATCTCCGAACTATACTCGGTAATCATTTTTTTTAAAACACCATTGAACATTTTTATATTAATTTTATAATAAGTATAAATATAATGCCATTTTCATTTATAAATACTGTTGCGTCATGGATGTTAAAAAAAAGAATTCATCAAATTGAACTATTTGAAAAGTATCCATTAGATGTTCAAAATGAGGAGTTAAAAAAACTTATTCAAATTTCAAAGAATACAGAATTTGGTAAGCAATATGAGTTTTCATCAATAGATAATTACAAAACCTTTGCTGAAAGGGTTCCAAGTTTCACTTATGAAGAATATTTTCCAATCATTAATAAAACTATAAATGGTAATCAAAATATTTTTTGGCCAGAAAAAATTAAGTGGTTTGCTCAATCTAGTGGGACAACTAATTCAAAAAGTAAGTTTATACCAGTAAGTAATTCATCTTTAGATAATTGTCATTTTAAAGGGGGTAAGGATATGTTATGTCTTTATCTAAACAATAATGAAAATTCAAATATGTTCTTAGGTAAATCTTTAAGACTTGGCGGAAGCAGAAAAATATATGAGAATAATGATCACTATTTTGGGGATTTATCAGCAATTCTTATTGATAATTTACCAGTTTGGGCTGAGTTAATTAGTACTCCTAATAATGAAATTTCATTAATGGATAAGTGGGATGAAAAAATTAAGGCTATAATAGATGGTACATTACAAGAGGATGTTAGAAGCCTTGCTGGTGTTCCTTCTTGGATGTTAACATTGTTGAATAAACTTTTGGAGACCACTGGAAAAAAATACATCGATGAAATATGGAAAAATTTGGAGGTTTATTTTCACGGAGGAGTAAGTTTTAAGCCATATAGAAGCGAATTCAATAATATTATTTCAAACAAAAAATTTAAATATTATGAAGTATACAACGCAAGCGAAGGATTTTTTGCAATACAAGATCAAAATGAAAGCGATGAGTTACTACTAATGTTAGACTATGGGATATTTTATGAATTTATAGAAATTGGTAATGCAAATCAGTCAGAAAAAATTATTGATCTATCAGAAGTCGAAGTTGGATTAAACTATGCATTGTTGATTACTACTAATTCAGGTTTATGGAGATACAAGATTGGTGATACAATAGTGTTTACAAGTTTACAACCGTATAGAATTAAAGTTTCAGGAAGAACTAAACATTTTATAAATACTTTTGGGGAAGAGGTTATTATCGAAAATGTTGAAAAATCTTTGGAAATTGCTTTAAAGAAATATAATGGTACAATTAAAGACTTTACTGTTGCGCCACTTTACATGAAAAATGGCAAAAAAGGTAAACACGAGTGGATGATTGAATTTATAAAAGAGCCTGAGAACCTTGATCAATTTATGAAAGAAATTGATTTTCAAATACAAAATAACAATTCTGATTATAGGGCTAAAAGGTTCAAAAATATCACACTTGACCGACCGAGACTCATCAAGGCAAGAAAAAACTTATTTTATGATTGGTTAAAAAAGAAAAAGAAATTAGGTGGACAAAATAAAGTACCACGCCTACTTAATGAGAGAAGCTTTATAGAGGAGTTAATTGAAATGAACTAACTAGCTTTTTTGATATATGAAAACTGCGAATCTAAAAGCTTAGATTTGACGTAATTTTTATCAATTATTATTTTTTTTATTCCTGAACCAGGTGACTCAAACATGTAATCTACCAATATGGCTTCACATATTGATCTTAAACCCCTTGCTCCTAACTTATATTCAAGGGCTTTATTTACAATAAAATCAAGAGCATCAGACTTAAAAATAATATCGATACCGTCAAATTTAAATAATCTTATATACTGTTTAGTTAAAGCATTTTTTGGTTCAACCAAAATCCTTTTGAGGGTTTCAAAATTTAAATCTTTTAAATAGGAAATTACAGGGAGCCTTCCCAAAATTTCAGGTATCAATCCGAATTCTTTAAGATCATTAGGTTTTATAAATTCTATTATTTGGTCGGATGTAACAGATGACTTTAACTTTGAATTTTTAAAACCTACGGCGTTCATATTCATTCTCTTAGAAATTATTTTTTCTATACCAGCAAATGCACCACCAGCAATAAATAAAATATTTTCTGTATTAAGTTTTATAAAATTTTGATCAGGGTGTTTTCTGCCTCCCTTGGGTGGGACATTGACAACTGCTCCCTCCATGAGTTTCAATAGAGCTTGTTGGACACCTTCACCAGAAACATCACGAGTTATTGATGGGTTATCATTTTTTCTTGAAATCTTGTCAATTTCATCAATAAAAATTATTCCCTTTTCTGCTTTTTCTATCTTGTAATCGGAGGCTTGTAGTAATCTTGTCAAAATATTTTCCACATCCTCCCCCACATAACCAGCTTCAGTTAGAACAGTTGCATCAACAATTGCTATTGGAACATCCAAGAGTTTGGCTATAGTTTTTGCAATTAGTGTTTTTCCCGTTCCTGTTGGACCAACTAAGATTACATTACTTTTTTCAATTTCAATATCTGGAGATTCGTTAGAAATTCTCTTATAATGATTGTAGACACTAACAGAAATAATTTTTTTTGCATATTCTTGACCAACAACATAATCATCAAGGAATGATTTTATTTTTTTTGGATTTAAATCCTGTATTTCAGATGTGGTTGTAATGTGATCATTCTCTTTCTGATGATTTAAAATTGAAAATGCTTGTTCAATACACTGATCACAAATGTGGGCATCCTGACCGGCTACTAAAACTTTAGTCTGAAGTTTACTTAGACCGCAAAAGGAGCATGACAAGTTTTCTTCGGACATTATTTAGTTTTTTTTAGAACCTCATCAATCATTCCATATTTTTTTGCTTCAGGTGCTTTCATCCAGTAATCACGATCAGAGTCAGAGTAAACTTTATCATATTTTTGTCCTGTATGATCAGCAATTATCTCATAAAGTTCTTTCTTCAATTTGATAATTTCCCTAGCTGTAATTTCTATATCTGATGCTTGACCTTGTGCGCCACCAAGTGGTTGATGAATCATAACCCTAGAATGAGTTAGACCAGATCTTTTCCCCTTTTCACCAGCACATAGTAACACAGCAGCCATAGATGCAGCTATTCCTGTACAAATGGTTGCAACATTAGGGTTGATGAATTGCATAGTATCATAAATTCCTAGACCAGCATAAACAGATCCACCTGGTGAATTAATATAAATTTGAATGTCTTTGTCTTTATCAGTACTCTCTAAGAAAAGCAATTGTGCTTGAATTATATTTGCAACTGAATCATTAATTGCAGTACCCAAAAAGATAATTCTGTCCATCATTAATCTAGAAAAAACATCCATTTGTGCAACATTAAGTTGCCTCTCCTCGATTATGTACGGTGTCATACTGCCAACTATTTTATCAAAATACATGGAATTAATTCCATGATGTTTTGTTGCATATTTTTTGAATTCGTCCGAATAGTTCATTTTATAAATTTAAACATTTTTATCGTAGGCTGTTTCAATAAACTTTTTGTAATCAACCTTAGATTCTTTCTTGGTCATTTTATTTTTAAAAACATTGAGAATTTTTTCATTTAGTAACATTGAATAAATTCTTTTAAGTTCATCCTGATTAGAGCTGACTCGCTGAACAATTGAATTTAATTCTTCATCATCAACTTTATTTTGCCCATACATAGCCATTTGTTTTTTTACCATTTCTTTAGCATACTCCTTTACAGCATCTGAGCTAATATCAATATTGTTTTCTTCAATTAGTTTGGATTCAATTAACTGATATTTGATACCCTTTGTTGATTGGGAAAACTCTTTTTCAATATCATTTTCGCTCACTTTTTCTTTTTGATTTGCAATAATTAGTTTTTTTACAAAGTGTTCTGGTAATTCAATTTTAGTATTTGAAATTAATAGCTCTACGCAATCATTAAAAAACTTTTGATCTGACTGGTTTGTAAATTGTTTTTCTATATCAAGTTTGACTTTATTTTTAAATTCTTTTTCGGACTTAATATCTTCATCTGCATATACCTTTTTATACAACTCTTCAGCTAATTCAGCTTTTTCTCTTTTTGAAATTTCAGTTATGCTTAGGATAAAATCCCCATTCAAAAATTCATTTTCTTCGTTTTTGAATAATGAAGATAAATACTGTTCGTTATTAAAAGATTTTTTATTTATTTTGATGGATGAACCAACTTTAGATTTATATATATGCTTTGAAAAGAATCCCTTTTTGAATTTTTGTGAATCTAAGCTCAGAATTTTCTCATTTTCAGATTCTACATGTTTTACTTTGCCTGAAATTGTGGATTCTTTGTCAGGAAATTCCAATGTGATCAATTTTCCATATTGATTTCTTATGGATTCAACTTGTGAATTGATCATGTCATTGTCAGCTTCAATAATATAATAAGTCGGTAGCTTTTTTGGATTGTAGTTTATTTTAAACTGTGGTCTGTGAGCTATCTCAAATTTTAAATTTAATTTATCTTTTGTCCAATCAACTTCACCTTCTTCAAAAGGTAGTGGAGAGCCTAAAATTAAAATATTATTTTCGGAGATGTACTTTGAAATTTCATTTTGGACAATCTTGTTAATTTCATCTACTTTAACGGCCATACCGTATTGTTTTTTTATCAATCCAATAGGGACATTTCCTTTTCTAAAACCTGGGATATTTGCTTTTTTTCTATAATTCTTTATGGTTGAATCAACTTTTTCAACATAATCTTTTTTTTCAATTATTATATCTAACAAGTAGGTACTTTTTTTAGATTTTTTTTCGTTTATTTTCATAAAAAGGAGGGTAAAAATAGACTATTTAGTACTTACTTCAAAATTCAAGTTCTCAAATAATTTAAGATTTCAATCAAAAACTTTTTTTGGTTTTCGTAATGTATCCAATGGGATGAATTTTCAATGGTTACAAGGCTTAGCTTAGGAAATGATTTTTTTGCTTCTGATAAGCCGTGATCATCTATATAATTCGAATATTCCCCCTTTATAAACAAAATGTCTTCATTGAAAACTCTATCAGTTTTAATTGCTGAAGTTATTTTTAATATGTTAGACTTAATTGAGTTTAAATTAAATTTAATTTTAAAATTTCCATTGCTGTCTCGATTTATATTTTTTGAAAGAAAAGAAACAAAAGTGTGGTTAGAAAAAAATTGTAAAAAATATTCATCAATTTGTTTTCTAGATTTTAAATTATTTAAATCCATTTTTGAAAAAGAATTAAATATTTTTTCATAGTCATTACTATAAGCTTTCGGTAAAATATCAACTACAATAACTTTATTGGCATAGTGGGGATAATTCAAAATAAAATTCATTATTGTTTTACCTCCCATAGAGTGACCAATTAATGATACTTTTTGGATTTTTTTTTCATCTAAGAACTTTTTTAAATCCTCAGACATAGTTTGATAATCAAACTGGTCCGCATGAAAACTTTTACCGTGATTTCTTTGATCAATAAGAATGATTTCAAATCCATGAGAGGCTAAGTTTTTTGCCACAGTAACCCAATTATCCAACGAACCTAAGAGACCGTGGAGGATGATTATTTTATTATTGGAGGATCCGAAAACTTTGTGATTTAGAATCATCTATTTAGCTTGTCAATGTAAATATTAACTACATTTTGGATGCCTAGGTATAATGATTCACAAATTAGTGCATGTCCGATTGAAACTTCATCTAAATAGGGCATTTTTGAAGCAAAATATTCTATATTATTTAAATTCAAATCATGACCAGCATTAATACCCATTTCGAGTTTGTTTGCAAGATTAGAGCACTTAACATATTGCTCAATTGACTTATTGCCATTAGAAAAGTTCATCGCGTACGGCTCAGTATACAGCTCTATTCTTTTGCAGCCTGTTTCTGATGCATATTTAACCATCTCTGTATCAGGATCCACAAATATTGATGTTCTTACACCAATATCATCAAGTTGTTTGATAATTTTTGTAAGATATTCCAAATTAGATTTTGTATCCCATCCAGAATTTGAGGTTATTGATTCAGGTCCATCGGGAACGAGTGTAACTTGATCTGGTCTAACTTCCTTTACTAATTTTAAAAATTTAGGTGTTGGATTACCCTCAATATTAAATTCTTTTTTAACTACAGATTTTAAATTTCTAACATCATCATATTTGATGTGTCTCTCATCGGGTCTTGGATGCACAGTAATTCCTTGAGCACCATAAGACTGAATGTCTTCAGCCATTTTGATTAGATTGGGGTTATTCCCTCCTCTTGCATTTCTTAATGTTGCAATTTTATTAATATTAACACTTAAGTTTATCATTTTTCCAAGCCAAAAATACAAAGATAACCCTCATCGATCTACATTTTTTAGTTAATTTGCAATAATAATATTTTATGAAAATAGCTGTATTTTCAATCGAATCAGGTGATGATGTTAAAAGAGTAATTGATAAAATTTTTGATCTTTCAATAAATAAAAATATATCTTATCAAATTTACTCTGAACTTTACAAATCACTAAATCTTAATAATCATAGTTTATTCAATAATCATAGTGACTTAGACCCCGAGGTTGATTTAATGATTAGTATTGGTGGTGATGGAACTTTCTTAAGAACTCTTGATATAATTAGGGATAAATCCATTCCTGTTTTAGGTATTAATACTGGAAGACTCGGTTTCCTCGCGACTGAGAATGATCAAAACATAAGTAAATTTTATAATGACATTCTTAATTCAAATTATGAAATTGAAGAAAGGTCAACATTAGAAGTAAAAGTTTTAAATTCAAAAGTTCTTGATACAGTTTTTTGTGTTGGTTTGAATGAAATAAGTATTGTTAGAAAAAATACAACATCATTAATAAACATTAAGACAAAGCTTGATGGTGAATTTTTAAATTCTTACTGGTCTGATGGTTTAATAGTATCAACACCAACTGGTTCAACCGGATACTCATTAAGTTGTGGTGGTCCAATAGTCTCACCAAATAGTAACTCGCTAATTCTAACTCCGATTTCACCTCATAACTTGAATGCTAGACCTATTGTGATTTCCGATAAAACAAAAATTGAAATTAATGTTTCAGGTAGAGAGGATTTTCACTTACTATCAATTGATACAAAAATCATAAGCTTAAAACAAGGCATGTCTATCATCATTGAAAAATCTCCAATTAAATTTAAGCTTGTAAACATAGATGGCAACTCTTACTATGAGACCTTGAGAGAAAAATTATTTTGGGGAAAAGATAAAAGAAACTGATTTTGAAAATAATTACGAAATATCTTGTTCTATTCATATTATTAATCTCATTCCAATTAAATTCTCAAAGAAATGAAATAGGCCTATTATTTGGTGGATCGAATTATATTGGAGATGTCGGCCCAACCACATATATTGACCCCATTTCATATGGTACTTATAGCTATGGTATTTTATACAGAAATAATTTTTCAGAAAGATTTTCAGTTAGAACACAAATTTCAAGCTCTGATATAAAGTCAAGTGATTTAATGGGGAATTCCCCAGAATACAGGAAATTGAGAGGAAAATCCTTTGAAAATACTATTCAAGAAATTACCCTTGCCATTGACTTTAACTTTACAGAATTTGATGTTCAAGATGATAAATTTCAATTTTCCCCATATATAAGCACAGGATTAAGTTATTTTAGATATGATGGAATTCATTATCCCTTGGGTCAAACCACTGCTCAATCATATGGGAAAAGTTCTGATTTTGCAATACCCATTACTGTTGGAATTAAATCTAAACTACTCAAAACCTTAGTTTTTGGTCTTGAAGTTACTGCTCGGCATACCTTCACAGAAAATCTAGATGGTAGTTATCCAACTTTTGAAAACACCGAAATTTATTCAGAAAAAAGATTTGGGAGTGGATTGAGTCAAGATTGGATTGTTTTTTCTGGATTAACTTTAACATACGTTTTTGGAAATTATGAATGTAAATGTCAATAATAAATATATAAATAATATTGATCTAAAAAATGTGCCCAAGCATGTTGCTGTTATAATGGACGGGAATGGACGATGGGCTAAAACATTTGGAAAAAAAAGAATTTTTGGCCATACCAATGGTATTGATTCTGTGAGAGAAACAATTGAAGCTTGTATCGAGTTGGGGATAAAAAATTTAACTCTTTATGTTTTTTCAGTTGATAATTGGAAAAGGCCCAAAAGTGAAGTAAATGCATTAATGAAATTGCTTGTAAGATCGGTTAAAAATGAAATAAACGATATTAATAAAAATAAAATTCGCATGAGAATTATTGGCTCAATTGATCAACTTTCAAAAAGTGTAAAAAGTGAATTAATTGATGCATCTAACCTAACAATCAAAAATGATGGACTAAACTTGAATTTAGCAATTAGCTACGGTTCAAAGACTGAAATAATTGACGCGCTTAAACATATTATTACAAAAGTTAAAAAAAATATAATTTCCTTAGAAAATATTGATGAAAAGCTAATAAATGATCATCTTTACACAAAAAATTCTAAAGATGTTGATCTTCTGATTAGAACGGGGGGCGAATTTAGGCTAAGTAATTTTTTATTATGGCAAAATTCGTACGCAGAATTGTTGTTTTACGACAAGCTGTGGCCTGATTTTAGAAAAAAAGATTTTTATGACTCGATTTTAACATTTCAAAAAAGAAATAGAAGGTTTGGAAAAACTAATTAATTTAAAATACCTTTTCTTAATTATACTTTTGACTAGTCATTTGGTCTTTGGTCAAGATAGCGCATATGTCAAAGGAAAAGAGTATGTTATAAATGACATAGTGGTAACTGGTATAAAAAGTTTTAATGAACAAACTGTGATAACTTATACAGGACTTTTTGTAGGTAAAAAAGTCCAAATTCCAGGTGAGGATATTAGTAAAATAATAAATAAACTTTGGAAACTTGAACTTTTTAGTGATATCAACTTTTACATTACAAAAATTATAGATGATAAAGTAGATATCGAAATTTCAATAGTTGAATTACCTTCACTTTCAGAATACAAAATAACTGGTTTAAAAAAAGCAAAATCTGAGACGATTGAGGAAGAAATAGAAATTAAGAGAGGTCAAAAAATAACTGAAAATTTTATTGAAACAACAAAGAACTACATTATTAACAAATATCAAAAAAATGGTTTTTTAAATACAAAAGTTAATATTAATACCATAAAAGATTCAGTTGGTTTAAATAACGAAAAAATGGTTATTAATGTTGATTTAGGAGATAGGGTTAAAGTAAATGAAATTGAATTTTCTGGAAATGATATCTTTAAAACGAATCAGTTAAAGAAGAAAATGAAAAAGACAAAAACAAAGCTTCCTGGAAGGTTTTGGAAAAAGTCAAAATTCATTGAGGATGATTATCAAACAGATCTTAGTTCCATTATCGATTTCTATAAAGAGAAAGGCTATAGAGATGCAAGGATTATCTCTGATACTGTAGTAACCAATGAAAACCTAATCAAATTAAAAATTGATATCAATGAAGGTAAAAAATATTATTTTGGTGATATAAGCTTCTTAGGAAATACAGTTTACAGCGATGATCAATTAAGTAAATTATTGGGTTTGTTTAAGGGCGACTCTTATAATGGTGTTTTACTCAAGAAAAGGATTGCTGATTCATCAAAACCAGATGGGGAAGATTTAACTAATCTATATCAAAACAATGGATACCTGTTTTCAAGTATTAACCCTGTAGAAATTTCAGCAATTAATGATACTATTGATTTTGAAATAAGAATCGTTGAAGGTAATCCCGCTTACTTTAACAAAATAACCGTTGTTGGTAATACTAGAACAAATGATCACGTAATTTATAGAGAATTAAGGACAAAGCCTGGTGATCTTTACAGCAAAGATAAAGTTGTTAGAACAGTGAGAGAATTAGGTCAAACTGGATTTTTTGATCCTGAACAAATAACCCCTGATTTTAAAAACGTAGATCCAAATGGGGGAACTGTTGATATTGAATATGGCCTTGTTGAAAAAGGAGCGAGCCAAGTTGAACTTCAAGGTGGATATGGCGGTAATTCATTTATTGGATCAATTGGTGTTTCCTTTAATAATTTCTCACTTAAAGGTTTAAAGGATAAAACAGCATGGAAACCTGTTCCCATGGGAGACGGTCAATCTTTATCCCTTCGCCTACAGGCGAATAGGTTTTACAGGGTCTACAGCTTTTCTCTAGCTGATCCTTGGTTTGGTGGAGAACAACCCGTACAGTTCTCAACATCCTTTTCTCACACCAAACAGTTTAGATATAATTTTTTTACAGGAAGTGTTAATAAAGAGCAATTTGTTTCTATAACTGGTGCTAGCATAGGTTTAGCAAAACGCTTGAGAGTTCCGGATGATTTTTTTACTCTTTCTCAGTCATTATCCTACCAATACTATAATTTACAAAATTACTTCACTGGACTATTTACATTTGGACAAGGCAAATCAAATAACATTGCATATACGGTTGCTCTTTCAAGAAATAACACTTTTACAAATCCCATATTTCCACTTGGTGGTTCTGAATTTGTATTAAGTGCTAGATTTTCCTTACCATATTCATTGTGGAATGGAGTTGATTATTCTAATTTAGGATCTTTACCTGAATTTCAAGATTCAAATGGAAATCCAGACCAATCTGCAATTGATCAGGAAAAGTACAAATGGCTTGAGTTCTATAAAATAAAATTTAAAGGGTCATGGTATACCAGGCTTTTTGATAAACTAGTTTTAAGGACTCACGCAGAATTTGGTTTCCTAGGTGCATATAATAATGATCGTGGTGTTATTCCTTTTGATAGATTTTTTCTAGGAGGTGATGGTATGTCGCAATATGCAATGGATGGTAGAGAAATGATTGCCTTGAGAGGTTATCCAAACCAATCCTTATCAAGTCAAAATGGATCAACAATATACAATAAGTTTTCACTTGAACTTAGATACCCTATAACTCTAAAACCGGCTGCCTCCATTTTTGGTCTCACTTTTCTGGAATCTGGTCAAGGTTTCGATAAATTCAGAGATTACAATCCTTTTAATTCTAAAAGATCCATGGGTGTTGGTCTTAGAATTTTTATGCCTGCGTTTGGTCTACTAGGAATTGATTTTGGATATGGGCTTGATGGGGTAAATGACAATGATCTTACACCCAACGGTTGGGAAACACACTTTGTGATTGGACAAAACTTTTAAAGTAAATGAAAATTATAACTGATTTTTTTTTAATCCTAATTGTATTATTATCAGTAAATAATGTCAATGGTCAGAAGGATCTTAGGATTGGCTATATCAATATGGAGTATATTTTGAGTAATATTCAAGATTTTGAGATTGCAAATAAAGAATTTGATTATAAAATTGAGCAATGGAAAAATGAAATTTTTGAAAGAGAGAAGGAAATAAAAACAAAAAGAAAAGAATTAGAATTTGAAAAAGATTTAATACCAAATCAAATTTACATTAAAAGAAGTAAAGAATTAGATTTTGATTTTCAAGAACTTGAAAATTACAAAAAAAAAAGGTTTGGTCCCGATGGTGACTGGTTGGTTCAGGAGAAAATTTTAATTCAACCCATTCAAGATGAGGTTCTTGCGATTGTTCAAAAAATTGCAGATAAAAATAAGTTCGATTTTATTTTTGACAAATCTAGCGCGGTGATTATGCTTTATTCAGAAAAAAAATACGATATTAGCGAGCTGGTTTTGAGAAGTATCTTAAGGCAAGAGAAAATTGAAAACCTAGAAATTGAATTTGAAGATGAAAGAAAAAAAGAAATTGAAGAAAAAAGAAGGTTAGCTTTAGAAAAGAATAAAAAAAGAAGAGATTCAGTTTCAAAACTTAGAGAACTCAAAAAATTAGAAATAAAGAGAAAAAGAGACAGTTTATTAAACATTAAAAAGAAAATTAAAACTTAAAAAGATGAATTACATAAAATTATTAGTTTCAATTGCATTTGTTGCTTTTAGCACAATTTCTTACTCACAAAGTAAAGTTGCCCATATCGATAGCCAATCTTTGATTAGTCAAATGCCAGAGGTGAAAGAAGCACAAGCTCAATTGGAAAAACTTCAAAAGACTTATCAGACTGAAATTGAAGCATCCATGAAGGAATATCAAACCAAATCTCAAACGTATTCTGCAGATGCTCAAAACCAGACTGAGGTGACGAACCAAGCTAGAGCTAAAGAATTACAAGGAATGGAACAAAACATTCAACAATACCAACAGACTGCTGCCCAAGATATTCAACAAAAACAAGCAGATTTATTGAGACCTCTCATAGAGAAAGCGAAAGAAGCAATTCAAAAAGTTGCCAAAGAACAAGGTTTTGATTATGTCATTGACGCTACACCTGGTGGTGCACTAATTCTTTCTGATGGCAAAGATTTAATGGCTGACGTCAAAAAAGAACTTGGCTTTTAGTTTTATTTCTTAATTAACTGATTTTTTAAAAACTATCTATAATTTTATAGATAGTTTTTTTTATGAATTCTTCTCCAATCGGTTTTTTTGATTCAGGTATAGGTGGCGTAAGCGTATGGAAAGAGGTTACAAAATTACTTCCTAAAGAAAATACAATTTATTACGCTGACTCAAAAAATTCACCATATGGCTCAAAATCAATTTCTGAAATTCAAAATATTAGTATAAAAAATTCTAATTGGCTTATTGATAAAGGATGTAAATTAATTGTAGTAGCTTGTAATACAGCAACAACCAATGCAATAAGCTTACTAAGGAAAAAATTTCAAATACCTTTCGTTGGTATTGAACCAGGAATCAAACCAGCTTTAAAAAAATCAAAAAAAAGAAAAATTGGTGTATTAGCAACAAAAGGTACTCTATCCAGTGAACTTTTTGAAAAAACAACTAAAAGTATTGATACAAACAACTTTGATATTATTGAAAGTCATGGGGATGGGATAGTTGAAATTATTGAGTCGGGTGATTTTGAAAATGATAAACTTGAATCAATATTAATTGAATATTTAAAACCTATGATTGATTATGGTATTGATCAGTTGGTTTTAGGGTGTACACACTATTTTATAATCCAAGATTTGATTAAAAGAATTATTGGAAATAATATTATGATAAATAACTATAATGTTGCTATTGCATCTCAAGTAGAACGAATTTTAATTAGAGAAAAAATATTTAATTCAGAAAAAAATGAAATTTACAATGATTTTTATAGCAATGGCAATAACTTTGCTTTGGAAAAACTTTTAGAGAAAAAAAATTCAGTAATTAAGATTTAATCGTGGCTTATAATTTAGAAATTTTAAAAAGTGAAAATGAAGAACAACTAGTTATATCTTCGAATCAAATGATCTTTTCAAAAAGGATTAAACTTGATGAGAATTCAGAACTAGATAATTATCCTGTAGTTAAGCAACTGTTTTTTTTACCATTTGTAAAGTCAGTTATATTAGACAAACATCTAATTATTATTGAAAAACTTGATTTTCTTGACTGGAGTGATGTTCAAGAAGAAGTCTTGGAGGAGATTACGAAAAATTTAAATAATGGTATGTCAATATATACCAATAGCAATTTAGCAATAAGTATTTATGCTGAAAGAACTCCAAATCCAAAGGTTATGAAATTTGTATCAAATAAAAGACTAGTAAATAATCCCCACGAATTCAAATCAAGAGGAGATGCTTCCAATTGTCCAATAGCAAGCGCTCTATTCATGCATGAATTTATTTCTGAAGTCTATATTGATTTTAATTTTGTATCTGTCTCATTAAAGTTAGGATTTGATTGGGAAAATCACACAATGGATATTAGAGAGTTCATATTATCTTATATAAAAGATGGCAATACAATAATTAAGGAAGGATATGATATTGAAAAGAAGTTTGATTCAATTTCATTGAATGAATTAGATGAAACATCAAAGGAAATTGCAAAACTAATTGATGAACAAATAAAACCAGCTGTTGCTCAAGATGGTGGTAATATTGTGTTTCAATCATTTGATAAAAAAAGTGGAGAAGTAAAGGTTCTTTTACAAGGTGCGTGCAGTGGATGTCCATCATCAACTATTACATTAAAAAATGGCATTGAGACCATGTTAAAAAACCATTTACCGGAAGAAATTAATTCTGTTACTGCAATAAACGGGTAATTATAGGTTGGTTTTAAACTCTTTCAGATATCTTGGTTCAAAGTAAGCTAAGTCTTCAAATTCATTGTTGATGAATTTTCTATTTGATAATTTAGGCATGTATTTGGATGAAGGGTTTATAATACTTTTGTCAAAAAATATTTTTTTATGTTTTTTTATAATTTTTTCGCACTTAAATTGACCATTACCAACTATCATAATATTATTATTTTTTAAATATTCTATAAACGATTCACTTTTTATAATCTCTGGTTTTTCTTGTACGATCATGTTACTTTGAAAAAAAGCAGCTGAATAAACTTCATCACGCCTTGCATCAATTGTTGGAATAATTATACCATTAAAATTGGAGGAGTTAGCAAGTATTTCTAGAGAAGAAACTGAGACAAGAGGAATATCATTGGCAAAACATAAACCCTTTGCAGCTGAGACACCAATTCTTAACCCAGTATATGATCCAGGACCTCTACTTACTGAAACACAGCCTAAATCTTCAGAACTAAATTTGTTACTTTTTAAGATTTGGTAAATAAAAGTGTGTAAATTTTCGGAGTGTGAATAATAACTATTATCAATTTCAATTAAATCAATTAAACTTTCCCCATTTGACAAAGAAACAGAGCAATTTGAGGTTGAAGTTTCAATATTTAATATTAAGTCTGGTTTCAAATTTTTAAAGGAATACCAAAATAAAATTCTAGAACTTTAATCTTAAAAATAAGATCAAACTTTGAAATTATTAAATCGGACTGTGCAGATTCATATCTCTGTTTGATTAACGAAAACTCATAGGAATCTATAGCTCCAAGATTAAATTTTTCCTTAGCATATTCAAAAGATATTTTTCTAGATTCTAGAGATTTTTGAGAAGCTTCATATGCTTTAAAGGAACCTTTAGCATCATTATAAGCTTGGTTGATTGTGTTTTGTAAATCCAGCTTAGTTTGGGACAACAGATTTTCAGACCTTTCAACATTAACTTTACTCCTATTAACATTGGTTCTAGTCGAGAAATTATTAAGAATTGGAATTGATAAACTTAAACCAAAATTTTGACCTTTGTTTGAATCAAACTGCTCTGTGAAAGATCTTGGTGCTTTGACAATAGTTTGTTGAAAAGGTGCAACAACAGCTTGATTAGTTCCTTGAACAAATCCAATTGGAACTAAATCAAAATTACCAGTTCCGACTAACCTGTCACTGTAAGCAATTCTTGAACTGAAAGAATAAAAGGCTGACAATCTTGGTTGTAAAAAACTTTTATTTAATTCTAATGATTTTTTTGCAATTTCAACATTTGTCTCTGCTACTCTAATTTCATTCTTATTTTGAACAGCGTAATTATAAATCATGTCAGGTGATTTATTTAAGATTTCACTCATTTCTAGATCATAGTTTTCATCTACAATGTCAAAATTTTGATAATTTTCAATTAATATTAGTTGAGCTAGTGCCAATTTTGCCAAAGTCAATGCATTTTCAGCATCAATGAGAGATTTTTCAGCACTTGACTTATTTGCTTCAATTTCATATAAATCACCAACTGGTAAAACACCATTTTCAACTAACTCTTGGGCTCTTGATAAGTCTTCAATTGATAAATCATATTGGATTTTTTGGACCTTTAAAAGCTCTTTATTAAAAAGAATTTGAAGAAATGAATTAGCAACCAACAATGAAACATTCTCTTTCATGTCCTCCAACTGAAACTTGTTTGATAAAATATTCAAATTTGCTAAATGCAATTGCTTAATATTTTTTAAACCATTCAAAACATCAACATTAACATTTAAGTTCATTGATGTAAATTGGGTAGTAATATTTTCTAAAATTCCTGTCGTAATATCCTGATTCAAACCAACATTCCATGAGTGAGAACTGCCAATATTAAAATTGGGTATAAAATTTCCAATTGCATTTTTTTTATTTAATTCAGCGTCTGTAAAATTTAGTTCGGACTGTTTTATGGATATATTTTTTTCCAATGCTCTATCGACACATTCTTTTAAGGTCCAGGATTTCTGGGCGGTGATATTACCACAAAAAATCAATATTAATAGTAAAAATTTTCTCATTTTTTATCTATCTAGTTTATATTCATCATCAACATCTTCAACATCTCCTCTCTTAATGGGCTCAGTCTTATTCCAGACTTTAATTTTATCATTGATAGTAACACCTGATAATACTTCAGCATAAACTCCATCCGAAATTCCGACTTCAATCTGTCTTCTCTCAAAATTTTGATCAGCAATTTCAATTTCGACAAAAGCTTCCTTTGTTTTATTGTCAAATTGGAGTAGGTATTCATCAATTGCCAAAACATTTTCTTTGGTTTGCGTAACAATTGTTGCATTTGCACTGTAACCAGCCCTTATTATATATTCATCATCCAAATAAACTTCACCCTCAATTTGAAACTGAATTGCTCCTGCAACTTCAATACCTTTTGGTGCAATTAGTGTTAATTTAGCATCGTAAACCTTATCTTCAATTGCTCCAATTTCTATTTTCAGCGGAAGGCCTGTTTTAAGTTTACTAACTTCTCCTTCATCAACACGACCCTCAAAAATCATTTTATTTAAATCTGCTACAGTTGCTATTGTTGTCCCCGGATTAAAAGTGTTGGCTTCAATTGCCTGATCACCCTCTTTAACGGGTACTTGTAAAATTGTTCCTGAAATAGTTGATCTTACATTGGTATTAGTCAATGCTGAACCTCCAATTGAACCAAGTCTTATTATTTGTAAATCTGATTTAGCATTCTCTAAACTTTGTTTATCCTGATTATATCTTAGTTCAATTGAATTAAAATCTTGCTCTGAAATTATACCCTTTTCAAACAACTTTTTGTTTCTGTTATATTCTTTTTCTGAGTTTTGAAGTATGATTTGAGTTGTTTTAACCCTACCCTCTGCACTATTTAGGGTTTGTTCATTGGGAATTACTTTGATCTTTGCTAATAAATCACCTGCTTTAACTTGATCACCTTCATCAACAAAAATTTCTTGAATAATACCACTAATTTGAGGAACAATATTAACCTCATCCTCTGGAATCACACTTCCTGTTGCTACTATTTTATCTTCAATTGTTTTGTACTTTAATTGTTCAGTTTCGTAAGTAATTGCAGACCTACTATTTGTTTTAATATAGTAAGCTATCGAAAATAATAAGCCTAACGCTATTAAAATAAAACCAATATTTTTTATGTTTTTCATATAATTATCAAAATTAAAATTATTCTTCTCTCAATGCCTCTATCGGCCTAATTTTTACTGCTTTCTGAGCTGGAATCATTCCAATTAAACATCCCAGTGTAATCATTAGAAATAAAGCTCCGAAAATAAATTTCAATGGGACTGTAGGATTTGTGTAAGGGAAATCTGTTAAATCTTTTGTTCCGTAATTTATAGAAAACAAAATTATTGTTGCTAATATAATACCTATGATTCCGGCAATTAGAGTCAAGAATATTGATTCGATCAAAATCTGATTTCTTACCTTTTTGGGTGTAGCTCCCAACGCCCTCCGAATACCGATTTCTTTTGTCCTTTCATTAACAGAAATTAACAATATATTACCAATTCCTATAACACCGGCTAATATTGTAACTAGGCCAACTATTAAAGATAGAAATGATAAACCGTTAACGAAATTTAATGTATCCTTAAATACTTTACCTAAATTAAATGCTCCCAAGCCCTCTTCATCATTTGGATTTATGTTATGAATATCTTTAAGAACACTTTTTACTTCCTTTTCCACTTTTACAACATCAGCGTTCTTGTAGGCAGACATCATAAAAAAACCGACATTATCTCCAGAGTTAAATAAATCTTTGAATGTAATAAATGGTATATATATATCCCCATCGTCTCCGAATCCACCACCCTGAACAAATTTATGAACTCCAATCACCTTAAATGTTATACTGTTAATGGCAATGAATTTACCTATTGGGTTTTCATCCTTTTCGAAAAGTTCTTTTAATGTTCTCTCTCCAATGACACACACTTTTCTAGAAAAAGTCATGTCATTTTCATTAATAAACCTTCCTCCATCGTAAACTTTTGATGTTGCAATTTTAATATATTCTGGATATTCACCATAAATCGCATAAGTACCTGTCTTTGGTCCGCGAACAACATTTCCCCCCGAAGATCCAAAAACACCTCTTACGTTTCTAGGTGCTATAAATTCAATTTCGGGAACTCTTTTTTTGATAATTTCGACATCCCCCACTTTAAGTTGAATACCCCTGCGGGCCTTATATCCCTTGTATGGGAGTGATGTGTATTGACCCCAAACAAATAAACTATTTGATGAAATTGAGGCAAAAGCTTTTTCAAATCCATTATCCAAACCTTTTGCCGTTCCAGAAAGTGTAATAAAAATAAATATTCCCCATAAAACACCAATCATTGTAATTATGGTTCTTACCCTATTTTTACTAATAGAACCAAATATTTCTTGCCATGTATCTCGCTCGAATAATTCTTTCATTTATTTTTCATTTAATGCTTTAATCGGTTTTATCATTGCCGCTTTTTTAGCAGGCAGATAACCTGCCAATGCACCAAAAAACACCAACATTATTGTTGCAGAAACTGCAAAATTAAAATCCACATAAGGATCAGTAATGAAGTATGTTTTTTCTAACTTATCTCCGATTGATGAGAGAAGTAGTACTCCAAAAAATAATCCAACATAACCTGAAATAGTGGTGATGAAAATTGATTCTTGTAAAACAAGTGCAATTATAGAATTTGGAGTCGCTCCGATAGCTTTTCTAATTCCAAACTCCTTGTTTCTTTCTTTGATTACAAAAACCATTATATTGGAAATTCCAATTATTCCCGCCAACAACGTACCAATACCAATAAAAATTATCATGTAGTTTAAGGCACTGGAAAATTGTTCATTTTGTTGCATATCGTTGGAGGCACTTCTTATCGATATTCCTTTTGGGTCGTTGGGATCGATTTTTTTCTTGCTCTTTAAGTATTTCTTAATATTTTTTTCAAACTCAATTGCTCCTTCATATCCAATCTCGGGATTATAAGAAATGATTATTTGATCGACCTCATCCGAACTTTTCAAAATTGATTGAAGTGTAGTGTAGGAACAATAAATCATTCTTTCCTCATTATCACCTCCATCATCCTGAAAAACACCAACTACTTTCCAAGATCTTCCTCCACCATTTACATATTTTCCTATTGCATTTTCACTCCCAAATAAATCTTGTTTTACCAGTCTTCCAATGACAACATTTCTTTCCTTATTAAAAATGTCAGCTTCATTGATGTATCTACCATTCATAATAACAGTTAATTCATTAAACTGATGGTGTGGGCCAACTCCTCTGACAGTATAATTATTTGATTTTAGTTTATATCCAACTTCACTTGAAATTGTTATTCTAGGTGTGAGACCTTTAATGAAAAAATCATATTTATTTTGAATATCCTCGAGATCTTCATTTTTTAACCTGATTCTTCTGTTCGACTCATATCCGGCATACGGCTTGGACGTTCTACTTCCATTAATCCAGATTGTATTTAATTGGTCATCCTTAAAATACTTTTCAAATGTGTTTTCAAGTCCATTTGCAAGTCCAAAGAGCATTATAAAAATGAATATACCAAGAGCAACTGTAAAACCTGCCAAAAAGGTTCTTAATTTATTTTTTTTTATGGTTTCAAAAATTTCAATCCAGCGATCTTTGTCAAACATTTATAAAACTTTTTGATTTATTTTTTTGTCATCCACAATAACTCCATCTTTGAGTCTAACAACTCTTTTACACATTTTGGCAATATCTTCCTCGTGCGTTACAACAAGAATTGTTTTGCCTGAGTTATTGATTTCTTGTATTAAAGACATTACTTCAGTAGATGTTTTGGAGTCTAATGCACCAGTAGGTTCATCAGCCAATAAGACTTTAGGTTTTGAAACCATTGCCCTAGCAATTGCTACTCTTTGCTTTTGACCACCTGATAACTCACTGGGTAAGTGAGATGCCCAATTTTTCAAACCTACATTATCTAAATACTCAAGTGCAATTTTTTCTCTTTCTCTTCTTTTAATTCCTTGATAATAAAGAGGAAGTATGACATTCTCAACAGCTGATTTATAATTAATTAAATTAAAAGATTGAAAAACAAAACCAAGAAATTTATTTCTATAGTTGGCAGCTTTTGTTTCATCCAAATCTTTAATTAAAATATTATCTAATTCATAAGAACCATTGTCATAATTGTCTAACATTCCTATAATATTCAGTAAGGTTGATTTTCCAGAACCTGATGATCCCATAATTGCTACTAATTCACCTTCCGAAACATTAAAATCAATACCCTTGAGAACATGTAAGGAATTAGATCCAATTTCATATGATTTATGAAGATTTTTAATTCTAATCATTAATATCTTTTTGATTTTCCAAATTGTCATAAAATGTCGCGTAAGAGGATGATATGTAAGGGGCCAAAATTAAAAAACCAAAAAAAAGTGTGAAAATGCTAAGTATAATCCATCCAATAAAACTGAGCTGAAGTAACAGGAATTTTATTTTCTTGCTGTACATCAAACTCCAACTCATTGTAATGGCTTCTAAACCATTTTTAGGTTTGCCATCAGCCAATAAATAATAAGCCTGTGAAATCCCTAAAGAAATAATAGCACAAGGCAATAGGACAATAAAAAGAAAAGAAAAAAATAAAGAACTTACACTAAAACTTGTAAGCTCAGGGTCAATTCTGTAGTTGTAATCGTATGAATAAACTTCAGGGTCAACTTGGTTTAGGGAATTCATAAAGGTATTGAACATTTCTATCAACGAACCAACTGGTTCAAAACCACCAAACATCACAAAAGCCCATAGTGCAAAACAAAAAATAAATATGACAGCAATGATTAAACCACTTAATAGATAAGCAATGATTGAGTCAACTATAATTTTTTTGGATTTAAAAGGCATGAATAAATCTTCGATCTCTGCCTTTTCATTTCGTGCAATTTTTAAAAAAAAGAAACAGTAACCTACATATAAAGCACCAGTAAACACTATTTGTAAGATAAAACCTATAAAAGGTAGTGAGCTCATGGCAATCGATACAATAAAAAATAAAATTATTGCGCCAACTGCAATACCAATATCTTGTTTTAAATTATTCCAAGCTGTAGACCTAATATTTGTATTTGATATCATAATAATAGCCTGCAAAATTAAGAATTAAAATCAATTAACTTAGAGCTTTTTGATTTTATAAGACAAAATCTAACTATGAAGGTTTACTTTTTTTAAAAAATTTAATGTAGATAAAATATGCAGTAATAGCTGCGAGAATGTATGGAATAGCCATAAGATAGATGATTCCATCATTTAAACTTTCAGCAGTTTTTTCATCAGCTCCAGACTCCAGTACTGCCTTACACATTGAACATTGGATTAACTCAATCATTAGTAATAAGGGGATATCATTAAGTAAACAACAACTCCTGTAACTGCAACATAAAGCCATATGGGAAACGTTACTTTAGCAATTTTTTTGTGTAACTTGAAATTAGATTGAACCGCACGACTATAACTAGTCAAAACTAATGGAATAACAATCACGGAAAGTAGTATATGTGTTATCAGAATAAAATAATACATGTATGCAATAATACCCTTTCCGCCAAACGAAGTTGGATCTGTTGTCATGTGATAAGCAATGTACATGACAAGAAACATTAATGAAAGTGCAATGCACACTTTTATAAGAGATTCGTGAATTTTTCTTTTTCCATTTTTTATATAATATACAGCAACCACTAGTAATATTGCTGTCAGGCCGTTAATTACGGCGTAAATTGGTGGTAAAAAGGTTAGCGGTTCAATAAAAGGCAGATTTTCAAAGATTACGATTGGGTCGGTATTAGGAATTCTCATATCGAAAATTAATTTATCCTGACTCCACTTTGTAAATAAAAGTAGTGCAACAACTGCAGGCACCAAGATAGATACAAACCATATCAAAAAATCATATAATTTATTCGTTTTAACCATTTTTTAATAATTTTTTAATGTCCTCTTTGATCATATCGATTCCTTGTTCTTTTTGCCCTAAATCAGTAATACCTAGGTAATAAACAATTGGATTTCCATTAGTGTCTCTTCTTGATCGAATGTATCCATTTTTGTCAATTAATGCAAAAAATCCTTGATGTTCAAAACCACCCGCCACGGCTGGATTTACACCTGAGAAGATATTAAATCCACTATTTGACAATTCGTAAACAGAATCAATTTCGCCAGTCAAAAAATGCCAATTTTTTGACTTAACCTGCAATCTTTCAGCATATTCTTTTAAAACAACAGGTGTGTCATTTATTGGGTCAATGGTAAATGATGCAATACCAAAATCTTTTCTGTCGCCAAACTCTTCATCCAATATTTTCATATTTTGGTTCATTTCTACGCATATTAATGGACAAGTGGTAAAGAAAAATTCTGCAACATAAACTTTACCATTGTAATCTTCATTAGATACATATAAATTATCTTGATTTTTAAAAATAAAATCTGGAACCTTTCGAGCTTCTCCATTTAATTTAACAAAAGCTAATTTTGAATCATTGCTAACTTCTTTGGTTCTGCTAGAATCAACAACGGTTTCGCTTTTTAAACGATTGTAAATCTTAGGCAGGAATATAATACCAAAAATAATTGCAATTATTATTGAAGTTATTGTGAGATTTTTTTTCACTAGTTATCGAAATTATTATTCTTTTTTAATGCAAGCCTGTATTCAGCTAAAATAATTTTGACATCATCTACCATATAATTATTTAATTCCGCAACAGACCTCATATCGTAACCAAACTTTATGCCATCTGAATCATTTCTGCCTCGAAGAAAACCTTTTTTATCAATTATAAATACGTATGGCGAGCCATGGAATTTATCAAGCTGAAGGTCTGTTCCCAAACTCTCAAAAAGATTTTTTGAGTATTTGGATTCTTGGAGTAAAAAAAACCACTTTGTCATATCTGTATTTGTACCTGATTGTAATTGTGTAACCAAGTTTTCAACTTGCATCTTAATTTCTTTTGTGCCTATTGCAATAAATTGAAAATCATTGAACTTGTAAAATCTTTTGTAAATTTTTTGATTAAGATTTAGAATATCACCTTTTTTATTTTCAATATTATCGCCAAGAAAAATTAAAATCGATATTTTACCATCAAATTTTTTTTCAGAAAAAGTATTAATATTTATAACGTCTTTTTTTAGGACAGGAAGTTGTGCAAAATTATTTATTCCTGAAGCAAAAAATAGATATGCAACCAAGGGCAATACAAATAAAATTGTAAGAACAAAATATTTTTTCAAGTGAATGATTTAAAAGTTCCAGCTAACAAAGCTTTCATACATTACATCATAAATGTAATTACCTTCAACAAGAAATATAAAAGCTGCGTATGCTATTAAAAATATCAAAGTAATAACAACAGAAGCTTGTAAACCAAATGTTTCATCTCTCATGTGCATAAAATCCCATGTAATATAGTAAGCCTTAACAAGAGTTAGAATTACAAAGATCCAATTGATTAGTTTCATCGACAAAAAAGTGTTCATTAATACCTGTGGTTTGATTATACCAAGAGCAACTTCAACAGCGGTAACAATTGAAAGAAAAATAAGTACTCCCCAAATTTTTTGAACATTAGATTTGAACTTAATCATTCCTCTGAATATTTCTAATTTGTGATGATTATCTTGTCCCATAACTATTTAAACCAAATAAAAAAATGTAAAAACAAAAACCCAAACAAGATCTACAAAATGCCAATACAATCCAACTTTCTCTACCATCTCGTAGTGGCCCCTTTTTTCGTATGTTCCTAATAGAACATTTATGAAAATAATAATGTTAATTATAACTCCAGTGAATACATGAAAACCATGAAAACCGGTTATAAAGAAGAAAAAGTCGGCAAACAATCTATTACCATACTCATTTCTAATGAGGTTCGCTCCTTCAACAACAAAAACTGCCTGAGATACTTTCAACTCTGACTCCTCTCTTGTTAAAATAATTTTGTGACCAGTTTCATCTATTTTTTCAGATTTGACTAGAATATTTTTATTAGCCATGAAGCCCTGATTAACCTCTTCCAAGGAATATGTAGGAAGCGAGGATTCGGTTCGATACCACAAACCGTTATTTTTTTGATGCCTTTCCCTATATTCTGGTATTTCAACAACAAAATCCTTTAGTGCAATTCTTTTGTTTGAATTATTTGAATCAACAAACTGTATAATTTGTCCACCTTTTGTTTCTAAAGCGCCATATTCTCCTTTAATGAAATTTACCCACTCCCAAGCTTGTGAACCTACAAAAACAGCACCACCAATAATTGTCAATAGCATGTAAACTGCAACTTTATTTTTTTTGTTATTATGTCCAGCATCAACTGCCAAAACCATGGTTACAGATGAAAAGATTAATATAAAAGTCATCAGCGCAACATAATACATTGGCGCATCCACACCATGTAAAAAAGGGAAGTGATAAAAAACCTCGTCAGCGATTGGCCAAGAGTCAATATTCTTAAATCTAGAAAAACCATAAGCTACTAAAAATCCAGTAAATGTAAGAGCATCCGAAACGATAAAAAACCACATCATCAGCTTTCCATAACTAGCATCTAGTGGCTTTGATCCGCCGTCCCAATTGTTTTGAATTTCCGAAGAGGAAATTGTAGAACTCATTAACTTATGATTTGGTGTAAAATTAAAAAAATTTTATCCAAAAAAATAGAAAAAGCAAAACAAATAAACCCATAGAAAGTCTAAAAAATGCCAAAAATTTGATCCTAGATTAAAACCAAGATTATCATTGACATATTTTCCTTTTTTGGTATTAACCATTAGAACGATCAAAACGATTAATCCAGCGACCAAATGAACTATGTGTAAAAAGGATAAAACATAAATAAAAGAGGTTTTGATGGCACTTTGAGCGCCAGCAAAGTAATAGCCCTGATCTATTATATTATTAAAACCTATAAACTGGAAAATAATAAAAACTATTCCTAAGATGAATGTGATTAAAACCCAACTAAAAATATTATTTGTGGATTTTCTATTTACAAGTTTATTTTTCGCAATAAACAATGTAAAACTACTTAATACAATTATGAAAGTACTGAAAAAAAACTCAGAGGGTAAATTAAAGTCCATGGTCCAATCAGGCCTTCCTTTACTTACGATGTAAGCGCTCGTCAATCCAGCAAATGTCATTGTTATGCTTAGCAAACCGAACAATAGCATCATTTTTTTTGCCTTGGATAATTTTTCTTCATTAATATTCTCCATCATATGAACTTATCGATTATATAAATTAATTGAACTGAAGTGAGATAAAATATTGTGTACATAAATAGTCTTTTAGCAGAAGCAATATTCATTCCATTATATAAATTGATACCCATAAAAAGCATAATTAAGCCTAAAACAAGTATAACAATTGCTGACTCTAATGAAATCATTAACAATCCTGTCAATCCAGTAGCAGGAAAAACAGATATAATAATCAACCATAATGTATAAAGTATTATTTGCAAAGCTGTTTTTTTATCTCTATTTCCGGTTGGTAACATTATAAATCCAGCTTTTTTATAATCATCATCTAACATCCAACCCAATGACCAAAAATGAGGAAACTGCCAAAAGAATTGAATCATAAATAGTGTTCCTGGCTCTATTCCAAATTGATTCGTAGCGGCAACCCAACCTAGCATAAAAGGAATTGCACCAGGGATTGCTCCAATAAAAACGGACAAAGGAGTTATAGGTTTTAAAGGCGTATAAACACATGTATATAGAAAAACAGATAATGCTGCGAAAAAAACTGTTTTGTAATTTATTAAATATAGACAAAGTAATCCAACAAGTGTTAAAAAAACAGAGATCCAGAAGGCCCTTGAGGTTGAAATTTGATTTTTTGGTAAGGGTCTGTTCTTTGTTCTGTCCATCATTGAGTCTTTGTCTTTTTCAATGATTTGATTAAATGAATTTGAAGCACCTACAATACAGTATCCTCCGACAAGGAGAAGAAAAATATTTACAAAATTGAACTCATCAGCAGCTAAAATATAGCCAGCAAGTGCAGAAAAAACTACACTAATTGCCAGGCGTGATTTTGTAAGGGATAATAATATCTTGGTGGTGAATACCATCTAAATCTTATACAAATTTAAAATAGATAGGACAGCAATAAAATTATTGAAGCTTGAATGTTATAGGAATACTAAATGGAACTCTCACCGGTCTACCTCTTTGTTTTCCCGGTGTCATTTTGGGTAATTTACCAATAATTCTTTGAGCTTCTTTTTCTAGATTTTTATCTGGTCCTCTTGTTCTAACTCCTACAATTGAACCATCTTTATCAATGATAAATTGGACAAAAACCCTACCTTGAATACCCATTTCTTGAGCAATTTCGGGGTATCTGAAGTTTTTACTAATATGTTTTTGAATGTTAGATTGAAAACAAGCTCTTCTTTGTGATTTTGGTACTCTTTCACAACCAGGATACAGCGGAACATCTTCAATAATTGCAAAAGGAACATCTATGTCGAGTTCTTCTTCCAGGACCTCTACTTCCTCTACAATTTCTTCTTGATCAGTTTCAGTTGACTCAATTATGGTCTCTTCAATTTCTTCTTCATCTTCAACTATTTCAATGACCTCAGGTGCTGGAGGAGGGGGAGGTGGTGGAGGTGTTTTTAATTGCTCTGTGATTGGAATTTCCTCATCATCATCATCGTCTACATCCAAGGCTATATATCCATAACCATCATCATCATAATTCTTCCATTCAATTGCTCTCCAAGATATAAATAAAACAAGAAATAGACCAATTGCAAGGTAGAATGAACTCTTCTTATTAAGATCAGCACTTGTACTTTTTTTGGATCTCATGACGGGCTAAAATAATTTTTTTTTCAATGATACCAAAATAAAAAAACCAAATATAATACCAAATACATTTGATAATATATCAGTTAAACTGAATGATCTTCCAAAAGGAGATATATATTGTAAAAACTCCATAAAAAATGAAAACAAAATAATTAGGATTAAAATGTTTTTATAGTTGTTTTTATTAGCATAACTTAAAATCCATAAAATTGTAAAAACAGTAAATAAAAAAAAATGAATTAATTTATCTGAATAAATAGTACTTAAAGTATTTGAGGAGAAAGGGTATAGAAATAGAACTAATATTATTAAAGTGTACAGCCAAGCAACTATTTTCAATTTATTGACCTATTAAAATTTTATAAGCTTGATAGTCTAGTAAATCTGAAATCTCATCCAAGTTTGAAATTTCCATCTTTATTATCCAACCATCATCATAAGGTGACTCATTTACAAGTTCAGGATTATCCTCAAGGGCTGAATTGAACTCCAAAACTTTACCAGACATTGGAATGAAAAGATCAGAAACAGTTTTTACGGCCTCAACTGTTCCGAAAACTTCATTTTTATTTAGATCTTCAGAAATAGTTTCAACTTCAATAAAAACAATATCTCCAAGTTCACTCTGAGCAAAATCTGTTATTCCGACTAATGCTGTATTCCCATCTATTTTGATCCATTCATGATCGTTTGTGTAACTTAAATTTTCTTTTACTTCCATATCTCTAATTTATGATTTACTTAATAATTTACAAGAATTTAATTGCCGAAATTATACCTGAGAGTAAAGCCAGATCTAATATTTGTTTGAGGGAAGGCTGTAGATATTTCATATTTTGAAAAAAGATGATCATAAAAGAAAATTGTTGAGAAATTCCTGTTAAGAGCATAGTCTGCACTAATTCTCAGCGAAAAAACTGACTGACCAGCAGAAACCTTGTTGTCATCAACATTTAAATTCCTAATAACAGTTAAATTTTTTCTAATATTAAAATCTAACTTAGTATTTAAATCGCCAATGAATCTGTTCGCGCTAGATGCAAAACTAGACCACAATTTTAGATTTCTAGCTCTATATCCAAGTCCTATTGAATATTCATTTCCCCATGATTCTGTGATTAAGTTGTTTGCCAAACTAAGAGAAACAGCCCTATCCTTAATAACATCAAATGATAATCTTAAGGAATTTTTTAACTCTAAATCAATCCTTACAAGGGGATTGAATTGCTCAACTAAATTTATATTAGAAAAAAATATTTTTGATTCATAATTTCCATTTGAATCAAAGGAATTTTCATTGTAGTTTAAATTGGATTGAAAATTATTAATTGTAAAGTTGGATCTATATGAATGTCTGAATGATATTCTTGAAAAAATATCTTTAAAAGCCTCTGATAAACCATCGTATTGAATACTCCAGTTAATCTTGGGTTTATCACTTATTGGATTTAAGCTAACATCTTCAGCTTTATTTCCAGTATATGCAGAAATAAATGACGGTATTAAAACTTCCTGACTATTTTTACTAAAACCAATTGGAAAGCCTTGGTCATCATATTCAATGTTAGAAACGCCTTTTTGGTTAATTAGTCTCAAAGAAATTATTTTTAAGTTTTCTTTCATCCTGTCAAATGAGTCTGATTGATCCATAGATTTTTTATCAAACGAGGTCTTCAACATATTTGATGATATTGAAAAATTTCCATAAAAATTTGGATTTAGTGCTTCATAATTAAAGTCCTCAACCCTAAAATTTTCTGAGTAATTCTTGGAATAATTTCTGTTAGCATTTAAATCGATTTTAAGGTCTTTTAGTAATTGAATTTCGGCAGAAATTTCAAACTTTGAGTTAAAGACCTGTTGAAATTGTTCATTGAACTCACTGAAGTTTGTTAGATAACCTCTTTTTGCCAATTCATATCTAATATTTTTCTGATTTCCGAAAATAAAATCAAATGAGGGTTTTGATGTTCCAAAAAAACCTATAGACGGGATATAGCCAGGGATAACTTTTCCCGCATTTTCTGAGTAGTTAAACCTTATTCTCTTTAAGCTTTTTAAAATATCTAAAAAACTATTTTTCTTATTTAAAAACTTAAAATTTCTATAAAATTTTTCAAAATTAAGACTTGCTACAATGGATTGATTGTTTGAATTTTGTATGGTACTGATTTTACCAAGTGTTTTTCCATTAGAATCTGCTATCGTATTTAGAATATCCGATCCACTTTGCCAATTAAAATTTCCTGAATATGTATATGATGATTGAATAAAGTCAAGAAAAGGCATACTTGAAAAAGGAATAGAATAATTTAATGTTAAGCTTTGGTTAAAATAATCTGCATCTCCAATATTTAAAAAATCATCATATAAATTAAGTTCATCTCTACTTAAATTATTCCCTAAAAGATTATTTATATTGATAATATTGTCATTTGTTGCATTGTAATTCAAATTCAAAGAATTAGTTAAGTTATGTGATAGTGACATTGACCACCTAAAAAGGTAATTTGCTTGAACCATTGTTGGAATAGGAATTTGATTATCAGATGAAATACCTGAGTAATTAATTTCTCTAAATTTTTGCTTATTTAACAATCTATCAAAATTTCCTGAAAATGATAAGTTATTAGGTAATGGGTTGATGTTAATATTTTTTAAAAAATCTAAATATTTATTTTTAGAATTACCTAAAATTTTCTTAAATATAAAAACAGGTTCACTATTAAAACTGTAAGAGTATGTGCCATTAGCTCTTACCATTTTTTTATTATTATAGTCAGTCTCAAAATCGACATAATCAGTTTCATTATAGGAGTATGAAAAATTAAAGTTTTCAACGTCATAGAAGCGCTTTTTATTTTGATTATTTTTACTTTTCGACAGACCTAAAACACTAAAACTTTTTGATTTGGATATTACACTTGATTGGTTCCTTACAGAATCTTGGTTTTGAGAAACTGAAATTACTTCATCTAAAGAGAGGTCACTATAATAACCATCAAATTTTGGTTTAGTAATTTCCTTAGAAAATGTATAACTAATTGGCATTTGTACACCCCATTTTTGAGGCAAAACCTGCCCTGCATTAATATTTGATATAAAATTATATTGGCTGTAATTATCGTTATTAAGTTCATTTGGTGATTTATCAATTGATCCAAAACCTGAGGATGAAATTCTACCACTAAATGAGAAATCTGCAAAATCAGCAAGATTTGCATCAATATTTCCAACAGCAGCCCAACCACCGTCTACTTTAATATCTGATAGTCTCAATTCATTAAACCAAACTTCACCAGATATAACATCTCCAATATTAGTTGAGGGGTTTTTTAGACCTAAACTTATTGTCCTGATCCTTGCCAATGAAGGATTCCCTTTAATTGAAAATTTATATTTTTTTTCACCTGGTAAAGAACTAATTGGTGTGAATTCATCAATTAAATTTAGTTCTTCATCAAAATAAATTGTTTCAGCTATGTTAATTCTATCCTCAATTATTTTTAATTTAATTTTTAATAATTTATCAAGCTCAAATTCAATTGAATTTTCATCAGGATTCCAAACATCATCTGCTGAAAACCTTGAGGAATCACTTAAGTTAAAGCTCGTTGGTTTGAGTGGAACCTCTACCTGATAAAAATTATTGTCTACATCATCCCCAATTCTCAGGAATGCTACCAACCTTTTATCATAATCTGAATCATTTCCTGATCCAGGGAGAGGAAATTCATTTACTAAAGATTCTGCGTGAACATACATTTTAATACGCTTATAGTGTCTTAAGTCAACATCAATATTTTTATAAACAGCTCTCAAATCTTTTGGCTTTAGATTTTGAACCTTAAGAGTGAGAGATTGTTCATTTTGTCTTATTATTGAATTATTACTGTAAAGCTCTTCCCTTTCAACACCAGGGGGTAATACGTAATTCACTGGCTTTCGATTTTCATTATCTAAAATATTTACAGATCCGATTTCAAAATTTGTTTCAGCATTAAAAATATTTTCTGTGTTGAGGTTTCTTGTATATCTTTTCCAATCTGTTTTTATTAAGTCAAGTGTTGCAAACCTCAATGTAGTTTGGGATTGAAATCCATTTAAAACCATTCTGATAAATCTTATAGATTTTAAGTCTGAAATACCATTAATCCTATTAAAATAACTTGAAAAACTTGTTCCTTCATAATATTCTGGAAAAATTGGGATTTTAAATTGTAACCAACGTGAGTTGGTTGTTCCACCATTGGCCAGCTGAACATTTACGTTTTCTCTTACATCAGAAATAAAGGGGTTATTTTCTCTCGTGTTAAACTTTCTAATAGGTATCCTGTATTCAAAATAACTATTAATTTTATTCATTGTATTATCATTGTTAACATCTTCAACATCTGGTAAGTTAGTAGAACCTCTTTGATTAGATGTAGTTTGAAATGGTGAATTACCTTGAGTTCCATTATAATTTTTATACCTGTTTAGTATTGTGCCATTTCTTTCTAAATAATATTGATAATTATCTCCAGAAGGATCATTCTCATCACCATTAGAATAATAATTTTTTTCATCATCATCATCTAAACCATCATATCCTAAATCTTGCTTAATGCGCTGTGATTCTATGTTATTAAATGCATAAATTATTGACTGTGTTGAGGGTGTATTTCCCCAGACTGATGATTGAAATGAATCTAAGTCCTCAACAGGTAAACCATTTTCATATTGCTTTTTTCCATCAGGTAAAATATCCTCCGAAATATTTCCCAAGTGAAAAACTATTTCACCTGTTTCGCCATCCATTAATTCTTCAGAAAAATTATCTAATATCCAAAATTGAATGTACTCCACATTAGATTTTTGAAAATTTGTGGTATTTATTTTTCTAAAAATCCCAGCCCAATTTTCATCAATTTTTTCATTGAAATTTTCTGCAAGATTATTGTTGTAAGGTCCTCTTTCGTTCGGATAATAAGTTAAATCTAAGGTTGTTTGAACTCTTGACTCACCCTGATACAAATCAACTTGAGGAAAAATTTCATCAATGTATATTCTTCTAGTTGAATTTTTTGAAATTTCATTATTATCAATATCTGATGGCTTACGTGATCCATAGAAGAGGGGGTCAATTGTGTACCATGATAATTTTGCTCTATTAAATCCTGACCTCAAATCATTATTTCCAAAATCATAACCTTTATATCCTACAGGAACACTTGAAAGTTTCCAAGACAAAAAATCTCTTAAATCTAATTTGTTTTGAGTTCCCTCAAAATCATCTAAATACACACTCGATGAACTATCATAACCCGAACTTCGAGGTTTAGAAGACTTTAAATAAGCAAATTCTGATCTCACTGAAATGTTTGAGGGTAAATCTGTATTTGTATTTGTAATCTTATTTGCCAATCTAGTTAAAAGAGGGATCTCTGAAAAATAAATAAAATTTAGTCCAAATGCTGTATTGTTTACAGGCTCAAATCCATAATTTGATTTTCTTGTTATTGATTTTTCACTAAGATTGATAAGTGATCCACCAAATTTAAATTTATCGTTAATAATATGTTCAAAATTAAGACCTGTAAATCTTCTTTTTTGTTGTGAAAAAAATGAATTACTTTCAGTTGAAATCTCAATTGGAATATTTGAATTTTTTAAAGACTCATTCAAAATTTGAACATCCCCAGTCTGGTAATTGACTAAATAATCTACGCCCTCTTGTAAAACTCGACCTCCTGCAGTAACAACAACAGAACCGTTTGGTATATTAAATTCACCCGTTGAAATTGACTGACTGTCATCACTAGCCTTATATTTTCCTCTAATATTAAATTTATTTTTTTCATCATACTTTTCTGCAGTTATTTTACCTGATGAATAAAGCTCGTTGTATACGTATTTCAATTGATTATCATTGTAAGTCGTGATGTCATTGTAATTTTCATTTGAATTACTCCTAAGTTTTTCAAAAATAAACTCTCCAAAAGGCTCAACTTGAGGAAATATTAGTAATCCATTAGACTGATTTACAGTAACTCCATCAATTACATCAAAAAAACCATCTCCCTCAAAAACATAATTTCCAGATGAGTCTAATTTGTCTAACTCGAATACGTTTAAAAGTCTTACTTTGTCCAAATTGTCTGGCCAAATTGATTGATCATTAGGTTGTATGTAGTTTAAAGGTGCAGGATTTGAATAAAAAATATCCAATTTAAAGTCAGATGAACTAAAATCATAACCTCCGAGGTTATAAATATTTTTCATCATTAAGTTCCATACTGGTTGTTGTACGTTTGTAATAGTACTTTTCAACATTTTGAGAATTAAATTATTTGTGCTAATTGTTGTATCGTTGTTTGAGATAGAGAAATCTCCCTCATTTGAAAATTCACCAACTTGAAAAACGTTTCCATTAATTGTATACTGGAAAGCAACGGCAACAACTTCATCGTTCTCAAGTGGCTGATTCAATGAAATATAACCCAGTTTATTATCAAAATCATACTCCGATTCATCTAATTTTCTTGCATTTTCTAAAACCTCATAATCGAATCCCTCCCTTATTAAATTTCCATAATTTGAAAATCCATTTGTGAGGGATGATATATTTCTAATTTGTTCATTTAAAAAATTTTGACCAATATTTTTTGGATCAAAATTATTTAATGAATTGTCAGGGTTTTGATTAATAGCACCGATAAAAAAATCAGGTGCAAAGTCATCAACAGCTGTAAACTGAGGAAAATTCTCACCTAGGTCTTGGAAAGCAACTAGGTTTCTAACATCATCAGTCTCTGAGCTTCTATTTGTTATCCAAACTTCAATTCTTGTTATATTAACTGGTGAATTTATATATGGATAATTTTTAAGAAACTTATCGTAATTCAATTTAAAATAGTGAGCAAGGAAAAAATGTTTGTTGCTTTCATAGTCAAGGGGAAAGAATGAAAATTCATTAATTGAGCCACCAGAGGAACTATTTAATGTATTTGATTGAGATCTTTGTTCGGCAATTACAGCATCGATCGTAGTTCGACCAAGCTTAAGTTGTGTTTTAAATCCAAAAAGACTTTGAGCACCACTTATTAATGAACCACTCAAGGGCATGCTTACATTACCTAATTCAACTTTTTGAATGATATCATCCTCGTTGGGAGTGTAATCGAGTTTCAAAAGGTTTTGAAAATCAAAATTTGATTGAGAATCATAATTAGAATTTATTTTAAACTTTGATCCAATAGTTCCATTCAAACTCAATGATAAAGCCTGATTAAAATCTAGACTTATATTACTTTGGTTTCTTACGGGGATTGAGGGGCTGTCTCTTTTTGTATATCTGGCTCCAATGTCAATTGCGACTGAACCTTGAGGATATAGTTCAATTTCATTTCCTCCAAAAAGAGTTTCGAAAAAATTTGAATTTAAATAAAGATTAGGGACAAGATTTTTTTTATCCTCTTGTCTTTCTGGATCTTCAAGAATTTTAATCTGATCTCTGAAATAATTTTTTATTATCAACGATCTGTATAATGTTCTGAATTCATCCGATGTTAAAATTAAAGGCGTGTTTACGTTAAAATCCCCAATTTTAGGTTGATATATATAAGAATCAGTCTCAGTATCATAGACATAATTATTTATGTAGTTGGGAAGTTTTTTCAAATTAAAATACCTTGATGAGTACAATTCAAAGAGGGAAAAAATGGCCAAAACTTATGACATTGGTTTTGGTGATATAGAACATTTAAGTATACCTTCTAGATCACCAAACTCAACCCACGTATTTCATCAATATACATTAAAAACTTCTGCTGAATACCGAGATAAATTGATAAAATATCTAACAGAAAAAGAAATTCCTGCTATGATTTATTATCCTGTTCCCCTTTATAAGCAAGAAGCATTTTCAAGTTATGTACCTGAAAATTTTTCCATTGAAAATATTGAAAAATTATGCAATTCCGTTTTCTCACTTCCAATACACTCTGAGAAGGAAAATTCTCAACAGGATAAGATTATTGAATCAGTAAGATCTTTTTTTAATTCAATTTAATTTGAAAAAAATCAAAATATACGGTTTTGTTTTTTCGTTTGTATTCCTTGCATTGAAACTGTACCCACAGTTAGAGGCCAAAGCAAATGTTTTGACATCATTGGCTTTGATACCAAACGTTGGAATTGAGATCCAAACCGGTGAAAAAAATAGCTTACAGTTTGATGTATTGGCATCTTTCTGGAATAAATTGAACAATTCAAAAACTCCATTGCATATAAACCAAACATTTTTAGAATACAGGTTTTATAAAAGAGATGATTTAAGTGGCCTCTTTGTTGGCCCACACATAGGTTATGGAATGTTTACGTTAAAAAAACCGAGTTTTGCAGTCATTTATGATACTTATGGTGGAGGAAGTTATGATAACGACACTTATCAATCTGGTAGAGTTGCTTTTTATGGACTAACTTTTGGATATAAAAAAAGACTTAGCCAAAGAATATCTCTTGAGGCCTTTGTTGGAGCGGGATATTCAATGGCAAACTATAAGGCGTACCAAGAAGATAATAGAGTTGATATTAGGGACAATTGGAGAACCTTTAACAGAAGCGGTGAATTTGTTGTATACAGGGGAGGGGTAATGCTTAATTATAACTTTAAATCTTTCAAGTCCGGAAATAGTAAATAGTTTTAATAATTATTTAAAAACCTAATTAAAGATGTTTTCCACTCAGGAATAGAGATTTTAAAGTCTCTCTTAATTTTTTCTTTTGATGTAATTGCAAAGAATGGTCTTTTTGCAGTTTGTGAAATTTCTTTCGCGGAAATTTTTTTGATACTACAATCAGATCCAATTTCCTTTAATACAGTCTTAGCAAAAAAATACCAATTAGTATAACCTTCATTTGAAAAATTATAAATTTTGGAGTTCTTGTCGAGTCTTTCCTTATTAGTAGCAAGTTTTATGAGTAATTGTGCTAAGTCATTGGCGTTAGTTGGGCATCCATACTGATCACCAACAATTGATATATAATTATTTGTTTTTGATTTATTTATTATTGTTTTTACGAAATTATTTCCAAAACGTGAGTACAACCAAGATGTTCTAATTATAATTGAGTCAGAGTATGAATTTTCAACAAAGATTTCTCCTTTTCTTTTTGAGTGGCCATAAAAATTTTGTGGGTCTACACAATCATTTTCATCTAATGGTTTTTTATTTGCTGAGTTATACACATAATCTGTAGAAATATGAATTAATTTTAAATCAAATTCTTCACAAATACGTATTAAATTTAGAACAGATTTAGAATTTAATTTTAATGCTTCTTGTTTATCAATTTCAGCTCTTTCAACATTAGTGAATGCGGCACAGTTAATAATTGATTTAACATCATTTTCTTTAACAAAAGACCGTATATTCTCCTCAATTGTAATATCAAGTTCTTCTTTATCTGTAAAAATAAATTTTGAATTTAATTCAGCAATTGATTTAATCTCCCTGCCGAGTTGACCGTTTGAGCCAGTTATTAGGATATTCATCTAAAATTTAAATGTTTGACAATCTTTCAAATATGGTAGATTTTTATCTCTATGACTTGAAATGATATCAATATTATTAGAGATTATATTTAAATTTAGGCTTTTATCAAATGCATTAATTCCATATTCATGCTTAGAATTGTAATAATTATCCACCTGATAATTAACTCTTGCTGTTTCACTTAAAACTAAAAAACCATGAGCAAATCCTTTTGGAACTAAAAATTGATAATTATTGGAATCGTTAAGTAGAACCTTGATAGATTTTCCAAAAGTTTTGGAGTTTGACCTTAAGTCAACTGCAAAATCTAAAATTTCTCCTTTTGAAACGCTAATTAATTTCGTTTGTGCATATGGATAAGTTTGAAAATGTAGTCCTCGAAAAACCCCTTTTCTTGAGCTTGATGTGTTCTGTTGGCAGAATTCTAATTTATGGCTTGTAAATTTTTCCAGTAAATCTAATCTTAAGGTTTCAGCAAAGAATCCTCTTTCATCTTCAATAATTTCAGGCTTAATTATTACCAGATCATCAATTTTTGTTTTACTAAAAAACATTTAATAGTTTATTATTTCACTAATTTATCTAAAAAATAATAATTTAATCTAGTACTTTTTTTACTTATTTTTTTTAAGTACTTTTATTGCTTAAAATGTTAGAAGCCTTAATAACATCTAAAACAAGACTTCGGATGCTAATAAAATTTTTTATTGGTTCATCAAACAAGGGATATCTAAATGGATTAGCAACTGAATTTAATGAATCTACAAAT
>CACIGC010000008.1:0-62500 GCA_902586095.1 uncultured Bacteroidota bacterium | reverse complement strand
CTAATCGATAGTAAATAATGACAGCATTAGCAAAACGCATTGCTTAAAAAACCCCAAATTCAGTCGTCATACTTTCTCTAGAAAGGAGGTGTTCCAGCCGCACCTTCCGGTACGGCTACCTTGTTACGACTTAGCCCCAGTCACCAGTTTTACCCTAGGCAGCTCCTTACGGTTACCGACTTCAGGCACTCCCAGCTTCCATGGCTTGACGGGCGGTGTGTACAAGGCCCGGGAACGTATTCACCGGATCATGGCTGATATCCGATTACTAGCGATTCCAGCTTCACGGAGTCGAGTTGCAGACTCCGATCCGAACTGAGACCGGTTTTGAAGATTTGCTCCTTCTCGCGAAGTGGCTGCTCTCTGTACCGACCATTGTAGCACGTGTGTAGCCCAGGACGTAAGGGCCGTGATGATTTGACGTCATCCCCACCTTCCTCTCGGTTTGCACCGGCAGTTTCGCTAGAGTTCCCGACATTACTCGTTGGCAACTAACGATAGGGGTTGCGCTCGTTATAGGACTTAACCTGACACCTCACGGCACGAGCTGACGACAACCATGCAGCACCTTGTAATGAGTCCGAAGAAAAATTCATCTCTGAATCTGTCTCATTACATTTAAGCCCTGGTAAGGTTCCTCGCGTATCATCGAATTAAACCACATGCTCCACCGCTTGTGCGGGCCCCCGTCAATTCCTTTGAGTTTCAATCTTGCGATCGTACTCCCCAGGTGGGATACTTATCACTTTCGCTTGGCCACACATCTACCTGAAGTAGACATACAGCTAGTATCCATCGTTTACGGCGTGGACTACCAGGGTATCTAATCCTGTTCGCTACCCACGCTTTCGTCCCTGAGCGTCAGTATATTGTTAGTGATCTGCCTTCGCAATCGGTATTCTGTGTGATATCTATGCATTTCACCGCTACACCACACATTCTAACCACTTCACAATAACTCAAGTCTTTCAGTATCAAAGGCAATTCTACAGTTGAGCTGCAGGATTTCACCTCTGACTTAAAAAACCGCCTGCGGACCCTTTAAACCCAATGATTCCGGATAACGCTCGAATCCTCCGTATTACCGCGGCTGCTGGCACGGAGTTAGCCGATCCTTATTCTTACAGTACCGTCAAGCCCCGACACGTCGGGGTGTTTCTTCCTGTATAAAAGCAGTTTACAACCCGTAGGGCCGTCATCCTGCACGCGGCATAGCTGGATCAGACTTTCGTCCATTGTCCAATATTCCTCACTGCTGCCTCCCGTAGGAGTCTGGTCCGTGTCTCAGTACCAGTGTGGGGGGTCCCCCTCTCAGGGCCCCTACCTATCGTAGTCTAGGTGAGCCGTTACCTCACCTACAAACTAATAGGACGCATGCTCATCTTTTACCGCCGAAGCTTTAATCATTTAATCATGCGAAAAAATGATATTATAGGGGATTAATCCAAATTTCTCTGGGCTATACCCTAGTAAAAGGCAGATTGCATACGCGTTACGCACCCGTTCGCCACTCGTCTTTCGGTGCAAGCACCAAAAGTTACCGTTCGACTTGCATGTGTTAGGCTTGCCGCTAGCGTTCATCCTGAGCCAGGATCAAACTCTTCGTTGTAAAAAAAATTATTAATATTTAACAACTTGAATTGATAAAAGACTTTTCAGGAATGGTTTTGCTAATTCGTACAATGATATAAATCATCGATACGCTGTCATATTTCAATACTTTCAATGAACTTATTCATTCTTTTCCTGTTTAACAGAAAAGCCGTGCAAATATACACTCCTTTCATATTCTACCAAATATATTTGAAGAAAATAAGTTAATTTTTTATAACAAAATTATTAACACACTGATTTACAGTATTTTTATCAAGACTTTTAATAACCTTGTTTTCTCAAAATATCTTCAATAAAATAGTCCTCACGACTATTTTTAGGATCAAATTTTTCTTTTAGTGAAATATCAAAGGCTCTTGCAACTAAATTGTATGAAAATGCTCGAAATCCGTTTCTTAATTCTTTAAGGAGCTGATATGTGGTTTTACCAGTTTCACGAAATACAAGTTTAACTAAAATTTGCCCTTCAGTTCTAGTTAATTTTTTCAATTCTTCAGTAAACTCTTGCTGAATATATTTTTCAACGATTCTAGTGTATCTTTTTCTCTTGGACCTCTTTCTTAAGTTAGCCAATCGATCATTGAGTTTATTTAATCTTTCAGCAGCCAAAACTGCATATGGGTAAACTTTGAGTGTTTTTCGTTTAAGTATTAAATATTTAATTCTCTCATCCGTATCTTTGAAATTTATTTCATTATAAACTGTTACTTCTGAAAGTTCAAATTCTTTTTTTGTTATTGAATCTCCCTCAAATTTGTAATAGATTTCCTCATTTTGACTATGCAGTAAACTGATTGCTGGTACAAAAAAAATGACAATTGTTGAAAAAAGTTTGAGATTATTAATCACTTCTTCAAAGTTAATTTATTTGCACGAAGATTTTAGGTAATTCTTTTAATATTAAATTCTTTTATAATTCATAAATGATTAATTTTAGACACTAAATAGTTTCGTATGGCAAAGAGTATTTTAAATGAAAAATCAATAAAGTTTTTAGAAACATATCTAAATAATCCTTCACCCACTGGATATGAATGGGAAGGTCAAAAAATATGGATGGAATATCTCAAACCCTACGTTGACGAGTTTATAACTGACACATACGGAACAGCGGTCGGTGTTATTAATCCAAAATCAAATTTCAAGGTTGTAATTGAAGGGCATTCCGATGAAATATCTTGGTACGTAAATTACATAACAGATAAGGGATTAATCTATGTAATTAGAAATGGTGGAAGTGATCACCAAATAGCACCCTCAAAGTGGGTCAATATTCATACTAAAAAAGGAATTGTTAAAGGTATTTTTGGCTGGCCTGCGATTCACACTAGAACAGCAGGAAAAGAAGAGCCTCCAAAATTAGAAAACATCTGTATTGATGTAGGTGCTAAAGACAAAAAAGAGGTTGAAAAAATGGGAATTCACGTAGGATGTGTAATTACATATCCTGACTCATTCCAAATTCTCAATAATAATAGATTTGTCTGTAGAGCAATTGACAACAGAATTGGTGGTTTTATTATTGCTGAAGTTGCTAGACTTTTAAAAGAAAATAAAAAAACCCTTCCCTTTTGTTTGTATGTTACAAACTCCGTCCAAGAAGAAATTGGATTAAGAGGTGCACAAATGATAACTGAAACTTTGAAACCAAATGTTGCCATTGTGACCGATGTTTGTCATGACACTTCAACTCCTATGATTGATGTAAAAAAACAAGGGGACAATGTCATTGATAAAGGACCTGTCATCTCATATGCTCCAGCAATACAAAACAACCTTAGAGAAAGAATAATTGAAACTGCTGAAAAGAAAAAAATTCCTTTTCAAAGACATGCTTCATCTAGGTACACTGGAACTGATACTGATGCTTTTGCCTACAGCAACGGAGGTGTTGCCTCTGCCTTGATTTCTTTACCATTAAGATACATGCATACTACTGTGGAATTAGTTAGCAGAGAGGACGTTGAAAACGTTATAAAATTAATTTACGAAACGTTGTTAACGATTGCACCGGATGATGATTTTAGCTACTTCAAATCTTAATTATTTCGTATGAAGTTCCTTCATAATATGAAATAAATTTTGACTTGCTTTATTGTCGCCAAATGAATCATGCAAATCTGAGTATAGTTTAATCAATTTTTATAAGCTTTATTTTCATAAAAATCAGGTTTTTTAGAAAATTTAGACATATAGTTTTAAATTAGTTTTTTTCATTAACTATTTGCTTGACAATTTCTGGGTTAAGTAGAGTTGATATGTCCCCAAAGTTATCGGTTTCACCTGCAGCAATTTTTCTTAAAATTCTTCTCATGATTTTACCACTTCTAGTTTTTGGTAAACCATCAACAATTTGAATTTTTTCAGGTTTTGCGATGGGGCCAATTGTTTTGGAAATAAGTTGATTTATTTCTACTGTGATTCCATCAATATTTTTATCATTTTTTAAAATCACAAATGCGTAAAGAGCGTTTCCTTTGATTTCGTGAGGATATCCAACAAGAGCACTCTCGACCACATTTTCATGTAGATTAATTGCATCCTCGATTGGTGCTGTACCTAAATTGTGTCCAGAAACAATTACGACATCGTCTACCCTGCCTGTAATTCTGTAATTTCCTAGATCATCTCTGAATGCACCATCGCCAGGAAAATAATATCCAGGATAATTAGAAAAGTAAACATCATTGTATCTCTCATGATCTCCATATATGGTACGAGCTATAGATGGCCATGGAAACTTAATCGCAAGTATACCATTTCGATTATTTTCATAAAATTCGTTCCCAAAATCATCAAGTAGAACCGGTTGCACTCCAATTAAAGGTTTGGTAGCAAAAGTTGGTTTTCCCTTTGTAACATTAGCAAGTGATGATATCATGATTCCACCCGTCTCCGTTTGCCACCAGGTGTCAACTATTGGACACTTATTCTTTCCTATGTTTTGATTGTACCAATTCCAGGCTTCCTCGTTGATTGGCTCACCTACTGTGCCAAGAACTTTTAGTGAAGATAAATCGTACTTTCTGACAAAATCAAGAGAATGTTTTGCTAATGCTCTGATTGCAGTAGGTGCTGTATAAAACTGATTAACTTTATGTTTTTCGCAAATTTCCCAAAATCTTCCAAAGTCAGGATATGATGGTACTCCCTCAAACATTATTGTTGTTGCACCATTCAATAAGGGCCCATAAACAATATAACTATGTCCAGTAATCCAACCAATATCAGCTGTACACCAATATACATCGTTGTGCTGATATTGAAACACGCTTTTGAAAGAATAGGATGAGTATACCATATAACCTCCACATGAATGAACCATTCCTTTAGGTTTTCCAGTTGATCCAGATGTGTAAAGAATAAATAAGGGGTCCTCAGAGTCCAGTTCTATTGAATCAAATTTATCAGATTCTCCAGTCAACTCTTCATGCCACCATCTATCAATTTTATTTAGCTTAATTGAGCTGTTGATTCTTTTTAAAACAATACAAGTTTCAATTGAAGGACTTTTTGTTAGGGCTTCATCAGCAATAGATTTTAAATCAATTGTTTTATTTCCTCTAAAACTTCCATCGGCAGTAAGTAACATTTTACAATTGGCATCGTTAATTCTAGCAGCCAATGCTGTAGCGGAAAACCCTGCAAATACTACAGAATGAATAGCCCCTATCCTTGCACACGCTAAGACTGCAATTGCAAGCTCAGGAACCATTGGCATATAAAGGCAAACCCTATCTCCTTTTACAATATTATTTTTTTTGAGAACATTTGAAAACTTACAAACTTTTGAGTGCAATTCTCTATATGAAATTCGCTGACAGTTTTCAGTTGGATCATTAGGTTCAAAAATTATTGCTGTTTTATCTGCTTTTTTTAAAAGATGTCTGTCAAGGCAATTTTCCGTGATGTTTAATTTTCCTCCTATAAACCATTTAAAATCCGGTTTTTTAAAATCAAACTCAAATGTTTTATTCCATTTTTTTTTCCAAGTGAAAGTTGAGGCAATATCTGACCAAAAACTACTAGGGTCTTTAACACTTTTTTGATATAGCTTGTTGTACTCTATTTCTGTTTTTGGTATGTAGTTTTCGATAAAATTCAATTGTTTAGATATTCTTTAAAAAGCTTTTTATTTATGTCATAAACTAAGGTTGGTCCATAATATATCCAACCGGTATAGATTTGAACAAGTGACGCCCCTGCATTTATCTTTTCAATTACATCATCTGGTGTCATTATACCTCCAACAGCAATGATAGGAAGTTTGTCTCCAGCCTGGTTTTTGATCAGCTTAACCATCTCTGTACTTCTCTTTGAAAGCGGCTTTCCACTCAGACCACCACTTTCATTTTTTAAATTATCTGATTTTAGGTTTACTCTGGCAACTGTAGTATTTGAACATATTATGCCATCAATATTTAATTCCATTAAGAGACTAACAATATCTGCAAGCTGACTATTAGATAAATCAGGTGAAACTTTAACAAGAATCGGCTTCCTATCTCCTGTCTTATTTTCTGTAATCAAAGTTTTTAAAATCTTTTTAAGAAAAGAAATAGACTGCAGGTTTCTGAGCTCTGGAGTATTGGGTGAACTAACATTTACAGCAAAATAATCAACATATGATCTTAACTTTTTAAAACATTCAAGATAATCCTCATGTGCTTTAGAATTAGGTGTTGACTTATTTTTTCCAATATTTGCTCCTATAGGTAAGCTTGTATTGTAATATTTAAATTTTTTATTTTTTAATCTTTTGACTACAGCATCGACTCCGTCATTATTAAATCCCAATCTATTAATTAGTGCATCGTCTTTTGTTAAACGAAATATTCTCTTTTTAGGGTTTCCTGACTGAGGTTTTGGAGTTACAGTTCCAATTTCAGTAAATCCAAAACCACCAAGTCTCCTTATTGAAGTAACTATTTCTGCATTTTTATCAAAGCCTGCCGCTAGACCCACTGGGTTTGGAAAATTGATACCAAAAACCTTTTTTTCTATTAAAGGTGATGTAAAACGCATATCAGGTGATCCTGCACCATCAAGTAACTTAGTCCATTTTATCAAAAAGTTATGTACTATTTCCGGATCAAAAAGAAAAAACAGTGGTCTAATAAAATATTTCCACATTATTTTAGATCTTATTTCTTTTTATTTAGTTCCGAAGATAACTCGAATGATAAAGCTGTCTTGTCAAATTTGATCTTACCAGCCATAGTTAATATAACACATGTATTTTTGGTGTTGTTAACTTCAATAATTTTCCCGTGCATACCACTTTTTGTAACAATAAGATCTCCATTTTTGAGAGAAGACAAAAATTTCTTTTCTTTTTTTGCCTTTCTGCTCTGTGGTAGTATAAATAAAAAATACAGAGCAAATATCATCAGGATAATTGGTGTCCACTGACTGATTCCTTCCATAAATTTTATTTGTTTATTACGAATCCACTCATTCGAATAATTTTTTTCGAGTTTTCGGTATTTGTAGTTAATGTAATTGACTTTACTTGCTTGCCTGTTTGGCCAGATGAGTCAAATCTTGCTTTTATAACACCTGTTTCACCAGGTTTTATCTCCTTATCTTTTGGATATTCAGGAACTGTACATCCACAAGATGCAGACGCATCAAAAATAATCAAATTGCTTTTACCAATATTTTTAAAAATATAATCAACTTCTACAATTTCGCCATCCGTAACTTCTCCAAAATCAAAAGTATCAAAATCAAATTTTATGATTGGTAAAACAGACTCTTGCTCTAATCTTTTTTCGGTTTCTATAAGATTTTGCTGATTTATTTTTTTTGTGGGATTATTTTCGCAAGATGTAGTTATAAAACAAATGATAATTCCTGCGATTAAACTGTAATAATATCTTTTCATGTGTCTAAATTTAACAAATTATTAGAACGTTTAGTGTATTTTTTTATCAATCCTTGATCTTTTAAATCTCTCATGATATTATTTAATATTCCATTAATGAAAGAACTACTGTTTGAACTTGAATAATCTTTTGATATTTCAACATATTCATTCAAACTAACATTTATGGGTATATTTTCAAAAAACTTAAACTCTGTAATACACATTTTTAATAACAAGCTATCAATCACTGCTATTCTATCAGATTCCCATTCTGGTGTGTATTTTGAAATTAAATTTTGATAAATAGTATCATTTTCAGTTGTTTTTTTAAATAAATTCCAACCGAATATTTTATCATCTTTGTCCTTAAATATTGTTTTCTTGATAGTCAGTTTTTCGTTTTTCGAAAAACCTCTCAACATATTTAAAACTTCTGTATTAATAAGTGGAAAATCATCTACCCAACCAATTTCACAATCCTCATAAAAACTACACAAGTTTGAGTCCAATACAATAATCTCTTTGTAGATTTTAATAAGTGATGAAATGGGATTAACTTGCTCAGTGGAGTTTTTTAGAAATTCAGCATTACAAATTTTATCAAAAATCTGCTTTACGATTTTAATATCATTTTTAAAATAATTTATTTCATTTTTAGAAATATAATTTTCTATATATTTTGAGTTTTCAATTGCTTTGATAAATTTGTTTTCAATGATAATATCGACTAAGAAATCAATTTCTGATTTATAATATTTTTTTTTATTAATATCGAATTGCCTTATTGTTTCTTCTTTTATTAGAACAAAAAAATGTAGTTGCGTTATAAAAAATTGATAAAAATTTTTTTGTAGTGGCATTAAAAAAATTGTAAAGTTCCTTATTTGGTGATTTAGCTCTATTTTGTGAATACAAAATTTGAAGAATTTTAACTCTAATATGTCTTCTGTTAAGCATTATAAGGAACCTCTTGCAAAAGTAAAATTTATTTATTAATAAATGTTCAAATATGGATTATCTTTGATTTCGATTTTATGAAATCATTAGGGTATTTAAATAAATTTTTTTATAAGTACAGGTTTAGGATATTGATCGGAATTCTCATCACAATTATAGCAAGAATATTTGCATTAGTTGCCCCCAATTTGATTGGAGATTCTATTACAATAATAGAAAATTATTTGTCTGATGGAAATGACCCAGCAATTGTAAAAAGAAGTTTAATCAATAATATAGTTTTGATAATCGGTGCTTCGATAACTGCAGGATTATTAACTTTTGTAATGAGACAAACACTTATAAATGTTTCAAGATTTATTGAATTTGATTTAAAAAATGAAATTTTTCAAAAATACCAAGATCTTGATATTAGTTTTTATAAAAACAATAGAGTTGGTGATTTAATGAACAGAATAAGTGAAGATGTAAGTCGAGTTAGAATGTATGTCGGACCAGCGTTAATGTATTCGATAAATACGGTTACTCTGTTTATAATCATAATTTCATACATGCTCAGTATCGATATTAAGTTGACTCTTTACACAATTGCCCCATTACCATTACTTTCCATCATTATATACAAACTAAGCAGAAAAATAAACATAAAGAGCTTAAAGGTTCAAGAATCATTATCCAGTTTGACGACTTTGGTCCAGGAATCATTTAGTGGTATTTCCATTATCAAATCATATACAATTGAAAGTGAGTTAAATAAACACATTGAAAATATTTCATACGATACTCAATTAAAACATATTGATTTAGCAAAATTTCAGTCGTGGTTTTTACCAATGATGGTCTTATTAATCGGACTCAGTAACATTCTTGTGATTTTTATTGGTGGCAATCAATTCATTAGTGGAAAAATCGAATTAGGTATACTAGCCGAATTCATAATATATGTAAACATGCTCACTTGGCCAGTTGCAACGGTAGGATGGGTTACATCAATTGTTCAACAGGCTGATGCAAGTCAAAGCAGAATAAATCAATTTTTGAATGAAAAAATTAAAATCATCAGTCACAATAACAAAAAATTAAATATTGAGGGTTATGTTGAGTTCAAGGATTTAAATTTTTGTTATGAGGAAACAAAAATAAATGCGCTTAAAAATGTAAGCTTCAAAATAAACAAAGGGGAATCTCTCGGAATAATTGGACCAGTAGGTAGTGGAAAATCGACTCTTCTTGAACTAATAGTCAGAAATTATGATCCTCAATCAGGAAAGATTTTAATTGATAATATTGACTTGAAAGACCATAACAGAGAAAATGTTAGAGAGTATATTTCATATGTTCCACAAACGACACTACTTTTTTCAGATACAATAGTAAATAATATAAAATTTGGAAAAAATGATGCAGACATTCAAGAAATAAAAAAATATGCAAAAATTTCATGTATTGACAATGAAATTGAAAGGTTCTCTCTCAAATATGATTCAGTATTAGGAGAAAGAGGTATAAATCTTTCAGGCGGACAAAAACAAAGGATTTCTTTGGCTCGTGCTTTAATTAAGAAACCAAAAATTCTTCTTTTAGATGATTGTCTTTCTGCAGTTGATATTAGCACTGAAAAAGAAATAACCAATAATCTTCAAATAGAAACAGGAAACATCACAAAAATTATTGTGAGTCAGAGAATCTCAACAATAAAAGAATGCGATAAAATAATGGTTTTATTTAATGGAGAAATTCTACAAATTGGTACACACGATGAATTAATTAATGATACTAACGGATATTATCATCAAATAGATTTAAAACAAAATAAAAAAAACCATTAACATTTTGTTGATTTTACTTTTTTAACCATTTTTGATACAAATTATTAAAAATGGAAGAAAGTAAACATGTAAATGAAGATATATTCTCGAAGGTACTTAGAGCTGGTAGAAGAACTTATTTTTTTGATGTAAGATCAACAAAAGCAGGAGATTATTACCTTACAATTTCAGAAAGCAAGAAATTTACTAATGACGACGGAACATTCTACTTCAAAAAACACAAAATTTATCTCTACAAAGAAGATTTCGAAAATTTTTCGAATATTCTTGGTGAAATGACAAAATACATTATCGACGAAAAAGGTGAAGAAGTTATCAGTGATATACATGATAAAGATTTCCAATCAAAAAAATCTGAAATAAAAGATGAAGAAAATGAATCCGATGATGAAAAAAATGATGAGAAAAGTGATGAAGTTGAATTAGAAGATATTTAAATTTTCCTAAATGGTCTTTTAATAACCCTCCAAAAGTTATTCTGATCATCATAATCATCATCAATACCATACCGAATTTTTTCAAAATCTAAAATCATATAAGTTCCAAATAGACGGTCCCAAAGTGAAAAAATATTACCGTAGTTAGAATCAGTATACGGCATTTTATAATGGTGGTGAACTTTGTGCATATTAGGTGAAACAAAAACCAATGATATTAAATAGTCAACTTTTTTAGAAATGTTGATATTAGCATGATTGAATTGTGAAAAAGCTACTGAAAGAGATTGATATAAAAAAACCATTGCAATTGAAGATTCAGAAATAAATATGGCTATCAGTGTAAAGAAAAATCTCACAAAACTCTCTATTGGATGATGTCTGTTTGCTGTAGTTGTATCAACACTTTCATCAGAATGATGAACAGCATGTATTGGCCACAAAAATGATATTTTATGTTGAAATAGGTGTGCAAAATAAGCACCGACTAGGTCAAGGATAAAAATTGTAATTATAAAACGGGTTATACCATCAATCCCAAAGTAAGAAAACATTCCAAATTTGTTAATGTATACAAAGTCAGATGTCTTCACAATCAAAAATGCTAAGCTAAAATTGATAAGTATTGTTGTTAATGTTAGTAAAATATTTGTAATTGCATGTTTGAATTTGTTATAGGATAATATTCGAAAAGGTATTATTCCTTCAAGCAACCAAAAAAATGAAATTCCAAGAGCTAGTATCAATGCTCTTTGCATTGAGGAAATTTCTAAAAAAAAAGAATTAATTGCTTCCATTAAATATTTCCTAAATTTACAAAAACAATGCTATCATGGCATCAAATTTTTAAAAATGGCTAGAACACCATCAAAAATGATTGATTTAGGATCTAAACTTCCTGATTTCAATCTTATTAATACAATTAACAACCAATTTTTTGATCATAAAAAACTTAATAATGAAATTGGTACACTAGTTATGTTCATGTGCAATCATTGCCCTTTCGTTATTCATGTTCTTGAAGAAATAATTTCAATATCCAAGTTTTATAAAGGAAAAATTAATATTGTAGCAATTAGCAGTAATGATGTGATTAATTATCCTCAGGATTCACCTTTGATGATGAAAAGGCTAGCCACAAATAAAAATTTTGACTTTCCGTATTTATATGATGAGAGTCAAGAGGTTGCTAAAGCATTTGATGCTGCTTGTACTCCCGATTTTTTCTTGTATGATGAGGAAAAAAAATTAGTTTACAGAGGACAACTTGATGATTCTAGACCTGGGAATGATTTAGAAATTACAGGAAATGACCTGAGAAATGCAATTGACTGCACATTAAATAATGAAGAAAATAAATCAGTACAAAAACCAAGTATAGGCTGTAACATTAAATGGAAAGACTCATGACGCATGCTTTGAATAGAAGTACAATCTAAACAAGGCTAAGTCATCAGTTTCATAATCTTCAGAAAACTCCTTGAGCACTAGATCAAGTGAATCAGACTTTAATTCTAGGAAAAACTCACTCAATTCATCTATGGATTCCTCATCAAAAATTTCATTTACTAAATATGTCAAATCTAATTTAGTTCCAGAAAATACAATTGTTTCTAATTCAGAAAGAACATCCTGATATGACATTTTTCTAGAACTAGCAATTTCATCTATGGAAAGTTTTTTATCAACAGATTGAATAATAAAAAGTTTGGTAAGTGAATTGGTTCCAGTTGATTTAATAACTGTTTCCTGAACATCCTCAATTTTATTTTCCTTTACGTGGTTGCTTATCAGATTTATGAATGATTCTCCAAATTTTTTTGCTTTTCCCTCCCCCACTCCGTTAATTAAGGAAAGTTGTTCAATTGATGTTGGATATTTGTGAGTCATTTCCTCAATTGATGAATCTTGAAAAATTGCAAATGGAGGTAGATTATATTTTTTTGATAAGGTAATTCTTTCCTTTTTTAAAATATTAATCAATACATTATCAATAGCATAACTTTTATCTATTTGATCAATTTTTATTTTATCATCGACTGAAAAATCATTATCAATTGATATCATAATTGAATATGGGTGATTTATAAATTCATGTCCTAAGTCAGAGATTTTTAGAATCCCATAGGTTTCAATATTTTTTATAAGAAGTTTTTCCACAACCATTTTTCTTAGAACAGACTTCCAAAAAACAATTCCTTCACTTTTTCCGAAACCAAAAAGTTCACTTTCAAATAATTTATGAGATCTGATTAAGTTCGTTTCAATCCCAACTATATAATTAGCCAATTCCTTTAACTTATAATTTTCCTTTAATTCCTTAATGCAGCTTAAAACCTTTGATGCATTTAATTTTATATCTATTTTTTCTTTAATACCAATAGAATTATCATCCATTTTATTGCCTAGACCATTATTTTCATCATAGTCTTCTCCAAAGTAATTAAGTAAATATTTTCTCCTCGACATAGATGTCTCACAGTAAGCAGAAACATCCTCTAATAGTGATAACCCTTGTTCTTTTTCTGATATCGGTTTGGATGATAAAAATTTTTCTAACCTCTCAATATCTTGATACGAATAAAAGGCTATGCAACGTCCTTCTCCTCCATCTCTTCCAGCTCTTCCAGTTTCTTGGTAATAGGATTCTATGGATTTAGAAATATCGTAATGAATTACATATCTGATATCGGGTTTATCTATGCCCATTCCAAAGGCAATTGTCGCAACTATCACATCACAATTTTGCATGATAAAATGATCTTGATTTGAGGATCTTATTTTGGAATCTAAACCTGCATGATAAGGCAAAGCTTTAATATTATTAATTTGTAGTAATTCAGAAAGTTGATCTACTTTTTTTCGCGACATGCAATATATTATTCCAGACTTTGTTTGATTCGATTTTATATATGAAATGATCTGTCTGTCAATACTGCTGTCTTTCTTTCTGATTTCATAAAATAAATTTGGTCTATTAAAGGAGGATTGAAATATCTTATAATTATTTAGATTTAGGTTCTTAATAATATCATCTTTCACTTTTGGAGTTGCTGTTGCAGTCAAAGCTATTTTATTTAGATTGGCACTAATTTTTCCACATATTTCGGATATAATTCTATAATCAGGCCTAAAATCATGACCCCATTCTGAAATGCAATGAGCTTCGTCAATTGCAACAAAAGAAATTGTCTGGTCTTTAAAAAATTTGATATTATTCTCTCTTGAAAAAGACTCAGGCGAGATATAAACTAATTTCGTTTGACCACTTAAAATATTTTCTTTGACATGTTTTTTTTCAGTTGCTGAAAGAGTTGAATTATAAACACTTGCAACAAATTTTTTTTCAAATAATGCATTCATTACATCAACCTGATTTTTCATCAATGCAATAAGTGGAGAAACTATAATCGCGACTCCTTTCATATATAATGCTGAAATTTGATAGCAAAGCGATTTTCCTCCACCTGTAGGCATGATAACTAGAGTATCATTACCTGTGACTAGAGATTCTATTATTTCAAATTGATTTTCTCTAAAACTGCTAAAACCAAAGTGCTTTAATAATAGTTTTGAAAGATCTGCTTTTAGGGTCATTGTATATCAAATAGGGTATATTTGTACCTTTGCATTAAATATAATCTAATTAAGCTCGATAGTAATTTATAATTTAAACAAGTTGTGAACAAAACAGATATCAAAAAAATATCAGATGAAGTAATAAAAATTCAAGAGCAAACAATTGAAAAATTAAAAATTAATATTGCTGATGATGTAAGTAATGTGATTGAATATTTGGCCAAATTAGATGGTAAAATTATAATTACTGGTATTGGCAAAAGTGCATTAGTTGGCATGAAAGTAGCTGCAACTTTAAATTCTACCGGGTCGCCTTCTGTTTTTATGCATGGCTCTGATGCACTACACGGTGATATGGGTATTATATCAAAGAAAGATGCTGTGATTTTCATTTCTAAAAGTGGTAATAATATTGAGACAATAGAATTAGTTAAAAATTTAAAAAAGAATAACAATATAATTATTGGATTATGCTCTAACAAAGATTCATTTTTAGCTAAAAACTCAGAATACTTTATTCATACCCCTATAGAAAAAGAAGCATGCCCACACAACCTTGCACCAACGACAAGTTCAATAATACAAATGTTAGTTGGAGACATAATTGCAATTACTTTAATGAAATTGAAAAATTTTGATGTAAACTCATTTGCAAAGTTTCATCCGTCAGGTTCACTTGGGAAAAAATTAACTTTAACAGTTGATGATATTTTGGATAATGAGTTAAAACCAATGGTTTCTGTCAATGACACATTAAAAGATGCAATTGATGAAATATCTTCGAAAAGGTTAGGTGCTACAGTCATTCTAAATCAAAAAAAAATTGTTGGTATAATCACCGATGGTGACATAAGAAGAATTCTTAGTAAACATAAGGACCCCTTAAATCTAAAAATAAGTTCTCTTGAAAATAAGCCTCCCATGATAATAGATCATGAATACTTAGCCTCTGACGCTTTAAGTTTGATGAATTCAAAGAAAATTTCTCAATTAATTGTAACAAAAGGCGGTGAATATGTTGGAATGGTACACATACATCAAATTTTAAAATCAGGGATTTAGGATGACTAAAGTTGATCCAAATGAAATGTCTTTTTTAGACCATCTTGAAGATCTAAGATGGCATATTTTAAGAGCTATAATGGCGATTGTACTTGCTGGTTCAATAGCTTTTATATTCAAAGACTATATTTTTGACAATATTATTTTTGGACCAAAAGATCCAAATTTTATAACATACAGAATACTATGTAATATATCCAATTTTATCGGTCTTAATGATAGTTTTTGTATAACCGAATTACCATTTAGAATTCAAAGTAGAACGGTTTCTGGACAATTTTCAGCACATATAATGACGTCAATTGCTGCAGGATTTGTTATTTCTTTCCCCTATGTATTATATCAATTTTGGAGCTTTATAAGTCCTGGTCTTTACAGTAATGAGAAAAAGTATGCTAGAGGATTTATTTTTGTGTCAAGTCTATTATTTTTTATTGGTGTATCATTTGGATACTATGTAGTATGTCCACTGTCAATCAACTTTTTGGGAAATTATACCGTGAGTCAAGAAGTTTTTAATGATTTTGATTTAAGTAGTTATATATCACTCGTAAGAGCTTCTGCATTGTCATCGGGTGTTATTTTTGAACTACCAATAATAATTTATTTTTTAACTAAGATTGGGTTGGTAACTCCAAAAATTTTGGTAAAATATAGAAAATATGCGCTTGTTTTTGTTCTCATTTTAGCTGCAATAATTACACCTCCTGACGTTGCAAGTCAGATAATTGTAGCAATTCCAATTTTAATATTGTATCAAATTAGTATATACATTTCAAAAATTGTTTTAAAAAATAAATGATCCTAAAAACCACAAATATTATAAAGGCATACAAAGGCAGGAAAGTTGTTGATAATGTTAATATTAAAGTTTCTCAAGGCGAGATTGTTGGACTTCTAGGTCCTAATGGTGCAGGTAAAACAACATGTTTTTACATGATGGTTGGCTTAATTAAATCAGATTTAGGTTCGATATTGCTAAACGATAAGAATATTTCTAATAAACCCATGTATGAAAGGGCAAAACTTGGAATAGGATATTTAGCTCAAGAAGCTTCAGTCTTCAGAAAATTAACTGTTGAGGATAACATTAAAGCAGTCCTAGAGATTGGCAGTTTATCCAAATTAGATCAAAATAAAAAACTTGAAGAACTGATAGAAGAGTTTAGTTTGCAAAAGGTCAGAAAAAATAGAGGAGATTTACTTTCAGGGGGTGAAAGAAGGAGAACAGAGATTGCAAGAGCATTGGCAACAGATCCAAAGTTCTTACTTCTTGATGAACCTTTTGCCGGAGTTGATCCAATTGCAGTTGAAGAAATTCAAAAAATTATTTTTCAACTAAAAAATAAAAATATTGGCGTTTTAATTACAGACCACAATGTTCAAGAAACACTAGCAATAACTGACAGAACATATTTAATGTTTGAAGGCTCTATTTTAAAAGATGGTAAGCCTGAAGATTTAGCAAAGGACAAAGTTGTTAGGAAGGTTTATTTAGGTCAAAATTTTATATTTAGAAAAAATAGATTTGAGAATATATAGAAGTAAATTAAGAGAACTTTTTACTGGCACATTCATTGAAGTTCAAAAATTCTGTACAATACTTGAAGATTTTGATATAAAGTATATAGTTCAGGACTATAAACAATCTGCAGTGTTGGCTGGTTTTGGGATAACCAATTTATGCTACACACATAGATTACTTGTTTATGAAAATGATTATGATTTTGCCTTAAAGATTTTCAAAAATCAAAAATCAAGTTTGGTTTGAGTACTTGCTTCATCATCATTAAAATTTGAGTCAATTTTTTCATCAACAACTTCAATGTCATTTAAATCATTTAGTGGTGGTTCATAGGGAATGGGGTCAAGCTTATTAATAAGTTTAATTTCTTTGTGTTCAAGTTGATTTCCTTTAGCTTTTAATCCTTTGACAGAAATAAAATTTGAGAGATCGATTTTTTTTGTTTCAATCGATTTATCCCTGTATACAATCTCAATCAGGGGCTTCCAGTCTGTCAAAACCAATTCTGTTACTAAATCTTTGGATTTTTCAATATAATTTTGAGTTCCTTTGGTAAGCCCAACAGTAAATCTCTTAACAAAATATTTTTTCTTTTTAAGATTATTATAAACAACCGTAACCGGTTTTACTCTGTCCAGTTTCTCAAGAATGATCATGTCTTCAGGAAAGTGCATATTAATATCAGGCTTAATAATTTTGAATTTTCCAGATTGCTGAAAAATTATCAAATCATCATCAGCCTTAAACTCACCAAGTAATTCTCCTCTACCATCAACATTAATTCTTTGTACTGTTTCATCAAACCAAATTTTTCTGGGCTTTAAAGTGGATAATCCCTTTTCTTTGAATAAAACCTTCTGAACTGTATGTTTAGAAACTATATTTCCCTTGACAGATCTACCCTTTATTGATAAGTCAGCAAAATCTAAATCCCATTTTAATTTTTTAATAGAACCTGATTGGCGTAAAATAATCGTTACTATCTCAGCTTCCCCATTTGGATTGGATGTCAAATGAAGCAATATTGTTTTAGGGTGATCAGTGGTTAAATTATATATTTTATCTCTCGTTACACCCGTAACATTAAATCTTTTTATAAATGTTATGCCAGTTTTACCATCTCTATATATCATGTTATAAATTGTTCTGGAATCTTTTTTCTTGAAGACAGCAACATGTTCAATTCCCTTTTCAATAAACTTCTTATTTTCAACTCTGGTTACAATCATATTGCCTTTTTTTGTGAACACAATAACATCGTCAATGTCAGAACATTCCTCTACATACTCCTCCTTTCGTAGTGATGTTCCTATAAAACCTTCTGATCTATTAACATAAAGTCTAGCATTTCTAACCACGACTTTTTTTACATCAACATCATCAAAAATTTTGATTTCAGTTTTTCTGACCCTGTTCTTACCATACTTTAATTTTAAATCTTTGAAATAATTAATTGCAAAATCATTTAGGTTTTCCAAATTGTAATTAGTTTCTTCAATTTGATTTTCTATCTCAATAATTTTTTTATCAGCTTTATCAATATCATACTTTGAGATTCGTTTTATTCTGATTTCTGTTAATTTAATCACGTCATCATGAGTCACTACTTGTTTAAGTAATTTTAAATGAGGTTTCAGACCATCTTTTATTGCCTCCAAAACCAATTCCCAAGAATCTTTGTCTTCGATCAGCCTGTAAATTCTTTTTTCAATAAATATTTTTTCAAGAGTTGACGAGTGCCATAATTGATTTAACTCTTTCAATTTGTTCTCTAATTCCTTTTTTAGTAGTTCCTTTGTATTCATAGTTGATTTAATCAACATTTCAGATACTCCGGTAAATAATGGTTTGTTATTTTCAATAATACAACCAAGTGGAGAAATTGATACTTCACAATTGGTAAAAGCAAATAGTCCATCAATTGTTTTATCAGGTGAAACTCCGTTTGGAAGGTGAATTAGAATTTCAACATCAGAAGCAGTATTATCTTCAATCTTCTTAATTTTAATCTTACCCTTTTCATTGGCTTTTAAGATTGAATCAATTAAGCTACTGCTTGTTGTTGTGTAAGGTATTTGGGTTATTATTAAAGTATTTTTATTTAACTGGTTTATTTTTGCTCTCACTTTAATCCTACCTCCTCTTTTTCCATCATTATAGTTTGTTACATCAACAACTCCTGAGGTTGGGAAATCAGGATATAATTGAAATTTTCTTCCCTTCAAACACTTGATTGATCCATCAATTAATTCAATAAAATTGTGAGGGAGAATTTTTGTTGACAATCCCACAGCAATTCCCTCGGCACCTTGTGCTAAAAGCAATGGAAATTTAACAGGAAAATTGACTGGTTCTTTTCTTCTTCCATCATATGAGAGTTGCCAGTTGGTAATTTTGGGACTGTAAACAACATCAAGTGCAAACGGAGAAAGTCTAGCTTCAATATATCTAGATGCTGCTGCTGAGTCACCCGTTAAAATGTTGCCCCAATTTCCTTGTGTATCAATTAATAACTCTTTTTGCCCAATCTGTACAATCGCATCTGATATACTTGCATCGCCATGGGGATGATACTGCATTGTGTGCCCAACAATATTGGCAACTTTATTAAATCTTCCATCATCTAAGTCTTTCATGGAATGCAAAATTCTTCTCTGAACAGGTTTTAATCCATCTTCAATGGCAGGAACAGCTCTTTCCAAAATAACATAAGAGGCATAATCAATAAACCATTCCTTGTACATCCCCGAAATTGGAACTAAAAAATCTTCTTTATCAAAATTTTCTTCAATCATGCTGAGTCTATATCAACCTTTAAATTATCTATTATAAAGTTTTGTCTGTCAGGTGTATTCTTTCCCATGTAAAATGACAACAGATCATCAACACTCGTCTCCTTATTTATAATTACAGGGTCCAGTCTTATGCTATCCCCTATAAAATTTTTGAATTCATTTGGTGAAATTTCTCCCAATCCCTTAAACCTAGTTATTTCAACCTTTGCACCCAACTTGTCACATGCTTCACTTTTTTCTACATCTGAGTAACAATAGATTGTTTCCTTTTTATTTCTAACTCTGAACAGCGGTGTTTGCAATATAAAAAGGTGACCCTCCTTTATCAACTCGGGGAAAAACTGTAGAAAAAAAGTTATAATCAATAAACGAATATGCATACCATCAACATCCGCATCTGTAGCTATTACAATTTTATTATATCTAAGTTTTTCTATTCCTTCCTCAATATTTAATGCTGCTTGAAGAAGGTTAAATTCTTCATTTTCATAAACAATTTTTTTAGTCATTGAATATGAGTTGAGCGGTTTTCCTCTAAGGCTAAAAACTGCTTGAGTATTAACATCCCTAGACTTTGTTATTGACCCGCTGGCTGAATCACCCTCTGTAATAAATATTGTAGTATCTAATCTTCTTTCATTACTCATATCGCCCAAGTGAACTCTACAGTCTCTTAATTTTTTATTGTGTAAACTTGATTTTTTTGCTCTTTCTCTAGCTAATTTTCTAATTCCTGATAATTCTTTTCTTTCTCTCTCAGCCTGTATGATCTTTCTTTGGATTCCCTCTGCAACATCTTTATTCTTGTGAAGATAATTATCAAGATTTTTTGATATAAATTCTAATATGTATGAACGCACTGTTGGCAAGCCACCTCCCATTTCTGTTGATCCAAGTTTAGTTTTTGTTTGGGACTCAAAAACTGGCTCCATAACTTTGATACTAATGGCTGAAATTATTGATTTTTTTATATCAGAAGAATCATAATTTTTTTTAAAAAAATCTCTAATTGTTTTTACTACTGCCTCCTTAAAAGAATTTAGGTGGGTACCGCCCTGACTTGTATTTTGTCCATTTACAAAAGAATAGTACTCTTCGCTGTAATGTTTTTTATTATGCGTTATTGCAATTTCTATATCATTTCCCTTTAAATGTATGACTGGATATAAAAAATCATCAATATTATTATTGTCTTCGATGAGGTCTTTTAACCCATTTTCAGATTTAAATTTTTCTCCATTAAAAATTATTGAGAGACCAGGATTTAAGTATACATAGTATTTTATCATCTTTACTATGTATTCATTTCTGAATTTATAATTTTTAAATATTGATGAATCTGGTTGAAAAATAATTGCAGTTCCTTTTCTTTTGGTAGATTCTTCAATGGGTGGTGAATCGATAATTTCTCCCAATTCGAAACTTACGATCTTTGATTTTCCATCTCGAACTGACTCGACACTGAATGAAGTAGATAAGGCATTGACAGCTTTCGTTCCAACTCCATTTAGGCCGACAGATTTTTTAAAGGCTCTTGTATCGTACTTTCCACCAGTATTCATTCGCGAAACAACATCAACCACTTTACCAAGTGGTATACCTCTGCCATAGTCTCTAACTTTAATGATATTGTCCTTTAGGGTGATTTCAATTGTTTTACCAGCCCCCATTACAAACTCATCAACAGAATTGTCAATAATTTCTTTGAGTAAAATGTAAATTCCATCATCAGATGCAGAGCCATCACCTAATTTTCCAATATACATACCAGGTCGCATCCTGATGTGCTCTTTCCAGTCTAGGGACCTAATATTTTCTTCAGTATAAGATGTAGAAGTCGGCATTTTAAGATTCTAAATATAAAACACTATGGATTTATTTTATGCGCCTTAATGACAAATTAATTAACAATTATAAGGTGAGAAATGTTGAAATCTTTATCTAGTTATTAAATCTGAAATGAATAATATCACCATCACAAACAGTATAGTCTTTCCCCTCTGTTTTCAGTCTACCAGCTTCTTTTACTTTTGCCTCACTGAGGTATTCATCAAAATCATCAAATTTCATAACCTCTGCCTTAATGAAACCTTTTTCAAAATCTGAATGAATAACTCCAGCTACTTTTGGTGCTTTTGATCCATTTATAAATGTCCAAGCTCTAACTTCTTTTTTTCCAGCTGTATAAAAAGTAGATAAATTTAACAGCTTGTGGGCTTCATTTATGAGTAAACTTGTACCTGATTCTTTCAATCCGTAATCATTTAAAAAAACTTGCCTGTCATTATAGCTGTCAAGTTCATTTATTTCCTGCTCTATTTTTGCAGCTATTATAATTATTTTAGAATTTTCTTTCTCCAAATGTTTTAGAGTATTTGTAAGAAGCTGATCATTATTGTTAATCAATTTTTCATCTATGTTACATACATACAAAACTGGTTTTAGGGTAAGTAATGAAAGTGGTTTCAAATATTTTTCATAGGATTCCGAATCAATGTTAAAATTTCTTAATGATAATCCCTTTTTGAGGTGTTCAATCAACTGTTCAACAAAAACAAACTCTTTTTTGTATTCATTTCCTCCGATCTTCAAATGCTTTACAATTTTTTCTTTTCTTTTCTCCAGTGATTCTAAGTCTTTGAGCTGTAATTCAAAATCTACTATTTCTTTGTCTCTGAGTGGATCAACGCTTCCCTCTACATGAGTTATATTTTCATTTTGATAACAACGCAAAACATGAATTATAGCATTAGTTTCTCTAATGTTCGACAGAAATTGATTTCCTAAACCTTCTCCTTTACTAGCACCTTTGACCAACCCTGCAATGTCTACAATATCTACAGTATTAGGAACAACTTTTTCAGGTTCAATAAGCTCTACAATTCTATTTAACCTTGTATCCGGAATATTGACAACTCCGACATTAGGTTCAATTGTACAGAACGGAAAATTAGCACTTTGTGCTTTTGAATTAGTTAAACAATTAAATAAGGTCGATTTTCCAACATTTGGTAATCCAACAATTCCAGCCTTCATTCTTCGGGATGCATGAATTTTTGTTTAGACAAAAGAAAATCCTCGCTTTCTACGTTATCATCATCGGGGACACAACAATCAACTGGGCATACAGCAGCACATTGTGGCTCGTCATGAAATCCTTTGCATTCTGTACATTTATCAGTCACAATAAAATAATACTCATCAGAAACAGGTATTTGGTGCTTATCTGCATCTACTGACTTTCCACCAGGTAAAACTACCTCACCACTGAGTGATGTTCCTTCAGAATATTTCCAGTCAAATGATGCCTCGTATATAGCTGTGTTTGGGCACTCAGGTTCACAGGCACCACAATTAATACAATCGTCAGTAATTTTTATTGCCATAAATTCGTAACAAAATTAACTAATATCTTTACTTTTTAAAATTTCCAAATGAATATTAATTCAAGAATTAAATTATTGTCAAAATTAGGAAGGTTTTTTTCCGCATATTTAAAAAAAAATAATAATGAATTTGATAAGAGGCTATTTAATTTTGCTGATAAAAAAGTTCAAGAAGCTATATATCAAAACTCATTTTTTGATTTTGAAAATATAATAAACTGTCTAAATTATTGGGCAAAGCATTTGAATGAAATTAATCTAAAAAAATTAGGACCAAAGGACAAAACCGAAAATTCAAAAAATATTTTGATAATTATGGCTGGTAATATTCCACTAGTTGGATTTCATGATTTTTTATGCGTATTTATTTGTGGTCATAAATCTATAATTAAGAAATCATCCAAGGATAGTATACTTTACAATTTAATTTTTGAGCTGTTACTAGGTTGGGAACCAAAATTTAAAAATTGTTTTAAAATTATAGAAAAAATTAATTTGGAAATAGACGCTGTAATTGCAACAGGGAATAATACTTCCACTCATTTTTTTGAAAAATATTTCAATAAATATCCCAAAATAATAAGAAAAAATAGAAACTCGGTTGCCATTCTTAATGGGGAAGAAAATGATGAAGATTTAAAAAAATTAATGAAAGACATATTTTTATACTATGGCATGGGTTGTCGCAACGTTTCAAAAATATTTATACCTAAGAATTATAATTTAGATAGAATTTTTAAAGCATCCCTGGAGTGGAAAAAAATACTAAATAATAATTCATACAACAACAACTATACTTACAACAAATCCGTCTTTTTACTGAATAATGAAAAATTTTATGAGAATGGTTTGATCATCCTAAAGGAAAGTAAAAAATTAGGCTCACCAATTAGTGTATTGTATTACGAGAAATATAACTCATTGCATAAGTTAAAAAAATACTTAGATGTTAATAAAGACAAATTACAATGTATTGTAAGCAATAATCTTGTTAAAAACTCTACAAAATTTGGAATGACACAAAGCCCCTCACTTCTAGATTTTGCAGATGATTTGAATACTGTTGATTTTTTGTTAAAAGTTAATGAGTAAGCCAAGTGCAATACCTTTTATTTTTATTAATTTGCATGACCTAAATGAAAAAACACAATTTCAGCGCAGGTCCTAGCATCCTCTCTAACGAAGTTTTCGATAAAGCATCCAAATCAATTTTAAATTTTGATGGAATTGACTTGTCAATTCTTGAAATTTCTCACAGAAGCAAAGAATTTGTTAATGTAATGAATGAGTCAAGAAGAATGTCCCTGCACTTGCTTGATCTTGATGAAAACGAATATATATCACTATTTCTTCAGGGTGGAGCGAGTCTACAATTTTTAATGATTGCATATAACTTCCTTAACAGCAAAGCTGGTTATGTTGATACTGGATCGTGGTCAACTAAAGCAATGAAAGAAGCCAAACTATTTGGTGAAGTAATTGAAATTGCATCATCAAAAGAAAATAACTTCAATTATATTCCAAAAGACTACAAAATCAGCGATGATATGGACTATGCTCATATAACAACCAATAATACCATTTATGGAACACAATTTCATAAAATTCCTGAGTCACCTTGTCCGTTATTCTCTGATATGAGCTCTGATATTTTCTCAAGAAATCTAAACTTTAATGAATTTGATTTGATTTATGCTGGAGCCCAAAAAAATATAGGACCAGCTGGTGCTACCCTAGTTGTATTAAAGAAAGAAATATTAGAATCCATATGCAGAACAGTTCCCTCAATGTTAAACTATAAAATTCATTTTGATAAAGACAGCATGTTTAACACACCACCCGTTTTCTCAGTTTATGCATGCATGCTCAGCTTAAAATGGTTAGAAAAAAAAGGAGGTATTGAAGTTGTTGAAAATTTAAATCGTAAAAAGTCTGAGATTTTGTATAGTGAAATTGACAGTGATGATGTTTTTAGTGGCTTCGCAAATGTTGATGATAGAAGTATAATGAACGTTACATTTAATCTGAATGATGAAAAACATAAGGATATCTTTGATAAAATGTTAATTGAAAATAACATTTCAGGTTTAAATGGTCATAGATCAGTTGGTGGATATAGAGCTTCAATTTATAATGCTATGGACATAAGTTCTGTTGAAATTTTAATTGATACCATAAAAAAATTTAAAAATTACATATGATAGTATTAGCAAATGACGGGATTTCACAAGTTGGTGTAGAAAAATTAGAAAATAATGGTTTCAAAGTCATAACTACTAATGTTGCTCAAGACCAAATCATTGATTACATAAATAAAAATTCCATTACATGTTTACTGGTACGAAGTGCAACCAAAGTAAGAAAAGATATCATTGATTCATGTGAATCATTAAAACTTATTGGACGAGGTGGTGTTGGAATGGATAATATTGATGTTGAATATGCAAAATCTAAAGGGATTAATGTAATTAATACACCCGGAGCTTCATCACTATCCGTTGCTGAACTTGTATTTGCCCATATAATGACTTGTTCCAGATTCTTACATGATTCAAACCGTAACATGCCACTAGAGGGTGATGTAAATTTTAAAAAGCTAAAAAAAAATTATTCCAAGGGTTCCGAATTAAAAAATAAGACAATTGGTATAGTAGGTTTTGGAAGAATTGGTCAAGAAGTTGCAAAGATTGCTTATGGATGTGGCATGAATGTGATTTTTTCTGACCATTTTTTTAAGGAAGCTGAAATTAAAGTTAGTTTTTTTGATGGGCAATCAATATCATTCAAGCCGAGCTTGGTAAGTTTAGAAGAACTTCTCATAAATTCAGATTATATAACCCTACACGTTCCAGCACAAAAAAAGTATCTTATTGATAAAGAGGAATTTAGCAAAATGAAAGATGGAGTTGGTATAGTTAATGCTGCCAGAGGGGGTGTTATCAATGAAGAATCTTTAATAGATTTCATTGACTCGGGTAAAATTAAATTTGCCGGACTCGATACGTTTGAAAATGAACCCAATCCTTCAATAAAAACCTTAATGAATTCAAAAATATCATTAACTCCCCACATTGGTGCTGCAACAAGTGAAGCACAAGAAAGGATTGGATTAGAACTTGCTGACCAAATCATTTCTGTGTTTAAGTGATGTTTAATAAGTTTAAATTGAAATATGGAATTAAATCCAACTCCCAACTAGTTATTATTTTTATTGTATTTGGAATTACAGGATCAACTGCTGCTTACATATCGGATCCTTTGATGGAATTCATTAATATTAAGAAATCTGATTTAAACATTTTTGTTTATTGGACTATAAGGATACTCATAATAACATTTGTTTACCAAATAATTCTCTTGGTTGTTGCATTTGTTTTTGGTCAATTCAAGTTCTTTTGGAATTTTGAAAAGAAAATGTTGAAAAGATTAGGGTTTAAAAAATTTATTTCTGACTAGATTTAAACTTATCAACTTTTGGCTTTATTACTGAAAAACAATACGCGTTGTATGGATTTTTAGAAAAATATTTATGATGATATTCTTCAGCGACATAGAACTTTGTTTCTTTTTCCAGTGACGTTACGATTTTACCAACGTAATCATCTTGCAATTCATTAATTTTCTTGGTTGCAATTTCAAATTTTTTTTCATCACTGAAAAATATCGCACTTCTGTATTGTGTGCCAATATCATTCCCTTGTCTGTTGAGTGTTGTTGGATCATGTGTTTTAAAAAAAATATCTAAAATTTTTTCGTAAGAAATTTTAATCAATTCAAACTCAATTTTTACTGCTTCTGCATGTCCTGTATTTCCTCTACAAACTTCTTCATATGAGGGATTTTCATTTTTACCACCAATATATCCTGGGTAAACACTAATCACCCCATCAACATTTTCAAAAATTGCTTCCGTACACCAAAAACATCCACCAGCGAGTATAGCATAATCTTTGCTCATTAATAAACCATTTAATAGTTATTAAGTCAAAGTTATTAATTGTATATATTTGGCACCTCATGAAAAAAGGATTTTTTTTAATCGCAATTTTTCTTACAATTTTAAACTCTTACTCCCAAGACAGAAAATCATTTAATGCATACAGGACTGAAAATGCCCCAAAGTTAGATGGTTTTATTGATGATAAAGAGTGGAGAAATTCCCAAAAACTTAGTGAATTTACACTTTGGAGACCTGAGACAAGAAGTGGAAAAAAAATCCCAATGGACTACAAAACCACTGCATTTTTCATGTACGATGATGATGCAGTTTATGTTGGTGCATATCTACATCATCCTGGAGATATTCCAATGGAGCTAAGCGAAAGAGATAATCCTTGGGATTCTTTTAGCGAATTATTTTTTGTGTCAATTGATACATATAACGACAAGGAAAATCATCACGGATTTGGAATAACAAGTGCAGGTGCAATTGTAGACGGACTTTGGTCAGGTGATTGGAATTCTGGAGGAAGGGATTACGATACAGTTTTTGAGGGGGAAGTTCAAATCACAAAAGATGGATGGTCTCTAGAAATGAAAATACCTTACAGTGCACTAAGGTTTCCCGTAAAAAATATACAAAACTGGGGGATTAATTTTTCGAGAGCTGTGGCAGATTTAGAAGAATGGTATTCATGGAGCCCTGTCGATACTAAGGTTTACAAATGGTATGAGTCACTTGGTGTTGTGAATGGTTTGAAAAATATTCAACCCCCATTACGTTTGTTCCTCTATCCATATGGCCAAACAGCTCTAAATTTAAAGAGTAGTTCGTCTCCCTCATCAATTTATTCTGCTGGAATGGATATAAAGTATGGATTGTCAAACAGTTTTACTTTGGATGCTACATTAATTCCTGATTTTGGACAAGTTACTTTCGATGATGAAGAACTTAACTTATCTCCTTTTGAACAGAGATTTGATGAAAATAGAGCTTTCTTTACTGAGGGTGCCAACATTTTTAAAAAAGCAGATGGAGGTGATTTTAGAGGAGGTGACTTTTTTTACAGCAGAAGAATTGGACAAGAAGTTAATTTTGACGAGGATGAATTTTTAAATTCTGACGAGGAATTGATCCGTTACGATAATAAACCAAAATTGATTAACGCAATTAAGTTTTCCGGAACCACAAACAATAAATTAAGTATTGCTTTACTGAACGCAATTACTGGCGAAGCAAATGCTACAATCAGAAATTTAGATGATGGATCAGTAAGAAAAGAAAACTTGGCACCTGTCACTAACTATAATGTTATCTCATTGACTCAGCAGTTGCTAAACGACTACTCATCAGTTGGCCTGCACAACACAAATGTTAATAGATCAGGTGGTGGACTAAATGCTAATAATACTGTTTTTGTAACAGATTTATTTGACGAAAAAAGAAATTTTAACTTTAGATCCAGGTTTTATTTCAGCAAAGCACCCAGACTTTCTGAAAAAAATGGCTTTAGAGGCAGTATTTCCCTGGAAGAGTTGAGAGGAAATGTTCAATTTGCAGCTGGATGGGTTGGTACAGACAAATATTATAACCAAAACGAGCTTGGATATTTTAATCAACTAAACAATCAAAGGGTTTACACTAGAATTCGTTACCAAATTTTTGAGGAATACAAAATGTTAAGAAACTACAGCAACTACTTGTATATGGGTCAAACCTGGAGATACGACACTTCTAGAAGAACTAGAAATGGTTTCAGATTTGGAAATGATTTTGAATTTCAAAATTTATACAAGATTGAATTTGATTTAGATTACACTGGAATAGTTGAAGATTATTACGAAACTAGAAATGTTGATAGATTTCTAATTGTTCCCTCAGATTTTGAAGTAAAACTAGGATTGAATTCTAATCCAACAAAAAGATTTACATTTAGTTTTGATTTTTTAAATAAAGGTTATAAAAACAAACAGTTCGATGAAGAAAAAAAATATCAAAGATTTGATTTAAATTTTGATTATAGATTTTCAAATAATTTATCAGCTAAATTTTCAACCCAAAGGGACAAAACGTACGATGATATAGGTTATCTTTTCACAGAGGGTGAAAATATTTACTTTGGTATCAGGGACCAAAAGACGATTGAAAACTCAATTGATGTTGATTATAGAATTGACAATAAGAAAAGTATAAATTTAAATTTTAGAAATTTCTGGAGTGTCGCTGACTATGATGAGATATTATTTAAACTTAAGGATGATGGATATAGAGAAATTACTGACTATGCACTTCTTAAATCCAATCCTAACACAAATTTTAACATCTGGAATTTAGATGTCAAATTTCAATGGTGGTTCAATCCAGGAAGTAATCTGATTTTTTTATACAGAAATCAAATCTTTAATAGGGATAATCAATCAGGACTTGATTATTATAAAAGTTTGAAAAATCTTTTTGAAACACCGGTCGAGCACCAAATATCGTTAAGAATTAATTATCTTATTGACGCGAACCTTTTCAGAAAAAAATGATTGTTTTAAAAAATATTTCTAAATCCTTCGGAAACCAAAAAATATTAAATAATATCTCTCTGAACATCTCCAATGGTGATTTTATTTCAGTGGTTGGTCCATCCGGAGCTGGGAAAACAACTCTTATCAATATAATTGGAACCATTGAAAGTTTTGACCCTAATCAAAATTCAGAATTTAAAATTAATGGTACTGAGGTTAGTAAATTTAAAGAAAATGAAATTTCAAAATTTAGGAACGAAAATATTGGTTTTGTCTTTCAATTTCATCAGCTTTTGCCTGAATTAAATTGTGAGGAAAATATTCTTTTACCAATTAGAATTGGCAGAAAAAACGTAAATGATTATAAGGAAAAATTATTATCAATCTCTAAAACACTAAACATTGAAAATATTTTAAGTAAAAATCCTGATTTTGTTTCAGGTGGTGAAAAACAAAGAGTTTCATTTGCAAGAGCACTAATAAATAACCCAAAAATCATACTAGCAGATGAACCTACTGGAAACCTAGACTCTAAAAACTCAAGAAAAATCATTGAACTTCTTCAAAAAATTAACAAAAAATATGGTGTAACTGTAATTTATGTAACACATAACGAAGAGTTTGCGAAGACCGCAAATGTTTCTTACACAATTAAAGATGGCAAATGCATTAAAAATTGATGATTTAAAATCATTTTTAGATTTAAAATCCCAGTATTACAATAACCCCAAATTTATCGATGAGGATCCGATACAAATTCCTAAACTTTACACAAGAAAAGAGGATATTGAAATAATGTCACTGATAATTGCAACAATCTCATGGGGAAATAGAACTTCAATTATTAACAGTGGTAAAAAACTTTGCAATATTTTTGGGGAATCTCCATTAGACTTTATTCTCTCAATAAGAGATGAATCAATTAGAAAATTGAATTTTTATCATAGAACTTTTAATTATTACGATTTTCAATTTTTTATGAGATCTCTAAAAAATATTTATTTAAATAAGGGTGGCCTAGAAAGTGTTTTTTCAAAATATGACGAGAGTAATAATTTCAAAAATATTGAACACTTTAGGTCAACTTTTTTTTCATTGGAACACGAACGCAGAGTTGAAAAACATATTTCAAGCCCCAGTAAAGGTTCTTCATGCAAAAGATTACATATGTTTTTGAGATGGATGGTAAGAAACGATAAAATCGTTGATTTTGGTTTATGGAAAAAATTATCAACATCTTCACTTTCTTGTCCACTAGACATACATACTGGTAGAGTTGCCAGAAAATTAAATCTCATAAAAAGTAAAAACAACGATATAAATGCATTAAAAGAGCTTGATTTAAGTTTAAGGAAATTTGATGATATAGACCCAGTAAAATATGATTTTGCGCTTTTTGGGCTTGGACGGTATGAAAGTTTTTAAAATAAAAAATTATATTTGCGTGAAATTGACTTACCTATGTCAATACTAATCAAATCTGCAAAAATCATCGATGCCAGCAGTAAATTTAATGGCAAAACAAAAGATATTTTCATAAATCAGGGTATAATTCAAGAGATTGCTGATTGTATTGAAAAAAAATCCGTCAAAGAAATAAATCTTAATAATCTTCATGTTTCTCAGGGCTGGTTGGATACAAGTGTGTCTTTTGGAGAACCTGGGTTAGAGGAAAGAGAAACAATTGAAAATGGTTCACTAACTGCATGTCTTTCAGGATTTACTGACATTATATTAAATTCCAACACACTTCCTGTAATTGACTCCAAAGCTGATGTTATTTATGTTCAAAGTAAGAATAAGAATAATGCATTAAAAATTCATCCTCTTGGTGCCCTAACACTCAAAAGTGAGGGATTAGAAATGGCTGAATTACGGGAAATGTTTGATAGTGGTGCAGTTGGTTTTTATGATTATAAAATGTCAGTAAAAAACCCTAATCTTTTAAAAACTGCATTACAATATGTTCAACATTTTGATGGTCTAATCATGACATTTCCCTTCGAAAAATCAATTTGTGAAGATGGGCAGATGAATGAAGGTGAAATAAGCACACTTTACGGCTTAAAGGGCATTCCATCTTTATCAGAGGAAATAACACTCGAGCGTGATTTAAAAATTTTAGAATACACAGGGGGAAAACTTTTTATACCAACAATTTCAACCAGTAAATCCGTTGAATTGATTAAGAGTGCAAAACAAAAAGGCCTTCAAATCATAACTAGTGTTTCTATCAATAATTTGTTTTTCAATGAAAAAAAACTAAAAAATTTTGACACTAGATTTAAAGTTCTACCACCAATACGTTCCGAAAAGGACAGGCTAATTTTGGTTAAAGCTCTGACCGATGGAGTTATTGATTTTTGCACTTCAGATCACTCTCCCATTGATATCGACAACAAGAAAACAGATTTTAAAAATTCCCTCTTTGGGGCTACCGGTTTAGAATCAATTTTTGGTGCTTTAAATTCGTTGTACAAGACTGAAAAAGTAATTGAAATTTTAACAAGAAAAAGAGACTTGTTCGGAATAAAAAATAATGCAATTGATTTAGGATCAAAGGCGTGTATGACTCTATTTAATCCAAAAACTAAATACACTTTTACAAAAAATAATGTTAGGTCAAAGTCCAAAAATGCATCTTTTATCAACTCTGAAATTAAAGGACACGTTTATGGTGTTATTAACAATGGATCTGTAGTTATTGATGAGTGAGTTTTTTTTTATCGAAAGAAAATCTAAAAAAATAAATTCCCCATTAATTATACTTATTCATGGATATGGAAGTAATGAGAGGGATTTGTTTTCATTGATTGATTATTTTCCAAATGATGCCTTTGTAGTCTCACTAAGAGCACCTTTAAAATTATTTAATGATTCTTACGCTTGGTATGATATTTACCTCAACGGTAATAAAAAATTTTATGATCACAAAGCTGCAGCTCTTGTAAGAGACGAATTATTTAAGTTTATCGAAAATTTATCAAAGAATCAAAATATTGACTCTGAAAATATTACGCTGATTGGTTTTAGTCAAGGTGCAATTTTATCACACGCAATATCATTTTCATATCCTGAAAAAATAAAAAATATAATGGCTTTAAGTGGTATTGTAGATGAAAAAATCATGAAAAAAACAAGTTTGATTCCAAAGACAAATATTTATATATCGCATGGGACAAACGATAATTTAATCGACTATGAAACATCCAAAGAGTCATTAAATTTTTATATAGGAAACGATATTGAATTTAAATTTGAAAGTTTTGAACAAGGTCATGGTATAAATCAACAAAATTTAGAATCAATGATGAAATGGTTAAAAGAAAAAGTCTAAACTTTAATTTCCAACCCGTCGTACGCAAGAAACACCGATTTTGGTAACAACTTTTCAGTATCACTATGAAATCCCATTTGTGGGGCTATGTGCGTCAAATATGTCTTTTTTGGTTTTATATCATGTATAATTTGTAATGCTTCCTCCAAATTAATGTGTGAATAATGCTTGTGATGCCTTAAAGCATTTAAAACTAAACAATCCAAATTCAAAAGCTTATTTTTCTCTGTTTTGTCAATTTTTTTTAGATCTGTTATGTATGCAAAATCATTAATTCTGTATCCAAATACTTGTAATTTGTGGTGGGAATATGAAATTGGTTTAACTGTAAAATCATGAAGATTGAATGCTTTATTCTCACAAACTCTGTTTGGGATTAAGTGTACATCACCAGCATAATCATTCTGTTTTTCAAACAGATATAAAAAGCGATGTTTTAAATTTTTCAAAACTCTATCGTGAGCATATATCGGAATTTTACCATTTTTAAAGGATATTGGCCTAACATCGTCTAAACCTGCAGTGTGGTCAGCATGCTCGTGGGTAAATAATATTGAATCAACTCTAGTGATGTTGTTAGTCAAAAGTTGTTGTCTAAAATCTGGACCGCAATCAATTACAATATTTTTTTTGTTATGGTTTATTAAAATGGATGATCGCAATCTTTTGTCTCTAAAATCTTTGCTTGAGCAAACTGGATAATTTAAACCAATTGATGGTATTCCAGTGCTAGTTCCGGTACCTAAAAAAATAATTTTCATTGAGGAATCAAATTTAATTTTTTATGACGAGTAATGAACAATAGTTATTAAATTTGTAAAAAAATAACAGTATAAATGGCTGTAAAGTTAAAAGGAGATAAAGAATTTGAAAATATTCTATCGACTAAAGATAAAGCACTAAGAATCAACTTAAACGAAAATATTTACGGTACATTCTCTGAAATAGGTGCTGGTCAAGAGGTTGCAAGACATTTTTTTCGTGCAGGCGGTGCGTCTGGAACCATAGCCAAAACAATGAGTGCATATGACAAAGGTTTCAGTGATGCAATTTATGGAATTGAAAATGATTTGAGATATGTCACCCAATCAAGACTTACTAAAATGTTAAATCATGAAATCAATCTTCTAGAGTCAAGAGTTGACAGGGCTATTCATACTGAAAAAATGTTTTTTTCTTTTGCTAACACTGTAGCAACAATTGATTTTGCAAAAAAATATAAAGGTCATGGTTGGATGGGTATTAAATTCCAAACTGAGAGTAAGACTAAATACAGCGAAATTAAATTGCATGTAAGATTTCATTTGCCAGAAGCCAAGGCACAACAAGAAATTCTTGGACTTATGGGTGTCAATTTAATATACGGAGCCTATTATAAACACAATAAGCCAAGATCACTAATTAAGTATTTGTATGATCATATCGATCCAACGACTATTGAAATTGATACAATTAATTTTTCTGGTCCTCTTTTCAAAGATGTTGATAACAGACTACTAAGCCTTGAGTTAATCAAAAATGGTATGACCCAGGCTGTTATGTTTGGACCTGATGGAAAAAATATTTTACCAGCAGCAGAATTGTATAAAAAGAATATTTTAACCATAAGAGGGAGCTTCAGACCTGTTACAAAAGTTAATGAGGATATGTATGAGAAGTCTCTAAAAATGATTAAAAATGATAAAAAATTTACAGATAAGAATACAATTTCAATTTTTGAAATAACACTTTCCAATCTGACATCGCAAGGCGAATTGGATGAACAAGATTTTCTGGATCGAGCCAAACTTCTTTGTTCAATGGGTAAAACTGTAATGATTACCAATTTCCAAGAATACTACAAATTATCTGAATATTTTTCGAAGTATACTGACAAAAAGGTTTTTTTAACAATGGGTGTAGATAACCTCATTAAAGTTTTTGATGAAAATTACTATACAGATTTAGAGGGAGGCATACTAGAGGCTTTTTCCAAACTATTTACAAAAAATATAACAATCTTACTTTATCCAATGCTTCAGAAAAATAAAATAATTGATAGTTCAAATCTAGTTGTATCAGGAAGTATGAAAAATCTATATAAGTATTTTGTCAAAAATCTCAGGATTTTAGATATATCTGACTATAATCGAACTTACTTGTCAATTTTTTCATGGGATGTTCTTAAAAAAATACAATCAAATCAAAAGGGTTGGGAAAGCAGTTTGCCAGATAATGTTTCCGATCTTATAAAGGAAAAAAAACTTTTTGGTATTAAACAACTACAGTGATAAGATTTGATCAGAGTGATTTTTTGTATCTACCTTATCAAAGACATGTGTCACGACAGAATTTTCATCAAAAATAAATGTTTTTCTATGAATCCCTTCATACTCTTTGCCTCTGAATTTTTTTGGACCCCAGACACCAAATAATTTAATGATATTTTTGTTTTCATCCGCTAGCAATGGGTATTGAAATCCATATTTGGAGGAGAAATTGTTCTGGGTTTTAACCTTATCTCCACTAACGCCTACAATCTTGTATCCAGCATTGGTGAGATTCTCATAGTTTTCTGAAATATTACATGCTTCAGCAGTACATCCTGGGGTATTTGCTCTTGGATAAAAGAAAACAATAAGTTTATGACCTTTAAAGTTTTCACTTTTAATTAAATTCTCCTTATCATCAAAGCATTCAAATGATGGGATTTTATCTCCAACCTTAAGTGTATTCATTCTTTTAAATTTTATCAATAAATTTACGAAAATGACAAAAAAAGAAAAAGTAAAATTTGTAATTAAAACATTGGAAGATTTATATCCTAAAATTGAAATTCCGCTCGACCATAAAGACCCCTACACACTTTTAATTGCAGTACTTCTTTCAGCTCAAAGTACAGATAAGGGGGTTAACAAAATCACACCTATACTTTTTGCTAAAGCTGATAACCCATATGATATGATTAAACTTTCAGTTGACGAAATAAGGAATATTATTAAGCCAGTAGGACTTTCACCAATGAAATCGAAGGGGATATACGGATTATCAAAAATTTTGATTGATAAATTTGATGGAAAAGTTCCAAGTGACATCAATGAACTAGAAAAACTACCGTCAGTAGGACACAAAACTGCTAGTGTTGTTGTATCTCAAGCATTTGGTATTCCCGCATTTCCTGTTGACACTCACATTCATAGATTAATGTTTCGTTGGGGGTTTTCTAGTGGTAAAAGTGTTAAAAAAACTGAGTATGATGCTAAACGACTATTCCCTAAAAATCTTTGGAATAAATTACATATTCAGATAATACTTTATGGAAGAAGCTTTTCCCCAGCAAGAGGTTGGAATCTCAGCAACGATATTATCATGAAAAAAATTGGAAGAAAATCAATACTTAAAAAACTCAATTACAAGTAATTTCATATTCATCCCAGTTCATATTTGTTGGTAAATTTTCAAAAAAGAAACATCTTTCGGATCCATCTGGAAATGTAATAAATTTGTAATAACCATCGGGAACTGTAGCACCAGTTGGAAGAACTAAACTAGTACTGGAGAAAGCAAGCTCAATTCTTACATCCAATGTACCATATTGATTTGCCCAGGATCTTACCTGAGATTCTAGCTGAGCCCACTCTCCTTGATTTAAAACATCCAGCTGAAGTGTACAATTTAAGAAAGAAAAAGTCTGATACAAATTTTCGCACGAGTCAGTGAATGCTCCAGCAGGAGCCAAGTGAGCTCTATCCCACTCATTGTTTCTATAATCTGCCTCATCAGACGTGTGTACAGTTGCCTCCGTATACCAATTCATCCCTGAACGATCACAAGCTTTTGTTATTTGTCTAACCTCATACTCAAGCCAGTTTGCTTGTTCTAAAAATTCATTATATGAAACTTTAAAAACGTTATTTTCAACAATAACCTCAGACCTCAGCTCTCGTGGAGGTTCTTTTTCATCTGTTCCGTTATTGGTTCCGTCACTGCATGACAGAAAAATTAATAAGAATATAAGTGTTAATTTATTCATTTTCAAAAAGACTTTTTTGTGTTATTTTTTTCATGTACCCAAGAGACCTGCTTACATTTCCAATTTTAAATTCCTCAACAATAACTCCCAACTCTTCTTCAAACCATTTAGCAAGTATGTGTCGGTGGCAAAAAGACGTTTTATTTCCATGTGTCATTAAAATTGGTTCATTTCCAGAGCTCAAAAAATTTATTTGTTCAAATATAGACTTTGCGTTCAAATTATTTAATTGTTTTTTGTATTCTTTTATAAATACAGCTTCTGAAATTTTACTTGACTTTAGATTTTCCATTAATTTCCAATTTGGGGCCAGCGACCTGAATTCAAGTAAAACATTGTCATTGTTGGACGGGTAAAGTGAAATTGAAATAAATCCTTCAGCTGCGGAATCATCAATCTGGTTAAAATATCCCGTTTTCACACTTAAAATTTACCATTTTTTTTTTTAATCCATCAATCGATGATTGAAAAAAATGTGTTTTATTTATTTATTTGATGGTTATTTAATTAAAAGAATATTTTTTCACAACTAAAAACGAGGATTTGACAAAAATTTAACAGAGAATCTTTTTAAAGAAAAAAACTTGTTTTGTTAACAAAATTTTAACATATTTACTACTTCAACTAAAATTATATAATAAATGAAAAAATTAGTAAACCTTTTTTCCTTGTTACTTTTGATGACGGGTCTTATTGGTTTTGCGCAAAATTCTGTTTCAGGAGTTGTTTCTGACACGGATGGATTGCCATTACCAGGAGCTACTGTTGTTGTTCAAGGAACTTCTATTGGTGTAACTACCGATTTTGACGGTAATTACTCAATTAGTGCTTCGGAAGGTGATGTTCTAGTTTTCAGTTATGTTGGTTATGTGAGCCAATCGATTGAGGTCGGTGCTTCTGCAACAATCAATGTAAGTTTGGATAGTAGTACAGCCCTTGACGAAGTTGTTGTAACTGGTATTGGAGCAGTCGAAAGACAAAGATCTGTTTCAAGTGTAGTTACTATTGGCGAAGAACAAATCGAAGGACTTGCTTTTACAAACCCATCAAATGCCTTACAAGGTAGAGTTGCTGGTTTGAGGATTGCAACCATCTCTGGTGCACCTGGAAGTCCAACATCGATTCGAATTCGTGGTGAGGGATCCCTTACAGGAAACAACGCTCCTCTTTTTGTCATTGATGGTGTTCCAATTGTGAACGGATCAGTCGCTGCTGGTGGAAATTCAAACCCTGGACTTGGAATTTTATCAATGATTAACGGTGATGATATTGAGTCTATCACTGTTCTTAAAGATGCATCTTCAACTGCAGCTTACGGTAACAGAGGATCAAACGGTGTTATTGTAATAACAACAAAAAAAGGATCCGCTGGAAAAGTTCAGTATCAACTTTCTTCTCAATATGGATTTCAAAATTATGCTGTAGAAGGAAGACAAATGTTAACAGGTGCTCAGTATGCAGAATTAGCAACTGAGATGATGATGAATCGTGTACCTTCCTGGGATAGTGATACAGCATACGCCTGGGTTCGTAGAAATCTTGCAGGATATCAAGCTTGGGAAGATGGAGGACAAGTTGATGGTGGATGGGCTGACCTAGTAAGGGTCAAAGATGCTCCAATTCAAAAATACAATCTATCAGCTGCTGGTGGTGATGCCACTCAAAATTTCAGAATATCTCTTGGTTACACTCAACAAGATGGTACATCAATTGGTTCTGATTACGAGCAAGTTTCTGGAGCGTTTTCCTACACTAGAAAAGCTGGAAAAGTTACGCTTACAACTAATAACAGGGTCTCTAATGCTCTTTTAAATGGTCAGTTAGAGGGTACTGCATATTTCGGTAGCCCCCAAGCTACTCGATTCTTCATGAGAGAAAATTGGAATTCAAGAAATCCTGATGGATCTTGGTTAGTTCCTCACCCTGCAATTGCACATCACACTCCATACTTGATGGAAAATAATATTTATAAAGTGGACAATACTAGGGCAATCTCGAATAGCTCAGTTTCTATTGATATTCTTGAGGGATTGAAAGTCAAATCTACTTTCGCAATGGATTATAATATAGGAAGTGCCCATGAGTTTCAAAACCCAATAGAGGGAGATGGTGTTGGTGAAGTAGGATATGCTGAACAAAGAACAAGTAGAAGATTTACTTGGTCAACAATCAATAGTGTAGAATACAATACTACACTTGGTGATAATGAACACTTTATTAGTGCAATACTTCAGCAATCATTCCAAAAAAATAAATCAGACGCTATTTCTGGTTCTGGTGAGCAACCCGCTGCACCTGGTTTGTATTACCTAGCTAGTTTCCCAACTAACAGGGACGTTTCTGGTTCATTTTCAGATTGGAGACAACTTTCCTACACAGCTGTAGTAAATTATTCATACAAAGATAAGTATATAGCCAATTTTACTTGGAGAAATGACGGATCGTCAAGATTTGCTTCAGGTTATAGATTTGGTGATTTCTTCTCTGCAGGTGTAGCTTGGAACATTTCTTCCGAGAACTTCTTAGCTGATAGCACAATTGTCGATAATTTAAAACTGAGAGCTTCATACGGAGAGACTGGTGATAGTAATATCAGTTTAAATCAATATCAGTCATTATTTGGTTACAGCGGTGACTATAATGATAGTGGTGTAGTTTATCCAACCTCCTTCGGTAATGGTGTAATTTCTTGGGAAAAAGCAGAAAAGCTTGATGTTTTCCTAGACTTTGGACTTTTCAATAACAGAGTTGTTGGTTCTGTTGGTTATTATGAAAGAAATTCAAATGACTTACTGCAATCTGTTCCTTTATCACTAACAACTGGTCACTCATCTCAAGTTCAAAACGTTGGTGATGTTGTGAATAAAGGTATTGAAGTTGAATTTGATGCCACTGTTGTAAAAGTAGGAGACTTCTCTTGGGATCTTTATGGTAACTACGCAACTGTAGAAAATGAAATTACAAGATTAGCTCAAACTGCTGATGGCGAGGATATCAACCTTGATAGTTTCTTCTATGCTAACAGAGTTGGTAGACCTATTGACACATGGTTTATGAGACAATGGGGTGGTGTTGATCCGCAAACTGGTAACGCATATTTCATTGAAGGTGGTGATGCTGATGATGGCCCCGTAAGTACTGAGCGTGTTGATGCTTATTTTGCAGCTAATCAGACATTTTTAGGAAATAAACTTCCTACCTATCAAGGTGGTGTTGGTACAAGATTAAATTATAAGAATTTAACCGTTGATGCCAATTTTGTATTCCAGGGTGGTCATAAAATATATGAGTACTGGGCTACTTACTACATGCACACAGGTCTTCAATCAATGAGAAATTATGCTGGTGCTGCAGAACTTATGAACAGATGGCAAAATCCAGGTGATATTACTGATGTTCCTAGAATGCAATATACAACCAATACTGTAGCTACAGGTTCGTACTGGAATTCCAGATTTTTAAGTGATGGTGATATGGTTAGATTAAGAGATTTAACTGTAAATTATAGAGTGCCAGGGAATTTGGTTGAATCAGCTGGTCTTGATGCAGTTAATGTTTTTGTCAAAGGAACAAACATATGGACCTGGACAAAAGCTGATATCGAGTATGATCCCGAAGTGCCACCTGCAAATGGATTCAATAACATTTATGTTCCGATTCCAAAGTCATGGCAACTTGGTATTAATTTAACTTTTTAATTCTATAAAAAATGAAAGATATATTTAAAATTTTTACTCTAATTTTTTCCCTGTTGATCATCGTATCATGTGGGGATGAAGATTTAGAGCCAACGTTAGCACTGTCCAAAGATACATCATCAGCTATAAATGATGATGATGATTTATTTAATGTAATGGCTAGTGCTTACAATAGAATGACACCATCAAGTTATTACGGTAGAGACGTGATAATAATGGGTGATGTCAGAACAGACAATATGTATTCAACAATGGCATCTGGTAGATTCCAGGACTCTAGTATGGATCACAATTCAGACGGTTATGGACCATGGTCTACAATTTACAGAGTAATTGCAATTTGTAATATTGTGATTGGTGTTGATGAAACAACACTTGGTGGAAATGCTGCTCGTGTCCAACACATAAAAGGTCAAGCTCATGCTATAAGAGCATTGGCACATTTTGATCTGTTAAGAATGTATGGGCAACATTTTATTGATGGTCAAGGTGGTGCTGGATCACTTGGTGTTCCGTATGTAAAAACATACAAAGATGCCGCTAATTTGCAACCCTCAAGAGATACAGTATTGTCAAATGTAGGTGATATTCAGTCTGATTTAGAAACTGCAATTAGCTTAATGAGTACTGCTTTTGATACCTCAACTAGTTATATGACAGTTCAAGGTGCATATGCAGTATGGGCTAGAGCAGCTTTATATTTTGGAGCTGTTGATAGTAGTTTTTATGGTGCAGCTGGTTCTGCTGCTAAATGGGTAATCGACAACGGAACTGCAAGTCCCGTTTCTGCTGCAGGTTTCAAAGCGTCTTATGCATCAGATAATGCTAGAAATTCGCTTTTTGAATTGGCTTACAGTGGTACTGATAATACAAGTATCAATGGGTTGGGTTATATTCTAAGAGGTACATCCTATGGTGATGTTAGAATTTTGACTGGAGATGCTGCTGGATCTGCAGATGACATCTATGATGTATTTGCTGCAGATGCTGCTACAGATGTTAGATTTACAGTTAATGGAATGATAGGACTTATGGATGGTGGACAACCTACCCTAATTGGGAAATATCCTTCAGTTAATGGTTCTGATAATTTAACTTTATTCAGAGTTGAAGAAATGCACTTGATTTATGCTGAAGCTCAACTTAGAGCTGGTAACTCAGCAACTGCATTAACATATTTGAATAATATCCCAGCTATAAGAGGTGCGAGCCCTTACACTAGCGCTACGCTTGATAATATCTTAAACGAAAGAAGAAAAGAACTCTTTGGCGAAGGTTTAAGATTTTATGACTTAGCCAGAACTGGTAAAGATATGCCAGAAATAGATTGTTCAATTCAACTAAACTGTTTATTAACTGGTACACCTCCAAAATACGGCTCATATAGGTACGCATATCCAATTTCTAAATCAGAAAGGGATGCAAACCCAAATGTTGAGCAAAACTATGGATACTAATTTTTGAGTTATTAGATAATTTGTATGAAAAACCCGCCATCATGGCGGGTTTTTTGTTATCTTGATTTTGTGTATTTCAAAGAGATTATTATTTCCCTTCTAGTATGTCCAATATTTTTCTTAAACAGCCAAAATATAGAAATAGATAAAATTGAAATAGTAAGAGATTCCTTTGGCGTTCCTCATATTTATGCTAAAACTGATGCTGAATTGGCTTACGGTCTAGCCTGGGCACATGCCGAGGATGATTTTAAAACTATACAGGAAGCATACTTAGCAGGAAATGCTTTACTAAGTAAACATATTGGGATCAGAGGCGCACCCATTGATTTTCTTTCACAACTAATAAGACCTGATGATATAATTGATAGCTTGTACAAAACCTTAGACAAAAATTTTGAAAAGGTTGTCCAAGGATATGCTGATGGCCTTAATAGTTTTGCTAAAAATAATCCAGATCAAGTACTTGTTGATAAGCTCTTCCCAATTAACCCAAGAAAAATGCTTAAATATTCATTGTTACAATTATTTATTTTTTCAGAAGGCGAAAAGGCTGTTTTATCAATATTTAACAATACAGCAGGTGTTATTGATACGAGTAATGATGTCGGACTTGGCTCAAATCTCTTTGCTTTTAGCTCAAAAAAAACAAAAAACAATGAAACTTTTTTAGCAATAAATACTCATCAACCATTAGAGGGACCAACCTCATGGTATGAAGTTCATCTTGTGAGTGAAGAGGGAACAAATATTATTGGAGCTACATTCCCAGGCGCGCCTTGTGTTTTAACAGGAACGAATCAATATTTGGGATGGACACACACTGTAAATTATCCAGACAAGACTGACATATATCAGTTAGAAATGGCAAAGAATAGCAAACAAAAATATATTGTAGATGATAAAATTCTCAAACTAGAGAAATTCAGAGGAAAAGCGTTTATTAAAATTCTTGGCATACCAATTAAAGTTGGTAAGAGTTATTATAGAAGTATATATGGTCCTACCTTAAAAAATAAAAATGGTTTTTATTCAGTTCGCACGCCCAGTCTATTCAAAATAAAAGCTCTTGAGCAGTGGTGGAAAATGAATAAAGCAAAAACATTCGAAGAATTCTATGAAATACTAAAAATGAATGAAATACCTGGATTTAATTTTGGTTACGCAGATAAAAATGATAATATATTTTATATATCGAATGGAATCATTCCTGTAAGAAATGAAAAATACAATTGGAGAGGTGTATTACCTGGAAATACAAGCGAAACTTTGTGGACAAAATACCACAGTACAGAGGAACTTCCTCAAGTACTAAACCCTGAGTCTGGATACATTTACAATGCTAATAACACACCATTTAAGTCAACATCGATAAATGAAAATCCAAAAAGTCAGGATTTTCCAAAAGAAATGGGTTACTCTCTTTTTGACAATAATAGAAGCACACGGATCTATGAATTGATTGAATCATATGAAAAAATTGATTTTTCTGATTTTAAATCCATAAAGTTTGATTACAAATTCCCCACTCCATTTAAATTCAATTTTGTTGATGTTAACCAAATAATGGAAATGAATCCTGAAGAATATCCTGATATTGCGGAGTTAATAAAGGAGATTCAAAATTGGGATAGATCAACGAATTCAGACTCCTTAGGTGCAGGAATATTTGCTATGTTTTATTATAATTTGGGAAATTATATTAGAAAGCCGTATATAAATAGAAAACTGAGTAATAATTTGATTGCACAGATGTTAAGTGATGTCAAAGCTTATATGATTAAGCATTTTAAAAAAACTAACGTTACATTAGGTGAATATCAAAAGCTTGTGAGAGGAAATAAAGAGATTCCAATCTGGGGAATGCCCGATGTTATTACAGCCATGACTTCATCGAAACATGTAAATGGAAAAAGAAAGATCACTCATGGTGAGTCATATATTCAACTTGTAAAATTTTCAAATGGCCAAACGCATATCGAATCAATCATGTCGTATGGAAATAGTGAAAATCCTGATTCACCTCATTACGATGATCAAATGAAGATGTTTTCAAAATTTGAAACAAAGAAAATGAGTTTTGACAAAAATTTTATTTATAGTAACTCGGAAAAAATTTACAATCCAAAATAAGCTATTTTAATAGTCTTTTGTATAAATTTTCATAAATAGGTACCACGATATCAATATCAAACAGCTCAGCCCTTTTAAAGGATGATAATTTAAATTTTTCTAGTTTATTTTTGTCATTAACTAGATCCATTATTTTTTCAATGTATTTATCTTCATCATTAACACTCACTAAATAGCCAGTTTCATTATCAATATTCAGCTCTGGAAGACCACCACAATTTGAAGTTACTAGTGCGCATTTTGAAGCCATCGCTTCAAGAGCAGCTAATCCAAAACTTTCTTTTTTTGATGGCAATATAAAAATATCAGTTGAGCATAATATTTCTTCGATTTTTTGAGTATTTCCATGAAATTTGAGGTTATTGATTTTATTTTTTTCAATAAAACTTTTAGCTAAATCAAGTTCAGGCCCCTCTCCTATCAAATTAAAAAATAGATTTTTGTTTTTGAGCTTAGCCATAATACTCATCAAAGTTCTAATATTCTTTACTGGTCTAAAGTTGCTAACGTGAGAGATAATAATCTTATCATCATGATTGCAGTTTTCATTTTTTTGTTTAAATCGATCAATATCGATGAAATTTGGTATTACCTTAATTTTTTTATCAATGTTGAAAAAATCCAGCGTATCTTTCTTTAAATTTTCAGAGACAGAGGTGACAACGTCAGAATTTTGGATTGAAAATTTTACAGCTCTACGATAAAATGGATGTTTTCCGACTAAAGTTATATCTGTGCCGTGAAGTGTTGTAACTATAGGTAGATCAATATTTTTGGTTTTAAGCATTTCTTTGGCCATATAAGCAGCGTATGCGTGAGGGATTGCATAATGAACATGAATTAAGTCAATTTTATTATTCTCAGAAATTTCAACGATCTTACTTGAAAGTGCAAGCTCATATGGTTGAAAGTTAAATAAAGGATAAAATGGGACATTTACTTTGTGAAAAAGAACCTTGTTATCAATTAACTTTAATCGAACTGGCTTTTTGTAAGCAACAAAGTGTATTTTGTGACCAAATTCAGCCAATTTATGACCTAGCTCTGTTGCCAAAACACCACTTCCACCATAAGTAGGATAACAAACAATAATTATATTCATTTAATCAAAAGCTTCATGGACAAGTTTTTGTATTTCCGTCCTAATGTTATACTCTGACAGAGAGTTATTGTTTTCATCTGGAAAAGTTCTATTTGATAAAAAAACATATATAATTTCTGTTTCTGGATCAACCCAAGCGACTGAGCCAGTAAACCCATAGTGACCGAAACTTTTATCCGACACACAACCGCATGTGTTTGGGTCATCAGGATCCAATTCAGGTTTATCAAATCCTATACCCCTTCTCACTTTTTTTGCTTCAAAATGACGGAAATTAAATAAATCAAAAAATTTTCTGTCAAAGAATTTTTCATTTGCATATGAACCCTTTTGTAGAAAAAGTTGCAATATTTTGGCTACATCAAGAGAATTTCCAAATAAGCCTGCGTGTCCAGAAATACCATCCATCATTGCCGCGCCCATATCATGAACATGCCCTTGTACAATATCAAACCTAAAATAATTATCAATAGCAGTTGGAACTATAAGGTTATTATTAAAGTAGTTGGTTGGTTTAAAAGTTAGAGATGTTGACCCAATTTTGTCATAAATGAAGTTTTTGATTTGGGTGTCTAGAGATGATTGATACTTTTTTTCAAGATAAAATTTTAAAAGAAAATATGGCAAATCACTGTAAACATAGCTTAATGAATCGCTCAGCTCTGAATTTATTATTTCATTGAAAATAGTGTTTTTGTAGTTTTTGATATACAAATCATCTGAAACTTGGAAAGGAAATTGTCTGGTTCTTTTGTTAGAATAAAATTTATTAATTCTAGTATTTGTGACAGAATCTATAGTTTTTTTATAAAAGGGAATCCATGATTTCATCCCAGAGTAATGCGAAAACAATTGTTTCACAGTCAAGTCTTTTTTATTTTTTAATTCTTTATTTGGGAACCACTCTGATAGCTTTGTTGTTAAATCAAAATCATTGGTCACAAATTCATTCAAAAGAAGTGGAACAGAAACGAGAATTTTAGTAAGAGAAGCTAAATCATAAATATTGTTGTTACTAATTTTTTCCTTTTTTTCATATGTTTTGTAACCATATGCTTTATGATAAACGATGTTTGAATTCTTTGAGATCAATAACTGAGCACCTGGTGTCATATTATTTAGTATTGCATCATTTATTAACGAATCAATTTTCTTCAATTTATTCATATCAACACCAAAATTAATAGGGTGATCAAATGATAAAACATTTCTTTTTTTTATAATAATCGACGTCCCTTCTTTATATTTTTTTCCGATACTAACAGGTAAAATACCATCAACATCATTTGCGCCAAAAATCGCTTCAGAGGCTTTTTTTTGAAATATTGTAGAATTTTGATAAGCTAGCATAACAGAATCAAAACCATTTAAGTTAATGTCAAGTAGTGTGTATGGGTTCGAAAAAACAACCAAAACGACATTATTATTTTTTTTTAATGAATTAATTATAGAAATCTCATTCTTTGATAATTTATACTTTTCAAAAGGTGATTGATCTGACTTATGTATAGAAATAATTATTTTATCAAATGTATTATTGACATCTCTTATGTTTTCAAAATCAGAAATGTTAATTTTTTCTACATTTCTGTAATCATTTAAGTGTTTGTGAAAAGTCATACCATTATCAACACCTAGACTAACTAAACCAACTCTGATTTTTTTATTTAAAGAAATAGGAATTGAGTTACTTTCATTCTTGATCACTGTCATTGACTTTTCAGCTAACTTTTCAAGTAGAGCATAATCTTGGTCACTATTTAATTCATATTTAATATTTTGACTTGAAATGGGTTTATAAGCATCTAAACCGACATCATATTTGGTATTTAGAATCTTCTTTACCGCATTTTCCAATCTATTTGATGAAACTCTTCCATCTAAAACAGCTTTTTTAATTTCACCAATACTCTTTTTTATATCTGTGGGCATCAATAATATATCATTTCCAGCAATTAATGCATCCACATCCGGATAATTTCCATCAGAATAATCTACAATAGCTTTCATATCCAAAGCATCTGTAATCACTATGCCATCAAACCCTAGATCTTCCTTGAGTAAATCATTAATGATTTTTCGGGAAAGTGTTGTGATCTTTTTATCATCTAAGCTTTTGACCTTTAGATGAGCGGTCATAATGCCATCTACCCCTGCTCTAATAATTTCTTTGAAAGGATATAGTTCGATACTGTCAATCCTACTTAAATCATGATTTAAAGTTGGTAAAGTAAGGTGAGAATCTTTTCTTGTATCACCATGGCCTGGAAAATGTTTCCCAACAGCCAAAACTCCACTATTATTTAGACCTTCAATGTATTTTATTGATTTTTTTGAAACATTGAGTTTATTTTCACCAAAAGATCTAGCACCAATTATTGGATTTTTAGGATTTGTATTTACGTCAGTTACTGGGGCAAAATTTAAATGAACCCCCATTTTTTTTAAATGTTCTCCAATTCTCTGTCCAACCTTAAAAACCAGTGAGTCATCTCTAATTGCACCCAATGTAATATTATATGGGAAAGAAAAACCATCATCAAGTCTCATTCCTAAACCCCACTCAGCATCCATGGAAATTAGCAGTGGTATATTTGATTCTTCTTGAAATATGTTGTGAGAAATAATTTGATCATTTATGTTACCTAATGAAAAAATTAACCCACCAATGTGATAGTCATTAATAATTTTTTTTATTTCATTAATTTCGGTTTGACCATACTTTGAGGCTGTCCAAACAGAAAAAAGCTGTCCCACTTTTTGATTTAAGTTCAAAGATGAATAAATACTATCAACCCAACTCTGCTGATCTATTTTTTGTGCACATAATGAACACAGAAAAAAAAGTGAAAAAAAACAATATTTAAATCTATTTATCATTGAAATATTTCTTGTACCAACTTTCAGATGCTTTGGTCTCCCAATTTTCATTCAGTTCAGCTTTTGTCTTAACCATATTATTAAAAACAATTGTATCTGAATTAATGATACCATTTAAAATCAAGTTCTTAAATTCAATTAATTCTACTACTTTAATTTTATTTCCATGTCTAAAGGAAATATTTAATCTGTTCAAAAAATCAATATTATATGTTTGATTGATATTCTTAATAAAATTTATCAGCTTATCTATTGAGCATCCGGACGGATTAGAAAACTTATTTTCAACTGAAATTACTAAAAATAAATCATGAAGAATTTTATATGATGATTTCATCTCTAAATTGTGTGATGTCCAATTGTTTAGAAAGTTTTTTACATCAAATTCAATTTGAGAAATCAAAGATGAGTCGAGCATTTTATTACATTGAAAAATCCATATTGGAGAATGAGAACTTATTTTATCAAATTCGATAACCATTAGTCCGTAACTTTATCAACTAATTCTGAAATATCCTTTATTTCTATGTCTTTGTGATTTTCATGAGACTTGACACCATCTGTCAACATAGTATTACAAAATGGACATGCAGCTGCAATTATTTTTGAATTCGTCTCGAGAGCTTCCTCAGTTCGTTTGATATTGATTTCTTTGTTGCCTTTTTCAGAATCCTTAAACATTTGTGCACCACCTGCCCCACAGCACATTGCTTTTTCTTTACAACTTTTCATCTCATTGAGCTCGGCTTTTAATGCTCTAATAACTTTTCTTGGAGCAAAATATTCCCCATTAGCTCTACCCAAATAACAAGGGTCATGATATGTTATTTTTTTACCATTGAAATGATCATTTTTGATTTTTAATTTTCCTTCACTAATCAACTGATCGATTAGCTGAGAGTGATGAACAACATCATATGAGCCACCTAGATCAGGATATTCGTTTTTTATAGTGTTAAAACAATGAGGACAGGCCGTTACTATCTTTTTTATTGCGTACGAATTCAATACCTCTATATTGGATAATGCCTGCATTTGAAATAGAAATTCATTTCCTGCTCGTTTTGCAGGATCGCCAGAACAACTTTCCTCAGTTCCTAAAACAGCGTAACTAATTCCAGATTTATTAAATAAATTAATCAATGATTTAGTAATTTTTTTTGCTCTATCATCATAAGAACCAGCACATCCAACCCAAAATAAGATATCGGGTGATATTCCTTGTTCCTTACATTCCTTGTAAGTTTTAACATTCATAAATTAACTTTCATCATCAAAAACTTGAATCTTTGAACTTTTTTCAATCAAATCTGTGAACTTACCGTTGTAACGAGTTGCTTTAACCAAGTGATTATCGATCCAGTGGTAGTTTCCTCCTCTCGGTTTACCCATTACCATACCATGGTATTTAAATCCATTTTTATTAAGCCATTTTTCAGTTACTTCACGATGTTCTTCAGTCCTTGATGTAAAAAAATAAATTACATGTCCTTGATCATACCATTTGTTCAGAGTTTCAAGGGCATCTGGATATAAGTTGGCGGTTTCCATTCTTTCAGGTTCTTCATTAGGGATATCATCACAAATAGTACCATCAATATCTATTAAATAATTCTTAATCCCTTTTGCTAACACAGGGCTTATTTTTTTGCCGTCTTTAGTTTTATCTTCAAGAAAATTTTTCATAATTTATTTTTAGTTTCTCCAGTCTAATCTGTCAAGTTTATTAAATGGCCATGGAGCACCATTGTTCTCTATATTAGTCATCATAGTATTTATTTCATTAGATGCTCTTGATTCTTCCATAACCATATATCTCCTCATGTCTAAAATTATAGATAATGGATCAATTCCTATTGGGCAAGATTCAACACAAGCACTGCATGTTGTACATGCCCAAATTTCTTCTTTGGTAATGTAATCATTTAAAAGTGTTCTCCCATCACTAACAAATATCTTATTTTGATCAATATTTTTACTAACATCCTCAATTCTGTCTCTCGTTTTCATCATTATTTTTCTAGGTGATAATAGTTTACCTGTTTGAGTCGCCGGACACTCACTTGAGCACCTACCACACTCAGTACATGTGTAAGCATTTAATAATTGAAACCAGTTTAAATCAAAAATATCAGATGCACCAAACTTAACATCACTTTTTAATTCTGTTTCTGGAATTTTATATGATGGATCAATCATTAACTTTATCTCGTGATAAACTGATTTTAAATTAGTTGATTTACCAGGGTTGTCTAGATTTGAAAAATATGTATTAGGGAATGCGAGTAAAATATGTAGATGTTTAGAATAGTATAAGTAATTTAAGAAAAACAATATACCTGATATGTGCATCCACCAAGAAACTCTTTCTACTATAAATATTGTTTCCAATGAAAGTCCTTCATATATAGAAACAAAAAATTGACTGACTGGAAAATAACCATATGATGAATACATTTCGGAGTATGAGGCATTTTGAAGAATTAAATCAGTAGTGTTCATGTTTAGAAAAAGAATCATTAAAATTAATTCAATGTAAAGAATATAGTCGGCATCATTTTTAGGCCATCCTTTGAGATCATTTGAAATAAATCTTTTGATTTTTAAAATATTTCTTCTAATCCAAAAAATTACTACAGAAATAATCACTAATAATGCTAATATTTCGAAGAAACCTATTATAAAGTTGTAAAAACTACCTAGATAAGGAGCTAACATTCGATGTTTACCCGTAAAACCGTCTAAAATAATTTCTAACAACTCAATATTAATTAATACAAAAGCAACATAAACCACTAAATGCAATAACCCAACAACTGGTTTATCTAACATTTTTGATTGACCGAAGGCAAGCATTAACATTTTTAACAATCTTTCTTTTTTATTATCAAATCGGTCAATTGGTCCTGCAAGATTGATATTACGATATATTTTTTTACAATTTTTAACAAAAAAACTTATAGAAAAGAAAAAAATTAGAGCAAATAAAATGGAAGGTAAAAATTGCATAAACAAATATAATTAATTGTTTATTTTCTTTATCTATTCTTTAGAGTAGGTTTTATTTTTTTTTCCAAATAAAGAAAAATGAACATATCTCTTTGGATTCATTCTTAGGTCCTCTAAAAGAAGATTTATATTTGAAGATATTTGATCTAAAGATTTAACAAAACCCTCGTCATAAACAACTTTGTTTACGAGGCCATCTCCGTCCTTTATTTCACTTGTAATACTGTTGATGTTGGATGATGATTTTGATAAATTTTCGATAACCAAGTCTAGTTCGTCAAAGTTATCTGAAAGGTCAGAAAAGTTTTTCAACGATTCATCAACATTTAAAATTATTGAGTTCAGACGGTTTTGATTACTTACCATGACCTGCTCAAGAATATCTACACTTTCTTTAGCACTTGATATTGTTGATGAAAAGTTTTCAATACTGTTGGTGAGATTTTTTTTTGTTTCAACATCAAATACAGAATTTACTGCAATTAAAAGTGAATCAGCACTAACAACCATTGACTCTATTTTTTCTTGTAAAGGAGATAATTTATCATTTACAAGCTCTGTCAGACCTGGCGCAATATCTGACTGCAAAGTATCTCCACTTACGGCAAGATTTTTTCCATTAACCGGAATTATTGCCAATGCTTTACCACCAATTAATCCAGTCTCATAAATTTGGGCAATGCTGTTAGATGAAAATTCAAAATCATTTTCAACTCTAAATTTCAGTAGTAATTTAGCATTGTCTCCGTAAAATGAAATGTCCTGAACACTTCCAACATTAAATCCGCTGATAGTAACAGGGGTTCCTGTTGATACACCCTCAACGTCGTCATAAATCGCAAAAAATGATCTATCAGAAACAAAAATATCATTTGATTTTAAGTAATTGATCATCACTGTGAACAAAAAAATTCCAGATAAGACCAATAAGGCGGTTTTAATTTCGTATGATAATTTCATCAATTAATCAAATTTATGAATTAATGTCATATTTCATTTAGGTATTTGTCTAAATCATATGGTTTTCCATTTTTTTCCAATACAATAAAGGATGACTTATAGCCATGACTTTTTGATTTTCTTAGTAATTTTTTGGCTTCATTATAATTGGTTGTTAATCCAAAAAAATATTTGTAAACGCTTCCAACTTTTCTAACTGACAAATTTGTCAATCCATTAAAATTATAGCTCTTAAGAGGCAATAATCTTTTTGATGCTGAGATTTGAATTTTAAACTCGTACTTATCAATTTGATTTAAATTTTCAAAAGATTTGGGCGGATTATCTAATGCCTCAAAATAATTAATTATAGCCTCTGAAATAGCATCAGCCATCTCATTTTGTCCTTTATTTGAATTTAAATAACTTCCCTCACTTTTATTAGTCAAAAAACCTGTTTCAACCAAAACACTAGGCATGAAAGTATTTCTTAGTACTAAAAACCCTGCTTGTTTTACTGTCCTATCCCTTCTTTTAAGCCTATTGACAAATGATTTTTGAATAAAATTCGCAGCCACTATACTCTTGTCAAGATAATCCTCCTGCATTAGAACTAAACTGATTACAGATTCTGGATTATTTGGATCGAAACCCTCATATTTCTGTTGATAATCATCCTCTAAAAAAATAACAGAATTTTCTTTCTGAGCAATCTTAAAATTTCTCTCATTGGCATGAAGTCCTAAAACAAAAGTTCCAGCTCCATAAGCATTGGAGGTATGGGCATCACAGTGAATTGAGATAAATAAATCAGCTTGAACATCATTAGCTATTTTTGCACGTCTATATAAGTCTACAAAAACATCAGTTTTTCTGGTATATATGACACTTATATTTTTACGTTTTTTTAATCTTTCCCCAATTTTAAGCCCAATACTTAATGCGATTTTTTTTTCCAAATATCCATTTCCTGTATTACCTGGATCCTTTCCTCCATGACCAGGATCAATTACAAGCGTAAAATTAGAGTCAATCGATTGAGAAAAAAGAGTATAATTTATTATTAATAAAAATATCCAAAAGTATCTGCAGAAATTCATTTTACTTCTCTAATAAAATTATCATTAATTTAGTTAAATCTTACAAGGTTTGCATATAAATAATAAACATAAAAACTGTGTTTTAATAAGCTTAGTACTATTCCTATCAAACTTTTTTGTTTTAGCTCAAGAAAAAATTAATGATTCAATTGTTGTAGATACATTAAAAAATAATAAAATATTAATTGATAAGGTTGACAGAAAAGCTAAAGGATATGTAAGTGTTGATAACAAAAATAAAATTATAACTCTTTTTGATAAGGCTGAACTTTACTATACTGATATTGAATTGCAGTCAGGAATAATTAAATTCAATTGGGAAACCAACATTGTTTCTGCAGGTAGAATTAAAGATTCTGTAGGAAATCTTGTACAAAGTCCGGTATTTAAACAAGCTGGTGAGGAAATAAATCCAGATTCAATCAGATATAACTTTGAAACAAAAAAAGCTCTGATTTGGAATTCAAAAACCAAACAAAATGAAATGAACGTGTTTTCAAAAGCAACAAAAAAAGAGAATGATTCAGTTTATTTTATAAAAGAAGCTAAAGTTACAACATCTAGAAATATTGAGGATCCTGAGTATTACATAAGAATTAGATCAGGAAAATTTATCCCAGATAATAAAATAATAGCAGGGCCTAGCAATCTATATATATACGATGTTCCTACACCAATTTTTTTACCATTTGGTTATTTTCCATTGGCAAAAGATAGGAACTCAGGCTTTATATTTCCATCAATTGGACAAACTAACAGAAGAGGTTACTTTTTTCAAAACGGGGGTTATTACATCGCAGCATCAGACTTTTTTGATTTAACTCTCTTGGGTGATTACTACACCAACGGAAGTTATGGCTTTAGGGTAGAATCGAGTTATAGAAAAAGGTATCGTTATAATGGTAGATTAAGTCTTCGTTTTGAGAACCTGATAGATGGTGAAAGAGGACTTCCTGGTTACTCGAAATCAAACATATATAATTTTAGATGGTCACATTCCCAAGATTCAAAAGCTAACCCAAATAGTAGATTTTCGGCTTCTGTTAATTTAGGTAGCAGCAATTATTTCAGAGAATCACTAAATCAAATAAATACACCAAATTTTCTTAATAATTCCTTAAACTCATCTGTCTCTTATTCAAAAACATTTAGAGGTTATCCATCTGTTAATATGTCAATTAGTGCTTCACACTCTCAAAACACGAGGTCTAATAGTGTAAACTTAGTTTTACCAACTTTTCAAGGTAGCGTGGAAAGAATATATCCATTTGTTAAAAGAAATGGTCAAAAGAAAGGCATTTTAAAGAATATTAATATGCAATATAATTTTAGGGGAGAAAATCGAGTTACAACAACAGACTCTCTTTTCCTAAAAAAAGAGATGTTTGATGATGCGAAATATGGAATGAGACATACAATTCCAGTGAGTACAAATTTTAAACTTTTAAAACATCTCAGTGTAAGTATGAGCGGAAACTATGAAGAAGTATGGACTGGATCTACAATTCAAAGGAACAACTATGATCCAGAGACAGAAAGTTCAGGAGATAAGATAGAAATCAAAGGCTTTGACAGATTTGGTCAATATAACTTTGGAATGGGTATAGGTACAACTGTATATGGTTTATTTAACTTTAAAGAGAAATCGAAAATTGAAGCTATAAGACACGTAATTAGACCATCCATTAACTATAGTATAAGACCAAGTTTTGATGAATATTACGATACATACATCATTGATGCTAACGGAAATACAGCAGAATACACAAGATTTGAAGAAAATTTTTTTGGTTTACCATCGAAAACATATTCCAGTTCTATTGGTTTGCAAATAAGCAATAATCTTGAAGCTAAGGTTAGGTCAAAAGATAGTTTAGCATCTGAACCAAAAAAAATAACAATTTTAAACAACCTTAACTTTTCAACAAGTTACAATTTAGCAGCTGATTCGTTAAAACTTAGTCCTGTTAGAATGACTGGGGGAACTAATCTTTTCAATAATAAATTAAATATTAATCTAGGAGCAACATTTGATCCCTATCAAATAAATGAGTTAGGTGCCAGGATTGATAAGCTAAATATCAAAAATAGAAAATTATTTAGAATGACAAGTGCTAACATAAATATGTCTTTTTCTATTGATAGTAAATCTTTAGGAGAGGGTTCAAATAAAGATAATGTTGAAAACTTAACTGGTGGAGGAAGAGCCGATGACTTGTTTGGTTCTAGTGACGACCTATCCAGAAGTACTTTCGATAATGAAGATCTAAATGATGAGAAAAATGAAAATACTGCTGAGTACAATAATAAGATACAATGGGATTTTAGATTTGCACACTCATTAACATACTTAAACAACAGAGGACAAAAAAGGATTGGAAACAATTCATTAATGTTCTCTGGAAATATTATGCTCTCAAAAAAATGGAAAGTTGGTGGTTCATCAGGATATGATTTTAAAAACAAAGGATTTACTTATACACAGTTAAGATTTGAACGAGATTTGGATAGCTGGAAGATGAATTTTAGCTGGGTCCCGTTCAGTAACAGAGAATCTTGGTACTTCTTCATTGGCATTAAGTCAGGATTCCTTAGTGACCTTAAATACGACAAAAGAAGAGAGCCTGATAAAAGATTGTAATAATGAAAAAATTTTTATTTATTTTTTTAATTTTATATAGTCCGTCTATATATCAACAAACAAATATGAAAACAATTATAAATAGTGATAATGCTCCAAAGCCTGTGGGTCCCTACAGCCAGGCTGTTAGAGCTGGCAATACGCTTTACATTTCTGGTCAAGTAGCAATTGACCCAATATCGAATACAATCATTAAAAGTAATATTGAAGATGAAACCACCCAAATAATGAAAAATATCGAAAATATCTTAAAAGAGTCTGGTTTAATGTTCGATAATGTTGTTAGGACAAAAATATATTTGACAAACATGAACGATTTTTCAGCAGTGAACAATGTCTATGGCTCTTACTTTAAATCAAATCCACCAGCAAGAACAACAATTGAGGTTAGTGGACTACCATTAGGGGTGAATGTTGAGATCGATATGATTGCAGTATTTAATAATTAGATATTTTTGAGGTGGTAATCAACAAGCCCCTCAATTGGTCTTTTCAAAACCTTACCCAATCTTAGGTCATTTTTTTTGAGAACTTTCTCAAGCTCATCTTTTAAATAAAATCCGATCGACCCTACAAAATGAAGAGGGATTTGTTTGCAGTCGTCAAATTGTTCAATCTGATTTTTAACAAAAAGATTAAATCCCTTTGTAATTAATTTATTACAATAAGTAAAGTCTTTATTTTCTATTATAAACTTGGCAAATTTAGCAAGATACGTGTTTGGGTTTGGTTGTTTGTAAAGCCTATCTTTTACCTCGCTAGCGTCTAATCGGTATTTTCTGTAGAATTCTTTGGAGACAGATGATGGCATTTTTTCAAAAAAATAATCTCTTATTAGTTGTCTGCCAAAATAATTTCCACTGGCATCATCCATCAATATATAACCCAAGGATGTAACCTTTTGAATAATTTTTTCACCATCAAAATATGTACAATTAGAACCTGTACCAATTATGGAAACAATAGACTTCTCACCTTTATCTGAGCATGCGTATACAGCAGCATATGTGTCCTCTTTAATAGTAATTGATGCATTGGAAAAGATTGACTCAAAAACTTTTTTGATAAGTATTCTAGGGGGTTCAGTTCCACATCCAGCTCCATAAAAATATAAATGAGTAATTTTTTTTCTGTTTTGATATAGTTCAAAGTTATTTATAACTCTTTCCTTAATAATGTTACTTGTTAAAACTTGAGGGTTAAGACCAAGTGTTTGGGTTTCAAACACTTTAGAATCATTTTCACCAACACCAATCCAATCAGTTTTTGTAGAACCACTATCAACTATGAGTTTCATATCAGAGTTTAACCATTTGAGTGAATGGCAAGATCGATTAGTTTATTTGAATAGCCTGCTTCATTATCATACCAACATATAATTTTATAAAATTTCGAATTTAACTGAATACCAGCTTTGGAATCAACAATCGAAGTTCTTGCGTCACCTATGAAATCTTGAGAGACTACGTCCTCGTCCGTAAAACCTAGTATATTTTTCATCTCATTTTGAGAAGCATTTTTCATTACTTTCATAATTTCATCATATGAGGTATCTTTTGACAACTTTACAGTTAAATCAACAACAGAAACATTTGCAGTTGGTACCCTGAACGCCATACCAGTTATTTTTCCCTCAAGAGATGGTATAACTTTTGTGACGGCTTTTGCAGCTCCGGTAGAGGCAGGAATTATATTTAGCAGCGAGCTTCTTCCTCCTCTGTAATCCTTTTTAGATGGACCATCAACCGTAAATTGAGTTGCAGTCACAGCATGCACTGTTGTCATCAATGCTTCCTCAACTCCAAAATTATCATTTAATACTTTAATTGGTGGCGCCAAACAATTTGTTGTACAACTAGCGTTAGATATAATCAAATCAGAGTTCTTAACCTCATTGTGGTTAACTCCCATGACAAACATTGGAGCATCTTTAGATGGTGCTGAAATTACAACTTTAGGTGCTCCTCCATCGATGTGAAGCTTAGCTGTATCATGAGTTGTAAAAAGACCTGTACATTCAAGAACAACATCAACCCCTTTTCTATCCCATGAAATTTCATTGGGATTTCTTAGTGCAGTTATTATAATTTTTTGATCATTAACAAATAAATGATTTTCATCATGTGATATTTTAGCATCAAAAATGCCATGAACCGAGTCGTATTTTAGTAAATATGCAAGGTGTTTAATATCTAATAAATCATTAATAGCAACAACTTCAACATCTCCCCTAGTGATAGCAGATCTCAGAACCATTCTGCCAATTCTTCCAAAACCATTTATTCCAATTTTAATTTTTTTCATGTTTTATATTTAAGTGTTCATTATTTTTGAAATTCTCAGCAAGTCTTTGTCAATTTTTGTTTTTTCAGAGATGGCTTTTTTAAGTGGAACTGTTACAATTTTTCCATGCTGAGTACCAACCATTATTCCTGTTTTGGCATCTTTTAATAATTCAACAGCCTTAACACCCATTTTTGTTCCCAAAACTCTATCAAAACAGCTAGGTCTTCCGCCTCTTTGTATGTGCCCTAAAACAGAAACTCGTACTTGATAATTAGGCAATTTCTCTTGAATTTCATCAGCTACTTGATATACATTTTTACCTGGTTTATATCCCTCGGCAACCACAATAATACTAGAGGTTTTTCCAGATTTCTTGCTATTTTTAAGTGAATCTATCAGATCATTAATCTTGGTATTAACCTCAGGTATTAAAATTTCTTGGGCACCAATAGCAATTCCAGATCTCAGTGCAATGTAGCCAGCATCTTTACCCATTACCTCAACAAAAAATAATCTATCATGTGAAATAGCAGAATCCCTAATTTTGTCGATAGCATCCATTACTGTATTCAAAGCAGTATCATAGCCTAATGTGTGTGATGTTCCAAATATATCATTATCGATTGTGCCCGGTATTCCTATTACAGGAAAATTGAATTCATCTTTAAGTTTTAAAGCTCCAGTGAAAGAGCCGTCTCCTCCAATAACAATTAAACCATCAATATTATTATTTCTTAATGTTTTGTAGGCTTTTTTTCTACCTGAAGCCTGTCTAAACTCATCACATCTTGCTGAATATAAAAATGTACCTCCTTTGTTTATAATACCCCTTACACTTCTTGTATTAAGCACTTTGGTATTATCTTCTATGAGCCCGGAATATCCTCTAACTATACCAACACATTTGATTTTATAATGCGCACAAGTTCTAACAATAGATCTCAGGGCTGTGTTCATACCAGGTGAATCACCTCCAGATGTTAAAACTCCTATAGTCTTCATTTATTCTATGGTAAAATTAAGTTAAATTTTGGAAAGGTTTAAGTTATTTTTCTAATTCTAGCCAAACGTTTCCTCTCTTGTGAGAATCAATTACTTTTTCAATAAAATCCATTCCTCTGACACCCTCACTAATTGTAGGAAATTCATGATCGTAAAAATTATCACCACGAATCGCTTTAGCAGCACCTAAATAAATGTTACCCATTGCATCAAATATACCCTCTGGATGCCCAGGTGGTAACTTTGATGAATTGAGGGTAATTGGATAATTATACTCATGTCCTGGTTTTAAAACCTTTACTGGTTCATTTTCTTTTAAAAAGTAAAGTTTATTTGGATTTTCTTGTTGCCATTTTAAATAACCTTTATCTCCATATACATTAACTCTTAAATTATTTTCCTCACCCGTAGCAATTTGACTTGATCTAATTACTCCCTTTGCACCATTATTCATTCTAACTAAAATATTGGCATCAATATCAAGGGGATTATCATTGTAAAGATTGTTTAAATCAGCGAGAATTTTATGAACCTTCAAACCAGTAACTAGTTCAAGCATATTGAATGCGTGAGTTCCAATATCAGCAACACATGAACTTATTCCGCTAATTTTTGGATCTAATCTCCATGAACTTTTTCTTTTTTTCTTTTCATGAATTATTGGATTAATCCAACCCTGTAAATATTGTGAATCAACTCTCTGAATATTTCCTATAAGACCCTCTGAAATCATTTTTGTCATTTGTCTGACCATGGGATAGCCAGTATAAGTATGTGTAACTGCAAAAACCAAATTATTTTTTTCTTTGATGGAGAGTAGGTATTTGGCCTCGTCTAATGAAATTGTTAACGGTTTTTCACATATTATGTGATATTTATTTTCAAGAAATTTTTTTGCAATCTCAAAATGAGAATTATTTGGAGTTAAAATACAAACTGCTTCAATTCTTGATTCAGTTGGTATTTCATTCTCAACCGCGATCATATCATCTACATCTTTATATATTCTATTTTTACTAATACCAATTTGTCGAGCAGACTCAAGACTATCATCATATTTAGAATTGAAAACACCTCCGAGGATTTCATATCTGTCGTGCATGTACGCTGAGACTTTATGAAGTACACCTATTAAGGAATTATACCCACCACCGATAAAACCTAATCTAATTTTTTTTCTCATATTTTTTTTGTTTTAACATAAATATGAAGAATTAAAAATGCAACAATTAATATTGCAGGAATATATGCATATAATAAGAGCAATTCGGATCCTGTAGTATTAGAGTCCATTAACTTGCCCATTTGCGGCAAAACAAAAGAGACAGATAACATTCCAGCTCCTCCCATCAATGATAAACCTAGGGCTCCACTTTCAGGAATTTTCTCAGAAACAAAAGAAAGCATAGTTGGCCAAAAATAACAAACACCAATTGCAAAAACAGCAGCAGCTAAAAACGTCATCGCACCACTTGTGTTAGCAAGGAAAAACAAACCTAAGCATGAGAATATTGCGGAAAATAACAAAACTTTTGTAATGCTTAGTTTATGAACAATTGGTCCAGCGTAAAGCCTTCCTAAAGCCATTAATCCATTTATAAAGACCAATATTAAAATTGGGGATTCCAAAGATTTTCCCAACAAAACCTCAATTCTTTGAGTGGTACCAAGCTCAGTTGCTGCTGTAAACATCATGCATAATAACATGAAAATAAAAAGTGGTTGAAAACAATTTTTAATCATATCTCTGTAAGAAACTCCACTAGTTACCCTTTCGGTTTTAGGAAATTGAGCATTAAAAAATAAAAAACCATAAATCAAAAGTGGAATCAATAATGTACCTGCTAAAATCATCCAACTCAGTCCCATGAAATCCATAATTATAAATCCAAGCACTCCCCCAATAACTATTCCGCCGGGGAACCAAACATGAAATCTATTTAACATTTTAGTCTTTTCACTTGGGTAAAGTGTTGCAACAAGAGGATTACACGCTGCTTCAACCATTCCATTTGCAACTCCAATCAGAGTAGTGCCCCAAAATAATGTAATATAATCTCTTGCTAAAATTGTTACAATAATGCCAGTCAAATGACCAAAAAAGGCGATGTTCATTATCTTTTTCATTCCAAATAAATCAACAAAAAATCCTCCTATCATCATTGCTAATGTAAATCCCCAAAAAGCAGGTGCAAAAGCGTAACCAATTTCTTCTAACGTAAGCAAATAGTCTTGATTAAAGACCATTTCTAATTTAACTCGTATTGCAAAAGTCATTGCAGTTGTTATTAATGCAAAGCAACTGGCAGTAAATAACCTCTTAGGGATAATATTTTGTTTCATGATAAATTGTTGTTGTAATTTAAATATAAAGATTATTTCTCTTTTCTGCTCTTTTTTAAACTCGATATTAACTCTGAGAAACTATCAAATTCAACATCATATGAAATACCCACTCCCTGAGTAAAACCAATTTCATCTCCGAAAAACTGGTATTCATTTTCTTTATTAAAAACTTTTGCTCTTAAACTGCCTGAATTGTTTAATAAAAAGTCTATTTGAACATTTCCAAGAATTACATTTTCTTCTGCCCCACTGACTGGAACTCCAATTTTTCCATTAATTAAAATTTTATCGCTTATTTCACTTTGCAATGAAAGACCTATTCTATCCCTGTTAAGAAGACTTGAGGTTGAAAACTTATCACCCTGCTCATAATTAATACCCAAATTCATTTTATCATCATCACCACCAAGTAAATCATCAATAATCCCTGAAGCTCTTTGAAACAAATTGTTTGTTATTGTCTGGGTTGATACAAGACTTGAGGATGAATTGTCTAAGAAATAACCTTGTGATATCAAGGATATGGCTTGGGTTTGTTTTTTTTCAGAATCATTTAGATAATAATCTAACTCCGATTTTATTGAACCACTCGTATTTGGAAAAATAATTTCAAAATTTGGAGTCTCAAGATTAGATAGTTCACCTTGAAGTTCCACATCTACGAATGTAGGAATTTTCCTATTGAATGAGGTGTTTTGAATTAATGGTGCAGGATTTGCCCCACTAGGGACATTGTATCGAGCTTTCGCATCAATTATTCCCTTATATGGATCACCGTTCCATACTATATTCGCCCCTTTATTTAAATCAAAAACTCTTTCAACAATACCAAAATTTTTATAAAAGTAATATCCAGTTTCAAGAGTAAACTCTCCATCAATGGTAAAATTATCAGTGTAGTCAGAAATTATATTGAATTGACCCTCCCCCAATCCAGAAATTTTAGAGCCAGTTTTTTCATCAAATATAATTTCGATCTCAGCATTTTTATTGATATTAATATTTAAAAAGACTTCTAAGCCTTGATTAACTAAATTTGTTGTCGAGTCGTT
>CACIGC010000007.1 GCA_902586095.1 uncultured Bacteroidota bacterium | reverse complement strand
CCTATAGAAAGCTCGAAAGTCCACCCTTTCTTATTCACCCATTTTTGACCTATCGCAGCGCCAAGAGCTACATCAAAGAAATCTTCCTCTTCAACTTCAATGTATGGTTCAATATTGGGGTTGTTAAGTCCATAGTAATACTGAACCTCACTTTCACCAAAACTAAACTTTGAAAATACTTCAGCAAAAAATCCACTCCCTCCATAATCTCTTTTATCAAAAAAGTAAAATCTGTAAAATGGGGTTAAGGCCAATTTATCTGACCAGCTTCTAGATGCATTGGTATCACTAAAATTTAAAAAAATATCAGCACCAAAGGATGAGTATGGATCGTTAATTTTTTCATATGTAATTTGTAGTGCAGGTTGACTCAATATGTCTAAGATATCCAACTTTAATTCATTGGAGCCAATTTCGCTAAATAGGTCATCTATTTGTTTGTCATCTTTAACTACTCGGACCTCTTCAATAGTATTCTGGCCATACATATTGATATAGCACAGAAAAAATAATAATATTAGTTTTTTCATAATAATTTAATTTCTGCAAAATTCATCTCCAACATTAAAAGAGTTGTAAGTTTCTAGATTCACTTCTGCATCAGCATAGGCGACTCCTCCGCCAGGGTTTTCTCCAGCTCCACCACTACTTCCGGAATCAACTATTATGACAAAATAATATTTTCCATCTTGTGTATATTTTTGAGTGATATCACCACACTCATCAATATCATCGCAGGAAAAAAACAAAATAAATAAAATGGGAAGTAAAAATTTTTTCATAAAATCTTTGAGTAAATTTATGAATAAATATTTCTTTTGCTCAATTTAAAAAACAAACATGCAAACGATACACGCATAACTTTTGATTCTCAAAAGCATAAGTACTTTGTTGATGGAATAAGCATTAAGTATTCCGTAACAGGACTGATAGAAAAATTCTTTCCAAAATTTGATGCAGAGTATTGGTCAAATAAAAAAGCTATAGAAAGAATTCAGAGTGAAGGTGGAAAGTTGATCCAGGAAAACATAATTGAAGTTAAAAAAGAAATTTTATTAGAATGGGAAAACAACAGAAAAGATGCTGCTGATAAAGGCACCATTCTCCACGAAAAAATTGAAAACTTTTATAATAATATTGAAGACACAATAGATGCTCCAGAGTTTATTTATTTTAAGCAATTTATAAGTAAATACCCCAATTTAAAACCTTATAAAACAGAATGGAGAATATTTGATGATAGTCTTTCACTAGCTGGATCTATTGACATGGTATATGAAAAAGATAATGGAGAGCTTTTTTTATTTGATTGGAAAAGAAGCACTAAAATAGTAAATGGAGCTGGCCATTTGATTGAAAGTGATTTCGATTATGGCTTTGATGAGTTGTCTCATATTGCTGATAATAGCTACAATCGATATTCACTACAGTTAAACCTTTATAAATATATTATTGAGACTAATTATGGAAAAAAAATTAGCTCCATGAATCTTCTAATTTTACACCCCCACTTTCATACTTATTTCTACCTGAAAATACCTATGCTCGAAAATGAAACAAGATTCTTGATTAAAGCAGCGAGAAATAAATTTATTTAAAAAAAGTCATCAATAATCTTGATGTTAAACCAATTAGTAATATGGTAATAAAAAAAGTTATAGTTATCTCAAGGATTAGAATTAAAAGAATAATCCCACAAATAATTCGAATTATATTACCAGCTTTCTTTGGAAGATATCCAAAAAAGTATTTGTCAAAAAAATTCACTTGTTTTAGTTAAATTACAAATTGAAATTATAGAATGTGAATACTTTTTTCAAAAAATTACTTTTATTTATTCTAATATACAACAGTTCCTTCGGCCAGGATGATTGTCCACCTTGCGAAATCATTGCAAATCCAGGTTTAGAAATAACAAAATCAAAAAGCAAATGGCCTGAATTAAAAAAAGGGGGTCTTATTAGAATAAATAGCCTAACCAATATTTATTATGAAGGTGAGGATATATATTGGCCTCTTTGGAAAATATCAAACATATATAACACAGATTGGTGGACAAATGAAAATTCAGACCCATGGTCGTTAACCACCGATTGGAAGAACAATTACAAAAAACCAGATCATAATTTTAATAAATGTGTAAATGATGAACTTAGATGGAAATGTGGATATTCATATACATTGAGATTGCCTAAAAATTTTGATGAAAACAAAAAATATCCATTGGTAGTTTATCTGCATGGTAGTGTTCAAGAGTCTGCAAACTCATTAACCGGAAGAAAATGGAGCTTGAACAATTTCTACATGTCTGAAAATGATGAATATATAATTGCAGCACCCACTAAGTTAGGTATCGATTGGAGCCCAAAAAAAATTCAGGATTTAGTTGAAGATATAAGAGGAAATATTAAAATTAATGATAATCGCATTTATTTGACTGGTTTAAGTATGGGAGGAAGAGGTACATTCATAGTTGCTTCTAGATTACCAAATCTATTTGCTGCTATAATGCCATTAAGCCCACATCATAGGCCATACTCTTATTTACCACTTGCTGATAAAGTTGATCATATCCCAACATTTATGCACCACAGTACTAATGACGCGACATCATCATTTTCATTGGCAAAAAAAATGTATAGTAAGCTTTCAGAAACTAATGAAAATATTGTTTTGGATGTTAAAAATTGGAATCATAGCGGATGGCATCTAATTTATAGAGATAAGGAAAAAATGGAGTGGTTATTATCTTGGAAAAAATAAATATCTTTAATAAATCGTGAGGCATCTAAGTAACCAAATTATTTTACTTTTTTATTTATTTACGTTAACTAATTATTCTCAAGATTTAATTTCCTTTCATAACTCTGGAAATTTCCAGTTGATTCAAAAACTTTCATTTTATGATATCAACATTAAAGGAACTCCTTTTATTTTTGAAGATTTTGTTACGGGTAAAATAGTATTTGAATCTGGAAAAAACATTGTTGGAGATTTCAGGATGGATTTATATGCTCATAAAATCCAAACAAAAAATAATGATGGAAAAATATTTGAAATAAGTATTGATAATACCTTTGAATTAATAATTGGTGGGAAAAAGTATAGCTTTCACGAATTGGATTTGATTGAAACAAATAATTTTGTGATTCTTAGAGAGTGTTTAAAACTTGAAAACATTAGTCTTTATGAGTTTTATAATAAAAATTTGAAAAAACCCATTGAAGTAACTGGAAGTGCAGCTAATTCAGGATATGGAAAAACTGCTGATCCAGAATGGGTTGACCAATCTGCTTATATTATTTATTATAAAAACAAATATTTTGAAGTTCCTAAAAACCATAAAAAAATGATTGGATTAAAAGTATTTAATGAAAAGGACTATACAAAGTTCAGGAAGGAAAATAAAATCAACTTAAAAAAAGAAGAAGATTTAAAGCAATTGATTGCTTTTTTCAATTAATAGAAATAATGGGGATGTAGCTCAGCTTTTCTTATTTAATAAAATTATTGCAACCGCAGCTAAAACTAAACTTCCATAAGTCCTAAAAAGAAACTCAATCTGACTCATTGGTTCTCCTTGATAACCGAAAGTATAAAGAAAGTTCAGTAGAGCTATAATAATTAATAGTATTGGTAGTATTTTTTTCATTTAGTTTTTTTTTCTAATGTAGTTCCAATGCCTGCACCAAAACATAAACCTAACGGAATCCATAAACCAATATCTGAATTAAAAAACTTTTTCATTATTCTATTTATTGATTTTAAATTTTTTAATTTCTCTCTTTCTCATTTCTTTAAATTGAGTTTTTTCATCAAAATCAACTAAATATTCATTATTATCATTAAGAATTTCTAGAGAATTTCTAACATAAAACTTTGGAGTTAAATATGTTATTTCATAATCATCAGATGAATTCAAACGAAACAAACTTATATTATCTTTTGTTGTGTAGGAATACAATGTTAAATACAATCTATATATATCTCTATTATCATATTTTACAAGTTGACCCAAGGTTGTTTGTGGATAAACCATCTCTCCTTCTTTTAGCTGAATTGTATTCTTATCAAAACCTTTGTATGTAGCGACTGTTCCATCAATATGTTCAATAGAAATCGAATTTTGTTCACTGTAATAAGACACTTCAGTACTATAATCAGGAGTATATATGTCTTTAATTTCTATAATTATTCCTTTACGAATTGCCTTTACCTCTTTAGGTTCATTAAATGTAAAACTGTAAGATTTCCACCCTTTAGGAATTTCTTCATTTAAATATCTATTTTCTAATGAATAATTTTCTCTTGGGGTTATTTTTTCGCCTTTATTAAATGGAAGTATATACGGATAATCTTCATTGACTTTTGAATTTATATTTCCTTTAAAATACATAGTTTGATACTGAAAACTAATCCCATTTTCTTCGTTTATTGGTTTTAACTTCAAAAATGAACCAGAGTTATTTTTTAATATTTTACTTACTTTTTTCTGTGCTCTTGTATTAGATAAATTTGAGAACTCTAAGATAACCAAGTAGCTTCCTGCAATGTTTTTTTTATAATTGAAGCTCACTGAATTATCATTATTTATTACATAATCAATTTCAATTTTTTGACCAAAAGAAAGTATTGGAATAAGTAACAATAATAAGGTTAGTTTTTTCATTTTTCTTTTTTAGTAAAGAATTTTTCAAACTCAACCCATCTACAAAAGAATATAGTTATAATAAATATTATTACAAATTTTGCTGGCCGTGTACCATCCCATTCCAGTAGGTTAAGGTGCATTTCAAAAGGAAAAAAATCAATTGCAACTACTAAGTAAACAACAAATGCAGTTGATAAGCATAATTTTAGAAAGGTCAGTTTTTTCATAATCAGTTATTCACCATCTTTCTTTTTATCCTTCGTAAAATATATTTCTCCACTCATTATGCCAACTACAATAGCAAAAACAATAATATAGACCCACCAATAATCTGGAAAAGGTAGTAACCCTACGATTTTTATAACAGAAATCAATCCACTAAAAACACCGATTGCATATACATACCACCATTCTTTCAAATATTTTTTCATTTTTTCTTTTTTCTATTGTCAGCCCAAATATTATACATAAAAAATAATATAAATAATCCAATTGCAATATGACCCCATTTAATTGAAGTAAGTTGAAGCATAGGTGGAATTATGCCAGACAAAACACCAATGATAATCGCTTGATACCATTTAATACTTTTGAGTAAATAACCTTTCATTTCAATAATAATAAGGTTAGTTTTTTCATTCCATAAACTTTAATGATTCCTTCATTTCTTTTTTGGATATAATTTTATTAGAATTTTTAGGTCACTATCAAAATTCCAATGATAGCCCCGAACAAAAGTGAAATCAAAAATACATACCAAAATCTCTTCGGGTCAAGACTCCACTTAACCCAGCGGTTTAACAGAATAAATTTTTTAGGATAGACATTTTTATCTTTTAGCGAACGAAACACTTTGACAGCTTTGAAAATCCACAAAAGAGAAAAACCCAAAAAAAGAAGTGCTAATAAACTATAGTCTTTAAAAAAAATAATAATTACAATTCCAATTGCTAAAAATACATATGCTATTAAAATCTGAATCCAATAATCTTTTTTTGTGTGCACAATTCCTTTATTAGTCTTATCTTAAAATTATAAATTATTTGTGAGTTTAATCTTGTAGTACAACTAGAATTGAATTAATATTTCCTAATCATCAAAAATTACTTAAAACAAATATGAATATTATCAATATAACGCTTCTTAAATTAATAAATTATTAAAAATTACTCAAGTAGATTTGCGAGAGTATTGTAGTATTTATTTGCAATAAATTCTGCTCCATCTTCATTATAATGCACATCATCAGCTAAAAAATTATCACCAAAACATAAACCTAACGCAATCCATAAACCAACATTATCAGTAGCATTTCCAATTATAATTCCTGCAAGTAATCCTATACCTGCACCTAAAGATATTTTAGATTCTTTCATAGTAATAGTAGAATTAGTTTTTTCATTTAATAATCCCTTCATTGTCTCATATATGTAATAGTATGTTGGATATATTATTCAAAACCTATCTGGATAATCAGTGATAATTCCACTAACATTTAATTTTTTTATTCTTTCAATATCTTTTTTTTTATTAACTGTCCAAGTGTAAATATCTAATCCTGAATTTTTAATTTTATTTACTATATCAATATTTAAGTCATTAAAGTTTGGGTTAATTGCTACAGCATTTAACTCTTTGGCTGAATTAATAGCCATTAACGGACTATCTTCAGTTAGAAGTGCTATGTTAATATCATTACTTAATTTTCTTAATTTTTTCAATTCTTCCCAGTTGAAACTTGAAAATAAAATATTTTTAGGGTTAATTACCTTCTTGTCTATATAGTATTTTACTAATTCATACGATCGCTTTGATGTATTAGAACCTTTTAGCTCAATATTTAAAAAAAAGTCCCTTCCAATTAATTTTAAAACTTCATCAAGAGTAGGAATTGAATATTGAGAATCGAGTACTTTTATTTTTTTTATCTCTGTTAAAGTTTTATTTTCAATTTTTCCCTTTCCATCGGTTAGTTTATCAAGAGTTTTGTCGTGAAACAGCACAATCTCACCGCTTTTGCATCTAAAAACATCTATTTCAACACCATCAGCTCTAAGTCTAATAGCCTCTTTAATTGATTCTATTGTATTTTCAGCAACGTGACCTTTAGCTCCCCGATGTCCAATATTCAAAATTTTGTTTTGAGAAAAAGAAAAAAGGGGAATAAATAGTAATAGTAGAATTAGTTGTTTCATTTTTTCTTATTTGCTTTTTTTTAAAAGGTTGGAAAAATCCATATCCCCAAAAATAGAAAACTAAAAAAGCCTACATTATTCCAACTACCCTCATTTACAAAGTATCCTATAGCAACAATCGTTATAGCGCCGGTAATTAGACTTACTATTTTTATAAGTTTATTTTTATTCATTTTATAATAAGGTTAGTTTTTTATTCATCTAGAGAAACGTCATAAATATCGTGTTGAAAATTATATTCAGAATCAGGTGGTAAGACATATCCAAATCCAATTCCCATAACATCATTTAAAAATTTATACTTTTCACTTGATGTTCTGAATCTCCAATGAGTTTGAAATTTTATTGATTCAAAAGTTTCTGTTACATAATTAAACACTCCTGTTGCTTTACAATAAATTTTTTCGTTTTCGTCAGTGATTAAAACCATATCTAAATCCAAATCAGCAAATGTATTACCATCTTCTAAATAATAAAGTGGAAAATCACCCCCAACAGGCAATACCTTTCCACTAACAATACCATCAAAAACACCTTTTTCATATGGTGCATAGATGGTTTTTAATTTTAAGTATTCACCAACTGATGACTGCCACTCTCCAACAGCTGCTTTGATAGAAAAAATTTTTTTACCCTTAATTTCTTGTCCAAAAGAAAGTATTGGAATAAGTAACAATAATAGGGTTAGTTTTTTCATAATCAGCAAGTTAAAGAAAATGAATTATTTACAAAAATAATACAACAACAGATCTATAATATAGTTTAAATAATATTTTAAACTATGAATACTACAAATAATAAATTTAAATTTTTACCATTATTGCTGGTAAGTTTTATCCAATCACAACAAGAATTGTTTATTCCAGAATGGTGCAGTGAAATGTGTAAATATCCACCTATAGAAATAAGATATTGCTTTAAAGAAGCTTATGGATTATCAGCAACAATTTTTCACGTTAACAAAGGTGATGAATTAGCATCAGGTGAAGTAATGAACAATAAAGATTCATATGAGTACAGATATTTAGCTGTTTCACAAGATCTTTTGGAAGAATTTCCATTTGGAGCAATCGTATATATTGTTGGATCTGGAAAGTTTGATGGTTATTGGAAGGTTAAGGATACTATGTTAAAAAAATATGCGAGAAGAATTCACTTTCTAGTAAATGATGATGTTACTGTTGGTCAATGGGACGATATTGCAATGTATTGCGTTGAAACACCTGATTTGTATAACTAGATTATTTATAAGTGAAAAATTTTCTTAAATCTTTAGGAACAGCATCCTGGTGAAAATTTTTATTTTTTTCCCAGTTAAACGAAGAGCGTTTTGAATCTATAAATCTTAAAGCGTCAATATTAGGTATTTCATAAGTTCCCCTTGGGTGTTTACCTTTTTTCGGAATAACCTCAATTATTAAGTCTTTATCGTTGTTGCTTTTTAAGAACTTGTAATTTGATTCTGTAACTTTAAATCTTGTATGAACTTTAAGTCCAGCTTCAGAACTCTTCTCAATATTAATGTAGGTTGTAAAACTATTTTTTTTTGAATCCTCTATTATTTTTAGCTGATTATCAAAATCTAATTCACACATTTCACAATAATTTTTGTATGCCTCCCTTCCATTGTTAAGTTTAAAAACATCATTAATTAATAATGAATGAAAAACATCTTTCAAATAGGGATCTTCCCCCACATCTTCATTAAATGATGAATTAACATTTTTATATCCTTTTCGTCCTTTTTGGGGTTTTGGAGTCAAGAAAATATTTAGAGGTGATAAATAGATTGCACATTTGGTTTTAATTGTTGTATTGAGACCAAAATTTTGTCCTGCGTCTAAATAGTGTGATAATTTTAAATCAAAATCTCCACGAACTCCCCCTTCAAGCATACTGCCCTTAAACCCTAGCTTATTAACTGATGCCTTTTGCGCCTCATAATTCCCTTTTTTAGCACTAGGAAATCCAACTTTAAGTTGATTTTCTCTAAAAAAACTATATAGGTCACTTTTGATTGAAATTGGTTTATCATACATAAATTGATAAAAAGATGCACAAGCTTCATTATCTGATGCTATAATATTAGTTTTATTTTCTTCTCTAAGCTCTAAAAAAGGGTAATCTTTATTTTTTCTTATTATGTAGTTGTTGTTAGAATTTTTCCACCATTTATAAAAATTGATTTGTGAATTCACAATATTACGTAACGGATAATATTCTTTTACTTTATTATGATATTCATAAATTGAATATTTGCCTGACCAATCGATATACATTATACCGAATTTAAAAAAATACTATATAAAAACACAAAAGAAACTTGTAGATTTGGGCAATTATAAGAACACCTTTAAAAGGTCAAAAATGCAATAAAATGGTGTAAAAATGTGCAGTGGACGAAATGATGTAAATTGTAAAAAAAGTGCTTGTATCAAAAAAAGGATTTATATCTGTTAGGGGATGTAGCTCAGCTGGCTAGAGCGCTTGACTGGCAGTCAAGAGGTCGTGGGTTCGAGTCCCATCTTCTCCACACAACCTTAGAAACTACTCATGCAAGTTATTAGTATAAGTGATTTTAGAAACGAGCAATTGTGGAATGTTTTAACGCATTTTTTAGGTTTTATAATGTCTGTAATAGGCATACCATTTTTATTCTTTTATGACAGTAAAATCACTGGCCTCAGTACTATTTCAGTTATATTATTTTCATTCGGTTTATTGCTTGTGTATTCATCCTCATCTATTTATCATTACGTATTAAACCCAAAACTAAAAAAGAGGTTTCAGGTAGTCGACCATATTAGTATATATTACCTCATTTTAGGTTCTTACGCTCCAGTATGCTTGATAACAATGTACAACCACTCTGGTATAAAAATCTTTATTTCCGTGTTAGTTTTGTCAATAATTGGGACTTTAAAAAAGTTATTTTTAACTGGTAAATACGAATTTTTCTCTCTCATATTATACCTTGCAATGGGATGGTTAATTGTTTTTGACATTAACTCTTTATTTAATTTGATTGATTATAATGCTAAATTATTATTGATTATTGGAGGGCTTTCTTACACTTTTGGAACCATTTTCTATGCTTTTGATAACATAAAGTATTTCCATTTAATATGGCATTTGTTTGTATTAACAGGTTCAGCTTCACACTACTTTTTGGTATTGCTTTACATCATCTAAATGAGAATAAAATCTACTCAAATTTGTATTCTAATTGTTTATCATTTCAGAATAGTGATAAACCTTATTCCCTTGACTAACTTTTTTTGATTCCCTAACTATTGATTTGGCAACATCAGTTGCTTTAATAGGCTTGTAGTTTGATTTCATTAAAAAAGAGAAAAGTGGCATAATTTTTTGAGCCATAATTTCACCAAATCTAAATTCATTTCTTTTTCCAAGAAGAAGAGATGGTCTAAAAATTAAGCAGGATTTTAAAGCAAGATGCATAATTGAATTTTCAATCTCGCCTTTAAGTCCTAAATAAAAGTTTTTGCTTTTTTCGTTGGCACCAGCAGATGAAACAAAACAAAAAGAAGACGCTTGGTTAGATTTGCAAACCTTAGCTATATTTAGAAGAATATCATAATCAACTTTTCGATATTTCTTTTTATTAAAATTTACTTTTGATTGAGTTGTTCCAATTGATGCAATGACCACATCACCTTTTTTTATAACTTTTTTGTAGCCATCTGGATTTGTAAAATCAATGATGTAATTCTTAATTTTTTTTGATTGTACAGTAACTTTTTTTCTCGTGATTACATTTATTGTTTCATAATCATCATCATTGATTAATAGTTTTAAAACTTCACCTCCAATTAGTCCGGTTGATCCAAATAAAGCAACAGTTTTGTTCATAGATTTAATGTAAATTTACGAGATAAAGAATAGTTGTTTATGAAATCAAATCTTAAAAAAAATTTACTAGCATTTTTAGGTATAATGTTATTCAGTTCTGGTTTGTGTGTTTTCGGTGAGGCAATAATGTATAAACATGAATCTAGAGATTGGTTTTTAATTGGGACTGCTTCTTTGGTGTTGATTAATTCGGGTCTAATTTTGATAATTAATAATAGATAAATCTTTTATTTTTAGAAAGGAAGAAGTTCATTTTTATTCACCTCTCCTTTAATTTTCAAGTAATCGCTATACTTATACCTTTTACCGCGGAAGTAAATAGAGTGTACTGCCGGTATCTCAATTTTTGTTAGCGCTTTATCTCTTTTACTTAGCCTCATAAATTAGGTGGAAAATTCAAGATAATAATTTTTTATTAAAACACTACCATCAGAATAAAAAATCTATGTCTGTGTAAAATATTTTTCATAATTATTCTTGAATAGCTACTCCATCAGCTAAAAATGATAATGTGATTTTTGGCTTTTTGATTTTCATAATTTCCTCATTCTTTTTACCCGCATCTTCGGCATAATGTCGCAGTTGAGCAACACTTAAAGTGTCAACTGAAAGAAATCCATTAACGATAGCTGAACTACCCTCTACACCTTTTTTAGGGACAAAAAATCCGTAATCCTTAAACCTAACAAGAACAGTATCATTTGCAACCAGCATATTCATCCAGCAACCTTTCATAGGACAGGTTGATATAATTTCCCCCTTAACTTTAATTCTACTTAAAGATGGCTTCAATGAAACACCAACATTTTCAATATCAAAACTAAATTCCTCTCCATAGAATTTGCTTCCATCATTTTGAGAATAAACAGAGATTAATGACAAAACCAAAAAGAGATTCAGAAAAATTCTGAAGTCCATTTTAAATATTTTTAATGTATTAATCTACAACAGGTTTCGTAAATTGATTAACTCTCACAATTTTACCTCCAGAAATTCTGTAAGCTTCCTGATATCTCATCCTAACAGGTCCATCAGCTGTATCGTAAGTAACGGAATCCCAATTTATCACCCATTCATGACCTTCTTCAGAAATAATAGGGAAATTTACACCCACATTGTAATCTCTTAAATTGGCATCTTTATAACCTGCAAGAAGTTCTTTAAAGTTATCAATTCCACTAACAGTTGAACCATCGCCCATATACATTACTATGGTATCAGAAATGAATTCAGTTACTCTTTCAAACTCACCATCAAGAAGTGTTTTGTGTAAATTTTGAACTAGCAGTACATTTTCTTGATTGCCCATTTTCCAATCTTTTTGGTAGCTAGGCTCAAATGGAAAATCTAGCTGAGTTGTAGGTTCCTGTTTATTTGTTGTTTCACATGATATTAGAACTAAAATCAACAACAAAAATATTTTTTTCATAAATAAATTTTTTAAATTAACTTAACTAAATATAGGTTAGAATAGATAATTATGAAAACGATTTTCAAAATATTAATCTTGGTTGTTTCTCTAGCTGTTTTAAGTGCATGGACTTGGAGGTTAAATATGCCTTCATTATATAGAGGAGGAGATGCTTTAAATATGATTGAGGAGTTTCAGGCTTATGGTCTTAACCAAACAACAATGGTTGTAGTTGGAATATTTAAAGTTACATGTGCAATCATACTCTTGATTGGCTTAAAGGTTAGAAGATTTGTAACACCTGCTGCATTTATTATGGGTCTATTTATGATAGCTGCTGTCTACTTTCATATAAGTATTAGTGACCCTTTAGTTCCAACATTACCTTCTGCATTAATGCTAATTTCATGTGCTACCATAATTGTGCTTGATAAAAAAACAGAAGAAATTTAATTTTTTTTTGCTTCTCTAAATTTTTTTAATGTTGACTCTTTTTTTAAGTAGAGAGGATGTTTTGGTGTGCCATTTTTATTGATGTTAAAGCATAATGGACTTTTTACAATATTGTTGAGCCACTTTGGTTCATTTTCCGTTGCTCCCCACCCATAAATTATTGTTTTATGCCCAGCAACTAGTTCTGCGATCAATTTTTTATTTTTTGCAGAAGTTTTTCTTTTCCTTTCATATAATTTATTTCTAATTGGTGTTATTAGCGTATATAAATTAACAACATTAAAACCACCGTATCCTAGATTTTTAGAAATTGTAATTAATCTGTTGATTGTAGGATCATTGTTTATATGATTTGCTTTTGATGGATTTAATAATATATAAAGTACCTGTTCGTCTTTAGACCATTTTCGAGATAAATAGTATCTATGTTTTTTGTCTTTTGAAAATTCAGCAAATTTTAACACAATATTTTAAAAATTTTTCAGTCTTAATCTATTCAATATTATTAATATGTTAAATATCATCAATGATTTAAAAATAAAAGCTTATTGAAAGTCAAAATATTTAACTTGCTATAAATCAATCTTAATATTATGAAAAATATAATTTATTTAATACTGTGTGTTTCTTTTACATTTTTGAATTCACAGGTTGAGGAGGGCAACACAGTAAGATTACAGTTTATAAAAGTAGAAGAGGATAAAGTTGAAGAATTTGAGTCTTACATGATCGAATATGTTGGACCAGCAGCTAAAGCAGCAGTTTCAGAGGGAAAAATGGAAAATTGGCTTTTAAGAAGAGTTGCAAAAAATTCAAGATATAATGCAGGATTTTCTCACATTGCCATTTGGGTAGCCACCAATCCTGAGCCCTCTTGGACACAAGTTTGGGAAAAAGCTTACCCTAATTTATCAGCAGATGCTAGGTCGTGGATTTATGGAAAAGGTGAAGAATTATACTCAACTGTTTACAATGCTAATTGTGAATATATTGCTGGGTTTTTAAGAGATCCCTCAACAATCCCTAATATAGCCATCTTCAATTTGATTAAATCAAAAAAATATAATGCATATATTGAACAAGAAAAAGACGCTAAAGACATTTTTGAAAAGCACGCAAAAGGAATTGAGGGATGGCATGTCATGAAAAGAAAAGGAATGGTTGTAAATTCTGAAGGTGCGTGGGATATGGTTACAATTGATTTATTCGATACTTGGGAAAAAGCAAATCAAAATTGGTGGTCAGAAATTCCTAGAAATGTTATGAAAAAACATAACGAAAAGCATGGTTCGGACTTGAGAGAAATTAGACACAGAGTAATGACTGGTCTTTTGTTTGATGCTAGAACCGAAAAAAAAGAAGATTAATTCAATAAATATATAATTATGAAAAAACTATTTATACTAATGATAGCTACAGCTTTTTTAAGCTGTGAAACACAAACAATTGAAGTTGAAAAGTCTGCAGGTATGGCTAATAATGACGGTGAAAAGTATGTTTTTGGCTCTGATGAAGATTCAAAAATTGCTATTGACTTGGTTTTAGCTTATGCAGATAAAGATACAGATGCTATGTATGAAATGATGGCAGATACTGTTAGGTATGCACCTCCATCTGGAGGTTTAATGGTTAATAGCAGAGAAGATGTCCCAGGAATTGTCATGCAGTTACATTCACCTTATGATTCTATAAAAAGAACAGTATGGAATGCTGTTCCACTGAAAAGAGAAGGTTCTGATGTAACAAGAGTTACTGTTGCTTTTTTAGAGGATCGATATCTAAACGACGGAACCCAAGAAAAAGTCAGAATAATTGACAGAATTTTTATCAGAGATGGAAAGATATTTCGTATTCATCAATGGGATGCAAAAATGGAATAACTTTAAATTTTAAACTATGAAAAAATTATTACTACTATTCTTACTCCCTTTCATTTCATGTGATATGAGTTCCACTGGTGTTGTTGCAGTTGTTATGTCAGATGATGATGTCGAGTATTATTCAGAAACAGAAGCTGAAGATGAATTAACAGAAACAATATTAGAATTAGCTGAAGATTATACAAAAGCAGATTTTGAGGATGCAAAAGAATATTACGCCGATGATGCAAAAGTGTTTTTCAATAGCACAGAGGTCACTGGAAAAGACAACATATTTGATGGATGGACATATGAGCACGAGGTTTTTTCTGACATAACCATAACAGACGAATATGCTCACACAAACTATTTTACAGATGGCAGAATATGGACTAATTATTGGTTCACATGGAGCGGTACTGGAAACTTTACTGGTGAAAGACTGGTTATAAAAGGACACTTTGATTACGAATGGAAAGATGGTAAAATTGTTCAAGCATTAGGTTTTTTTGCTGATGAACAATTCAACAAGGAGTATGCTGCAGCTATGGCAGCTGCTGAATAGGTATAATTTAAATAAATAATAATGAGAATATTGTACACACTTATAATAAGCACAGTTTTAATTGGCTGTGAACCACAGATTACAGATAAGTCTGCAGGAAAATGGTATGGGGAAAACCCGCCTCAGCTTTCGGGTCAAAAATTTAAAATTGGGTCTGATCAGGCTGCTGAAATGGTTGTTAAAGTCATTCTTAATTTTGCTGATATGGATAAGAATGAAATTATAATTGAAAGTATGGCGGACTCGGTTAATTTTTACTCCCCTGAGGGATATCAAAAGTTAGATATGACAACAACTGAAACTTTGGCTTCTTTTCAAGAGCCCTACGACTCTATAAAGAGGTCTGTTGTCAGTGCTGTGCCATTAACATTTGGAGAGAGTTCAATCAATATGGTTGATGTAGTATTCAGAGAAAGACGTTTTAAAGATGGAGAGGTTAATCGCAGAAGAGTATTTGAAAGATTTTGGGTAAATTCTAATGGTAAAATTTCAACAATTGCAATTTTTCCATCTGATGTGGTGCCTAATAACTAAAATAAATCTAAAATTGACTTATTAAAATCCTGGTATTTACCAGGATTTTTTAATTTAATATCATGAAGAAAATTTTTTTACTAATGTGTTTTTTTGGCATTGCTGCCCCATATTACTTCCTATTTAAGTTTTTGGAATTTAAAAATTGGGAATGGTCATTATCTGAATTTTTTGCAGATGCAAATGTAAATTTTGCATCGTCTATGCTTTCAGCTGATTTGGGTGTTGCAGCTATGTCTTTTTTTATTTTTATCATTTATGCATTCAAAAATCAACCTTTAAAACTTTTGAAATATACTGCCTGTATGTTTTTAGTTGGATTCTCACTGGCTATGCCAGTATTTTTATATGATAATTATAAAAAATTTAAAATCAGTTCTGTTTAAACTTATTGTTTTTCTAAGTATACAGAAGTTGATGGATAGGCGAAATCACTGTTGTGTTTTTTGACAATTTCAATGATTTTATAATTAATATCCTGTTTGGTATCAACTAATAATTTCCAATCAGGGCTATTAACAAAATAAAGTACCATTACATCTAAAGAGCTTGCTCCAAACTCTAAAAACCTAACAACCCCATCTTGGTTAGTATTAGGGTGATCATTAATTAATTGTTGAATATCCGCTACAATATTTTTGATTTGATCTACACTTGTATCATAAGTCAAACCAATATCAGTTTTTACTTTTCTAACTGGCTTCAGGCTTAAATTATCAAGTTCGGTATTAATCAAATTCTTGTTTGGAACAGTAACCAAACTTTTGTCAAACGTCCTTATTCTCGTGCTTCGAAAGCCTACTTTTTCTACAACTCCAGTAATCCCCCCAATTGTTATAATGTCTCCAACGGTGAAGGGTTTGTCAAAGAATATTGTAAATGAACCAAGTAAGTTTTCAAGACTTTCTTTGGAAGCTAATGCTACAGCAACACCACCTATACCAAGACCAGCAGCTAGTGCAGTTATATCAATCCCAAAAATATTTCCCAGAATAATCAAAACACCAAATATTACAACCAAAACTTTTCCGATCTCAATTGCAAAAGGTATCAATTGATCATCAACTTTACTTTCAGTTTTGGCTGCTCTTTGACTTAACCTTAAACCAACATATTCCACTGATTGTAAGATTATATATATTACACTAGATACTAACAGAAGTAAGAACCCCTTTTCAAATATCATTCGTAATCCAAATTCATCAGCACTAACAAGGCCCAATGAATCAGGAATGCTCAACATATTAAATGCCATGTAGATTATGACTAAAAAAAGAAAATAGGTAATTGGTTTTTTAAGAAGGTTGTCAAATTCAAACTTGCCCTCTTTATTATTGCTGTCACCAACAATTTTAAATAAGAATTTTCTTAAGTAAGAACTTATTAGTCCTTTGAAGATAAGACCAAATACAATAATTGAAATTGATATAATGTAATTCTTTAGGGTATTTCCAAAAAACTCTACACTTAAAAACTCTAGATTTTCCATTTGGTAAACAAAAATAGGCAATTATTGAGAATAAGGTAAAAAACTCAAATCCATGAAGGCTGCTAATTCAAAATCAACATAGGATAAACCCCCAATATCGTGAGTAAACAACTCAACATCAATTAGGTTATAAACATTTGTCCATTTTGGATGATGATTCAGATCTTTACATTTTTCAGAAACAAGTTTCATAAAATCAAAGGCATCATCAAAAGTTGTAAACTTAAATTTTGCAAAAAGCATATTATCCTTGACTACCCAATTTTCAGATAATAAATTAAGCTTATTTTCAACTTCACTTTTGCTTAAGTTTTTCATTGATTTAATTTAAATGAAATTGTTGTGCCATATGTTGTGGTTACATATTTTTCCTTGTACTTAGCAGGCTCAAATGAGGGAAGTTTGATCATAATTCTATAGGCTTCATCCTCCAAAATTCTACTTTCACCAATGGTTGTGAAGTTTGTGTATAATCCGTTCGATGTCATATCAAATTGTATAAATACATTTCCTTCCTCACCTTTTTTTATTGCACGCTTTGGATATTTGAAGTTTTTGACGATGTGAGCTTCAATAAATTTTGTAAAGCATAATTTTTTATTTTCTTTATCTTCACAACCCTTGAATAGCGGCGGTATTTCAACTTCATCAAACCCCAGCTGTCTTGGAATTTGGTATTTAACTGAAACTAAAAAAGTTTTTTTTATTGCAATATTATTCTTTTTTGCAGGAATTGCGCTAGGCAGTGATTCAATAACTTTTTTTGCGGAATCATTAAATAGTTTTTTAGCAAGATTCAGTGATTCCTTTTCAAAAAAACTTACTCCAACAACACTTGAATTAGGAATTACATTTGTAATACGACCATCAACGTCAATGTCAAACCTTACTTTTACTATTGCTTCTAGGTCATTGTCCCATGCTTGTTTTGGATAATTAAAGTTGTTTTGAATATGTTCATCAATAGTTTCATTAAAGCAATTTTTATGAAATTTTTCAGGGAGCAATTCACAAACTGGAAATATTGGAAAAGTTTCTATTATTTCTGTTGAGTTTTGGGCATAGTTGTTGATTATTATAAGAAAAAAAATAAAAATAAAGTTTTTCATTGTTAACAAAATTATAACATAAAAGAGAACAAAAAAATAAAAAAATGTCTAGACACTTATCTTTTAGATCAGGAAACCCAGCTTTAAATAAAAATACATTTAAAAATCTGCAAAGAACCAATACAAACTCTTTTGTCAAAAATCATACAATGACTATTAAGGGTACTGTTGATAAAACCGCGATTTCATTGTTTTTACTAATAATTGCAGGCTATTATTCATATACAATTACATCCCCAATATTAATGATAGGAGGTTTTATCGCAGGTTTAATAACAGCTTTTATTACAATATTTAATAAAAAGTCGGCTCCAATTACTGCTCCATTGTATGCAATATTTGAGGGTTTGGCTCTTGGGGGTGTTTCATACATGTATGCTCAACAGTTCGAAGGTATTGTTCTCAATGCAGTTTGCTTGACAGCCTTAATATTATTATCGTTGCTTATGGCTTACAGATCAGGTCTAATCAAACCCACGGAGAATTTTAAACTTGGTGTTGTTGCTGCTACGGGAGGAATATTTTTGATATACTTAATCTCCTTCATAGGCAGCTTTTTCGGAATGGATTTGGCTTTACTAAACCCCGCCAATGGCTCAATGTTTAGTATTATTTTTTCTCTAATTGTTATTTTAATTGCAAGCTTAAATTTGGTTTTGGACTTTGATTTTATTGAGGAGGCATCAGAAAATGGGGCTCCCAAGTATATGGAGTGGTATGCGGCCTTTGGACTTATGGTTACTCTTGTTTGGTTGTATTTGGAGATTCTAAGACTATTAGCGAAAATCAATTCTAGAGATTAATTTAACTTTTTTATAAAGAAAAAAAGTTCAATCTAATGCATATTTTTCCTATATATGCAAAAAATAACCTTGAATACATATCTTAAATTTATTCTCCTTTTCTCTATATGTATTTCAGCGCAGTCTGAACATAAAATAAATGAAAAACCAAGACTTGTTGTAGGAATTGTTGTTGATCAGATGAAATATGAGTACATCCCAAAGTTCTGGAACAAATATGGAGATAAAGGGTTTAAAAAACTTGTAACCCAAGGTTTCAATGCTAAGAACGCACATTACAGTTATGCTGTTACATCTACAGCTCCTGGACATGCAACAGTAGTCACCGGGACAACACCAAATTATCATGGAATTGTAGGAAATGAGTGGTTCAACCCCTCATTAAGTAAAGAAATATATTGTGTCGATGATTTTTTACAAAAGTCGGTTGGAACTTTGTCAGATGAAGGTCAAAAATCTCCAAAAAACTTACAAACAACTACAATCTCAGATGAAAATAGAATATCATCAAACTTTAAAGCAAAAACATTTAGTGTTGCCTTGAAAGATAGATCAGCTGTATTGTCTGGAGGGCATACCTCAAAAATGTCCTACTGGTTTAATGCAAAAAATGAAGGCAAATTTATTACAAGCTCATATTATATGAATGAACTTCCTGAATGGGTTAAACGATTTAATGAAAGAAAAAATATTCAAAAATATATTTCGAACTGGGATACTTATTATGATATTGAATTGTACGTTGAAAGCGGTCCAGATTTGAACAAACATGAAATAAAATATCTGGGTAAAAATAACTCAACATTTCCTTACGATCTAGAAAAAATGTCTAAAACAAAGAGTGGTGAAATCGATTATGACGTTATAAAGTATTCACCATTTGGTAATGATATCGTAAAGGATTTTACATTAAATGCTATCGAGTATGAAAATTTAGGCAAAGATGAAATAACAGATTTTCTTCATATTGGATTTTCATCCACAGACCATCTTGGACACAGGTTTGGATCAAATTCCGTTGAAGTATTGGACATGTACATTAGACTTGATAAAAATATCGAAGATATCCTTAATTACCTAGATAAAAACGTTGGTGAAAAAAATTATATTGTCTACTTAACATCTGACCATGGAATTACTCATGTACCGTCATACTTATCCGAAAATAAAGTACCATTTAATCAGTTATACTCAATGAATGTTTTCGATGAGGAGCTTAAAAAATACATTAAAGATGTTTCTAACTACAATGTATATTTAAATAAAGATGGAATTGCTGAGTCAGGTTATTCACATGATGAAATTAAAACGCTGATTAAAAATGAACTAAAAAAAGAACCCTGGGTATATGATGTTTATGATTTTGCTCAATTAGATGAAGCAGTCTCTTATTCAGAGGATTATGTCATAAATATGATATATTACAACAGTCATCCAGACCTCAGAGGTGATTTAGCATTCTTTTTAAAACCATTATGGCATAAAAAGTCTTCAAGTGCCTCCAATCACGGTACTGGCAGGACCTATGACACACATATTCCTTTGATATTCTATGGAAAAGGAATTAGGAAGGGATCATCTAATAAAAAAATTTATGTTAGAGATATTGCCCCCACTTTGTCTGTAATTTTAGGAATCAGTTTTACTGCATTATCAACAGGTAGACCAATAATTTCTGCAATCAAATAAGTATCTTAACATCATGAAAAATATTGAACTTGCTTCAATTGATCAAATTGACTTGATAATGAAAATTATTAAGGCCTGCATGAGACACATGATTGATAATGGTATTTTTCAGTGGAACGATAAATATCCAACAAAACAATCATTTATTGATGATATAAATAACAATGATCTATTTGTGCTAAAACTTGAAAATAAAATCATAGGTTGTGTTTGCGCCTCTTTTGATATGGACGAGTTTTACAAACAGATTGTTTGGGAAACCTCATCAAAAAAAAATATTTATCTGCATAGACTTGCAATTCACCCCGACTACCAAGGACAAGGTTTTGCAAAATATGTTATGGATTATATTGAAAATTATGCAAAAGAAAATGGTTGTCTATCTGTAAGGCTTGATACATTTAGCTTAAACAAAAAAAATAATTATTTGTATTCAAAACTTGGATATAAAAAATTAGGCAAAATCTATTTTAGAGATCAAAGTGACATGCCGTTTAACTGTTATGAAAAGTTGTTATAGCTGATTGTTTATTTTTGTACAACATAAATGGAGATAATTAACTTAAAAGAAAATAAAAAAATCTATTTTTCATCAGATAACCACCTTGGATTAGCTGGGAAAGTAAAATCCTCAGAAAGAGAAAAAATATTTATCAAATGGTTGGATTCTATAAAGAATGATGCGCAAGTAATTTTCTTGCTTGGCGATTTATTTGATTTCTGGTTTGAGTTTAAAAAAGTAGTTCCAAAGGGTTTTACCAGACTGTTTGGAAAGCTGGCAGAGTTAACAGACGCAGGTGTTAAAATTTATTTTTTTGTTGGTAATCATGATGCATGGATGAGAAATTACTTCAAAAAGGAACTTGGTGTCGATGTTTTTTTTGAGCCCAAAAAATTTAAAATAAATTCAAAAAAATTTTTTATAGGACATGGAGATGGTTTGGGCCCAGGTGATTATGGTTATAAATTTTTAAAATTGATTTTTAGAAACTCATTTTTCAAATTTCTATTTTCATGTATTCATCCCGATATATCAGTTAGAATTGGAGAATACCTGTCTAGAAAAAATAGTGTTATCTCAGGAAAGGAAATTAAATTTGAAAGTAATGAAAAAGAATTACTCTTTAATTATTGTAAAAAAATATTAAAGTCCGATCATTATAATTATTTTGTGTTTGGCCATCGTCACCTGCCCCTAAAAATAAATCTTGGAAATAATTCCCAATACTATAATTGTGGAGATTGGTTTAATCATTATTCCTATTTAGATTTTACTGAATCTGAACTAACCTTAAAGTATTTCAACCCTGAAATTTGATAGAGAATAAAAAAATTTTTTATGAAAATTCAATTGTTATTGGAGCTATTATTAATAATGGTTCCGAAACTATCGTAAATGAATTTTTAGATGAATTGTGCTTTCTTGCAGAAACAGCTGGTGGAAAAGTTTTGAGAAGATTTATTCAAAAATTAGAGAAACCAAATCCAAAAACATTTATTGGATCTGGTAAAATCCAGGAAATACAGTTATTTATAAAAAATAATGATATTAGTTCAGTAATTTTTGATGATGAGTTATCACCCAGTCAGCAATTAAATTTGGAGAAAATTCTTCGAAGTAAAATAATTGACAGGACTGGATTGATCCTTGATATTTTTGCTCAAAGAGCTAAAACCAGTTATGCCAAAACTCAAGTTCAATTGGCCCAATACGAATATTTAATGCCACGATTAAAAGGTTTGTGGACACACTTGGAGAGACAAAAAGGTGGTATAGGAATGAGAGGTCCCGGTGAAACAGAAATTGAAACAGATAGAAGGATTGTGCGCGATAAGGTATCACTATTAAAGAAAAAGTTATCGACTATCGATAAGCAGATGTCTGTACAAAGAGGTAATAGAGGAAAACTAGTTAGGGTAGCATTAGTAGGTTACACTAATGTTGGGAAATCAACCATAATGAATCAAATTTCTAAGTCAAAGGTTTTTGCTGAGGATAAGCTTTTTGCAACATTAGATACAACAGTTCGGAAGGTTGTTATTGAAAATTTACCTTTTTTACTTTCGGACACTGTTGGTTTTATAAGAAAGCTTCCAACACAGCTCATAGAGTCCTTTAAAAGTACATTGTCTGAAATTGAAGAGTCAGATATATTGTTACATATTGTTGATATATCACACCCAAACTATCAACAACATATAGATTCGGTTAATATCATTTTAAATGAAATTAATTGTGGGGATAAAGAAACCATTCTTGTTTTTAATAAAGCTGATAAATTAAAAAATATGAGCATAAAAAGTAGCAAAACCAAGATGTATATTTCCGCCATAGAAAAATTAAATTTTGATTTTTTAAAAAATACTTTATATGAAAAAATTAGTAAAATTCACGAAAAAAGATTTCCATATAACAATTACCTATATCCAAAAATTAAGAGTTAAAAGTTCAAGCTCAAACCAATGCCCATGACCTGTCTAACTTGAAGTCTTTTTACCGCATTATTATCATAAATAAATTGTAATATTAAATCTGTGGTCAAATATTTATTTACCTTAAGTGAGGTATTGATAGTGTAGTCTAAGTCAATATTTTCTGGATTTTCAAGATAATCTGAATACAGACTTAATCGGTTTATTACAAATACATTTTCAAGAAACTCAAACTTATAATAAGACCGAATTGACGATCCAAGTTCAAATCTACTTGTAGATCCTTTTTTTACACCAAAATATTCTTGATTTTCATTCAATTTATCTGTAAAAAATTTATTTACTAGAATTAGCCTGCCCGTAATTGGTGCAAAGTTTACCCAAAAATCTTTATTTTTTTCCCAATACAATCCAACTCCAATTTGGAAATAACCCGGTGATAAAAATCTGGTTCTTTCAATTCTTTCCTCTTCTCCGCTTGAGGCCGTCCTAAACCGATAACCTTTTGTCCATTGTGTTTTAAAATTTATGAAGCTGGAATAGCTTAGGTCACCAATGTTAGACGATGAAAATTTTTTACCAACTAATGAGTTAATTTCTAATTTATCATCTGTCTTTTTTAAAAACTTACTTCCCCCACTACTGTTTAGTCCATATGCAGTTATAATCTTTGTATCCCAATTCCAACCGTTGTTCTCATAATTTAAATCATAATTAATTTTTATAGTTCCTGAAACGCTGGTCTGTCCACCTGCTGTCCAATAACTATAGCTAGATTGGTTGCCTAGAAACGTAAATTTTCCTGATTTTTCCCAATTTGTATTTATTGAGTCATTTATTTTTTCTTGGGAATAGGAGTTAAGTGTTAAGCAAATTAGTAACGCAAAACCAATAACTCTCATTTTTTTTTAAAAATTGGAACTGAGGAGCACGCTTCACCATACATTATACTAGAAACAACCCCTTGAATTTTTTGAATTAATTGTGAATAAATAAATTTATTAAATTCCTCATCAGCACATCCTTTAATTATAACGGGTTTATTAGAAACTGAATCCAAATCAAAATTTGTAATCTTTTCATTTATTAAATATTCTTTATGTGATTTTTCATCACCAATAAAGTTATTTACACCCGCCTTTGTCAATTCAGAACTTACTAGCATAAATGCCCAATCAGGAATAATGGCTGAATTTGAACAGATAATTGATATTTTTTTGCCTTTTAGGCTAGTCCAGTCGAATCCTTTTACTTTACCTCTAAAATCTTTCTCAATTAGGACGAGGTCATCTTTTAGCCATTGTTTGATATCGAAGTTTTCAAATGAAAAATCGACAATAAAGTCATTAAAGTCAATGGTTATAAGCTTACTTTCAGATACCCTATTTTTTATTTCGAACGTCATTTATAAAAAACCAAGTTCTAATTTTGCTTCTTCACTCATCAGGTCTTTAGACCATGGTGGATCAAAAGTCATTTCAATCTCAACTTCATTTACATGGGGAATTTCTTTAATCTTATTTTTAACTTCTTCAGGAAGTGAGTCTGCAACTGGGCAATTAGGAGTTGTTAATGTCATCAAAACCTTAACATCATTATTCTCATTTAGAAATACATCATAGATTAATCCAAGCTCATAAATATCAACTGGTATTTCAGGATCATAAACAGTTTTTAAAATTTTTACAACCTGGTCGCCTAGTTTTTTTGGGTCAATTTTTTCAGTCATAATTCATGATTTACTAAAGGCAAGAGCATAAAATTTAATTTGTTTATACATTGAAGATAAGCCATTTGCTCTATTTGGTGATAGGTGCTCTTTTAATCCTATTTTTTCAATAAAACCCATATCTGAATCAAGTATTTCCTGAGGCTTTCTATTATTAAACACGTTCAATAGAATAGATATTATACCTTTTGTTATAATTGCCTCGCTGTCGGCTAAAAAGTTGATTTTTCCATTAATCATTTCAGCATGCAACCACACTTTACTCTGACACCCTTTAATTAAATTATCTTCATTTTTAAGACTCTCATTCATAGATTCTAAGTCTTTAGACAGCTCAATGATGTACTCATATTTCTGGGTCCAATCATCGAAAAATAAAAAATTATCAACTATATCTTTTTGAGCATTTTCAATGGTCATAGTATAAAGTTATAAATTAACTCAACATAGATTTTACTTTTTTCAATGCTTCGAAGAATTCGTCTATTTCTTGAAAAGTATTAATAAATGAAAAAGATGCCCTTACTGTGCCATCCACACCAAAATGATCCATTACAGGTTGAGCACAATGCTGTCCCGTTCTAACAGCAATACCGAATTTATCTAATAGAGCCCCAATGTCGTATGAGTGAATGCCTTCAATATTAAATGATATCACAGAAGTTTTATTTTTAGATTCACCATAAATTTTTAAGCCCTCTATTTGTTTAAGTTTAGAATTTGCGTAATTAAGTAGATCATTTTCATAATTTTCTATTTTTTCTAATCCTATTTCATTCAAATAATCCAATGCTCTACCAAAAGCAATAACACCAGAAATATTTGGGGTTCCTGCTTCAAATTTGTGAGGCAGATCCGCATAAGTGGTTTTTGAGAAAGTCACATCTGAAATCATTTCCCCTCCACCCATTAGTGGTTCTATCCTCTGTAATAATTCTTTTTTACCATATAGAAAGCCAACACCCGTTGGACCACAAAGTTTGTGAGCTGAAGCTGTAAAAAAATCAACATTTAGTTTTTGTAAATCAATTTTGAAATGAGCAGCACTTTGTGCACCATCAATTAAAACATATGCTCCTTTTTCATGAGACATATTTATTATTTTCTCAATAGGATTAATTAGCCCCAAAGCATTAGAAACATGGTTTAAGAAAACAATTTTTGTTTTGAGTGAAAGGATGTTTGCAAACTCATGCATATCTAATTCTCCATTTTCCATTAATGGAATGACTTTTAATTTCGCTCCACTAGATTCAATCATCATTTGCCACGGGACAATGTTGGAATGATGTTCAAGTCCTGAGACAATAATCTCATCATCTTTTGCTAATATTTTACTAAACCCATTAGACACTATATTTATTGAGTGAGTTGTGCCTGATGTAAAAATTACTTCCTCGCTGTATTTTATATTGAAATGATCTTTTACCTTATTCCTTGCATCTTCATAAGCATTAGTGGCTTCATCACTTAATGAATGAACCCCTCTATGAATGTTGGAGTTGTAGTGCTCATAATAATCTTTGATGCAATCAATCACACAAATTGGGGTTTGAGATGTAGCAGCATTGTCAAAATAAACCAAAGGCTTATTATTAATTTTCTTTGACAAGATTGGAAAATCTTGTCTAATTTTTTCAACGTCAAAACTTAAATTCATAACTCAAAGCCAAGATTAACACCAATCTTGTCAGCGATAATCTTTTTTATTTTTGATTTTAAAACTTGCATCTTCACATTTTCCAAAACATTATTTGCAAATGCATATGTAAGAAGTCCTTTTGCATCATTTTCATTAATTCCCCTAGCCTTTAAATAAAATAGAGCCTCCTTATCAAGTTGTCCTATTGTACATCCGTGTGAGCATTTCACATCGTCAGCAAATATTTCTAGTTGGGGTTTAGTATTCACTGTAGCATTGTCACCAATTATGAGATTGTTATTTTGTTGAAAAGCATTAATTTTTTGTGCAATTTTATCTACTACCACTCGACCATTAAATACTCCAGTTGATCTATCATTATAAATTCCCTTATATTCTTGATAGCTTTCACAATTTGGGTTTGCATGATGAACTAATGTATGATGATCCGTATGTTGATTAGCGCCAAGGATTGTAACACCCTTCAGAATGGAATTGATATTACTTCCGTCTTGAAAGAAATTTAAATTATTACGAACAATATTACCTCCAAAAGAAAATGTATGACAACTTACTTCACTGTTACTTTTTTGATTAATGTATGTGTTATCAATAATCGATGAGGTTTCAATATCATTTTGGATTTTGTAAAAATCTAAGTTTGAATTTTCATTGATATGAATTTCAGTTAAAGAATTAGTTAAGGGATCAATAAAGTCATCTGCTTTATTTAAAGATGATTCTGATTTGCTTGTAAGAGAATAGTGACTCTCTATTATTTGGGCTTTTGAGTTCTTATCAAGAACTATTAAACTTCTTGGCTGAAGCATTAATGATGATTCACCACCTGAATTTATATGAACAATTTCAACAGGTTTATCAAGAACAACATTTTTTGGTACGTGAACATATGCACCTTCTTTTGAAAATGAACTATTTAAAAGACTGAATGACTCTTTACTATTTACTAGCTTATTGTAGTATTTAGAAATAACATCATTATATTTTTCTTTTTCTAGAACAGAAGATAAAATACAAACATCGGCTTCTTCATGAGTTGTGTCCGACCAAAGAGGATCAAACATTCCATCTATAAAAACAAGTTTGTAGGATTCAATTCCATTTAAAAAGAAGTCTTTTACCTTATCAAATTCAATGAGGTGTCTTTTCTTATTAAATAAAGTCAGTTTTTCATTTAAAATTTTTTTGACAGGAGTATATTTCCAATATTCATCTTTTGAATTTGGAAATCCAATTTTTTCAAATTCTTTTATCGATTGTGATCTTATTTTATGAACATTTGACAATATGTTTGTGTCAAGTTCAAATGCTAAAAATGAGGAAACAAGTTTTTCTTTTAGTGACATATTAAAAATTAAATCCAATCATAACCTTTTTCTTCCAGCTCAAGAGCTAAAGATTTATCTCCAGATTTTGTGATTTTTCCGTCTTGAAGAACATGTACGAAGTCCGGCAGAATATAGTCTAAAAGTCTTTGATAATGTGTAATTATTATGATAGCATTATCGTCATTTTTAAGTTTATTCACACCATTTGCAACAATTTTTAAAGCATCAATGTCGAGTCCAGAGTCAGTCTCATCAAGTATTGCTAGACTAGGCTCTAACATTGCCATCTGGAAAATTTCATTTCTTTTCTTCTCTCCACCTGAGAATCCTTCATTCAAAGACCTAGACAGAAATTTTGAATCAATTTCCAATAACTTTGATTTTTCTCTAATTTTTTTTAACATATCTCCAGCAGGCATTTCTTTTTCACCTCTAGCTTTTAGGTTTGAATTAATGGCTGTTTTGATAAAGTTTGTTACGGTAATTCCTGGTATTTCAACAGGATATTGAAATGACATAAAAATTCCTTTATTTGCTCTTTCTTCTGCTGAAAGATCTTCAATATTTTCATCATTATAAAAAATATTTCCTTTAACAACTTCATAGTCTTCACTACCTGCGATGACAGATGAAAGAGTACTCTTTCCGGAACCATTTGGCCCCATTATAGCATGAATTTCACCGCGCTTAACATCTAATGATAATCCCTTAAGAATTTCTTTATCATCAATACTAACATGTAAATTTTCGATTTTTAACATAAAAAAAATTTTTAACCAACGGAACCTTCCAAAGATATCTCTAATAATTTTTGTGCTTCAACAGCAAATTCCATTGGCAGTTTGTTTAGAACTTCTTTACTAAATCCATTAACAATTAATGCGATAGCCTTCTCTGTATCAATTCCTCTTTGGTTACAATAAAAGATTTGATCTTCACCGATTTTACTTGTTGTCGCTTCATGTTCGATTTGAGCTGATTTACTTTTTGCTTCAATGTATGGGAACGTGTGTGCTCCACAATTATTCCCCATTAGAAGGGAATCACATTGTGAAAAGTTCCTTGCATTAGATGCTCTTTTACCGATTTGAACAAGTCCCCTGTAGCTATTTTGTGATTTTCCAGCAGAAATACCTTTGGAAATAATGGTACTCTTTGTGTTTTTTCCAATGTGAATCATCTTGGTACCCGTGTCTGCTTGTTGATAGTTATTGGTCACGGCGATTGAATAAAATTCTCCAATACTATTATCACCTCTTAAAATACAAGATGGATATTTCCATGTAACAGCTGAGCCAGTTTCTACTTGTGTCCAAGAAATTTTTGAGTTGGTATTACATAATCCCCTTTTGGTTACAAAATTGTAAACCCCTCCTTTTCCCTGTTTATTTCCAGGATACCAATTTTGAACGGTTGAGTATTTTATTTCAGCATTATCCATCGCAATTAGTTCTACGACAGCTGCATGAAGTTGATTCTCATCTCTGCTTGGAGCAGTACAGCCTTCTAAATAACTAACATAACTTCCTTCATCTGCAATCACTAAAGTTCTTTCAAATTGACCGGTACCTGCTTGATTAATTCTAAAGTAAGTCGATAATTCCATAGGACACTTCACACCTTTCGGTATGTAACAAAATGATCCGTCAGAAAAAACAGCGGAATTTAGTGCTGCATAATAATTATCCTTTCTGGGTATAACTTTACCAATGTATTTTTTCACTAATTCAGGGTAATCTTTAATAGCCTCGGAAATTGAACAAAAAATTATACCCTTTTCTGCCAATGTTTCTCTAAAGGTTGTTGCAACAGAAACTGAATCCATTACTATATCAACAGCAACACCAGCTAATTTTTTTTGTTCTTCAATTGAAATTCCAAGTTTATCAAAGGTTTTGATTAGTTCTGGATCAACTTCATCTAGGCTTTTGTATTTATTTGTTTTTGGTGCTGAGAAATAAGAAATACTTTGAAAATCAGGCTTTTTATATTTTACATTATGCCAGTTTGGTTCTTCCATTTTTTTCCAAGCAGAATAAGCTTCCAGTCTCCACTGAGTCATCCATTCAGGTTCATTCTTTTTTTTAGAAATAGCCTTCACTATATCTTCGTTTAATCCAACTGGAAATGTTTCAGAGTCAATATCGGTTGTAAAACCATATTGGTACTCTTGACTTTCCAACTCTTTTTTTAATTCTTCTTCTGTGTATGCCATTTTTAATTACTTAAAGTGAAAAGCTTTCTCCGCAGCCGCACGTTCTATTTGCATTTGGATTATTAAAAACAAACCCCTTTCCATTTAATCCTCCGTGGTATTCGAGTGTTGTTCCAACCAAATACAAAAAACTTTTTTTATCCACGGCAATTTTTATACCATTATTTTCAAAAACCTTATCATTTTCACCTGAAAGCTTATCAAACCTCATCTCATATGATAATCCAGAGCAACCCCCGCTTTTAACACCAACACGAATAAAATCTTTTGATGGATTAAAACCATCCAATCTCATTAGTTTGTTGACTTCATCTCTTGCAGTTTCAGCTACCTTAATCATATTTTGCAAATATAATCCTTTAAAAAATATTTATTAATCTAAATTTGAAGTAATCTACATTCAAAATATGGGCCATAACAACAAAGAGACTGACAAAAAAAATTTAAAATTAACTGATCTCTCATCAGTTGGTGAATTTGGTTTTATTGAACACATAAAAAAGAATGTCAAGAAATATAATGAGTCTACTATGGTTGGAATTGGAGACGATTCCGCTGTTATAAAAAATTCAAATATGTATTCTTTAATATCAACTGATATGTTAGTAGAGGGTGTACATTTTGATTTGTCTTATTTCCCTCTTAAACACTTAGGCTACAAATCTGTTGTAAGTAATATTTCAGACATATGTGCTATGAATGGGATTTGTAAACAGATTACCGTTTCAGTTGCAGTTTCAAACAGATTTAAACTGGAAACTTTAGATGACCTCTATGATGGAATTAACCTTGCTTGTAAAAGATATAAAGTTGATTTGGTAGGTGGAGACACTACTTCATCACAAAAGGGTTTAATAATTTCTGTTACCGCAGTTGGTATTGTAGATAATAAAAAAATTTGTCAAAGATCTGGAGCTAAAAATAATGACTTGATTATTGTTTCTGGTAAGTTAGGTTTAGCCTATCTCGGATTACAAGTTCTCGAAAGAGAAAAACAAGTTTTTTTAGTAAATCCAAATAGCAAACCAGATTTAGAGCCATATAAAGAACTTGTAGAGCGTCAATTAAAACCTGAACCTAGAACTGATTTAATTGACTTTTTAGAAAAGAATTCAATTATTCCAACTTCTATGATTGATATCAGTGATGGTCTCTCTTCTGAGATAATTCACATATGTAATAGCTCAGGTAAAGGATGTATATTGTATTCAGATAAAATCTTTAAAGATCAGACACTTTTAAAGGTCTGCGAAGAATTTAATTTAGATCCAATTTCTGTTATTATGTCTGGTGGTGAGGATTATGAAATTATGTTTACCATTAACCCAAATGATTATAAAAAAATTGAAAATAGTGATTTAGATTTATATGTCATTGGCCACATAACAAACGATAAAAACACATATTTAGATTTGGGTAATGGTTCTAAAGCTGAAATTAAGTCTTTGGGGTGGAAATCATTTTGAATTCATCAAATCTTCAATATGTTCAATTTCAATAGGAATATTTCGCATTAAGTTAGTTGGTTCTCCATTTTCATTTATTACTACATCGTCCTCTAATCTAATTCCGAAGTCTTCTTCCATTATATAGATTCCTGGTTCTACCGTTAATACATTGTTTTTTTCAAAAGGAATTTTCAAATCACAATAATCATGAGTGTCTAATCCTAAATGATGAGATGTACCATGACTAAAGTATTTTTTATAAGCAGGTCTTTGTTCAGTTTCATTTTGAATATCTGATCTATCCAGTAATTTAATTCTTAGAAGTTCTGATGTCATGATTTTGCCAACTTCTTTGTGATAATCAGCCCACAAGATACCGGGTCTTAATAGTTTTGTAACTTCATTTTTAACATTTAAAACAGCATTATAAACTGTCTTTTGCCTTTCACTAAATCTTCCATTAACTGGGACAGTTCGTGTCATATCACTGGAATAATTTGCATATTCAGCACCAACATCCATTAAAATTATCTCTCCGTCAAGACATTGCTTATTGTTTTTTATATAGTGCAAATAATTGGAGTTTTTTCCAGATGCTATTATCGGTGTGTATGCAAATCTTTTCGATCTGTTTCTTAAAAATTCGTGGGAGAATTCAGCTTCAATTTCATATTCCCAAACACCAGGTTTTACAAACCCTAGGACTCTTTCAAATCCCTTCTTAGTTATGTCACACGCCCTTTTAATAAGTCCTAATTCAATTTCATTTTTGACAGATCTTTGATATTGTAGAATTGGATTACTCTTTTTGAAACTTAAATCACCAAAATTTTTGAGTTTTTCAATAAAACGATCCTCTCTAGTTTGGGTTTCAACGTTCTGTCTATAGTGTTCATTAGTATTTATGTAAACATGGTCAGCTTCTTTCAATATTTTACTTAAAATATTATCAAATTCCCCAAGCCAATGAACATTTTTTATACCAGAAATTTTAAAAGCGTCAGATTGGGTTAATTTCTCTCCTTCCCAATGTACAATATGATCATTTGTTTCTCTGATAAAAAGAATTTCCTTAAAATTCTCGTTTAACGAATCTGGAAATAATACTAATATACTTTCCTCTTGGTCGATTCCGCTTAAATAAAATATATCTCTGTGTTGTTCGAAAGGAAGTGTTGAGTCTGCACTTACGGGATAAATGTCATTAGAATTAAAAAAAGCAACGCTATTTTGTTCTAGTTTATTTATAAAATTTTTGCGATTTTTAATAAAAAGATTGGTATCAATTTTATCGTATTTCATTGTATTATGATATCAATCAAATTTAACAAATTAAAATGATGAAAAATTTAACACTAATCTTCTTTATATTTTCTTTACTTTCTTATTCTCAAAATAATTTTACATCAGCCAGATCAATCGAAATTTCTGAAAATAATTATGAAGAACAACTAAGAAGTTCAATTGTAAAAAATATTGAATTGACTAATATTGGTCCAAGTGTAATGAGCGGTAGGGTCACAGACTTGGAGGTAAACCCTAACAATCCCACTGAGTTTTATGTTGCTTATGCTTCGGGAGGTTTGTGGCACACAAAAAATAATGGTACCACTTTTAGTCCAATAATGGACAATAGTATGACACAAAATATTGGTGACTTTGCAATTGATTGGAAATCAAATTCTATTTACGTCGGTACTGGGGAGAGTAACTCATCAAGATCTTCTTACCCTGGAATAGGAATCATAAAATCTAATGATAATGGCAGTACTTGGTCTAATATAGGACTTAGAGACTCTCATCACATAAGCAGAGTTTTGGTAAATCCCAATAATGAAAACCATCTAGTTGTTGCTGTCATTGGACACTTGTATACAAAAAATAAACAGAGAGGAATTTTTACATCTTTTGATAATGGTAAAACCTGGGAAAAGTCATTATTTATCAATGATCACACAGGCGCCATAGATCTAGTTGTTGATCCAGAAAATTTTGACATTCAGTATGCAGCTTTTTGGGAAAGGGAAAGAAAAGCATGGAACTTTATTGGAAGTGGTGATAATTCGGGTATATATAAATCGATAGATGGTGGAAAAAACTGGGAGCTTATAACAACAAAAAGCTCTGGCTTTCCTACTGGCGATGGTGTTGGTAGAATCGGTTTATCAATTTTTAATTCATCTATTATTTATGCAGTTTTGGACAATCAGTTTAGAAGGCCAGCTGTTGAGAAAAAAACCAAATTGAGCAGATTGGATTTTAAAAATATGTCAAAATCAGACTTTTTGAAATTGGAGGATAACGAATTAAAAGCATTTATTAGTCAAAACAATTTTCCAAAGGAAAATGATTTGGAAAACATAAAAACAAGAATTCAAAAAGATGAGTTATATCCAAATGATATTTACAAATTTTTAACCGATGCAAATGCTGAGCTTTTTGATTCAGCTGTTATTGGTGCGGAAGTTTACAAGTCTGTAGATGCTGGAAAGACTTGGAAAAAAATGAATGAAGATTATTTGGATGGAGTATATAGTAGTTATGGATATTATTTTGGAAGAATTCATGTATCACCTGTTGACTCTGAACAAATTTATATTTATGGCGTTCCTTTATTAAAATCGAATGATTCAGGAAAAACCTTCTCTGATATTGGAGCAAGTAATGTTCATGTTGATCACCACGATTTATGGATAAACCCAAATGACAATAATCATCTTGTTTTAGGAAACGATGGTGGGGTTAACATTTCCTACGATCAGGGAGATAACTGGATTAAACTTAATCAACCATCTGTTGGCCAATTTTATTCTATTAATGTAGATAATTCAGAACCTTACAATGTGTACGGCGGATTGCAAGACAATGGCGTATGGATGGCAAGTAATAATTCAGTTGAGTCACCATATTGGTATGAATCAGGTCACAATAACTGGACCAAAATAATGGGAGGAGATGGAATGCAAATTCAGATTGACAAACGAAACAACAACATTGTTTATACTGGTCTTCAATTTGGAAATTATTATAGACTAGATTTAGAGAATGAGAGCAGAAAAAATATTAAACCTCGCCATAAACTTGGTCAGTCACCGCTTAGATTTAATTGGCAAACACCTATTCTTATTTCAAAGCACAACCAAGACATTATATATTTCGGAAGTAATAAATTGCATAGATCCCTGGACAAAGGAAATAATTGGGATGAGATTTCAGATGATTTAACTAATGGTGGATTAAAAGGAAACGTTCCTTATGGAACTATAACTACTTTTGATGAATCAACCCATGAGTTTGGAAAAATCGTTGTTGGAACTGATGATGGAAATATTATTTTAACTCAAGATTCTGGTACTAATTGGAAGCCAATTAATAATGGTCTACCATCAAGCTTGTGGGTTAGTAGAGTTATTTTTTCAAATCATAATGAAAACAAGATATATGCTTCTCTCAACGGATATAGGTTAAATAACTTTGAACCGCACTTATATGCAAGTGATGATAATGGAAACACCTGGAATAAAATCTCATCAAATCTTCCTTTGTCACCAATTAACGTCATAAGGGAAGATATAAAAGATGAAAGAATCTTATACGTGGGTACTGATAATGGGCTTTTTATTTCTTTTGATTTAGGCTTGAATTGGCATCCTTTTTCATCAAATTTACCAAGAGTTGCTATTCATGATCTTGTCATACAAAATGAAAAAAACGAATTGATTGTAGGAACTCACGGAAGATCTATCTATAAATTAAATCTCGAATTATTTTCAAAGTTCAATAAACTTCATAAATCATCAAGTTCGTTTACGGTTTTAAAATTAGATGCACCAAAATATTCAAGCTTTTGGGGGTCTAAAAGAAATTATACAACTGACATTTATAGCCCAGAGTTAAGTGTTCATATTTACAGCACGACTAGCCAAATTTTAAGTTATCAAGTCCTAAATAAGAATTCCAAATTTTTAAATGGTGGTAAAATCGAACTTGACAAAGGTTTCAATACTATAAATTTACCCGCTTTTATTGATCCAAAATTGAGCTTAAAACAAATCAAAAAAATAGGTTTTGAAGTCAAGAATTATGATGATGGAAAAACTTATTTAAGCAAAGGAAAATATATTTTAAAAATTGATAACAAAACAATAGACTTTTCAGTGAATTAGGGCATATTATTTGTTTGTAACAAATACGTAAATTAATTTTGTTATATGCTAAAAAAACTATTTAACTCGTCCATAGGCCGTAAAATCGCTATGGCCTTATCCGGTATTTTTTTAATTGTTTTTTTAACACAACATTTTTTAATCAATATTACCTCTGTGTTTAGTGAGAGTTTATTCAATTGGCTTTCTCATTTCATGGGCACAAATCCATTGGTTCAATTTGTACTTCAGCCAATACTGATCGCAGGTGTGCTTTTTCATTTTGTTATGGGTTTTATTTTAGACTATCAAAATAGAAAAGCAAGACCAGTAAATTATGCTGTTTTTAAAGGATCCAAAAATTCATTGATGGTTTCAAGGTATATGATTTTATCAGGTACGGTTATTTTATCTTTTTTAGCATTACATTTTTATGATTTTTGGATCCCAGAAATGGAGTACAAGTACATTGAGTTTAAACCTGATGATCCAAATAGGTATCATCATGAGTTAGTAGAGAAATTTCAAGACCCTATTAAAGTAGTTTTTTATTGTGTTTCATTTGTTTTTTTAGCCTTGCATTTAGTCCATGGACTGGCATCATCAACCCAATCTTTAGGAACAAGCAATAAATATTCCTCATTGATTAAAAGAATTAGTTATTCATTCGGTATAGTTGTCCCGCTTGGCTTTTGTTTCATTGCTCTCTATCATTTTTTATCCCACTAAAAAAATTAAAATAATTTTTAATGTGTTATAATTTGTATATCTTTGACAGGTAAAAAGGTGTGTTATAATAATTTATATTTTTGTGAAGAAAGTTACTTATTCTCTTAATTATAGAAAACCTAAAAAACAATATTCTCACAATGACGAATTGGTAGTCTGCTTGAGATATTATCACTCAATCGGTAATGGTAAATACAAAGTCACTAAAAAGAGCACGGGGATAAAGTGCAAGCTTGTTGATTGGGACTCAGATTGGCATAAATCCACAAATAGACACCCTATAAAATCATCTGATCCTGATTACCTTGAAAAGAATCGTCTACTAAAAAATCTCTCTGTAGAGTTGCATGCTGATGCTAAAAACATAAAAATTTCTAATTCTGTTCTCAATTCAAAAATACCTGAAGGAAAACTTGATCTGAAATGGAAAACACATAAGAACAATGTTCGTTTAGTTAGCCCTGCAAACAAAAGAAATATTGATGTAATTGTTGTAGGTACTGGTCTAGCTGGTGGGTCTGCTTCTGCTACTTTAGCTGAACAAGGATACAATGTTAAAGCTTTCTGTTTTCAAGATTCATCAAGAAGAGCTCATTCAATAGCAGCACAAGGTGGAATAAACGCAGCAAAAAACTATCAAGGTGACGGTGATTCTGTCTACAGATTATTTTACGATACAATAAAGGGGGGGGATTATAGGTCCAGAGAAGCTAATGTCTATAGATTGGCTGAGGTTTCTACTAGCATTATTGATCAGTGTGTAGCACAAGGAGTACCTTTTGCAAGAGAATACGGAGGATTGCTTGACAATAGATCATTTGGAGGAGTTTTAGTTTCTAGAACTTTTTATGCTAAAGGTCAAACAGGGCAGCAGTTGCTTTTGGGTGCTTATTCTGCTATGAATAGGCAAATAGCAAGAGGAAAAATAAAAATGTATAGTAGGCACGAGATGATGGATATTGTGATTGTTGATGGAAAAGCGAGAGGGATTATTACTAGAAATCTTATTACCGGTGAAATTGAAAGTCATTCTGCTCATGCTGTTGTATTGGCATCAGGTGGTTATGGAAATTTATTCTATTTATCTACAAATGCAATGGGCAGTAATGTTTCAGCTGCTTGGAAGGTTCATCGAAAAGGAGCTTTTTTTGCGAACCCTTCTTTCACTCAAATTCACCCAACATGCATACCTGTTTCAGGTGATTATCAGTCCAAGTTAACCTTAATGTCTGAGTCATTAAGAAATGATGGAAGAATTTGGGTGCCAAAAAATTTAGAGGATGCTAAAAAAGTTAGAAATAACACTTTAAAACCAACACAAATACCCGAAAAAGATCGAGATTACTACCTTGAAAGAAGGTATCCTGCTTTTGGTAATTTGGTTCCTCGTGATGTTGCTTCACGAGCTGCCAAAGAAAGATGTGACTCAGGTTATGGAGTTAATAAAACTGGTGAAGCAGTTTTCCTAGATTTTTCTTCGTCAATAATAAGATACGGTAAAGAAAAAGCATTAGTCAAAGGTCTTGATGTTAACGATTTAAACTTGGTTAAATCCCTCGGTGAAGATGTAATAAGGGCTAAATACGGCAACCTCTTTCAAATGTATGAGAAGATTGTTGATCAAAACCCCTACAAAACTCCAATGATGATTTACCCTGCAGTTCATTATACAATGGGAGGATTATGGGTTGACTACAATTTGATGACTACAATTCCTGGATGTTATGCAATCGGGGAAGCTAATTTTTCTGATCATGGAGCCAACAGGCTAGGAGCTTCTGCTCTCATGCAGGGTTTAGCTGATGGATATTTTGTTTTACCAAATACTATCAATGACTTTCTTGCAGATGATATTAAAACAGGACCAATAAATAATGAATCTCAAGAATTTATTAAAGCAAAAAATTCAGTAGAAAAAACTATAATTAAATTAATGAAAATAAAAGGATCAAAAACAGTTGATTATTTTCATAAAAAGTTAGGTAAGATAATTTGGAATAATTGTGGAATGTCTAGAAATTCAGTTGATTTAAAATCAGCCATCAAAAAAATTCAAAAATTAAAAAAACAATTTTACTCTGATTTATTGATTCCAGGTGATCAATTTTCTTTTAATGAACCGTTGGCAAAAGCTTTAAGGGTTGCTGATTTTATGGAACTCGGCGAATTATTTGCTTTAGACGCTCTGAAAAGAAATGAGTCTTGTGGGGGTCATTTTAGAGAAGAGTATCAAACTAAAGAAGGTGAAGCACTAAGAAATGATGACGAATATAATTTTGTTTCCGCATGGGAATATGATAATGTTATTGAAAACTCTACACTTCACAAAGAAAAATTAGTATTTAATAATGTGGAATTAAAAAACAGATCCTACAAGTAATATGAAATTATTTTTAAAAATATGGAGACAGAAGAATCCTGAAAGTTTGGGTAAGATTATTAATTATGAAATTGATGGAATAACTGAGGACATGTCATTTCTTGAAATGATGGATGTTCTAAATGAAAAAATAATGCATGATGGAGGGGACCCTGTTGCTTTTGACCATGATTGCAGAGAGGGAATTTGTGGATCATGCTCAATGTTTATAAACGGTGAACCACATGGGCCTGATCGTGGAGTGACCACTTGTCAATTGCATATGAGAAAGTTTAAAGATGGTGATACAATATATATAGAACCTTTCAGATCTAGAGCTTTCCCAATAATTAAAGATCTTGTTGTTGATAGAACAGCATTTGATAGAATTCAACAGGCTGGAGGATACATTTCAATTAATACGTCTGGTAATACTTTAGATGCAAATACAATTCCGATTGAAAAAGAAAGTGCCGACAAAGCGTTTGATGCAGCAACATGCATTGGATGTGGTGCTTGTGTAGCCACTTGTAAAAACTCTTCTGCAATGCTGTTTGTTTCGGCCAAAGTATCTCAATTTGCATTACTTCCACAGGGAAAAGTGGAAGCAACCGATAGGGTATTAAATATGGTTAAACAAATGGACCTTGAAGGTTTTGGTAATTGTACAAATACTGGTGCATGTCACGTTGAATGTCCAAAAGGTATTTCACTGGACTATATAGCAAAATTAAATACGGAGTACGCAAAGGCAAGTTTGAAAAAATAATTAAAAACTTTCCCTTAATATCCAGTTTGCCCTCACTTTTATAATTTCATCATTAAAGTAAGTTTTTTCAGGCTGGATTTTAGCCAGGAAATTTCCTGGATCTCTTTTTTTATTTTCATTCTTATCTTCAATTACTCTTATGTTATATTCTCCAGGAAGTATATATTCAAAAACACAATTATCAGATGTAGAAGCTAAATACTGAGAATCAACAACTTCATCTTTTGTATTAATTAAATCAATTATTAATGGATACTTTTTTTGAATTGGATTAAAAAATATTTTTCCATACTCTGATATTTTTTTTGTTTTAAATGTAAAATTCAAACTATCTGTCGTTTTTTGAAATATATCAACAACTGCATTAGGTGTTACATTAACATAGTAAATATCATTTGGTAAAACTTCAAAATCCAAAATAAGATTTCTGTAATCTTCTAAAATTGCTTCAAAACTTATTTGTATCGAATCTCTATCATAAACTTTAATCTTTTTGTTATTAATTTTAATTAATGGTGTTGTTGACTCTAGCCTTAATTTATCAGATAACTCAAGAATTTGCGATTGTTGTTTTAATTGCAAAGAATCTTTTCCTAATTCCTTTTTTTGAGATTTAAAGACAAAACTTTTATTATAATTTTTATTTATAATTTCAAAATTTAAAGAATCGTAATTAGAATTCTCAAGCCAAACATACAAAGTGTCTTTTTCCTCATCAAATGTTACAACGCTATTTAAATTATTTTCATTTTCAATCTTTATATCCAAATTTTCAGTATCGCCTTGAAAACCAAAATTTATTTTGTTCTCATCGTTTTGAAATGGTTTAAAAATTTTAAATTCTGGACTCTCTCTGAAAATGTTCAAATCGAATAATGAATCAGTTGGAATAGAAACTAAAGTTTGATTAAATGCAATCTTTTCTGTGAGAGGATCGTATTGATAGTTGTTATTATAATCTTTAATTGCGATTAAATTATAAACACCTTTTTTAAGATTTGTAAATTTAAAATTCGTGCTGTCCAAAGTGTTAGAAACATAGAGAGGCTTACCATTATAAATTATGGAATCATTATAAAGGCTGTCAATTGGATATAGCATTGCGGTAATAAACTCGTCTGTATTTCTGTTGTAACTATCTTTTATATTTCCCATAATTTCAAGAGAATCAATATAATTACCGGTTGAAAAAACATATTTAAAAAAAGGAAGTGGATTGCCTTCATTATTATCTATTAAAGCTTGGCCGAAATTGAATGAATAGGTGGAGTTTTTCTTGAGACTATCTTTTAAATCTATGTCAATAAACTTTGATGCACCACTCTGCGGGAAGATGGAGTATCCGGATTTTTCGATGGGTGGAGATACAATTAATTGAGAATTTATTTTTTCCAACTTTATATATTCATCAAAGTAAATTCTGATATTTTCTGAATCAAAATTTGAAGAGTTGTTTGCAGGTTGAGATCTTATAAAAACAGGCGGATCCTCATCCTTGGGCCCACCATTAGGTGTTCCTCTTTTTGCACATCCAATAATTGAAAAAGCAATAAAAAACAGAATAATTTTCTTCACCATATATTCTACAAAATAAAAAGTTTATTTTAAAAAATACTACCTTATCTTTTATTTAGATATACTATTTTTGTTTTATGTCCTCAGAACATTTTAAAAAAATCATTTCTCATTCTAAAGAGTACGGATTTATTTTTCAATCAAGCGAAATATATGATGGCTTAAGTGCTGTTTACGATTATGCTCAGAATGGTGTTTTATTGAAAAATAATTTAAAGGAATATTGGTGGAAATCAATGGTTCATTCACATGATAACATTGTGGGTATTGACTCCTCAATTTTTTCACATCCAATGACCTGGAAAGCCAGTGGACACATAGATGCTTTTAACGACCCCCTTATTGACAATAAAGATTCAAAAAAAAGATATAGAGCTGATAATTTGATTGAAGATTACATCACTAAATGTGAATCTAATATTCTAAAAGAACAAAAAAAACAAGAAAAAAGATTTGGAGATAAGTTTAATAAAGAAACCTTCTTAAAAACTAATACTAAAGTTTTAAAAGTAAGAGAGCATATAAATCAAATATCTCTAAGGTTTTCCAATGCACTAAAAAATGATGATTTAATAGAACTTGAGAAAATAATTGTTGATTGCGAGATAGTTTGCCCAATTTCAGGTACTAAAAACTGGACGGATGTAAAACAATTTAATCTTATGTTTAAAACTCAAATTGGAGCGACAGAGTCCGGCTCAACAGACCTTTTTTTAAGACCCGAAACGGCTCAAGGAATATTTTTAAATTATTTGAACGTACAAAAAACCGCTAGGATGAAAATACCTTTTGGTATTGCTCAAATTGGTAAAGCATTTAGAAATGAAATTGTAGCTAGACAATTTATTTTTAGGATGAGAGAATTTGAACAAATGGAAATGCAATTTTTTATTAAACCAGGAACTCAAAAGGACTGGTACAAGTATTGGAAAAAGAAGAGATTAGATTGGCACCTCTCATTAGGAATTGATGAGAGTTTTTTTAGGTTTCATGATCATGACAAGCTTGCACATTATGCTGATGCTGCTTGTGATATTGAATTTAATTTCCCTTTTGGATTCAAAGAACTTGAGGGTATCCATTCCAGAACTGACTTTGATTTGTCAAATCACGAAAAATATTCAAATAAGCAAATAAAATATTTTGATCCTACAGAAAATAAAAAATATACACCATATGTTTTAGAAACTTCAATTGGCGTTGATAGAATGTTTTTGGCTGTGTTTTCCTCATCACTAGTTTCTGAAAAAATTGATGATAATTCAGAGCGAGTAGTTTTAAAACTACCCAAAATTATAGCACCTTACAAATGTGCTTTTCTCCCTTTGTTAAAAAAAGATGGGTTGCCTGAAATGGCAAAAGAAATCAAAGAAAAATTAAAACTTAAGTTCAGTACAACTTATGATGATAAAGATGCTATAGGACGAAGATACAGAAGACAAGATGCAATAGGAACTCCATATTGTATTACTATTGATCATCAAACCTTAGAAGACAATACCATTACAGTACGTGATCGTGATAGCATGGAGCAAGAAAGGATCAAAATTGAAAAACTAGAACATTTTTTAAATAACTCACTAGATATAAATAATTGGTTACTTAAAGGTGGTTAACATTCTTTCATACAACATTAACGGAATTCGTGCTGCTATAAGAAAAGATTTATCCTCTTGGTTAGAAAACTATAATCCAGACATAGTTTGTTTTCAAGAAATTAAGGCAAACGAAGAACAATTTGACTCATCAATTTTTACAGAATTAGGATATTATCATTACTGGTATCCTGCAAAAAAGAAAGGTTACAGTGGAGTTGGGATTATATCTAAGAAAGAGCCCAAAAATATTGTGTATGGAACTGGTATTGAGTACATGGATAATGAAGGAAGAAATCTGAGAATTGACTTTGACAATTTTTCTGTAATGAGTTTATATCTTCCATCAGGAACTAATATTGACAGATTAGGTTTTAAATTTAAGTATATGGACGATTTTGCCTCATATATTAATGAATTAAAACAATCTGTCCCAAAATTAATAATAGGTGGAGATTATAATATTTGTCATAATGCCATTGATATTCATGATCCTATTAGAAATGCCAAAGTATCAGGATTTTTACCCAAGGAAAGAGAGTGGTTAGATAAATTTATTAATAATGGTTTTATAGATACGTTTAGATACTTTGATTCAACGCCCCATAAATATTCATGGTGGAGTTATAGAGCCAATTCGAGAGCAAATAATAAAGGATGGAGAATTGATTATTTATTAGCTTCTACTAGTTTAGAAAGTAACTTAAAGGAATCTTTCATCTTACCAGATGTTTATCATTCTGATCATTGCCCAATTGGATTAAAAATAAAAATATAATGGAATATAAAAATTTGCCTAATACGGATATACAGGTCAGTAAGATTTGTTTAGGAACAATGACATGGGGAAGACAAAATAGTCAAGATGAAGCTTTTGAGCAAATGAATTATTCTGTTAACAGAGGCGTTAATTTTTTTGATACTGCAGAATTATATCCTGTGCCAGCAAGCCCTGACAAGTACGCACTGACGGAAAAAATAATTGGAAATTGGTTTCATAAATTTAAAAAAAGAGATGAAGTAATTTTAGCAACAAAAATTGCTGGTCCAGGCGATTATACTGCACATATTAGGAAATCGGGCTTTAAAGGTTCTTCAATTGAGGATGCTTTAGAGGGTAGTCTAAAACGTCTAAGAACAGACTACATTGACTTATATCAACTTCATTGGCCAGAGAGAATTACAAATACATTTGGAAATAGAAACTTCCAGTATTTTAATGATTCGTGGGAAGATAATTTTGAATTTATATTGGAAAAACTTAAGAATTTGATAAAAAATGGTAAAATTAGACATATTGGTTTATCAAATGAAAATCCTTGGGGTATTATGAAATTTCTTGAATACTCAAAAAGGGAACTTCCAAAAATGATTACCATTCAAAATCCTTATTCTTTGCTTAACAGATTATTTGAGATTGGTAGCTCAGAGATATGTAAAAGAGAATCTATAGGTCTTTTGGCATACTCACCTCTTGCCTTTGGGGTTTTAACAGGGAAGTATTTTGATGGTAATATCCCAAAAAACAGTAGAATGGACCTTTTTCCAAGACTTAAAAGATACAATAATGAAAACTCTTTTAAGGCTGCAAAATTATATAATGAAATTGCTAAAAAAAATGATCTTTCATTAACTGAATTATCGCTTGCTTTTGTTAATGATCGCCCATTTGTAACAAGCAATATTATTGGAGCAACAACATTAGAGCAATTAAAAGAAAATATTGACAGCACACAAGTTAAACTTTCAGACGAGATTATTTCAGAAATAAACCAAGTAAATAATAAAATACCTAATCCTTCTCCCTAAAAATTTCTTTAACGACTTGAGACAGATTTTTCAATTTGACAGTTTGAATTGACTTTGGAGTATATCCAATTTTTGAATTATTTGAAACAATAATTTTTTTATAACCCAATCTTTCCGCCTCTGAAATTCGTTTATCAATATTACTCACACTTCTTAATTCACCTGAAAGGTCAATCTCTGCACAAAAACAAGTACCACTTGTAACAGAGACATTAATGTTTGATGATAATATTGCTGATACAACAGCTACATCAATAGCAGTATCTTCAATTTTTATTCCACCGGTAATGTTAATAAAAACATCTTTTATACCAATTTTAAACCCTGCCTTTTTTTCAAGGATTGCTAAAAGCATATTAAGTCTTTTAGAGTTAAATCCATTTGAGATTCTTTGTGGAGTTCCATAAACAGCACTACTGACAAGTGCCTGAATTTCTACCATAATCGATCTGTCACCGTCCAAAGTTACAGCTATCGCTGAACCAGGCTCAGTATTTTGTTTTTTTGAAACAAATAATTCACTAGGATTTGCTACAGTCTTTAGACCACTTTGATCCATTTCATAAATTCCTATTTCATTGGTTGATCCAAATCTATTTTTTTTTGAGCGTAGAATTCTAAATTGATGTTGTTTATCTCCCTCAAAATGTAATACAGTGTCCACCATATGTTCCAAAATTTTTGGTCCAGCAATATTCCCATCTTTTGTTATGTGCCCTACAATTAAAATAGGTAGTCCAATATTTTTTGCAAGTTTGATAAGAATACTAGTACATTCCTTTATTTGAGTAGTACTACCTGGACTGTTATCAAACAAATCAGTTTGGATTGTTTGTACTGAGTCTAAAACAATTATACCAGGCTTAATTTTATTAATATTTTTTAAAATTAATTCAAGATTAGTTTCAGTCAATACATAGCAATTTTTTGGATTTTCTGAAATTCTTTCTGCTCTAAGTTTTAATTGTTCAGCACTTTCCTCACCAGAAACATATAGAACACTTTCTGGTGAATTAATAGAGTTTTGAAGTAAAATTGTTGATTTACCTATTCCCGGCTCTCCAGATATTAGTACAACAGAGCCACGAACTAATCCACCACCTAATACCCTATTAAATTCATCATCAGAAAATTTAATTCTTTCATTTTCCAGACTTTTTATTTCACTAATTTTCTTTACTTCTGATTTTGATTGTACCAAATCATTTTTGGAACCTTTTTTAATAATATCTTCCTCAACAGAATTCCAAGATCCACACTTTGCGCATTGACCCAACCACTTTGGGTATTGAGCTCCGCAAACTTTACATGAATAAATTTTTTGTTTAGATATCATTTAAATTGAGTTTCCATCTTTGGGGAAGATAATAGTGGGCCTAAAGCTTTTTGCATCTTCAAAGTTGATTAGCGCATAACTAACTATAATTACTTCATCACCCTTACTTATTTTCTTTGCTGCAGGACCATTTATAAAAATATCACCAGAATTTTTCTCTCCTTTTATTACATAAGTCTCCAGTCTTTCACCATTCGTTAAATTTAATACTTGTACTTTTTCACCAACAACTATATTAGAGGCTTCCATTAGACATTCATCAATAGAAATGCTTCCAATGTAATTTATATCTGCCCCAGTTACTTTGACTCTGTGAATTTTTGACTTTAATACTTCAATTTTCATGGTTTAATAACAAATTATCAATTAATCTAACACCATCAACTGTCACACAGATAAATGCCCTGCATTGGGAATTTTGGTTATTTCCTCTTTTATAAGTTTTTAAAGTTTTAGAACATCTTAATTCAAAATATTCAAGAAAAAACCCTGGATTTTTTTCAATATTAACCTTAATAATTTTTCCCATTTCTTTAACTGAAAATTTATAAAAATTTTGTTTTGCAAACAATAGGGAATCATATATAATCGAAATATTTTTATTTGCTTTTTTTGATACTAAAGAATTTCTTGAACTAAGTGCTAAACCATTTTCAGCTCTAATTGTTGGGCAAATAATCATTTTAATATTTTTAAAATAAGCATCAATTATTTTTTGTACAATCATTGTTTGTTGAAAGTCTTTTTCACCAAAAAATACAAAGTTTGGGTTGAAAATTTCAAATAGCTTTTTCACAATTGTTCCCACTCCTTCAAAGTGGCCAGGTCTTTTAACACCTTCTAACACTTTATCAATTCCATCAAAATTAAAGCTAAGCTTATCAATGTTTGATCCATACATTTCATAAACGCTTGGAAGAAATATCTTTATATTCGGAGCTAAGGACTTGATTTGATTAATGTCTTTTTGTACATCTTTTGGGTATTTTTTATAGTCATTCACATCATTGAATTGAGTTGGATTAACAAATATTGATACCCAAACCTCATCAGATACTTTCAATGCCGTTTTAATTAATGAAATATGTCCTCTGTGTATAGAGCCCATGGTTGGAACCAGACCCAGTATCTTTTTTCTTTGAAATTTACTCAATACTATGTCTAAATCGTCTAATTTTTTTATTACTGTCATCTTGTACTAATGCGACTGCAAACTTAATACATTGATGTCAATCTTATATAAATTTTGTAATTTTGATAACCTAATATTGTTAGGATTTATGAAAGGAAAAAAAATCTTGTTTATTTCATCAGAGGTTATACCCTACATGCCCCAGACTGAGCTTTCCTCGATGACTTATAATCTACCTAAACTTGTTAATAATAATCAGGGTCAAACAAGAATTTTCATCCCTAAGTATGGTGTAATTAATGAAAGAAGACACCAACTGCATGAAGTTATAAGATTGTCAGGAATCAATCTGATTATTAACGATATGGATATGCCATTAATAATTAAAGTTGCCTCAATTCCAAAAGAAAGAATGCAGGTCTATTTTATTGATAGCGAGGATTATTTTAAAGGGAGAAATATTTTTTTCAATGATAAAGGTGATTTATATGAGGACAATGATGAAAGAGCCATTTTTTATGCCAAGGGAGTAATTGAAACCATCAAAAAATTAAATTGGGCACCTAACTTAGTTCATGTTCATGGATGGATATCCTCTTTGATTCCATTATATATTAATCACTACTATAAAGACGATCCAATTTTTAATAATACTAAAACCATTGTCTCAATTTATGATAATAGGTTGAAAGGAAATTTAGATAAAAATTTCCTGAAGAAAATTGAGTTTGATGATATTGTAGATAAAAATTTACAGTTATTAAAAAAACCTACTTATGAAGAACTCTACAAGCTATCAATATCTCAAGCTGACGGAGTTATATTTACTTCAGGTTCCTCTAAAGATAAATTTAAAGACTTTGTTAGAAAAGATGCATCAATAATGGAATGCACGAGTAATGAGGATTATGAAAATAAATATTTACAGTTTTACAACTCTTTTTTTGATGAATAGAAAACTAATATTTCTCCCTTTATTATTATTAATTTTTTCATGTACAAAGGAGTATAATACAATTGGTACAGAAATTTTAAAGGATGATTCTTTCGAAACAAATGTTGAAAATGTTGAAGTTTTTGTTTCTCAAAACCTTATTCCACCTTTTAACACTATTAACTTGCCAATATATCAAATAGGTGAATTAAATGATAATATTTTTGGAAAGACTTCGTCCTCATTTGTTACCCAAATTCAACTTCAAGAGTATGATCCCCAGTTTGGAATTTCTTCACAAAATGAGGAAATCTCTGGTGATCCATTGAATGTAGCAATCATTGAAGAGGATGAAAAAGTTCAGGAAGTTTACCTAGATATACCTTTCTTTAACAATAGAAATGATAGAGATGGTGATGGCGTAATTGATGCATTTGATGTAGATGACAATGACGTTAATAGTGACAGTGATGGGGATGGTGTAAGTGATTCTCAGGAAAGGTTTAATGGAACAGATCCTTTGAATCCAGATACTGATGGAGATGGTATTCCTGATGGAGAAGATGACGACACAACCAACCCAAATCAAGGTGCAACAGTCTATGACGTTGATTCTCTAATTGGTAATTATAAAAATGCATTTAAGATTAAAATTCAAGAGATGAACTACTATTTGAGAGATTTTGATCCCAATGACAACTTTGAATCTCGTCAAAAATATTTCAACGATAATAACACTCTAAAAAATTTTGTTGGGGAAGTTCTTTTTGATGATGAAATTACAATCGATATAAATGAAATGGTTATATATAAAGAAGATGATCCAGAAACTACTGATGTTGATGAGTCTGAACAAGTTGATGAAAGACTTTCCCCAAGAATAAGGATCCCTTTAAGTAGCGACTTTTTTCAATCAAAGATAATTGACAAAGAAGGTTCAATTGATTTAAAAAATAGAGATAATTTTAACCTTTTTTTTAAAGGCATTTACATCGAGGCTTATAATTTTATTGATCCACTGATGATGATATTAGATCTTAATGCGGCTGAGTTGGTTATAAATTATGATTATAATAAATACAATAAAAATGGTACAGATGACGATTTAACTGATGACACTATAGATAGGGAATCAAAAAGTTTTAAACTAACTTTTAATGGCAACAGGATAAATTTGATAAAAAAAGATGAATTTTCTTCAGATATTATTTCAAATATAAACTCATCAGAAAATCTCAGTAAAATTTATTTGAAGGGGGGCCAAGGTCTGATGGCTGAAATAGATTTATTCCGAGACAGTCAGGGTAATGATTTATTGGATGATATTAAATCAAGACAATGGTTGATTAATGAAGCTAATCTTAAATTTTATGTTGATAGGGAGACTATAGAATTAAATGGTGGTCTAATTGAGCCTTACAGAATTTTCCTTTACGACTTAGAAACTAGAGAACCACTCGCTGATTATTTCATCGATAATACACAAGGTCCTTTAAATTCTGACAATAAAACTACTCATGGTGGATCATTAGAAATTGATTCTGATGGGAAAGGTGTTATGTACAAGATTAGGATTTCGGAGCATGTTAAAAACATTGTAAGAAACGACTCATTAAATAAAAAGCTTGGATTAGTTTTGTCATCCAGTATTACAAATTTATTTTCAACCGAACTAAAATCTCCAACAGAATTCAATTATATACCCCAGTCATCTGTAGTTAATCCATTGGGCATAGTTATTCATGGCCCAAAACCTGAAGATCAAAATTATGATAAAAGGTTAAATTTAGAAATTTTCTACTCTCAAATTAAAAATTAGATTACGTAGAATCAGTCTTCTCTTTCTTGAAAATGGACATAATAATAGCAGTTCAACTAAGTTTGATCCAATAAACATGAATTTGAGAATTTTTTGATATAAACCACTATAATGTTTAATGATAAATATAAGTCCAGACTTAATTAACTGGGTTTTAGTTTTTACTGTAGTTTTTAAATCTATTCTAGATGATTTACCGTGATGGTGAGTGCAAAATATATTGTTTAATAGTACCACATCCATTCCAATATTTTTTGCTCTTCTGCAAAGATCCATATCTTCATAATACATCCAATAATCTTCATCCCACCCAGATAGATTATAGAAATTTTTTTTATCAATTAGTAAAAATGAACCAGAAACCCAATCTGGTTTTAGAAAAGGTTTTTTATAATCATTGTATCTATAATTACATTTTACAGATCTACTTAAAAACCTCAAAATTCCATTAAATGATTTTAGACTTAAAAATTCACCATATGGATACTTATTAATTCCATTTGAACCAATTTGCATTATTGAAATAATCGAGTTTGGAAAAGCACTGACCTTAGTTTTTAATTTAGTTAAACAATCTTTTTCAAGTTCAGTATCAGGGTTCAAAAAAAGATAGTGTCCATTTTTAGCTATTTTAGCTCCTTGATTACAAGCTCTGGAAAACCCAAAATTTTTAGTATTGCTAATCCAAGTAAATTTGGTATACTTTTTCTTGAATTTATTTAATTCTTTATCACCGGAATCATTATCAATGATTATAACCTCTACGTCACTATTGTTTTGTGAAATGATACTTTCAAGACATTTTTCTAATACAATCCATGATTTATAGTTTACTATTATAATTGATAAAGCAGCCATTAAAGCTTCTTCCTTAACCTAGCAACAGGGGCACCAATCATTTCTCTATATTTCGCAACAGTTCTTCTTGCAATTGGATATCCTTTTGTATTTAATAATTTTGTTAGTTGGTCATCAGTATAAGGGGATTTTTTATTTTCATTAATTATAATTCCTTCCAAAGATTTTTTCACTTCTATAGTTGAAATCTCTTCACCTTTGGAATTTTTTATTCCCTCGGAAAAAAAAGATTTAATAAGCTTAATCCCATACGGGGTATCAACGTATTTTGAATTTGCTACTCGTGAAATAGTAGATATATCCATGTTTATTTCTTCGGCAATATCTTTTAAAATCATGGGTTTAATTTTACTTTCATCACCAGTTAAAAAATATTTTTTTTGAAAATTCAATATTGCAGTCATGGTGTAGATTAAAGTTTGATTTCTTTGTTTTATTGCATCAATAAACCATTTTGCAGAATCTAATTTCTGTTTTATAAAAATCACTGCATCTTTTTGATTTTGATTTTTCGTTTTACTCTCGCTATACCCTGCTAACATATTTTTATATTCGTTTGAGACAAATAATTCAGGTGCATTTCTAGAGTTAAGTTCTAACTTCAACTCACCATCAATTATTTTAATTGTAAAATCAGGGACAATTGATGAATTTACTTTATTATTTTCATTATAGGATCCTCCAGGTCTTGGATTAAGCTTCTCAATTTCTCTCACACATTTTTTTAAAACATCATCATTGATATTTAACTTTATTTTAATTTTTTCAAAGTGTTTTTTTGAAAACTGATCAAAATGGTTTTGAATTATCCTAAGAGCTAAATCAACAATTTGATTTTTTGGTTTTCGAATTAACTGCAATTCTAGACATTGCTGAAGGTTTTTGGCACCAACTCCAGCAGGATCTAATAGATAAATTTTGTCTAGTATTTTTTGTATTTGTTTTTCTGAATAGTTGATTCCTAGGGAAAAAATTAAATCATCTGAAATGTCAATAATTTCTCTTCTTAAATAACCAAATGAATCCAAACTCCCAATTATAAATTCAGCTACAATTAAATCTTCACCTTTTAATGAGAAAGAGTGTAATTGTGTTTTTAAATATTCGTTGAAGGATTCACCTGATGTAAAAGGAATGTCTTTTTCATTGTCTTCGCTATAGTTATTTGTTTTTAGTTTATAATCAGGGGTGTCATCATCAGACAAATAGTCATTTACATCAATTTCATCATAGTCAGATTCCTCTGATGTTGTAGAATCATTTTCAAAATCAGGATTTTCTTCAATTTCATCTCGTGAAGTATCCAAAGCAGGATTTTCTTCTATTTCTCTAGAAAGTCTTTGTTCAAACTCTTGAGTAGACAATTGAATTAATTTCATCAATTGAATTTGCTGAGGAGATAGTTTCTGAGAAAGTTTTAATTGTAGTTTTTGATTAAGCATTGTAATCAAAATTACAAAATATGGATTAAAATTTAGAAATCAGCGTTCTTAGGTGTTCTAGGAAATGGAATTACATCTCTAATGTTATTCATTCCTGTAATAAAAAGAATCAATCTTTCAAGCCCCAGACCAAAACCACTGTGTTTTACTGAACCGTATTTTCTTAGGTCTAAATACCACCACAATTCCTCATCATTGATATTTAATTCTTGAATTCTCTTTTCAAGAACATCTAATCTTTCTTCCCTTTGTGATCCCCCAACTATTTCACCAATTCCAGGAAATAAAATATCCATTGCTCTAACAGTTTTACCGTCCTCGTTAAGCCTCATGTAAAAAGCTTTGATTTTTGCGGGGTAATCAAAAACTACTACTGGACATTTGAAATGCTTTTCAACTAAAAACCTTTCATGTTCACTTTGTAAATCACAGCCCCAATTCTCTATTTTGTAAGTAAACTTATTCTTTTTATTGGGCTTACAATTTTTGAGAATTTCAAATGCCTCACTATAGCTTAATTTTACGAAATCATTATTAATAACAAATTCTATTTTTTCTTTCAGCGATAATTCACTTCTTTTATCTTTAGGCAGACTCATTTCCTCCTTTATTAATCTTTCATTGAGAAATTCAATATCATATTTACACTTATCGTAAGTGTATTTTATTATATATTTAATGAACTTTTCTGCAAGATTAATATTTTCTGTAAGATCGCAAAAAGCCATTTCAGGTTCAATCATCCAGAATTCAGCAAGGTGTCTTGACGTATTTGAATTTTCGGCTCTAAAAGTAGGCCCAAAAGTATAAACTTTACTTAAGCCCAAAGCCAGTGCCTCAGCCTCCAATTGACCAGAAACAGTTAGGTGAGTTTCTTTACCAAAAAAATCTTTAGAAAAATCTATTGAGCCATCAGTGTTCAATGGAATTTTAGTCTTGTCCAGAGAACTTATGCTAAACATCTCACCAGCACCTTCTGCGTCAGATCCAGTTATGATTGGAGTATGTATATAAAAAAATCCACTCTCATTAAAAAATTTATGTATAGCATAAGAGATTTCAGATCTAACCCTCATGACAGAACTAATTGTCTTTGTTCGAATTCTTAAATGAGCATTCTCTCTGAGAAATTCAAAAGAGTGTTTTTTTGGTTGAATCGGATAGTTATCGGGATTTGATGATCCCAACACATGTAGTTTATCAATTAAGATTTCAAACTTTTGCCCTTTTCCCAAGCTTTCAACTAGCTGTCCATAAACTTCTATTGATGCCCCAGTAGTAATTCGATTTGTATCTATTTCAATATTATTTAAATCAACTACGCATTGGATATCATTGATTGTTGAACCGTCATTTAACGAAATAAATCTATTGGATCTAAATGTTTTTACCCAACCAAATATATGTACAGGTTTATTTTTAAGTTTACCGTCCTCTAAATCTTTTATTGAAACAGGCTTTGACATTTTATACTTTTAAAATTTCTGCTTCTTTTGATGAAAAAATTGAATCAATTTTTTTTACATACTTATCTGTAATCTCTTGAATATCTAATTCATAGTTTGATCGAATGTCCTCTGAAAATTCTGATTTACGTATTTCATTATTAGCATCTTTTCTTGAATTTCGTACACTTACCTTTGCATTTTCAGCTTCACTTTTTGCTAGTTTAACCAACTCTATTCTCCTTTCCTGAGTTAGAGGCGGAATGTTAATTAAGATTGATTCACCATTATTCATGGGGTTAAATCCCAAATTACTATCAATTATAGCTTTTTCAATGTCTTGAAGTTTATCTTTTTCCCATGGCTGAATTGAAATTGTTTGAGAGTCTGGGGTATTTATATTTGAGATTTGATTTAAAGGTGTGAGTACACCATAGTATTCTACTTTTATGCTTGAAAGCATATTAGGGTTTGCCTTACCAGCTCTGATATTAAGGAGCTCCTTTTCCAAATACTTTACAGACTCATCCATTAATTCCTTTGTGGTTTCTATGATAAAATCTAATTCTTCCATTTCAGTTTACTTTTGTGCCTATAATTTTACCTTGTATTATTTTCTTTAAGTTACCAGTTTTGTTAATATCAAAAACAATTATTGGTAATTTATTTTCCTTGCTAAGAGTAAATGCAGTGGAATCCATTATTTTGAGATTTTTTGATATTGCATCATCATATTTAAGCTCATGAAATTTTTTTGCTTTCTTATTTTTTTCAGGGTCACAATCATAAATTCCATCAACCCTAGTTCCTTTTATAATTACATCAGCCTCAATTTCAATAGCTCTAAGAACGGCAGCAGAATCCGTAGTAAAAAAAGGATTTCCGGTACCTGCGCCAAAAATTACTATTCTTTTTTTCTCCAAATGTCGAACCGCTTTCCTTTTTATGTATGGTTCAGCAATAGCTTCCATATTTATTGCAGTTTGAAGTCTAGTTTGTAATCCAATTTTCTCAAGACTGCTCTGTAGGGCAAGACCATTAATTACAGTGGCTAACATGCCCATATAATCGCCTTGAACACGATCGATTCCATTGTTTGCGCCTGACAAGCCCCTAAAAATATTACCCCCTCCAATTACAATTGAAACCTCAACTCCTAAATCTACTATTGATTTAATTTCCTTACTATATCTATTAATAGTTTTTGGATCAATCCCGTGAGTTCTGCCACCAAGAAGAGCTTCTCCACTAAGTTTTAGTAAGATTCTATTATAAACCATGAATATTTATGTAAATATAGGGATAGATAATAAATTAAATAATTTAGAATCTTGAGAATGAGTTTAGACTAATGATATCCTTTTAAAATCAGAAATTGAGCAATTTTGATTTACAGAATGTAGGTAGTTTATAACGCTAATTTTGGTGTCTTTGATGTAAGCCTGATTAATTAAGGTATTCTCTTTGAAAAACTTTTTAAGTTTACCTTTCGCAATATTTTCAAGCATATTATCAGGTTTACCTTCCGACTTAAGTTGTTCCTTGGCTATCTCAATTTCTTTTTCAATTAATTCTTTTGATACTCCGTCTTCATCAAGGGCGATTGGATTCATAGCAGCGGCTTGCATGGCAATATTTTTTGCAACCTCACCACATCCTTCAAAACTCTCTGACAAACCTACAAGCGTGGCTATTTTATTACCAGCATGGATATATGATCCAACAAAATTTGATTTAATTTTCACAAAACTACCAATTTCAATTTTTTCACCAATTACACCTGTTTGCTCAGTTAATTTTTCATTAACAGACATTTTATTATCATAATTTGAATTAAAAAGTTGATCTATTGTATCACACCCTAAAGCAATTTCTGAAATTTCTCTAGCAAGATTTATAAAAGATTCATTTTTACCTACGAAATCAGTTTCACAATTTAGAGAGATAATTACACCACAATCATTTGTAATGTTTACTGTTGCTATTACTGCGCCTTCACTGGATTCTCTGTCAGCTCTTTTTGCAGCAACTTTTTGACCTTTTTTTCTAAGGTTTTCAATTGCAAGATCAAAATCACCATTGGATTCTACTAATGCATTTTTACAATCCATTATTCCAGCGCCTGTTGCTTTTCTCAATTTATTAACTTCAGTAGCAGTTATATTACCCATAGTTTATTTTTTTTCTGTAGTATCCTCCTTTTCAGACTTAGCTTCTTCTTCTTGTTTTTCTTTATTTCTAAGTTCAAGACCATTTTTAATTGAACTGGTAATTTTATTTAAAATTATTTCTATTGATTTGGATGCATCATCATTAGCTGGAATTCCAAAATCAACCAATCTTGGGTCTGCATTTGTGTCAACCATAGCAAAAATGGGAATATTTAGCTTAAGTGCTTCCCTAACTGCAATATGTTCTCTTCTAATATCAACAACAAATATAGCTCCCGGAAGTCTAGTCATAGAACTAACAGAGCCAAGGTTTTTTTCCAATTTTGCCCTGGTTCTATCAACACTGAGTTTTTCTTTCTTAGATAGTGATTCAAAAGTCCCATCTTGTTTTGTCCTGTCAATTGCCGACATTTTTTTTATGGCCTTACGAATCGTTACAAAATTGGTCAACATACCACCAGGCCAGCGTTCAGTTATGTAGGGCATTTTAACTTCCTCTGCACATTTAGAAACAATATCTTTAGCTTGTTTTTTAGTTGCAACGAATAAAATTTTTCGTCCAGATGATGCAATTTTTTCAAGTGCCGAACAGGATTCTTCTAGTTTTTGAAGCGTCTTGTAAAGATTTATGATGTGAATTCCGTTTTTTTCGGAATATATGTATGGAGACATATTCGGATTCCATTTTCTTGTGAGATGTCCGAAGTGAACTCCTGCTTTTACTAATTCTTTTATTTCCATATTGTCATAATATATTTAGTTTACTTTCTTTAATTAGCAACAGTTTAAAACTGTTTAGATGCTAAACTAAATTTCGATAATCGAAATTTGACTGCGTAAAAACTCAAATTTCCTTTAGAGTAAAATAACATTTTATCTTTTGGAAAATTGGAATTTTTTTCTTGCCTTTTTCTGGCCAAACTTTTTTCTCTCAACCATTCTTGGATCACGCGTAAGCAATCCTTCACCTTTCAAAATACTTTTATTATCGTCTGATATTTTAGATAATGCTCTGCATATACCAAGTCTAATTGCTTCTACCTGGCCAGTTATACCACCTCCATAGACATTAACAGAAATATTATATTTCCCCAAATTGTCAGTCAATTTGAAGGGTTGTAAAATTTTATACTGTAGAGATGTTGTTGGGAAATATTCTTTAAAATCTTTACTATTGACCGTAAAAATATCTTTTCCACTTGATAAATAAACTCTAGCTACTGATGTCTTCCTTCTTCCTATTGTATGAATTGTTTCCAATATTTAGTATTCTTTTATATTAATTAATTTTGGGTTTTGAGCTTCATGCTTGTGTATTTCACCTGTGTAAACTTTTAAATTTGAAAAAATGGAAGACCCAAGCTTAGTTTTTGGAAGCATACCTTTTATTGCCTTTTCAACTAGATTTGATGGGTTTTTATCAAAAATTTGTTTCGCTGTTTTTATCTTCTGACCACCAGGGTACCCAGAGTGTGAAACGTACTCCTTATTTTCAAATTTTTTACCAGTTAATTTAATTTTTTCTGCATTAATCACAACAACATAGTCGCCACAATCAACATGTGGAGTGAAGGAAGGTTTATGTTTTCCCCTGAGTATTTTGGCTACTTTTGAAGAAAATCTCCCTAAAGTTTCATTTGTTGCATCAACTAAAAGCCACTCCTTATTTGCATCCTCTTTTTTTAATGACTTAGTTTTAAAAATTTTTGAACTCAAAACATTTAATTTGGGCGACAAAACTACAATTTTTAATCAAAACAGCAAATGATTTAAATAAATATAAATATGTATTCTCAATGAGCCACTAACCAATTATCACCATGCCCAATATCCACTTTCAGCGGAATATCAATTTCAATGGAGTTTTCCATATTACTAGAAACAATTTCTTTTACAATATCTAATTCTGCTAAATGCACATCAAAAACGAGTTCATCATGAACTTGAAGAAGTAATTTTGATTTTAAAGATTTTTTTTCTAATTCACTATCAATTTTAATCATGGCTAATTTAATTATGTCAGCAGCACTTCCTTGCACAGGTGTATTGATTGCATTTCTTTCAGCTGATGATCTTATCATTGCATTCCTTGAGTTTATCTCTGGCAAGTATCTTTTTCTTTTCAAGATTGTTTCCACATAGCCCTTTTCTCTTGCAAAGGATATTTGATTGCTCATGTATTCTTTAAGCTTAGGGTAAGATTTAAAATAATTATCAATTATTTCTTTTGATTCACCCCTAGTTAAATTCGTTTGATTACTCAAACCAAAAGCTGAGACACCGTATATTATGCCAAAGTTTACAATTTTGGCATTTCTTCTTTGTTCTTCATTAACTTGATTAATATCAATATTAAAAACACGAGCAGCTGTACTTGTGTGAATATCTTCATTATTAATGAATGCATTTTTCATATTGGAATCTCCACTTAAAAAAGCAATAATTCTCAGTTCAATCTGAGAATAGTCTGCACATAACAGAGTATAATCCTTTCCGCTGGGGATAAAAGATTTTCTAATTAGTTTTCCCCTTTCAGTTCTGATTGGAATATTCTGTAGGTTTGGATTAACGCTACTTAATCTTCCTGTTGTGGTAAGAGTTTGATTAAATTCAGTATGAATTTTATTTGAACTTGGGTCAATTTGTTTGGGTAAACTATAAACATATGTAGTTAATAGCTTTTGCAAAGACCTCCATTCAAGAATTAATTTAGCAATCTCATGTTTTTTGGCAAGTTTTGAGAGCGTATCCTCAGATGTCGAATATTGACCAGTTTTAGTTTTTTTTGGATTTGATTCAAGAGTAAGTCTATCAAATAAAATTTCACCAAGTTGTTTTGGGGATGCAATGTTGAATTCAACTCCACTCACTCTAAAGATTTCAGTTTCAAGTTTTTGAATTTCATTTTCAAAAATCTCTTTAATTTCACTAATTAAATTAGAGTCTAAACTAATTCCTTGATACTCCATTTTCATTAAAACACTAGATAATGGATTTTCAATTTCATTTTGTAGTGTAAGAAGATTTTTTTCTTTAAGTTCTTGGTTGATCTTTAGAAATAGTTCCTCATAATAGTATACATTTTCTAAATTTAATTCATCATCATTAATATCAATATTTGAATTTAAACTTAAAATAGCCTTAAAATCATTTCTTGCACCAGGAGATATTAAATATGAACCAATTTTGATATCAAAAAAATTATTGATTTTAATATCATAATTATGTAGGATTTTTGAAATTGCTTTGTGATTAAAAACTATCTTTTTTATATCACTCTCAAAAATATCTTTAAATGATTCGAACAGTTCTTTACATTCCCCTCTTTCTACTTTGATAAAGTATGTTGATGCAGTACTCCAGCACAAGCACAAATAAATGTCACTATCAAAAAACTTAATGTCAAAAGCAAATAATTTTGATTCTTTAATTTTTTGTTTTAGAATTAAAATCCCAGTTTTACCATTGATTTTTTGGGTTATGAAATTACTTTTACTTTTATCAATTATATCAGCTTGTTTAACCTCGGTTTTAAAATCACTATCGCTGAATAATTTAAAATAACTTTCCTTGAGTCTTTTAAATTCCAATTCATCAAAAATTGATATGATTTGTTCACTTGATGGTTTGGAAATTTTTAGGTTTTCTAACTCATAGGCTATTGGCACATCCGTTATGATTGTGGCAAGTTTTTTTGATAGCATTGCTAAATTGTGATTTTCTTCAACCTTTTCTTTTAATTTCCCCTTTAGCTCATGTGTATTTTCATACAAACCTTCAATTGATCCGTAGTCTTTAATAAATTTTTTTGCGGTTTTATCTCCAACACCCGGTATGCCAGGAATATTATCAACCGAATCTCCCATCATACCTAAGTAATCTATTACTTTAACGGGTGCATCAATTTCAAATTTTTTGTTTACCTCATCAACACCCATTATTTCAATACTATTTCCGAATCTTGCTGGTTTATATAGAAAAATATTTTCTGTAACTAGCTGTGCAAAATCTTTGTCAGGCGTAACCATGTAGACTTCAAACCCATTTTTTTCTGCATTCTTTGCAACGGTTCCAATTATGTCATCAGCTTCATAACCCTCCAAATCTAAAGTTGTAATACCTAGACCATTTAAAATATTATATATGTATGGAACGGAGTTTAAAATGACTTCGGGTGTAGCAGATCTGTTTGATTTGTATTCGCTGTAAATTGCTGACCTGTCTGCTGAGCCTCCCTTATCAAAAACTACAGATAAATAATCAGGTTTTTCTCTTCTTTTTATGTCAAAAATTGAATTAAAAAATCCTAAAATAGCACTTGTTTCAAAACCCTTTGAATTGACTACAGGGTTTTTTATGAATGCATAATAGGCTCGAAAGATTAGGGCATAAGCATCAATTAAAAAGAGTTTTTTTTTTGACATATAAACTAATTTACAAAGTATTAAAAGAAATTTTGGTTTTTTAAAAAATTGATTAAGAAAATAGAATTTTATCTTAATATTTAAAAAATGTTAATTTAGCCGTAAAATTTTAGGATGGCAAAATTTGGCGAACTAATAAATTCTGATTTACCAATACTTTTGGACTTTTATACTGAATGGAATGAAACATCATCCTCAATGCGCCCTGTTTTGAGAGATGTTGCAGCTGCTATTGGTGATAAAGGAAAAGTTGTAAAGATTAATGTTGATAAAAACAATGAGTTAGCCCAGGCATTGAGAATAAAGGGGTTGCCAACTCTTATGATTTACAAATCAGGTGAAATGATGTGGAGACAAAGTGGTGAACAAGATGCTGATACATTAATTAACTTAATCAAAGAGTTCATCTAATTTATTAATTTCTTGAGCTAAAAAACTTTCATTTTCAAAACCAGAAATATTTTCTATTAAATCTTTAAAGCTATAAATCTCATCATCCATAAGTCTTTCAATATATTCTTTATTTGTAGTATTTTCTGATGATTTTAATAGATTTAGCCTGTTAAGAATTTCCAAAGAAATATCATTGTATAATGTCCTTCCTTTATCCATATTTAGCTCGTATATGGGTTCAAGAAAGCTAGTTAAATAGTTGTAGTAGTCATAACTTCCATATAAGTCTTTGTATACAGTAGTTAGTCTAATAAACCTTTCAATTGAGCTTTCAATTTCAATGAACTTGTGCTTACTTTGAATTTGGTTCTCAATAAGACTTCTCAATCTTTCTGTGTAAGTAAATATATTTTCAGCATTCTCACTGATCTTAAAATTTTCATTGTTGTATGATGCAGAATAATATTCTACATATTCAAAATATTTGTTCTCAATTTCTTTGTACAAGGAATAACCTTTATCAAATCTATTTAAGGAATAGTATGTATTAATATAAGGTTCACTTAGTGTGTAGTAACCAAAAAAGTGCAGAGGCATTTTTTCAAATGATAAATCCAAAATTTCTTCAGCTTTTTCAACTTCACCAACTTCAATCAAAGACTCAGAAAGCCTGTGCAGGTTACTTCTGAATGATATACTGTTTTTTCTTGTTTCAGGATCATGATAAATTGTTGAGCTTTGACTATTACCCCAACCCCATTTTTTTACAATATCATACATTCTGTTAGCTTCAATTCTTCCCATCTGGTAGGGATTATTCTCATCAATTGGCGTTTCAATTGGGACTAATTTGTAAACTAACCCGTCCAACTGAAGATAGCTCTTCATCCACATGTATTCCGACTCCTTGTAACTACCACCAGTAAAATAAATTGGTCTTTTCCAGTCATTTTTAGAAAGGATATCTAACATTAAAATTTGATTTTTGTATAAACCAGATTTTGGAAGATCAATATCAATGTAATCAACAATTTTATCATAATCAGCTGATTCAATTATTCCACTATTAATAACATTTTCTTTATTTACATAAAATCTGACTTTGTTCGTTGGGTAGTAAACCATATTTTGCGTAAAGAGTGGAATATTTTTCAATTCTTCTTGCTCATAACCATACTGTTTCAATAAAAACTTGTACTTTGTTCTTTCATTATCGCTACTAATCCAACTTATAAAATCTTTTAAATCCCATCTTGTAGAATCTATTATGCCTTCAAATTTTATATAGTCTCTATTTCCATATGCATATTGGCTGTGCTCCAAATTTGAAAGAACCGGGTCGCTTTTGTAGGCCTTTCTCTTCATTTGGTCCATATACCAGTCAGTTGCCAGCAGACTCGTATTGATAGTCCTTACATCTGTCCTGTAGTTTTCTATTTCTTGTGCATACCAAAGTGCAAATGTGTCATTGTCTCCAATTGTATAAATAATTGCTTGCTTATCCTTGTCAATTGAATCCAAGTATGCTTTCGCTAAACTTTGAGCAGTGTATCTATTTGATCGGTCATGGTCATCCCAATTGTTGGTAGCCAATATTACGGGACAAGACAAACATAAAATTGAAGTTACGGCCAGTGATGTATGGCTACCGACTTTTTTTTCAATAAAATTAAAAATTGATAAAAAACTATAGCCAATGAAAATACAAAATGTATAAAATGAACCAACTAAAGCATAATCACGCTCTCTTGGCTCATAAATTCTTTCATTGAGGTAAAACTTAAGAGCAAGTCCTGTAAAAAGAAACAAAACAATTAATGGCCAAAAATTTTTGATATCTTTTTTATATAAAAACATTAGGCCAATTAATCCCAAAATTAATGGGATAAAATAATATGTATTTCTAGCTTTATTTTCACTAAAATCTGTTGGTAAATTTTTTTGAGGACCTAATCTATATTCGTCAATGAAATCTACTCCACTAATCCAATTACCGTTTTCTGTACCTCCTCTCCATTGAATGTCATTTTGACGTCCAGCAAAATTCCACAAAAAGTATCTAACGTACATTTTGTTCACTTGAAACAATAAAAAATATTTTAAGTTGGCAATGAAAGAGGGTTTATTAATATCAAGATAAGATCCATAAGTACTTAAAAATTCATGATATTCTTGCGATGTAATATCATTTGAATCAACGCTTGATTTAAATTGATTAATTATCTCAATTAGTTGATCTTGACCCCTGTATTCATTCTTAATTGAGAAATCTAAAAAGCCAGTAAAATCAAGGTAATTCACTGCGTTTTCAGAACTCCACATTCTTGGGAAAAAACCTACATGTTTTTTATTATTATTGAGCTTTCCTTTTTTCCAGTCATTAACAATCACATACTTTTTCTTTATGTAATCACGCTCATACTTAGGCTTATCATCTTTGTATGGCTCATCGTCATCTTGACCTGAATAAATATCAGAATACATTGGCCCCCTAAAAAGGTAAGTGTCTGGGTATTGCTCTAGATTGTAGTATGCTAAAAGAGATCTTGCATCAGATGGGGCATTTTCATTAATGACTGTGTTTGCATTTGATCTTATTGGGATCATTAACCACGATGAAAAACCAATGAATATAAATGTTATACAAAGTGTAATGGTATTTAGCGCATACCTATTTTTCTTGTAGCTTTTATTTAATAAATAATAAATTGTAAGTATCAATAGGATTGCCGAAAAAATAGTTCCGTAATTGAAAGGAAGCCCTATTTCATTTACGAAAAAAACCTCAACATATCCAAAGATTGAAAGTGTTGTAGGAAGTAGCAGTTTGAATATGAAAAGTAAAATTGAAATTGAAATTATATTGGCCAGTAAAAATGACTTAAGATTAAAGTCATACTTTTTGAAATAATAAAGTAAACCCACAGCAGGTATTGCAAGAAGGCCCATAAAGTGGACACCAAATGATAATCCAATTACAAAAGATATTAAAATTAACCACTTATCTCCTCTAGTTTTGTCTAAATCTTCAGTCCATTTTAATCCCAACCAAAAAAGCAATGACAATATTAAAGATGCCATTGCATAAACTTCTGCTTCAACGGCATTATACCAAAAACTATCTGTGAAAGTAAAAGTTAAAGCACCTAATGTTGAACTTCCAAATATTTTAAAACTTTCGGTCAATGAAATATTTTGATTTTTAGAAACAATTTGTTTTACCAAATGTGAAATAGACCAAAACAAGAACAAAATTGTTAATGCACTTGATGATACAGACATCATATTTACAGCAAATGCAATTTGGTCAGGTTCTAAAGCAAAGGTTGAAAAAATTGCTCCGAGCATTTGAAAGAGAGGGGCTCCTGGTGGATGACCAACTTGTAATTTAGCGGATGTTGAAATGTATTCTGCACAATCCCAATAACTTGCCGTTGGCTCAACAGTCATGGTGAAAATCGTAAATGAAAAAAGGCAAACAATGATTCCCAGTATTCTATTTATTTTATTGAACTGCATTTTTTTCATTTAAAACACGAAAATAAGCATAAGTAATTAATTTGGAATTAAACAAATTTAGTTTGTCCAAGCACTAAGTTTTATTAAATTTGACATCCAATTGGCCTATGGTGTAACTGGCAACACGTCTGGTTTTGGTCCAGAAGAGTCTAGGTTCGATCCCTAGTAGGCCAACTATTGTTGTTAATTTTTTATATTTGCACAGCAGTTTGAAAATTTGAGGGGACATTGTCCCCTTATTTATTACATATACTTAAATAATTTGATATGGATAATTTATCACTAATCGAATCTTTTTCAGAGTTTAAAGATGAGAAGCTAATTGACAGGGTTACACTAATGTCAATTCTTGAGGAAGTTTTTAGAAATACGTTAAAAAGAAAATTTGGCGATGACGAAAATTTTGATATTATAATAAATCCTGATAAAGGAGATTTAGAAATATGGAGAAATAGAATCGTAGTTAAAGATTCAGATTTAGAAGATGAGAATAGTCAGATAACACTGACTGAAGCAAGAAAGATAGAACCTGATTTTGAGGTCGGTGAAGATGTTTCTGAGGAGGTTAAGTTAATTGATCTTGGAAGAAGAGTTGTCTTATCACTAAGACAAAACCTTGTTGCTAAAATTCACGAGCATGATAATGGAATAGTTTATAAACAATTTGTTGATTTGGTGGGTGAAATTTATTCTGCTGAAGTTCATCACATAAGACATAACGTAGTGATACTCTTAGACGATGATGGAAATGAAATTATAATGCCTAAAGATAGGCAGATCCCCTCTGATTTTTATAGAAAGGGTGATACAATTAGAGGCATAATAGAGGTTGTTGAGCTGAAAGGAACAAAGCCAGTAATAATAATGTCAAGAACATCTCCAAAATTTCTTGAAAAATTATTTGAGCAAGATATTCCTGAAGTTTTTGATGGTTTAATAACAATCAAGAAAGTCGTTAGAGTTCCTGGTGAAAAAGCAAAAGTTGCAGTTGACTCTTATGATGATAGAATTGATCCTGTTGGAGCTTGCGTGGGTATGAAAGGATCTAGAATACATGGTATCGTGAGAGAATTAGGTAATGAAAATATTGACGTTGTTAACTTTACAAATAACACACAACTTTATATTACTAGAGCTTTGAGTCCAGCTAAAATCACTTCTCTTAAAATTGATGATGAAAATAAAACTGTTCAAGTAATACTAGATGCAGATCAAGTATCTAAAGCTATTGGAAGAGGGGGTTATAATATTAAGTTAGCTGGACAACTGACCGGATATGAAATTGATGTTTTTAGAGAAGGTTCTGAGGAAGATGTTGAATTGACTGAATTTTCAGACGAAATTGATTCGTGGATAATAGACGAGTTCAAAAAAGTTGGACTAGATACAGCAAAAAGTATATTAGAGCATGATATTGAAGATTTGGCAAAAAGAACAGACCTTGAAGAGGAAACAATAATTGATGTCAGAAAAATTTTAAGTGATGAGTTTGAGGATAATAAGTAAAAATAATTGTGGCTGAGAACAGAATAAGATTAAATAAGGTAATAAGAGAATTTAATATTTCTTTAGAACGTGTTGTGGAGTTTTTATCAAACAAAGGTCATGATATAGATGCCAGGCCAACATCAAAAATTTCTGATGATCAATATTTACTTCTCTCAAATGAATTTAGTTTAGACAGAACTAGTAAGGTTGAATCACATGATCTTAGTGAAGAAAAGAAAAAAGAAAAAGAGGAGCTTAGAATTAAATTTGAAAAAGAACAACTAGAAAAAGAAAAAAATCGAGTCATAACTTCCAGTTCTTCAATACCTAAATTTAAAAAAATCGGTGAGATAAACCTTAATAAAAAAAAGGAAAAACCACTTTCTGATCAAGCATCAGAAGTTGAAAATGATAATAAAAAAATTGTTCAAAAAGATGATTTTAAAATACAAACCAAGTTTGAAAAATTATCAGGATTAAAAAAGACAGGAGAAAAAATAGATCTTGATAAGATTAAAAAAACTGATGATAATTTAGTTAAATCAAAAAGAAAAAGAAGAAGAATTGCTAAAGATATTATTTCAAATAACAAGCAAAGCTCTGAAAATAAAGATAAGCTCAAAAGGCAACCAAGAGATGTCACAGCACCATCAGATGATGTTGTCCAAAAACAAATTAAAGAAACACTTGAGAAATTACAATCTTCCTCCAAATCCAAAGCATCGAAATATAGAAAAGAGAAAAGAGATGTTCATAAAAAAAGAAGTGAAGATGATTTAGAGAAAGTCAACTCTGATAAAAAATCTATCAAGGTTACGGAATTCATCACTGTTGGTGAAATTGCAACAATGATGAATGTTTCATCTAATGATATTATATCAACTTGTATGACATTGGGCATAATGGTTACTATGAATCAAAGACTAGATGCTGAAACATTAACAGTTGTTGCAGACGAGTTTGGTTATGATGTAGATTTTGTGACAGCTGAAATTGAAGAAGCAATCAAAGAAAAAGATGAGGATGACCCTGAAAATCTAGAAATAAGACCTCCAATTGTAACAATAATGGGTCATGTAGATCATGGTAAGACTTCACTTTTAGATTATATTAGAAAGGAAAATGTTGTTGCGGGTGAGTCTGGAGGAATTACACAGCATATAGGAGCATACATTGTTAATTTAAAAAGTGGTAAAAAAATCACATTTTTAGACACACCTGGCCATGAGGCTTTTACTGCAATGCGTGCAAGGGGAACTCAATTAACAGATATCGTTGTTATAGTAATTGCTGCTGATGATGATATTCAGCCACAAACAAAAGAAGCCATTAGTCATGCTCAAGCTGCAGGTGTTCCAATAATCATTGCAATAAATAAAATAGACAGAGATGTCTCTAACCCCGAAAAAATTAAAGAAAAACTTTCCGGAATGAATTTATTAGTTGAAGATTGGGGAGGGAAGATTCAGAGTCAGGATATTTCGGCATTAAAGGGTTTAGGTATTGACGAACTACTTGAAAAAATTCTGTTAGAGGCAGAACTACTAGAACTTAAAGCAAATCCAAATAAATTATCTTCAGGATCTGTTATTGAAGCCAGATTAGATAAAGGTAAGGGATACATATCAACCTTACTTGTCCAATCTGGAACTTTAAAAATTGGAGATTATGTTTTGGCAGGTAAGTATAGCGGAAAGGTAAAAGCGATGTATGACGAAAGAGGCAATCAAATTAAGCAAGCTTTGCCATCAACCCCTGTATCTGTACTAGGACTTGATGGAGCACCCCAGGCAGGTGATAAGTTCAATGTTTTTGGTGATGAAAAAGAAGCTAAAAATATTGCTTCAAAAAGAACCCAACTAGTCAGAGAACAAAGTGTTCGAACTCAAAAACAGTTGACTTTGGATGAAATTGGAAGAAGAATAGCTATAGGAGATTTTAAGGAGTTAAATATCATTCTGAAAGGTGATGTTGACGGATCAGTAGAAGCTCTCTCAGATTCTTTTCAAAAGCTTTCTTCTGATGAAATACATATTAATATTGTACACAAAGCAGTTGGTGCAATCACTGAGTCAGATGTTTTACTAGCCTCTGCATCTGAAGCGATCATTGTTGGTTTCAATGTTAGACCTACTGGTAATGCTAGAATAATTTCAGAAAAAGAAGAAGTTGATATTAGAAATTACTCCATTATATATGATGCAATTAATGATATCAAAGATGCCATTGAGGGAATGTTGTCTCCTGTACTAAAAGAAGAGGTAACTGGTCATGCTGAAATAAGAGAAACATTTAAGATATCAAAAATTGGTACCATTGCTGGATGTATGGTTACTGGTGGAAAAGTATTAAAAAAATCCAACGTTAGATTAGTCAGAGATGGTATTGTTGTTGTTACGACAAACTTATCATCCTTAAAAAGGTTTCAAGATGATGTAAAAGAAGTTTCAAAAGGATATGATTGTGGATTACAGTTGAAAAACTACAATGATATTAAAATTGGAGATACCCTAGAATTTTTCACGGAACTTAAAGTTAAAAAAACCATAAAAAACTAAATTCCTTTTGGTTTTAATATAAAAGCAGATTTAAAGTTTTTTTGAATTTGTCGAAGTTTTTTTTGTGCCTTCAATTTGTCCCAAAACTTTCCTACTTGAACTTTATAGTTTGGAGTTTCGTAAAATAAGAAAATAGAATCTGTACTAAAAAGCTTTTTTGAGTATTGGAAAAGAGAGTCAGCATCTTTGTAGTTCCCATTATATACTTGAATTGAATAGTAATCAATATTATGCTTTTCTTTACTAGCAATTTTATGTAAATTCATTAGGTTTTCAAAAACTTCGCTTTTACTTATTTCATCGTCATTTTCTTGACAAAAAGCTAAAGTACTGATTAACAGTAAAATTGTATACATTATTTTGTGCATTACACGTCTATTTAACTTAATCAAAATGAACAAAAATTATCTCTGGTTTTTTTTCTCAAATTATAATTTGTTTAGTATCTTTATGCGATTAAAAAAATAACCTTTTTTTTTTAATTTTTGAAAGCTAGAAACTACAATAACTACAAAGGTAAAAATAACGTTCTTTTTATTAAAAATGTTATT